>NZ_JBIBEN010000018.1:0-38013 GCF_042955065.1 Streptomyces sp. NPDC012510
GTGGATAACTTCGACACTCGAACGGGGAGTTCCGCCCCCGCCGCCCCTGCCCGTCCCATCCCAGGGGCGCTGCCCCTTCGACCCCGGACCGCCCCGGGGGGGGGGGGGGGGGGGGGCCCCCCCCCCCCCCCCCCCCCCCCCCCCCGGGGCCCCCCCCCCCCCCCCCCCCCGGGGGGGGCCCCCCCCCGCCACCGCCACGCTGCCCACCGCGAGGGCGCTCATCGGACGCGGGTAACCGGGCCGGCGCGGTCCCTGGTCCGGGCGACCGTACGTACGTCCACGACGTCCCACGACGTCGGCGCATGGGCGCCTGTTCGATCCTGTCGCGGGTTGGAGCGAAGTGGCACGCCGGTCGGCCGCGGTGCCGACCACCGGACCGGCGCTGGGAGGTTCGCTGCCCGACCGCTTGATCGATCGACGGGGCCTGCGTTCGGCAGGACGCGACGCTGCGCTGCGCGCCGGGCAGTCCTCCACCCACCATCCCGTCCGTCCCGCGCCCGCCGGCCCCCTCGCGCCCGGCCACGGCGACGGTCTCCCCCGCACCGCCCGCTCACGCTCCCGCTCCGAACGGTTCCGCGGCCTCGAACGCCGCACCCACCCCGCCCGATCGTCCGTCCGCCCCGTCGGCGTCGCCTTTCTCCGGACCCGCCGGACCCGCCCGTCCGGCGGCCCCTGAGCCGTCGGGGCCGCCCGACGCGCCCGCGCCCAGCGACTCCGCCTCCCTCGGGGGGCGCCGGCGGGGGAGGGCCGGGAGCGGCCCGGCCGACCGGCCGACCCCTCCGGCTCGCCGTCCTCCACGAGCCCGGTGAAGCCCGCTCGTACTAAAACGGCAACAGAGGAGGAGCCCGCCGAGGAGTCGGACGAGGGGGCGAGGCGGTACCCAAGGCGGACGCCCCGGCCGCCGAGAGCTCGCCTGAGGAGCTGTCGGTGGCCGCTCACCGGACCGGCACCGAGGCCCCCCTCGACCTCTCCGACCGGCGGATTCCCGTGTTCACACTGGGCGTGGGGCTGGCTCTGGTGGGCCTCGGCATCGGCTTCCTCGGGGTGCGGATGCGCCGCCGCTGAGCGGCTCGCGACGGCCCGGGTCCCCCTTGAGTCGGACCTCCGGCGTCCGCCTCAGGACGCTTGTCCACGCGGACTTACTCGGTATACATACTCGGTATGTCCATCCGCCACGGGCTTCTCGCCCTCCTCGAACACGGCCCGCGCTACGGCTCACAGCTCCGTACGGAGTTCGAGTCCCGCACCGGCTCCACCTGGCCGCTCAACGTGGGTCAGGTCTACACGACGCTCAGCCGGCTTGAACGCGACGGCATGGTCGTGCAGGACGGCGAGGACAAGGCCGGCCACCCGCTCTACGCGATCACCGACAGCGGTCGCGTCGAACTTCGCAGCTGGTTCGAGAACCCCGTCGACCGCACCAGCCCGGCCCGTGACGAGCTGGCCATCAAGCTGGCCATGGCCGTCGGGGCGCCCGGGGTCGACATTCGTGACGTCATCCAGTCCCAGCGCCGGCACACCGTGAAGGCCATGCAGGACTACACCCGGCTGAAGGCGCAGGCCCTCACCGCCGTGGAGAAGAACGGGGTCCGGGAACGGGACGACATCGCCTGGCTCCTCGTCCTGGAGCAGCTGATCTTCCAGACCGAGGCCGAGGCGCGCTGGCTCGACCACTGCGAGTCCCGGCTGATCCGTCTCTCGTCGACCGCCCCGGTGGCGGGGCCGGAGCCGGCCTCGCCGGGGGCGGCAGCGGGAGCGGCGGGGATGGGGGCGCGGGCAGGGGCCGGGGCAGAGGGGGCCGCACGCCACCGCCCGTGATGTCCGCCCTTCACGACCGGCCTTGAGCACCCGAACGACCGGATCCACAGGGCCGACCGAGTCCACCGGCTCCACCCGACCCACCCGTAGCACCTGAAGACTCCCAACCACCCGACCAGACCCATACCGTACGCACGGCGCCGCTAACGACCGTCCGTCGCACCGACGTCCGGCCGTTCGCCGGCGTACGCCCGAGGGGGAACCATGTCCACACAGCAGCAGCCCGTGCTGCGTCTGCAGAACCTGACCCGCGTCCACGGCTCCGGCGCCACCGAGGTGCACGCCCTGCGCGGCATCGACCTCGACGTCCACCCCGGTGAACTCGTCGCCGTCATGGGCCCGTCGGGCTCCGGCAAGTCCACCCTGCTCACCATTGCCGGCGGCCTCGACACCCCCACCTCCGGGCAGGTCTTCGTCGAGGGCACCGACGTCGCCGCCCTCGGCATCAAAGGGCTCGCCGCCCTGCGCCGCCGCAGCATCGGCTACGTCTTCCAGGACTACAACCTCATCCCGGCCCTCACCGCCGCCGAGAACGTGGCCCTGCCCCGCGAACTTGACGGAATATCGGCCCGCAAGGCCCGCACCGAGGCCCTCGCCGCCCTCGCCGAGATGGACCTCGGCCATCTCGCCGACCGGTTCCCCGACGAGATGTCCGGCGGCCAGCAGCAGCGCGTGGCCATCGCCCGCGCCCTCGTCGGCGACCGCCGGCTCGTCCTCGCCGACGAGCCCACCGGCGCCCTCGACTCCGAGACCGGCGAGTCCGTGCTGGCCCTGCTGCGCTCCCGCTGCGACGCCGGAGCCGCCGGCGTCATGGTCACCCACGAGCCGCGGTTCGCCGCCGGGGCCGACCGGGTCGTCTTCCTGCGGGACGGCGCCGTCGTCGACCAGACCGTACGCAGCGACGCCGAGTCGCTCCTGACCGGCCGGGCGGCCCAGCGGTGACGACCTGGTTCCACTCCTGGCGGGTCGCGGTCCGCATCGCCCGCCGTGACGCCTGGCGCTCCAAGGGCCGCAGCTTCCTCGTCCTCGCCATGATCGCGCTGCCGATCCTGGGCGTGAGCGCCCTGGACCTGACCGTGCGCAGTGCCGAACTCACCCCCGCGCAGCGGATGGAGCGCACCCTGGGTGCCGCCGACGCTCGCTTCTCCGACGCCGGGGCGGCCGGCGTGGCCATCCTGCAGGACCCCGACGGCGAGCAGCACACCCCGGCCGGGGACTACGACTCGCCGGGCAAGTCCTGGCCCGACGGCCCGACCGATGTCACCAAGACCATTCCGGCCGGTTCGACGGTGCTGACCGACAGCAGGGGCAGCGCCAAGCTGACCACCAGGCACGGTCTGCTCCAGGCAGAGGTCCGTGAGCTGGCCGCCGCCGATCCCGTCGCCCGGGGCATCATGCGGCTGCAGGAGGGCCGCTTCCCCGAGCAGAACGACGAGATCGCCGCGACCACCCGGTTCCTGGAGAGCAGCGGGCTGTCCGTCGGCTCCACCCTCACCGCCCGCGGCTTCGACCGCACCTATGTGATCAGCGGCTCGTACGAGCTGCCCAGCGACCTCACGGCACAGCAGGTCAACGCCCTGCCGGGGGCCTTCCTCGCGCCGTACGCCAAGGCGGTCGAGAAGGCCGGACTGCCGAAGCCCGACGTCTCCACCACCTACCTGGTGAAGAAGTCCGGTGGTTTCACGTGGAACACGGTCCAGGCGATCAACGTCAAGGGTGTCCTGGTCACCTCGCGCGCCGTGGCCCTCGACCCGCCCGCCGACTCCGAGGTGCCGCTCTACCAGAAGGAAGGCTGGGCCAACTACGAGAGCAGCGGGGCCGCCGACGCCGCCGATCTCGCCGCCGTGGGCACGGTCGTCGGTCTGGCGATGCTGGAGATCTGCCTGCTCGCCGGTCCCGCCTTCGCCGTCGGTGCCCGTCGTTCCCGCCGCCAGCTGGGCCTCGTCGGCGCCAACGGCGGTGCCCGCAGCCACATCCGGGCCATCATGCTGAGCGGCGGCCTCGTCATCGGCGTCGCGGCGGCCCTGGTCGGCACGGTCCTCGCCCTGATCCTGACCTTCGCCCTCCGGCCGCTCCTCGAGGACTACATGGGGCAGCGGTTCGGCGGCTTCACCGTCAAGCCGCTGGAACTGCTCGCCATCGCCGCGCTCGCCGTCCTCACCGGCCTGCTCTCCGCGATCGTCCCGGCCGTCACCGCCTCCCGGCAGACCGTCCTGGCCTCCCTCACCGGCCGTCGCGGCGTGCGCCGCAGCAACCGCGTGCTGCCGCTGATCGGCCTCGGCGCCTTCCTGCTCGGCGCGGCCATCGCCCTGTACGGCTCGGTCGTCTCCGACCAGTTCGTCCTGGTCGCGGGTGGCTCGGCCATCGCCGAGCTGGGTGTGGTCGCCATGACGCCCGCCCTGGTCGGCCTGTTCGGCCGGGCCGGCCGCTGGCTGCCGCTCTCGCCGCGCCTCGCCCTGCGGGACGCCGTCCGCAACCGGGGCCGTACGGCACCCGCTGTCGCCGCCGTCCTGGCCGCCGTCGCGGGCACCGTCGCCGTCTCGACATACGCCGCGAGCCACGACGCCCAGAGTCTGGCCGAATACCGGGCCAGCCTGCCGCACGGGGCCGTCGCCGCGCTCGTCACCGAGGAGGGCGGCCGGGACGTCCCCGAGGTCCGCGACGCCGTGCAGCGGTCGCTGCCCGTCGACGTCCGCGCCGACGTGTTGCGGATCGCCGTCGGCAAGCCCGGCTGCGCCCCGTATGGCGAGGGCGAGGGCTGTGGCCGCTTCGAGGTCGTCACCCCGCCGGCCAACGAGTGCCCGCTGTGGGTCAGCACCCCCGACGGCTCCGACCCGTCGGAGAAGTACACCAAGGAGCAGCGGCGCGCGCTCGCCAAGGACTGGCGCTGCCTCTCGAGCGACGGCAACGGCATCTACGTCGAGGGCGGTCTCCTCATCGCCGACGCCCCGCTCCTGAAGGTCCTCGGCATCGACGACCCGGGCGCGGCCAAGGCCCTCGCCGACGGAAAGCTCCTCAGCTTCCACAAGCCCCAGGTCGACAGGAACGGCACCGTCGGCATCAAGCTGATCACCGACCTGAAGGCCGCCGACCGCGCCGCCGAGCAGAACAAGCCGGTCCCGGGCGAGCTGAAGTCCTTCCCCGCATACCAGGTGGCCGGCTCGCCCGACTCCTACGGACTGCAGAGCGTGCTCAGCCCCGCCGCCGCCAAGGCCGCCGGGCTGACCACCGTCCCCCTCGGCGCCTACTTCAGCACCGACCGGATACCCAGCACCGAGGAGCGGCAGAAGCTCGACGCCGAGATCGCCAAGCTCGGCAGCGACGTCGAGCTGACCGTGGAGCAGGGCTGGGTCGACGAGAACGGGCTCGTCCTGCTCGCGCTGACCGTCTTCGCCGGCCTGGTCACCATCGGTGCGGCCGGCATCGCCACCGGTCTCGCCCAGGCCGACGCGGAGGCCGATCTCAAGACGCTCGCAGCGGTCGGCGCCCCGCCCCGGGTGCGCCGCACGCTCAGCGGCTTCCAGTGCGGTGTGGTCGCCGCGATGGGTGTGGTCCTCGGCTCGGCTGCCGGTGTCCTGCCCGCGGTCGGGCTGCGGCTCACCGAGGAGCGCGAGCAGATGCGCTTCTACCAGGAGGCTCTCGACAATGGCTGGGGCGGCGCCGGTGACGCCCCGCCGTACGTGCCGATCGTCGTCCCCTGGGAGACACTCGCCGCCCTCCTGGTGGCCGTGCCCCTCGGCGCCGCCCTGCTGGCCGCGCTGGTGACCCGCTCGCGCGGGGCGCTGGCCCGCCGCGCCGCGCACTGAGCCTCCGCTGCCGGACCGTGCCCCTGGACGAGGGTGGATCACCCTCGTCCAGGGGCACACCGTGTGGGAAAGCGTGCGTGCGAGAGAATGGCGGCATGGAGATGCCGAGGAATGACAGGTCGCAGGAGAGCCCCCAGGTCCTCATCCTGGGCCAGGACGGGATGGCGCTCGGCGGCACTAACTAGGGATCACCTTCCGTCCCGGCCGTACTCCTTGGTCGGTCTGCACGCTGTCGCGAACAAGGTAGGCCGACAGGGCACGCCACGTGGTGTGATGACGAGGTAGTCCCCGTCCGGAGGGATGCTGCTCGAAGCTGGCCAGCGCTTCCGGGCATCTCTACCTCTGGGCGCGACGACCGTTGCGCGGGGCCCAATCTCGGGGTGCGGGAGTACTCGCAAACCGCAGCAACGACACCCCTATGAAACAAGTCCCGGGTCGCTGACCTGGGGCTTGAAGAAGAGCGGGTGACGAGAATCGAACTCGCGCTCTCAGCTTGGGAAGCCACCGCGCTTGACTGGTCCCTGTGGCTCCGACCTGCGTAAATGCCCTGTGGTGAAGTGGCTGTTCCGGTCGGAGCGCACCCCTGTTGACCGTGGTTGACCGCCCTTACGGGCACGCTATGGGCACGGAGCCACAGAGAGGGCGAGCCCTTTCCTGCAGTCGCTGTACCACGTCGGCGCTTGGTCATGGGGGCCGAGCCGGGATTGATGCAGCGGACTGCTGGCTGCGGCGGGCCAGACGGTGCCCGGCGTGATGGACTGTTGTCCGCGATGTGGCCCTTGCGGTTCGAGTCCGGGGTGCCCACGCGGTCCTTTCCAGCGAACCAGGGGCAGCGGAACTTCTCGGGTTGGTACTGGTCGGTGAAGTGTCGGCGTCTGACGACATGCCTGCGCGTTCTGGCGAAACACGGCCTGGGCGCGGGCCAACTGCTCCTCCGCCGCGACGCATCCGACAAGAGACCTCGATCGCTTCTGGTGCCCATGACTCTCTCCCGCCTCACTGCATTTCACCGCGGGGAGCGGTCGGTGTGGTGCGGGTTCGGGTGCGTCAGTTCTCGTGGACGCGGAGCGAGCCGCAGACCACGAAACCGTCATCCGAGCCGTCCGAGACGAGCAGCGTGGTGTATCTGGACCGGTGTCTGTCCGGGATGTCCACGAACTCGTCGATGCCGGTGGTGGCCGTGTCCGGGGCGGGGGAGATCAGGAGCTCGGGGTACTGGGACTTCAGCTTCATGCCCAGGACGTCGAGGAACTCGATTTCCACCGTCCTGTCCAGTGCGCCTCCCGAGCGTCCCCGCAGCACGAGACGGCGATGGGACGCCTGGTAGGACCAGAGCTGGAAGGGCCGCTTGAAGTGGAGAGGAAGCTTCCCCTCCCGGCCCACGACTTGCGGTTGCACAGCGTTCACCCTCCGAAGGGACTGGAGACGACGTCCCGATATTCGTCGTACCAGGCCCCGGGCCTGCACGGAGGCCGGGGCGTTCTTGATCTGCGACAGTCCCATGCGGTGTTGTCGCCGATGCCCGGGGTGTCCACACCGTCCATGGAACGGGCGAGCCCCGCCGCGTCGTCCATGCCTTCGAGGTTGAAGTGGATCTGCACGGTGCTCTTCGGGTCGATGGCCTCCTTGAAGGTGGACGTCCGGTTTCCGTCACCCAGTCGGTGTACATCTTGGCCCCGGTCCGGTCGGCGAAGTCCGCGAGCGCGAAAGGGTTGTCCGCCGTCTCCGTGAACCCGAGCGCGATGGACGGGGGGGCACTCGTTACGTCGAACTTCGTGCCGGTCGTGTTCGGCGGTACGAAGACCCGGAGCGCGAGCTTCTGGGAGTCGCGGAGGGAGAGCGGCTTGGCCGGAGATACGCGCGGTCGTGCCCGGCGCGGACCACTTCAGGTCCACCGCGCTGCGGCCGGTCTCCTGTTCCGTCTCCCACGACGCGAAGTGCAGTGACGATCCGAGGGTTTCCGGGTCCAGACAGGCCACGGCCGGGTCGGGGTCGATCGCAGAACACAGCCGGGCGCCGGTCACCTTCGCCCCGCCGTCCGGCAGGAAACCACCGCTGCGGCGGCCGCCGACCGCGTGGGTCAGCACCCGGGCCGGGTCCGCGGACGGGGCTCGCTTGCCGGAACCGTCGAGCAGGGGACGCACCCGATCGTCCCCGGCGAGGAAGAGCCGGGCCGCCGCGGCGATGTACGTGGCGCCCGCCTTGTGCTGCTCGGCGGCGGTCAGCCGGGTCGCGGCGCCCGGCGTGCACACCGGGTCCGGCTTTGATCTATCAACACTCCGACGACGATCGACGGCAGGAAGTTGCTGCCGGGCTCGACGCGACCGTACGCAAGGCACGCCAGGAAGCTGCTGCCGTGCCGGACGACCCACCCGACGAACCCGCCGATCAGCGTTCTGGCACGAATCTGGCACGCGGCGAGTAACTGACGACGACAGCAAAAGGCCGGGTCGCTGAACTGGGCCTTTGTTATGGAGGGGGTGACGAGAATCGAACTCGCGCTCTCAGCTTGGGACGCTCAGGGCATATGGGGCTTGCTCCGAGGCTGACCTACGGCTGAGCGGTGTCAGCGCCTGGTGCGAGGCCAGCTGGATCCCCGTGGTTCTCGGCACGATCTGGCATGGGTCTGGCACGACCTCTTCGTCCCGAACTCTCGGCTGGGAGGTCATTGCGGTCTGGTCGGCTGGTCAGTCGGCCATCGTCAGTTGTTGACGCTCGGCTGCGGTCGTGGTGGTTGCTGTACTCCACTGCTGTACAGCGGTCACGGGATCAGGAAAGCCGCCCGGCCTCGTGAAGCGCGTCGAAAGCCATCTCGTCGACGGCCGAGACTCGGTCCCGATCGGCGTAGCGGAACCACGCCTTCTCGGCGATCTCCCTCGACGGGGTCAGCTCACCGCGGTGATCGGCGGTGTAACAGATCATCCGGAAGGGGCCGTGATCCGGATGGCCCTCGCCGATCTCGAAAGTGCCGAAGTGCACCATGGAACCGGGGTTGATCGCCGCCTGGAGTTCCTCGTCGATCTCCCGCACCAGGGTCTCGCCGTCGGACTCGCCCGGCTCACGATGACCGCCTGGGAGGTAGAAGCGATCTCTGCCGTGACTACGCGTCACCAACACTCGGTCGTCCCGAACCAGGATCCACGCCACCTTCTCCGGCACACCGTTGTCATTCACCATGGTTCGGGACCGTATCGGGGGGCATCGTCTGCGTCAGCACCGTCCGCAGACCGAGCTTGGGAAGCTGCGATCATTTGCGGCCGGCTTGGAACCCGCCAGCATGCACGAGGGCTTCGGGTTCTACGACCTCCGCCATACCGGACACACCCGGCCCATCAGCACTGGGGCGACCCTCCACGACACAGTGGTGCGCGCCGCACAGTCCTCAGGCGAGGCTGCGGCGGTGATGCCTCATCGTTACCCATCGAGCGTCGAGCCATCAGCCTGAAGCGACGGCGCTTGTGCGGGCTCTATGGCGATGACCTGCGTAGACGCATGCTCTGTGCGGGGGTGGCGCGGTCGGGTCACACCGCCGTGGACCGTGGTTGTCCGCTCTTACGGGCACACCATGGGCACGGCCCACGAAGGCACGGGCTTCCGGGGAGCCGCACGGCCCATGCAGTGTTGCGGTGCCTCGTTCTTGCGGTCGGCGGTACGCATGCTTGCACCTGCACACCGAGTGCAGCCCTCTTTCGCCGAGAAGGGGGCCCACAGACCGGCGACGTGCGCTGATCACCGCCTCCCGTGCGCAGGTGCCTGTGGTCACCGCTTCCGGTCGGTGACCTGCTTGTGGCGCTGGTAGTAGCGGGCGACCCGCACGCGGTTACCGCAGCGGTCGGCCGAGCACCATCGGCGGCGGGGGTGTGCGGGGAGGAAGAGCATCACGCAGTCGTCGGCCTCGCAGCGCTTGAGCCTGGTGATCGCCGGGTCGGCGAGCAGGTCGGCGGCGGCCTCGGCCAGGCGGGCGGCGAGACGGACGCCCAGTGGGCCCGGGCGGCGGACTGTGGCGGTGACGGCTGAGCCGTCCCAGGCGAGTTCGCGTACGGCGGGAGCGGCGCACTGGGCATCGGTGAGGGCGCGCAGGCCGGCTTCCGGCGGCGCCGCGCCACGCAGCAGGGCGTGCAGGACCGCTTCGGTGTGGGCGCGTACGGCGTGGACGGGGGCGAGGTCGCTCTCTGCCGGCACCGAGTCGCCTGCCTCAACGCGCAGGCGGTCGTCCTCCAGCGCCAGCCAGGCGGCGAGCCGCTGTGGGGTGTCGAGCAGGTCGGTTCGGCCGTCGTTGCCCGCAGGGCGGGTGTTGACGAGGTCGAGGGCCAGGGGTTCTCCGGTCAGCGGCTCGCTGTCACTCATATGCCTAATGGTACATGGGCGGGTTGACGCATTAGATTGACGAGGGTTAGATCTAATGCATCATCCCGCAAGAAGGGCATGTGAAAATGACGGTGCTCGCAGAAACGTCCTGTATCTCGGTCCCCGCCCGCACGGTCCACCGGTACGTCGAGGTGGACGGTGTGGAGGTCTTCTACCGGGAGTCGCTTCCGGAGCGTTCCGACGCCCCGGTGCTCCTGCTCCTGCACGGCTTCCCCTCCGCCTCGCACCAGTTCCGACGTCTCATGGACAGCCTGGGCCGGCACTACCGGCTGATCGCCCCCGACTACCCCGGCTTCGGACACACCCGCACCCCGGAGGACTTCACCTATTCCTTCGAGCGACTGGCGAACGTCGTCGAGGGCTTCACCGAGCGGCTCGGGCTGAGCCGGTACGCGATGTACCTGTTCGACTTCGGCGCCCCGGTCGGCTTCCGCCTGGCGCTCCGTCACCCCGAGCGCGTGGCCGGGCTGCTCGTACAGAACGGCAACGCCTACCTGGAGGGGCTGTCGGACACGGCCCGCGATTTCATCGCGCTCACCCCGGAGACCCCCGGTGCCGAGTCCACGATCCTCAACCTGTTCACCCTGGCCGCCACGCGCGCCCAGTACGAGGGCGGCACCGCCGATCCGACGCTCATCGCGCCCGAGGGCTGGCTACTGGACCAGCACTTCCTCGACCAGCCCGGCCGCAAACACGCGCAACTCGCCCTCGCCTACGACTACAAGAGCAACCTCGCCGCATATCCCGCCTGGCAGGCGTGGCTGCGCGAGCACCGCCCGCCGACGCTGATCGCCTGGGGCACCGGTGACCCCTTCTTCACCGAGTCCGGCGCCCGCGCCTACCTGAACGACGTACCGGAAGCGGAACTGCACCTCTTCCGGACCGGTCACTTCGCTCTGGAGGACCACCTGCCCGAGATCGCCCCGCTCGCCGCCCGCTTCCTCGACCGTATCTGGGTATGACCGCCCGCCGGCACACCCCGCCTCACCAGTGGAGCAGCCTGCCATGACGGCCCTGTCCGCCCGTACATCCGCCCGCCCGCAGAACCTTGGCCCGCGCGATGCCGCCGATGTCACCCCCGTCGTCGTCCTCGGCGGCGGTTACGCCGGCCTGACCGCGGCCCTACGGCTCAGCCGCAGCCACCACATCACCCTCGTCGACGCCACCGGAACCTTCGTCGAACGCATACGACTGCACGAGGCGGCCGCAGGACGCCCGTTACGCGCGTTACCGCTCGGCGAACTCGTGGCCGGACGCGACATCACCACCGTCACCGCACGCGCCCTCGCGATCGATGTGACCGCCCGCACCATCCGCCTGGACGATGGCACCCATCTCGGCTTCCGCACCCTCGTCTACGCGCTCGGCAGCACCACCGACACCGCCGCCGGTGCCCGGTGCCGCCGAGCACGCGCTGACGGTGGAGGACGCCACGGCCCTGCACGCCCGGCTCTCCGGGCGCAGCGGCACGGTTGCCGTCGTCGGCGGTGGCCTCACCGGGATCGAACCGCCACCGAACTGGCCGAGGCCGCACCGCGGTGGCAGGTGCGCCTGGTGACCGGACGGCATCCAGGCGCCGGTCTGTCGGCCAGGGCCCGGCGGCACATCGCCGCCGCACTCGAGCGGATGGGCGTCAAGGTCCACACCCACACCCGCGTCACCACCGTCCACGACGATCACCTGGACACCGACCGTGGTGACATCCCCGCCGACCTGGTGGTGTGGGCCGCTTCCTTCACGGTGCCCGCCCTGGCCGTCGCTTCCGGGCTGGCGGTCGACACCGAGGGGCGCGCCCTGGTCGACCACGCCATGCGCTCGGTGTCCCACCCGGACGTGTTCGTGGTCGGTGACGCGGCGGCGGTGACCGTGCGGGGACCAGGCCGACTCCGTATGGCCTGCGCCACGGCCATGCCGAGCGGCGCGCACACCGCCGAGGCCATAGAAGCGATCACACGCGGGCGGGAGCCGAGGCCGTTCCGATTCAGATACCTCGGGCAGGCGGTCAGCCTCGGTCGTCACGACGGGGTCTTCCAGCCCACCCGCGCCGACGACAGCCCGCACGGCCCCGTCCTCACCGGACGTCCGGCTGCCCGGATCAACGAGTGGATCAACCGCTACACCTTGGCGTCCCTGCGCGCCGAACGGCGCCGTCCCGGCTCCTACCGGTGGGCGAGACCACTCCGGAAGAACCCGTCCGCGCCCTGACGGTCCCAAGACCCTTCCGTCTCCGCCCTCCCTGCCCCTCCACTCCGTCCGGAGGCACCGTGCTCTTCCGTTCCCTGACCGCATCCGATCTCGACCGCGTCCTTCCCCTGCTCCTGCCCGGCAGCGTCGGCGCCTGGGCCGACGCCGACACGTTCCGAAATGGGCTCGCCAAGGGCGAGTACCGGCCCGAATGGACCTGGGTCGCCGAGGACGGCGGTGAGCCACACGCCCTCGCCCTGTGGTGGGGCGCTCCTCACGACACCCGGCCCAGCGTCCTCAACACGCTCCACGTGCGGGAATCCGCCGGATCCGAGGAGACCCGCGCGGCGCTGGCCGCGAAACTCCTCACCACCGCGCACACGGCCTTCGCCGCCCGCGGGCAGGACAAGCCACCGGAGTACCACGTCCTTCTGCCTGCCGACTGGCGCGACCGCCCCGAAGCCGTCGCCGACCTCGCCTGGCGGCAGGAGGCGTCCCGCCGCGCCGGCCTGATCGTGCCGCTCGAACGACTCCGCTACGAGTGGACATCCGAGAACGGCATGCCCGCGCCGTCCAACCGCCTCCGCTTCCGCCCCGAGCCGGATGACGAGGTCTTCACCGACCTCTTCCGCCGCGTGCTGGAAGGCACCCTCGACGTCAACTCCCGCACCGAGGCCGAGATGATGGGAGCCGATGCCCAGGCCCGCGCCGACCTCGCCTTCTACCGGGACACCATGCAGGGAGAACGGTCCTGGTGGCGCATCGCCGAAACGCCCCGGGGCGAACCCGTCGGCTTCGCCCTGCCCTCCCGCAACACGACCTCGCACGTTGTCGGCTACCTCGGCGTCCTGCCTCAACACCGTGGCCACGGTTACGTCGACGACCTCCTCGCCGAGATCACCCGCCTCCTCTCCGAGGAAGCCGGCGCCGACCTCATCCGCGCCGACACCGACCTGCCCAACCGCCCCATGGCCGCGGCCTTCGAACGCATCGGCTACCGCAACTTCGCGCGCCGCCTCGTCCTCTCCGCTCCCTAGCCAGGGCCTGTCCGGCGGACCTCCTGGACCCAGCGACGTGCCTCCAGGGCCTGAAGCCCTGGGAGCTGCCAGATCCCTGTCGGTGGCGTTCCCCGGACGGCGGTGCTGGTGCAGTCCTCCGAGAAGGCCGCGCTGATCTATCAGCACTCCGACGGCGAGCGACAGCAGGAAGTTGCTGCCGAACTCGACGCGACCGTCCGCCAGGCGCGCCAGGAAGCACAGAAGCAAGCACAGGAAGCTGCGGTCGTGCCAGAAGAAGAGACAGCCGACCCCGACGATCAACGTTTCTGGCACGGATCTGGCACACGACCGCTGATCACGACGGACAGCAAAAAGGCCCGGGTCTCTGACCTGGGCCTTAGTCATGGAGCGGGTGACGAGAATCGAACTCGCGCTCTCAGCTTGGGAAGCGCCGGCGCTTGGGCGGTTGCATGGCTTCTGACCTGTATTGATCTGTCGTGCCGACGGTGTAGCGCGGGCCCGGTCACACCGCTGTTGACCGTGGCTGTCCGCTCTTACGGGCACACTGTGGGCACGGGCTCGAAGGACGGTCGGTAGAACCCGTGCGCGAACGAATGCTGCGCTTGGCTGGGCTGGTGGAGGCGTCCAGCTCGGGTGTGCCTTCGCGCGTGCGTACGCCTTCCGGTGCTGTGTGCCCCTGCTACGGGATCGACTCCCGCATGGAACAGCGCTCAACCCAAGCTCACTTGTCGATTGCTGGGCCGTACTACTGCAGTGCCTGGCCGGTGACGGCGGCGATGCACTAGAAGCCCCGGTCGCGATGCCAGAGGTGCGACCCATGCAAATTCCGTTGTGGCGACCGCCACGAGGTCGACAGGCCCTCACCTCACAGGTCGGCTGGGTGTTGCCATCACGACTGCACACGGGGATTCAAACCTTGATCTCGCCGGCCGGCCAGTTGATGCCCACTGCGGCAAGTGTGCGGGAACGTCAGGACGGCTGGGTCGGCCCATCGGCCGAGTGGCGGCTGTGAGCCGCGCTGGACCTGCCGATCGCGAACGTGGACGAAGTCACATTCCCGATATGGACGTCGTTGGACGGCTCCGGCCTCGTGAGGAAGTCCCGCAGGGCGCGTCCTGTGGGAGCGATGTGCGGGACGATACTGATCAGGAAAGCGGCGCCGAGCACCACCGCGGCCAGCTCTCCGGCGTCGCCGAGCAAGGTGAACAGGGGCGGGACGGCGAACAACAGGAAAGCCAGTGTGAAGAAGGTCGGAACATGCTCCCGGTCCTCCCCCCTGCGGGCGGCCGAGCGCTCATGGAACTCGACGTCTCCTTCCTCGTTGTGAGCCACAACCTTCCAGCCTTCGATGTCTCGGGCTGAGACGGAAAGCCGTAGTGCCACGGTCTGACCCCGCTACAACTGGCCGATGGTGAAAACGGCTTCGCGTGGGGTCTGCTCGCGCTCTGGTCGCCTGGCCACACCCATCTCGCGCTCGGGCTCCGATGTGAGCACCGCTTCGATGATCTGGGCGCCCGGCGGGAAGCTGAAACGCAGTTGCTCATCCTTGACGACCCGGTTGCCGGTGTTCTCGACCCGGAACTCGACTGAGCTCAAGCCCTCGATGGAGTGCCCGTTGTAGCTCAGCCGGAGCAGCCGACGGATCCTCTCGTCCGTGGACACCATGGCGTTGTGGACCTTGGCGTCCCAGGAGAGCCGTTTGGTCGGTTCGCGGCGAAGTTTCACGCGCTCGATGGTGACGGTACCCAGCACACCGATGACTGCGCCCACGACGGCAACGAGGAGGTTCTGCTGGAACTCGGTCAGCACGACTTCAGCGGCCACCATCACGGCAGAGACCGACTCCATAACCGTCCCCCGTTTTCCATGTCTCCCGACCAAGGTCAGCTTAGCCAGGGCGACGTGGCGAAGTCGGTGACTTCCCAATTGCCCATGTCGAGGGCTGCCCGGGGCGTCGTGGCTGCCGCACACAATCGTTGCGGACCGGCGGTGGGCGCCCTTGCGGATGCACATTCTCGCGCTAACACACGCGACGGCGTCGAGCTGTACGTCCCCAGCTTCCGCAAGTCCTAGGAACTGTCGGCAGCGAGTCCGCCGGCCCGTGCGGCCGGGTATCTGTCAGGCAGCTGGTGTCGGCGTGCCCCAGGTGGTGCGCAGTCTGAACGGTGGCGATGAGGTTGGGATGCTCGGAGTCCAGTCAGTCCAACGGGTCCGCACCGCCACTACACCCGCTGTCCGGACCGGGGGCCTTCCCGACGGCGGTCACCGGCGTGCCCCAGTCATGCCAGAAGGGACTTCGCTCTGTTCCCAAGCCTTAAGCGTCGGTGCCCGGGGTGCCGCCAGCGGCGGTGGTGTCCGAGGCGCACACCGTCACCGAAAGCAGCGAGCCCAGCCGGGGCTGGTGCCGAGTGCGGGGCCGTCGTCCGCGTACGCGAGCCCCGGCGCCAGGACGCCCGCCAGGAGCACCGCGGCGGCCGCCGCGCGCCTCAGCACGTGCGTGCCCCGTCCGGTACGTAGTCGGTCACCATCCAGCCGTTCGGCCACTTCTCCGCCGTCGCCGTCGCGACGTAGCGGCGCGGCTGGTTCGTCGGGAGGGGAAGGACCTTGTTAGTGCGGGTGTCGATGGTCTGCCACTTCGACAGGTCGACGCAGTCCTCGATCGTCGCGGTCGGCAGCTTCGCGACCGCGTCGAGCGAGGTCACCTTCGCGTCGTGTCCGAGCTCGCCCCGGATCACGGTGCGCTGTTCCTTCATGTGGGCCAGATCCGAACGGAACTTCGACAGCGCGTCGGTGCTTGCGTAGTTCTCCAGGTCGGTGCCCTTGGCAACGGCCTTCCCGTTCGAAGTTACTCATCGGTCACCCGGTCTGTCCAGAGTCCGAGTCTGTGATCCAGCGCCCTTCGGCGGAGTCGTGCACGTACGCCGGCCTCCCCCTGGTCCCGCTCGTGCGGAACGGCTTCCCGCCGTCCGTGATCCGCACCGTCCCCGTGCGGCCCCCGGCGCTCCACTCCAGCTCCAGGTCCCAGCGGCAGTCGCAGCCCGCCGTCCGCGCGGAGACCAGCAGCTCCTCGGGGTCGGAGGAGGTGACCTTGTACGGGAAGGAGACGGCCGGGATCTTCCGGACCTTTGCGCCGGAGGCGTCAAGGCCGTCGACGGGCCTCGCGAGCGGGCGCGGCCGGTCGAGGTCCACGGCGAAGTGGCGCGGGGTGACGGCGCCGCCACAGCCGTTGTCCATCCGGTACGCGTTCCACGGCAGCGGCGCGGCGCGGTCGACCACGCGCACGTGCAGGGCATGGAGGACGACGGCGTCGGACGGCGACCGGCCCTGGACCGTGATCCGCACCAGCGCCTCCGCGCCGTGCACGGCACCGTGCGTCCCGGCCCACGCCCCGGAGTCGGCCGCGACCGGCGGCGGGGCGACCGCGCGGGGGGCCCGGTCCACGAGGTAGGTGTGCCCGCAGTCGCCCTCCCAGAGCTGGGAACCGATGCTCCAGGTGAAGGGGAGGGGGGCCGCGGTCCGTCCCGGAGCGGTGGAAGCGGGAGCGGGGGCGGAAGCCGTACGGGTGGGGTGGCCGAGCAGGGCGGCGGCGAGGGCGAGCACGACGAGGGCGACGGCGGCGGCGACGAGGAGGGGAGCGGGGGCGCCACGACGGGGGCGGGCGCGGGGCGCCTCCGGCGCGGACGGTTCCGGGTTCGATTCCGGCGCGGCCGACACGGCTGGCACAGGCGTGGGTGCGGGCGAGGCCGCTCGGCGGCGGGCGCGGTCCGCCTCCGTCCAGGCCGCCTCCAGGGCCCGCCGTTCCTCCTCGTCCGCCCCGCACAGCAGGGCGAGGCGGTCGACCACGGCGAACTCCTCCGGGACGGTCGCGCCCGAGCAGTAGCGGTGGAGGGTGGACGCGCTGACGCTCAGCCGCCGGCCCAGCGCCTCGTAACTCCTCCCGTCCCGCGCCTTCAGCGCGCGCACGAGCCCCGCGAACTCCTCGACGGCGGCGTCCTTCGGCATTCCATCCCCCTCGACCCTGCGTCCCATCCTTCACGTCCTTGCACGTCAGCGGGGGTGGAATGGTTCCGGGACGGCTGGTGGGCGCGTGATCGTTGCAGCCGGCGGGCGCCGGCCCCACGCTGGTTGAGCACTGACCGAACGAACGACCCGACGGGGGATCCACCACCATGAACAAGCTCCGCACCGCACTCGCCACCGCAGCCGCTGCCGCACTGGGCCTCGCGGCCCTCGCCACAGCCCCGGCGCAGGCCGCTGCCCAGCCCGCCTTCCTCGCCGCCTCCCAGATGCCGCCGTCGTCGACGCCGTGGACCGCCACCCAGGTCTTCACCGGCGTCCCGGAGAACGGCGGCGTCCTCTGCGCCCCGTACAAGATCCCGGCGCAGAACACCCGCTACCGCGAGTTCAGCACCGAGCTCGACACCAACGGCGTCCAGGTCACCACCGTCGCCCGTACCGAGGCCGACGCCGTGAAGCTGGTTGACACCCTCCGCGGGGCCCTCGCCGGCTGCGGCCCCCTGCTGGAGCAGCAGAACCCGGGCCTGCAGGCCGTCAGCGCCTCCCACGGCAAGCTCGCCGTCGAGGAGGGCGCCTGGGTCTACAGCCTGGACACCGCCGACCCGCAGATCGGCATCTCCGACATTCACCTGTTCTCCGTCGGCCGCGACGGCCGCACCGTCACCCTCGTCCGCTGGGGCCAGATGGGCGACCTCGAGGACGCCCCGCTGACCGCCTTCCGCACCACGACGAAGACCGCCGTCAACAAGCTCCACTGACCCGGGGGCTCCCCCGACGGCTGACCACGGCTCGACAGCGGCGCGGCCGAAACCCGGGCGCGCCGCTGTCGTGCCCACCTGCTCCGCCGACGGCGACCACTTCCTGGCCTTCACCAGCATCGCCTGCACCCTCATCTGCTACCGCAGACTCGCCAAATGAGATGGTCTCTTATGTTCCGGGTCAAAATTGGCGACCGTGGTGAGAGTGCTGCGGAAAGCGGCGGGCCATGCCTGATGACGGCCGACCTCCCCCTCGATACCACCGGGCAATGGTGCCAACAGCGTTGCCGAGACCGCATCCACCATGAACCTCCCCCAATGCACCCTGCACGGCAGTAAGAGCACGTTAGGGGCGGCGGCAGCCCCCTACTGCAGGACATTCACCGCCTGTGGCCTCGTGAATGTTGGTGGCGTATTCTTTTTTATACATCACCAACATCGTGCAGGAGGTGCCGCGTGTCTGTGACCCAGATCGACATCGACGACGACGCCCTGGAACGTGCCATGGCTTTGTCCAAGGTCAGGACCAAGAAGGAGGCAGTCAACCTTGCCCTGCACTTCTATGCCGAGCAGCAGGAGCGTGCGGCGCGCATCAGCCGCCACTTCGAGCGTGCGCGTGGATGGGGTGCCGTCGAGGACGCGGAGCGTCTGCACCGTGCGGAGAAGGACAGCCGGTGATCTACCTGCTCGACACGTCTGGCTTGGTCCGGCTGCTCCGCGATCCGAAACTGCAGTCGGCTTGGTACGACGCGATCGACGCCGGGGCCGTCGCATCCTGCTATGTGCAGCGCGCCGAGTTCCTTCACAGCGCGCGGAACGGGCGCGAGTACGACGAGATCACGGACATGTTCACCGACCTGTACCCCGATGTGGCGGTGCCGAAGAACGCGGGCCGCTGGATCGGTGCGGTGCAGCACCGGATGGCCCAGGCCGGGGAGCACCGCAGCGCTTCGGCGGTGGACCTCGTCATCGCCGCGACCGCAGCCCATCACGGACTGGCTGTCCTGCACGACGATGCCGACTACCGCGCCGTTGCCCGGCACGCATCCGACTTGACCGAGCACAACATCCGCGACATCGCCTGAGTGGACGTTAAGTCCGTTTCTGGTAGCGGCCTCGTCCGGGTTGGGTGAGGAAGCCTTGGCGGGTGAGGCGTCCGAGGCGGCTGCGGGTGATGTTGACGGATGCCTCGTCGGTGGGCATGCCGAGGAGTTCGTGCAGCTGACGGTCTCGGAACTCTTGATCGGGATGCTGGTTGAAGGTGTTCACGATGGCCTGGTAGGCGGTGTTCGTCTCGGGTGGTGCGGGTTGGCCTCCAGCCGGGGCGAGTTCGGCGATGACCTTCCGGGTGGTGGCCAGGTCCGCGAGTCGCGCTTCGGTCTCGGCCAGGGCGGCGGTCAAGTGCTGTATCCGGTCGTGCAGTTCGCCGGCCCGGGCTGCGGTCTCGTCGTGCTGGGCCTGGAGGTCGGCCAGGAGCTGGATGACGTTCACGCGGCCAGCCCGAGGGTGTCGCGCCAGGACGGAGCGGGTGTGGTGAGGCGGCGGGTCATGTTCGCGATGGAGGCCCAGTAGACGCGCGAGGTGGAGGTGTCGGGCCGGTGATCGTACTCGCGGGCCAGTCGGCGGTGCAGCATCAGCGTGCCGTTGACCTGCTCCACGATCCACCTCTTCGGTTGCGGGACGAAGCCTTTGCCCTGGTCAGCCGGGTTGCGGCGGACGACTTCGACGTCGATGTCCAGCAGGGCACCGTGGATGAGCACCTCGTCCTTGAAGCCCTGATCCACCAGTGCCTTCTCCAGACGCATCCCGCACCGCTCGGCGGCCTGGTCGAGCAGGGCGGTGCCGGCGGTGTTGTCGTGGGCGGATGCGGCAAGCACGACGACGCCGATGATCAGCCCCAGCACGTCGACGGCCAGTCCCCGCTTGCGGCCCGAGACCTTCTTGTTGGCGTCCAGCCCCGTCGTGGTCTTCGGGACACCCGCGGCCGCGCGCACGGACTGGGTGTCGATGATCACGAGGGACGGGTCCTCTAATCGCCGGGCTCTCTCCCGGACCTGGCAGCGCAGGAGTTCCTGGATCCGCTGGTCAAGGCCGTCCTGACGCCACAGCGTGAAGTAGTAGAACACCGCCGACCAGGCGGGAAGGTCATGGGGCAGGTAGCGCCACTGACAGCCCGTCCGGTTCTGGTAGAAGATCGCGTTCACGACCTCCCGCAGATCGCAGGCCCCGGGATCACCGGTCGCTGACCGCGCCACCCTCGCCTGCTTCCAGGCCGTGATCATCGGCTCGATCAACGCCCACTGGACGTCCGATAAGTCGCTGGGGTACGGCTTTCTCTCCATGTCCCGCATCTCAACATGGACATGCCCATTGCATGGCCCGCGCGGCCATCAGTACCACGATCGAGCGACCACGAACCAGGGAAGATCGGACTTAACGTCCACTGAGAGGTTTCCACCATGCCTGCGTCAGGCGAGGGTGGCGGACCACGTCGTCATCCGGAGGGCACGGGGCATCGCCTGGGTGCCGCCTGGTCCGTCGGTTTCCGCTGTGGCGTGCTCGTCGAAATCCTGCCTGCTGGGCAAGAGTTGGGCAATCGGCAGTGCGGCGGCGTCCGTGAACGCAATCTGTCTCTCCGAGGGGACGGGCAAGCTGAGGGCTCACAGGCGTGGCCGATGGGGCTGATGCAGCGAAACCGCAGGTCTGTGGCACCTTTCGGGGTCCGAAGCAGTGAGCCTGCCATGGCCACCGAGAGCTCGTGCCCTCCACGTGCCCAATCTTCGTGCATCTGCAGACAGGTCTCCGGCGGAAAACCCCCGTCAATGCACAAGCCCCAGGCCGCTGACCTGGGGCTTCAAAAAGAGCGGGTGACGAGAATCGAACTCGCGCTCTCAGCTTGGGAAGCGACGGCGCTTGACCGCCTATCAGTGCTCTGACCTGCACATTTACACTCCTTCGATGGTGGCGGTGAGGGCCGCGAGACGCCTCTGTCGACCGTGGTTTCCCGCTCTTACGGGCACGCGGAGGGCACGGAACGAGGGACTCGGAAGACCGGTGCGATCAGGAGGCCATGTGTGCGGAGCCGCTCTGCGCGGAGGGCAGCACACTCGAGAGCCGTCGCGGTCGCACACGGGTTGCAGCGTCCCACGACCTCGCGCGTGGTAGAGCGTGAGACCGCCCGGGCCCTGTCCGCGGCGTACCGCGGTCGACGGACGCACGCAGCAGTACAGGCGGTCGTCTCGTCAATATCCGGTCACCGCCTGCACGCGAAACACTTTCGGAAACGTGCCCGTGACACACAGCCGCCGCTTCCCAATACTGTCCTCACCTTTCGTCCGGCAATCTCTGCCAGAGGAACCGCTCAGGCCCAAAGGAACCGCGTTGATTCGTTCACTGATACGGAAGGTGCTCGCGGCAGCGGCGGCTGCGGGCACCGGTATGGCATTCACCATCGCTTCCGCGGGGACCGCGTCGGCTTATCAGCCGAGTCCCGAGAGTCTTTACACGGCGACGAATGCCGCCGCGTGCAATAAGAGTCCCTGCGTGCTGTACCCGAAGTCGGCCCAGTTGCCGAGCGGCCGGATCGTGGCGACGTTCGAGGACAGCGAGACCGCTCCGGTGGGGCAGACCATGCCCGTCTACAAGAGTGATGACGACGGCACGACCTGGGCGAAGCTGGCCGATGTCAAAGCCCCCGCATACCTGTCCGGCGACTCCGCGTACGCGAAGTACACGAGCAACTGGACCAACCCGTATCTCTACGTTCTCCCGCAGGACGTGGGCAATCTGAGCGCCGGCACGCTGCTGCTCGCGAGCATCGTCTCGGGCGACGACTATTACTACAAGGAGCAGAAGGCGGCGAATTCCAGCTGGACGCCGACCGGCGACGGCGACCGGAAGGACGTGGCGCTGGCCCTGTACTCCAGCACCGATGACGGGGCGACCTGGAGTTTCCAGAACATCATCGCGGCCGGTGGCTGGCAGGGCGGCAGCGCGGGCAGCCTCGGCCGCACCTCGACGGCGAACACGTCCAAGCAGGTCGACCCGGTCTGGGAGCCGCACCTGCTCGCCCACAAAGGGCAGCTGATCGCCTACTACTCCGACGAGAACGACTACACGGGCTACGACACCGGCACCGGCGCCCCGACCCTCGACCCCGACAACGCCACAGCCACGGACTCCGGCGGCCAGGTCCTGATGCACCGCACCTGGGGCGGCACCAGCACCTCCGGCTGGAGCAGCCCGGTCGTCGACGTTCCCGGCTCGACGGTGAGCATGGGCAGCGGCAAGACGGAGATCGGCGGCGGACGCCCCGGCATGACCACGGTCGCGCCGACCACCGACGGCAAGTGGCTCATGACGTACGAGTACTGGGGCGGCGGTACGAACGTCCGGTACCGGATCGCGGACGACCCGACGAAGTTCCTCTCGGGCACGGACGCGGCGATCACCTCGCTGCCCGTGCCGTCAGGCGGCAACACGCTGTCCACGGGTGGCAGCCCGGTCCTCCTTCCGATGCCCGACGGGCGGATCGCGTACAACGCGTCCGGCAGCGGCAGCGTGTGGGTGAACGAGTCCGGGCTGAGCACCGGCACCTGGAAGCAGTACCAGACGACGATCGCCGGTGGGTACAGCCGTCATCTCCAGTACGTCGACGGAACGGGACGCGTGCTGATCCTGCAGGCGTCGTGGAGCGGCACGAGCGTCGGACCGGTCAAGTACGCCGAGGTCGACCTCGGCCGGTCCGACGGCGCCTACTACACCCTCGTCAACCGGCTGACCGGCCAGGCCCTCGCCCCCGCCTCCGGCAAGACGCAGGACGCGAACCTCACCGGCGACGTACCCGACCTGGTCACGAGCGCCGTGAGCTCCTCGGACGACACCCAGCGCTGGCACACCCAGGCCAAGGGCTCCGACATCACCCTGCTGAACAAGGCCGGCGGCCGCGCGGTCGCGATCTGGACCGGCACCGCGACGGCAGGGCAGAAGCTGGCCCAGTGGGTGGACGACGATGCCACCGACAAGCGGTGGACGCAGGTCGCCTCCTCCACCAGCGGGTACTACAAGCTCCGCTCGGTCCGCAACACGAGCCTCTACATGACCGGCGCGGCCGCGGGCGGCTCCGTCACCCTGGCCGCGTCGACCGACGACGGCTCGCAGGACTGGAAGCTGGTCAAGGACCCGCTGCCCACGGACGCGACGTTCACACTGAAGGGCAGCCACTCCGGCCGCTGCCTCGACGTCCCGAACGGCCAGACCGGCGTCCAGGTCCAGATCTACGACTGCGTGGGCAACGCCAACCAGACCATCACCCGGACCAGCGCGGGCGAACTGCGGATCTCCGGCAAGTGCCTGGCCGCGAACGCCGACGGCACCACCGCGGGCACCAAGCTGATCCTGTGGGCCTGCAACGGCAAGACCAGCCAGCAGTGGGCGTTCCGCGTGGACGGCACGATCGTCAACCGCTCCAACGGCCTCGTCATCGACGTGACCGGCTGGGGCACCGCCAACGGTTCGAAGGTCCAGCTGTGGACCGGCCTCGGCAACGCCCCCCAGCAGTGGAGCAGGGTCTCTTAAGTCACACCGCGGGCGCCGGAGGCTTGTCCGCCGGCGCCCGCTGCCGTTGCATGGCGCCACGTCGCCACGGGAGAACGAGGACAGTGACCGTTCAGGACAAGGGGCAGCTGGACGCGCAGTACGGCCTGCTGACGAGCATCGCCCAGGAAGCGGGGGTGTCGCTCAGCACCGTGTCCAAAGTGGTGCACCGGCGTCGTGACGTGGGCGCGAAGACCCGGTCCCGGGTCGAGGAACTGCTGGAGCGGTACGGGTACGTGCGCTCCTGGGACCGGGAGTCCGCCGCGTCCCGGCAGATCATCGCCGTCTTCCGCGACCTGTCGGGGCCGTACACCCTGGAGGTCGTCCGCGGGATCGTGGACGCGGCCGGTGAGCTCGGCGTCGACGTGGTGACCGGGACCACGAGCCGGCGGTCCATCTCCCAGTGGCTTCAGGAGTGCGTGGCGCTCGGCGCCGCCGGGCTGGTCATCGTGATCTCGATGCTGTCCGAGGAGGACCAGCGGCGGATCGTCGAGCAGCGGCTGCCGGTGGTGCTGGTGGACCCGCTGAGCGCGCCGTCGGCCGACATCCCGAGCATCGGGGTGACGAACTGGAGCGGGGCCAGGGAGGCGGTGCAGCATCTCCTCGGCCTGGGCCACACCCGGATCGCCATGGTCGCGGGGCGCTCGCACTCTCTGGCGGGGGCGGCCCGGCTGCACGGCTACCGGGCGGCGCTGGAGGAGGCGGGCATCGCCTACGACCCGGCGATCGTGGGCTCGACCGACTTCGACTACGACGAGGCGCTCGCGGCCGGCCTCAGGATCCTGCGCGGTGAGCGGCGGCCCACGGCTGTCTTCGCGGCCAGCGACGCCCAGGCGCTCGGGGTGCTGGAAGCGGCCCGGCAACTGAAGCTGCGGGTGCCGGACGACCTGGCGGTGATGTCCTTCGACGACACCCTGGTGGCGGCCATGGCGTCGCCGCCGCTCAGCGCGGTGCGCCAGCCGTTCGAGGAACTGGGTCGCGAGGCCACCCGGGTGCTGTTGTCCGTGGCCGAGGGCCGCCCGCCCGCTTCCCCGCGCATCGAACTGGCCACGGAGCTGGTCCTGAGGGCCTCCACGGCTGCCCCGCCCGGCGAGTGACAAGGCGGGCGGTCCCGTGGAGAGACCGCCCGCCCGCCCGGCGATGTGTCCGTTCCTGCCTCAGGGCCCCTCAGCCCCGCTCGACCACCGCCGGCACCCCGTGCCGCCGCACCACGCTCGCGTCCCGCTGCTCACCGACGAGCTGAACGCTCACCTCGTTCGGGGTGTCACCGCTGGAGGACCCGGCGTGGAGCAGGATCTCGCCGGGCTCGACGATGCGCCGGCCGTCCAGGCCGGTGAAGGCCAGGCGGTCGGTGTGGACGTCGAAGCGCACGGTCGCCTCCTCACCCGGCTCCAGGTGCACCTTGGCGAAGGCCAGCAACGCCCGGACCGGCCGGGTGACCTGGGCGACCGGGTCGGTGAAGTACAGCTGGACGGTCTCGGCGCCGGGGACGGCCCCGGTGTTGCGTACCTTCACGCAGACCTCGAAGCCGCCGTGCGTGGACACGAGTTGCCGGTCCGTCACCAGGCCGTGGATCTCGAATGCGGTGTAGGACAGGCCGTGCCCGAAGGGGAACGCGGGGGTCGGATCCAGGTTGGACAGCCAGCTCTGTCGGTCGCCCAGAGGCGGGTGGAGATACGTGTACGGCTGTCCGGCGGGCGAGTTCGGGATCTGCACCGGCAGCCTGCCACTGAAGTTCGCCCGGCCGGAGAGGAGTTCGGCGACCGCTCGGCCCCCTTCCTCGCCGGGCAGGAAGACCTGCACCATGGCCGCCGTACCGGCCGCGTACCACCCCACGGCGTACGGGCGACCGCTGACGACGAGGAGGACGACGGGCCTGCCCGCCGCGAGGACCGCCTCGACCAGCTCCTCCTGCACGCCCGGCAGCCGCAGGTCCTCGACGTCGCAGCCCTCGCCCGAGGTGCCGATGCCGAACATGCCGGGCTTGTCGCCGACGGCCAGGACGGTGAGGTCGGCCGCGGAACTCGCCTCCACCGCGGCCGGAATGCCGCCCCGCTCCGCGTCCCGTATCGGGCACCCCTGCGCGAACAGCCAGTTCACATCCGGAAGTTCGGCGGCGAGCGCCGAACGCAGCGACAGCGCCCCCACTCCGTTGCCGAGGTCGTCGCGGTCGGAGAGGACGTGGTTGGGGAAGCTGTAGCAGCCGAACATCGTGCGCACGTCGTCGGCGCACGGGCCGATCAGCGCGATCCGGCCGGCGGAGGGCAGCGGAAGACCCCCTGCGTTGTGCAGCAGCACGGCACCGGACTGGGCCACGGTGTGCGCGAGTCGCCGGTTCTGCGGCTTGTCCAGGTCGAGTCGGCCCTCGCGCAGGGCGGGCGGCTCCGGGTCCCAGTCGGGGTCGAGGAGCCCGAGGGCGACCTTCTGCCGCAGCACCCGCCGCACGGCCCGGTCGACGTCGGCCTCCTCGGCCGCTCCGTCGCGGACGGCGGCGACGAGTGCGGCGCCGAAACCACGCTGGTCCGGTAGTTCGACGTCCAGTCCGGCCCCGAGGGCCAGCGCCCCGGCGCCCGGCAGATCGGCGGCCACCCGGTGCGCGTTCACCAGGAACGGCAGCGACCAGTAGTCGGAGACGACGGTGCCCTCGAAACCCCACTGCTCCCGCAGCACACCGGTCAGCAGTCTGCGGCTCGCGGCGGGGGCCTCGCCGTCGACCTCGGCGTACGAGTTCATGACCGAGCCCACTCCGGCGGCCACGGCCCGCTCGAAGGGCGGCAGGATGACGTCGGTGAGCTCGCGGTGGCCGATGCCGACCGGGGCGTGGTTGCGGCCGCCCATGGAGGAGGAGTAGCCGGCGAAGTGCTTGAGGGTGGCGTACACCCCGGCGCCCTGCAGCCCGAGGACGTACGCCTCGCCCATCTCGCCGACCAGGTACGGGTCTTCGCCGTAGGTCTCCTCGCAGCGGCCCCAGCGGTAGTCGCGGATGACGTCGACCACCGGGGCGAGGCCCTGGTGGACGCCCGCGGCGGCCATGTCGGCGCCGATGGCCGCGCCGACCCGGCGGATCAGGGCGGGGTCGAAGGTGGCCGCCATGGCCAGGGAGGTGGGGTAGATGGTGGCGCCGTAGGCGGTGAAGCCGGTGAGGCACTCGTCGTGGGCCATCGCCGGGATGGCCCAGCGGCTCTGCGCCATGATCTGGCGCTGGCGTGCGGCCAGCAGGCGGGCGTGTTCCAGGGCGGCGCGGGGGACGGTGCCGTAGGGGCGGGTGAGCTGGCCGAGGCCGTGCCGGGCGGTCTCGTCGAGGTCGCCGACGCGCCCGAACAGGCTGGTGCCGGGGGCGACTTCCGGGCCGGCCGGTTCGACGTCCTCCCAGGTGCTGCTGAGTTGGGCGACCTTCTCCTCCAGGGTGAGCCTCGCCAGCAGCGCCTCGACGCGTTCGTCGACCGGTCGGGCGCGGTCGGCCCAGGGACGGTCGTCGTCCGCCGGGGAGAGATCGGCGTGGTCCGGCGTGGTGGTCGTCATGCACGACTCCTCAGGGGGGTGTTGCACGGGCATGCCGAGGGCGGCCGGCGGCTCTGTCGCCCCGGCCGACTCCCTACCGGCGTGGGTTACTTGGAGAATCCGGCGGTCAGTCCGGCGACCAGCTGCCGCCTGGCGAGGACGAACACGACCAGCATGGGAAGAGTGGAGAGGACGACCGCCGCCATGGTCGCGGGCACGTTGATGCCGAACTGGCCCCGGAAGAGGGTCAGGGCGAGCGGCAGGACGGCCTTGTCGCCGCTCTGGGTGAGGATGAGCGGGAAGAGGAAGCCGTTCCAGACCTGGAGGCCGTCGTAGACCGCGACCGTCACCAGCGCGGGGCGGGCCATCGGCGCGGCGAGCGAGAACAGCATGCGCCAGTCGCCGGCGCCGTCCACGACCATCGCCTCGAACAGCGAACGCGGCACGTCCCGCAGGAAGCTGACCAGGATCATCACCGTCACCGGCAGCGCGAACGCCGCCGAGGGCAGCACGATCGCGATCAGGCTGTCGTACATGTGCATGCGGATGATCAGCAGGTACACCGGGATGATCACCGCTTGGAGGGGGATCGCCAGGCCCAGGAGATAGAGGCGGAAGGACAGCCGCGACCAGGGATTGGTGTAGCGGACGATGGAGAAGGCCGCCATCAGCGCGACGACCACGGTGATCGCGACCGCCGCCACCGTGACCACCAAACTGTTGAGCAGGTAGGTGGTGAAGCCGCCGTCGAGGACGCTCCGGTAGTTGTCCAGGGTCGGCTGCGCGGGAGGGGCCAGCGGACTCGCGGTCGTGAAGTCGGCACTGCCCCGCAGGCTGGTCACGACCACCCAGTACACGGGTACGACGACGAGCGCGGTCCAGGCCAGCGTGGCACCGCCGGAGACGGTCCGGCGCAGGGTGGTGACGGCGGTGTTCACAGGCCCTCCTGCTGGCTGTCCATCCGGGTGAAGCCGGACAGGCGGGTGGTGAGCAGCGACAGCGCGAGACCGAAGACCACCAGAAGGGTGGCGATCGCGCTGGCCCGGCCCATGTCGTGGGCCTGGAAGCCCGTGATGTACATGGCGAGCGGCAGCACACGGGTCGCGGTGCCGGGGCCGCCGGTGCCTCCGGAGAGGACGAAGATCAGGTCGAAGTAGGTCAACGAGCCGACCAGCATCAGCGTGCTCGAGGTGACGAAGGTGTACTTCAGCTGCGGAAGCGTGATGCGCAGGAAGCGGGTCACGGGACCCGCGCCGTCGATCGCGGCGGCCTCGCACAGGGAGACCGGGATCTGCCGGATCCCGGCCTGGTAGAGCAGCGCGTGGAACGGCGTGAACTGCCAGGCGATCACGAAGATCACCGTGTAGAGGGCGAGGTCGGGCGACCCCAGCAGGGGCTGGGCCAGCCAGTGCAGGCCGGGCGTGGCGCCGATACCGAAGGACGGGTCGAGCAGTGCCTGCCAGGTCAGGCCGATGGCCACGGCGGACAGCAGCAGGGGCAGGAACCACAGCACGGCGAGGAGCGCGCGCAGCCGTCCCCGGGGAGCCTGGAAGACACCGAGTGCCAGGGCGAGCGGCGTCTGCACCAGCCAGCTCACCACCATCGCCTTGAGGGTGAGCCACAGTGCCTGCCAGGTCGCGCCGTCGCCCAGGACGCCGGTCCAGTTGGCGAGGCCGGCCCAGCCGACGGAACCCAGGCCGTCCCAGCGGGCGAGGCTGAGCACCAGCACGCCGACCAGCGGGACCAGGCCGAACAGACCGAACAGAAGCAGGGCGGGGGCGGCCATCAGCAGGCCGCTGAGCCGACGGCGCCGCCCGCCACGGGCCGTGCCCGGCCGCGCCCTGTGGGCCGCGACCGGACGCGACGTACGGACCACGGTGGTCATCACTGCGCCGCCTTGCTCATGTTCGTACCGAACTCCTCCGGCTCGATCTGCCGCAGGAACGACTTGTCCACATTGGTCAGCAGCGGGTCGGCCTGGTCGGAGGGGAGGGCCTGGTCCCAGGAGAGCTGGAAGTTCGGGGAGTCCTGCACCAGCTTGTAGACGAAGGTCAGCCACTGCTTGTCGTCCGACTTCACGGCCGCTAGCTTCGACTCGAGCCCGTTGACCGGCGGCACGCTGCCGGCCGCAAGGTAGGCGTCGACCTGGTCGCCGTTCATGACGTAGTCCTTCAGGTACGTCAGCGCCGCGGTCTTGTTCTTGCTCGCCTTGTTCAGCGACAGGAAGTTGGAGGGGTTGCCGACGATGTCCTTCGGGTCGCCCTTGCCGCCGGGCAGGGACGGGAAGGCGAGGTAGCCGAGGTCCTTCTTCACGAAGTCCGGCGCGGCCTTGACCAGGTTGGCGTACTCCCAGGTGCCCATCAGCTCCATGCCGGCCTTGCCGGTGTAGAGCAGCGCGGTGGAGGCTCCCTGGTCGTAGTTCACGGAGGAGGCGTTGTCGCCGAAGGCACCGGCCTTGGCGAGCTCCTGGAGGCGGGTGTTGGCCGCGGTGACCGCCGGGTTCTTCCACGCGGAGGCGTCACCGGAGGCGATGGTGTCGAACACGTCGGACCCGCCCTCGCGGTCCAGCAGGTACTCCAGGTACATCAGCGTCGGCCACTTCGAGTTCGCGGCGAGGGATATCGGGGTGACGCCGTCGCCCTTCAGCTTCTTCACCGCCGTGAGCAGGTCGTCGTACGTCTTCGGCGGCTCGACGCCCGCGTCCTTCAGGACCTTCTTGTTGTAATAGAGGACGACGGGAGCGAGACCGTTCGCCGGGACGCCGTAGACGTCACCGCTGAAGGTGGCGCTCTTCAGCACGCTGGGGGTGAAGCGCAGCAGGTTCACCTGGGCGTCGGTGACGGCGGCCACCTTGTCCGCCTTGACGTAGTCGTCCAGCGCGCCGCCGCCCCAGTTGAAGAAGAGGTCCGGGGCCTGGTTCGCGCCGAAGGCCACCCGCAGCTTCTGCTTGTAGTCGTCGTTGGCGAACAGCCGCAGAGTGATCTTCTGGTTCGGGTGGTCCTTGTTGTAGGCGTCGACGGACGCCTTGAGGATCGTCTGGTCGTTGAGCGCCCACATGGTCAGGCCCTTTGACGACGAACCCGAGGACGAGCCCGCCGGCCCCGAAGTTCCGCATGCGGAAAGGGACATGGCCGCCGCTACGACGATCGCGACACCGATCCCCCGTCGCACTCTCGGAATGATCGCCCCGTCTTTTCCGGGTGCCGGAAATCCGCGCATGATCTGCCTCTCTTCTCTCGACATGCCGTATGCATGCGTCAGGCAGATGGGCGGCTGGTGCGAAACGCTTTCGGACGCCATCGCCGTGGTTTGCCTGCCTGCTGGACCGGGACACTGACACGGAATTCGCGGCGGGGACAAGGAGGTGAAATTCCTCAGTTACGAAACATTTTCGGAGGTGGGCGGCGACGGGAGGTCGCCGCCGGGCCCGATGGCCGGGTGCGCGCCGAGCGTGCGAAGCACCACAGCGTGCGCGCGACGGTGCTTGGGTGGGCTATATGGCTCTGACCAACGCAGCTATCTGGTTCTCGGGATGGTCGTGTTGATCGGATCGCACCGCTGTTGACAGTGGTTTTCCGACCGCACGGACGCGGAGGGCACGGAGTTTCGGAACGGGGGAGGCCGGCGCCCCTGAGGAGACAACTGCTCACGGTCCGTCCGGTGCGGAGATCAGCCGCTGAAGGCGGCGTCGCGGCTGCACAGCACCACGGGCCTCCGGCACCGGGTTCCTCCGGCCTCCGGGCAGAGCCTCGTGGTGCACTTGCCGCCCGCTATGCCATTTTCAATGGCATACTCGGGGTGTGGCTGATGACGACGTTGACTTCCCGCCCGGCGACGGCCCCACCAGCGGTATCTCCGTCACCCTGACTGCCGGAACTCTGCAGGCGATCCGTGACCGGGTCGGCAAGCGGGGCGTCTCGGCGTATCTGGAGAAGGCGGCCCAGCGGCAGATCGAGCGGGACAACCTGGACGAGCTGATCGCGGACTTCGACAAGGTGCACGGCCCGGCCGACCCCGAGGCCGTGGCGGCCAAGCGTGCTCGGCTGACCGGCGGCGCTTCAAACTCTGGGGCGGCTGCGTGAGCGGTGCCCTGGTCCTGGACAGCGAGGGCCTGGCGAAGGCCGTACAGCGTGATCGGGAAATCCACGAGTGGCTGACGGCGGCTCGCGACGCGGATCTGCCCGTGATCACTTCAGCTGCCGTGCTGGTCGAGGTGATCCACCCGAAGATCAACGAAGCCGCACTGAAGTGGACCCTGTCTCGCCTGAGTGTCGAGCCGGTGACGCAAACTGTCGCGCAATCCGCTGCCGATTTGCTGCGCGCAGCGGGGCTGCACGGCCACAAGTACGCCATCGACGCCATGCTGTGCGCGACCGCCCTGCAACATCCCGGCCGGGTGACGATCCTGACGTCCGACGTAGAAGACATCGGACTGCTCACCGCCGAGCATCCACGCGTGAGCGCGGAGAAGGTCTGAGCCGAGGCGCCTTGTAGTGCAGGCGACGCCTGGAGTTGAGAGCTGAGCAGAAAGCCCTCATAGCAGGAGCACATGCAGAAGGGCGGAGCTGCGGCCCCCCGGAACCGCTCTCGGGCCCGACCTGTTACGTGGATCAGGAGCCTGCCTTTGTACCTCCATGTCGGGCGGCGGGATGTGAACTCACGGTCGGATCCGGGTCCGGCTCGCCCCGCACCCCGGTGCAGCGGTGCGGTCCGTTCCAGGGGGCTGTCACTTTCGAAACACACCCCAGGCCGACATTCCGGCATGGAACCGCGTCACCGGCCGGGCCGTCGTGCGTCGATCAGTGCTCCGACCGATGTGCGGACGCGTGCGTCGACCGCGGCCGGGGGGTCCGTCGGCAACTTGCCCTCCAGATAGAGGAAGGCAAGCCCGTGGAGCAGCGCCCAGCACGCCACACCCAGGGCGTCGGGGTCGGCGTCGGGGCGGGCGCGCGCGGCGGCACGGCGGACGAAGGCGTCCACGTCCGCCGCGGCCGCGTCACGCTCGGTGTCCGCGGGGGTGCAGGAGGTCCTGAACATGATCCGGAACAGAGCGGGGTGTGCGAGCGCGAAACGTACGTAGGCGACGGCCAGGGCGGCGAAGTCGTCCGGGGTCACGGCGGCGGGGGCGGCCGCGGCGAGACAACCGTGCAGTTCCCGGCAGCCCTGTGCCGCCAGGGCCGACACCAGCGCGTCCTTGTCCGCGTAGTGCCGGTAGGGAGCGGCCGGGGACACGGACGCGCGGCGGGCTACCGCGCGCAGTGACAGTTCAGCTCCCTCCTCCAGCAGTTCACGGGCCGCCTCGAGGCAGGCGGCTCGCAGGTCGCCGTGGTGGTACCGACCCCGGGGGGAGGTGGTGGACGTCGCCATGAGCTCTCCTTTCGCTTCCATCATCGCAGCAACGGCGGGCAAAGTTGACGCTGCTTACATCTCGAGATTAATGTAAGCGCCGTACACATTCTCGGAGTGAAAGGCACGTGCTGGTCATGAAAGCGATCCTCGCCCGTACGTACGGAGGCCCCGACGTCCTGGAGCTGACCGAGACCGACACCCCCGAGGTCGGCGCCGGCTCGGTGCTCGTGCGGGTGAAGGCCACCGCGGTCAATCCGGTCGACTGGCACATCGTCGCCGGTCACATGGACGGCCTCCTGAAGGTCGCCCTGCCCGTCGTGCCCGGTTTCGACGTGGCGGGCGTGGTCGAGGCCGTCGCCCCGGACGTCACCGAGTTCGCCGTCGGTGACGAGGTCATCGGCTACGTCCGCACGGAGCAGGTGCAGCACGGCACCTACGCGGAGTTCGTCGCCGCACCCGTGCACACCCTGGGGCGCAAGCCCGCCTCGCTGGACTGGGAGCAGTCGGCCGGCCTCCCGCTGGTCGGGCTCACCGCGCTGCAGGCGCTGGTAGCGGTGGGCGCCGGGGCGGGGGAGACGGTGCTGGTGCATGCCGCGGCCGGCGGCGTCGGCTCACTGGCCGTCCAGATCGCGGTGGCGCGGGGCGCCCGGGTCATCGGTACGGCCAGCGAGCGCAACCACGACTTCCTGCGGTCGCTGGGCGCCGAGCCCGTCACCTACGGCGAGGGTCTGGCCGAGCGGGTGCGGCAGTTGGCCCCCGAGGGGATCGACGCCGCGGTGGACTGCGTGGGCGGTGACGCCGTCGCCGTCTCGCAGGAACTGCTCAAGGACTCCTCGCGAGTCGCCTCGATCGTCGACCAGCAGGTATCCGCGAAGGGCGGGCACCACGTGTTCACTCAGCCCGTCAGCGCGGACCTCGAGGAGCTCGCCACGCTCGCCGACGCCGGCAAGCTCACGGTCCACGTCGACCGTGTCCTGCCCCTGGTGGAGGCGGCCGAGGCGTTCCGCCTCAGCCAGACCCGGCGCGTCCGGGGCAAGATCGTGCTCGACGTCGGCTGACCCGGCATGGCACCGCCCGGTGTCGCGGGAGCGGGACTCCGCGGCACCGGGCCGCGCGACCGCCGTACGACCGCCACGACGTGGCCGCCGACATGCCGCCACGCAACGGCTGGGCACCCTGCCGTTCCTCTTCCAGTACGACGCCGGCCATCTCGGCTCCCACGAGCCGCCCTTCAGCACCGCACAGCAGGCTGGGCGGCAACGGGAGGCCACCGCCGGGCCCGATGACCTGCTGCGCGCCGAGCGGCGGGGGCCGTCACGCGTCGGCGAGACGCTCGAAGCGCGGGATGCGTGCGAGGTCGCATCGCACCGTCACGGCTGTGGGGCCCTCGACGACAGTGCCGTCGTCGCCGCGCCAGCGGCCTGCCGGGAAGGCGACTCTTCGCTCGGTGGCGCCCTGCGTGGTCACCGGCGCCACGATGAGGTCCGGGCCGAGGAAGAACTGATCGCGGACGTTCTCCAGTCCGCTCGCGTGGTAGGCCATCGGACGCACGATCGGCTCACCGGTCCGGGCGGCCTCGTCCACGAGGCCGATGATGAGCGGCAGGAGGGACGCGCGGACCGCCAGCGCCGCGTGCACCGCGGCGAGATGGGCGTCGTCGAGAACGCGGGAGGGCCTGACGGAGAACTGCATCATCGGACTCAGCGCCGCGATCTGGGCGTACCGGACGAAGAATTCCTGGTCCGTCGCCCCCTGCTCGCCCATCGCCACGATCTCACCCCCGCCGATCATGTCGGGGCAGGTGAAGGGGTGGCCGATCATGCCCTGGGCGAGCATCTCGGGGATGAGCGACTCGATCCCGGCCGTGCCCCACCGGGGCGGCTTGTCCTGCAGCCGCTGCCCGAGCGGCTGACCGCCCATCCGCCAGCACGCCCGGTACTCGTTGAACGGGTAGCGCAGTCCCACCCGCGCCCACGCCTCGCACAGGTCGACAGGTTCGGCCGGCGTGGCCGTGAGGTCGTCGGCGCGGTAGTCCCGTATGTCGCCGGCGTCGAACTTGAAGCCGTCGACGCCGGTCTCGGCCATGAGGGTGTCGAGGTGGCCCGTCAGCCAGGCGGTGGCGGCGGGGTCGGTGAGGTCGAGGAGGGCGCTGAACCCGTTCCACCACCGGCGGATCGCGGTGTCGCCGTTCCGGTCGCGGATCAGCAGCCCCTTGCCTTCGAGTTCCCGGAAGGCGGCGGAGTCCGGGCTGACGAACGGGACGACCCACACCATGACCGAGAATCCCCAGTCGTGCAGTTGCTGGATCATCGCCGCCGGGTCGGGGAAGCGGGCACCGTCGAACCGCCAGGTGCCATAGCCCGGCGACCAGCAGTCGTCGAGCATCAGGACACCGGGCGGCATCCCGGCGGCCAGGAGATCGGCGGCGAACCGCAGGACCGCCTCCTGCGTGGGCGTGTAGGGGAGGTCGATCCACGTGTTGTACTGCGGCCCGGTGAACAGCTCCCGCGCGGGCGCCCGCCCCGACGGGGGGAAGAAGTGGCGCGCGGCCCCCTGGTACGCCTCCCGCAGGGTGGCGCCGGCCTGCCAGACGTGGACCTGTCGTCCCGTCACCCGCAGCAAACCGCCCTCGCGGCCATCAAACGCGAAGGTGAAGGGCCGGTCCGACCAGATCACGCGCCCGTGCGTCGACACCAGGAGCGGGCTGCTCTGATTCGACGGCGCCCCGTCACCGGACTCATGCCGTAGGGCTGCACCGAGATCGCGTACGAACGGTTGCTCGCCAAAAGGCATCACCAGGCCGTCCTCCGCGGCGCCGCCCCACCAGCGCTCGCCCGCCTCGAGGATCAGCTCCACTTCGTCGTCCACGGTCAGTTCCTCGAGACCGCCCACGGGCGGAGCAGGCACAGGGTGGGAGGACATCATCACGACCTTTCAGCGGGAGGAGGGAAGCCCGCTGTCGACGATCACACAAAATCCAACGCGTTTCGACAGAATCATTGACGATCCCTCGTCCCAGCTCTACTTTCTGCTCGACCCACCGAGCCGCGGTCGGTATATCGGACGGTGGTGGATGCCGGACAGGCATGTCCTTCCCGGACCCTGACTCGCCGACCGCTCCCTCCCCACACGCCTTCCCTGGAGAGCAGATGAGCGCAGGACCCACTGTTCCCGGACTCACCGACGGCTCGGAGTGCCCTTCCGGTCCGACAACCCGCTGCACCAGGCGCGGGCCTGGCCCTGTGCATCGCCCGGTCTCCACCTGCATCGAGGGCATGGACGCCGCCTTGTCCGACGTCTGCTGACGCGCCGGGACCGACCACACCGCCCGTGCCCCCACCGACCGCCGTCAAGGCCCTTCGCTGTCCCGGGCCGTCCCTGAGGCCGGTTTCCCTTCCACCTCCCCTCTGGAGAGCCGCATGTCGCACACCCCTGCCCGAAGGTGGGTCAGACGGGTCACCGCCCAGGTGATCGCCGCCGGACTCGCCGTCGCCGGTCTGGCGAGCCTCGACCGGCAAGAGGCGTCTGTTCCCCTGGCCGCCGAACCGGCCGCCGTGAGCACCAGTCAGATCGGCGTCACCCCGCCGCCGATGGGCTGGGCGTCCTGGAACACCTTCTTCAGCAGCATCGACTCCAACGTCATCAAGCAGCAGGCCGACGCACTGGTCTCCTCCGGGATGGCGGCGGCCGGCTACAAGTACGTCAACCTCGACGACGGCTGGTGGCAGGGCCAGCGCGACGCCGACGGCAACATCGTCGTGGACGAGAACCTGTGGCCCGGCGGCATGAAGGCCATCGCCGACTACATCCACAGCAAGGGCCTGAAGGCCGGCATCTACACCGACGCGGGCAAGCAGGGCTGCGGCTACTACTACCCCACCACCCGACCCGCGGCTCCCAACACCGGGATGGAGGGTCACTACCAGCAGGACCTGGAGACCTTCCAGCGCTGGGGCTTCGACTACGTCAAGCTCGACTTCTGCGGCGGCCGGGTGGAGGGCCTGAACCAGGAGACCACGTACAAGGCGATCTCCGCCGCGAACGAGGCCGCCTCCGCGGTCACCGGCCGCAAGCTGGTGCTCTCCTTCTGCGAGTGGGGTTCCGGCCTGCCCTGGAACTGGGCGACCGGCTACGGCGACCTGTGGCGCACCAGCGACGACGTCCTCTTCTACAAGGAGACGCCGGGGCTGACCAAGATGTACCGCAACTTCGACCAGGCCCTGCAGCCCTCGGCCCAGCACACCGGGTACTACAACGACCCGGACATGCTGATGGTCGGCCTGAACGGCATGACCGCCGCCCGCAACCGGCTGCACATGAGCCTGTGGTCCATGGCCGGCGCCCCGTTGCTGGCCGGCAACAACGCGGCCACGATGACCACCGAGACCCGCGACATCCTCACCAACCCCGAGGTCCTCGCCATCGACCAGGACCCGCGCGGGCTCCAGGGGGTCAAGGTCGCCGAGGACACCCGGGGCCTGCAGGTGTACGGCAAGGTGCTCTCCGGCACGGGCAAGCGCGCTGTGATGCTGCTGAACCGCACCGGCTCCGCCGCGAACATCACCGTCCGCTGGTCCGACCTCGGCCTGACCAGCGCCTCCGCCACCGTGCGCAACGCCTGGACCCGTACCGACGCCGGATCGTTCGCCACCGGCTACACCACCTCCGTCCCCTCGAACGAGGCGGTGCTCCTGACCGTCTCCGGCACCGAGGCCACCGGCACCACGTACGAGGACACCACCACCGCCACCACCCCGACGTTCAGCGGCGTCACCGCCGGCACGGCGGGCACCAAGCTGGTGGACATCACGTACGCCAACGGCGGCACCACCACCCGCAAGGCCACCCTTCAGGTGGGCGGCCAGTACAAGTACATCGTGGCGTTCCCGCCGACCGGCTCTGCCACCACCTACCGCACCGTGTCCGTGCTGGCGAGCCTGGCCAAGGGCAGCAACACCGTGAGCTTCGCCGCGGTGTCCGGCAGCACCGCACCCGACATCGACGCCCTCCGCGTCCAGAGCATCCCCGGCACGGACGGTGCCGCCCTGGTCGGTACCGCGTCCGGCCGCTGCGTGGACATCGACAAGAACACCTACGTCAACGGCACCCAGGCGCAGATCTGGGACTGCTCCGGCGGTCGCAACGAGACCTTCACCGAGACCTCGCGCGGTGAACTCGTCGTCTACGGCAACAAGTGCCTCGACGCCGAAGGCGGCGGCACCACCAACGGCACCAAGGTCATCATCTGGGACTGCACGAACGGCACCAACCAGAAGTGGACCGTCAACTCGGGCGGCACAATCACCAACAACGCCTCGGGCCTCTGCCTGGACGCCTCGAACGCGGCGACCGCCAACGGCACCAAGCTGATCCTGTGGACCTGCACCGGAGGGGCCAACCAGAAGTGGACCCGCACCTGAGCCCCCCGGCAGGGCCCTGACCACCCGCCCATCCGGCGTCAGACCAGGACCGACTGCCCACCGAAGAGGCCGACACGGCACAGCACTGGTCGCGGGGGGGGGGGGGGGGGCCCCCCCCCCCCCCCCCCCCGGGGCCCCCCCCCCGGGCGCCCCCGGGCCCCCCCCCGGGGGGGGCGGC
>NZ_JBIBEN010000018.1:38021-195761 GCF_042955065.1 Streptomyces sp. NPDC012510
CGCCGCCCCCCCCCCGGCGGCCCCCCCCCCCCCCCCCCCGCCCCCCCCCCCCCCCCCCCCCCCCCCCCCCCCCCCGCCCCCCCCCCCCGGCCCCCGGGGGGGGGGGGGGGGCCCCCCCCCCCCCCCCCCGCGACCAGCGGCGTCTCCGCGAGGAGCGTCCCAGGCGTGCCCCGCCGGGGCGTGCGGTCCCGAGCCGGGGCCCTGACCGGCTCCCCGGCCACACGCCCTCCCTCGCCGCCGGACACGCGTGCGGCGGCACCGCTCGCCAAGCGGGCACCCCGACGGGGGCGGTCTGCACACCACCGGCGTCTCGCGCTCCCTACGGCGCGAACCTGCAGATCCTCAAGGTGGAGATAGGCGGTGACACCAACTCCACCGACGGCGCCGAGGCCAGCCACCAGCACCCCAGGCACCGTCAACTGCGAAGCCGGCTACGGGTTCTGGCTGATGGAGCAGGCCAAGGCCCGTAACCCCGACATCAAGGTCCTCGGCATGCCCTGGGGCGCGCCCGGCTGGATCGGGGGCGGCAACTTCTACTCCCAGGACATGATCGACTACTACCTGTCCTGGCTGGACTGCGCCAAGCAGCACGGTGTGACGGTCGACTACGTCGGCGGCTGGAACGGGAAGGACTTCAACGCCACCTGTTTCGTGAATCTCAAGGCTGCCCTGAAGGCGAACGGCTACTCCTCGGTCAAGCTGGTCGGCGGTGACAACTGGGGAGACCACGCCTGGACCGTCGCCACCGACATGAAGAACAACAGCGCCCTGTACGACGCTGTCGACATCGCCGGCGGCCATTACACCTGTGGTGGCATCTCCGCGATGACGACCTGCTCGTCCACCTCCGACGCCCATCTGAAGCCACGTCGGTGAGCCACGGATCAACTTCGTGACTGCCGTGCGGCGGCTGGCTGCTGAGGACGTACATCCTTTGGTGTACACGGCTTTGGCCGGATGGCGGACGGTTGACCATCCCGCCTTGACGAGTCTGGTGCCCCGCCGGTGCCGAGGGGGTGCCGGCAACCGAGCAACTGGAGAGCCCCGCATGGCCCAGCCGTCCAAGCCCCGCAGAAGCTCCCGTCTCGCTCAGGCGGCCGTCGTCCTCGGCAGCGTCACCGCGCTGACCGCCGGACTGGCGGGCAGTGCCGACGCCGCTGTCCTGAACCCGCTGGGGTGGAACGCCAGCACCTTCCAGAACAAGTACATGCCGCGCTTCGACTACGACTCCGACAGCTGCTTCCCGGCGGCGGCCGTCGACGCGAGCGGAAGGCTCAACGGCGGCCTCAACCCGTCCGGCTCGCTCACCGGCATGTGCCGCAGCAACCACCTCGGCAAGGCCAACACCTACGCGCAGTCCAAGTGCCAGCACGGCTGGTGCGCGTACGTCTACGCGCTGTACTTCGAGAAGGACCAGTGCGACCCCACGAGCATCACCGAGTGCGGGCACCGCCACGACTGGGAGTCCGTCGTGGTCTTCCAGAAGCAGGGTGAGGAGCGGCCCCGCTACCTCGCCGCCTCACGGCACGGCGGCTACAGCACCCACCCGATCAACGAGGTGCCGATGGATGGCAACCACGTCAAGATCGTCTACCACAAGGACGGACCCAGCACGCACGCCTTCCGCTTCGCCAAGTGGGGCGAGAGGCCGGTGGCCTGGGGCACCGGCAAGTGGGACACGCCCGCCCTGGTCACCATGGAGAACATGGCCAAGACGCCGCGCGACGCCCTCTGGAACTCCAAGTGGGGTCTGGCCAACTTCCCGCTGACCAACAACCTCGTCAGCAACATCAACAAGGCCCGGCCCGCCGCCGTCCCCGCATTCTCCTGACGCACCGCCCCACCCAGAACCGCCCCCGGCGAGGACACCCCCCTGTCCCGCCGGGGGCTCTCCGTGCGCCCGTCGACCGTCTGTCCGCTGACCTGAAGCTGCCGCAGCCGCTGGTGGACGTTCTCCAGGGTTGCCCCGCCCACGCCCTGGTACCCGGCTGCGCAGCTCCGCGAGGAGGGGGCCCAGTTCGCGGACGAGCGACACCAGAGCCAAGGGGGCAGGGCCAAGGGGTTCGGGTCGTGGTAGCCGTCGATCGAGACCCGCATGCCGTGATGTGGCTGACGGTAGTTCTCAGTATCGCCGAGTGCCCCTCTGAAGCCACGTCGGTGAGCCACGGATCAACTTCGTGGCTGCTGTGGGCGGCTGGCTGTTGAGGACGTACATCCTTTGGTGTATGCGGCTTTGGCCGGATGGCGGACGGTTGACCGGCCCGCTGTGACGAGTCTGGTGCCCTGCCGGTGCCGAGGTGGTGCCGGGATTCGTGAGGGGACAGATCAGGATGATCGTCGCGCAGGGGTTGACCAGGCGGTACGGGCAGGTGACAGCCGTCGACGACGTGTCGTTCACGGTGGAACCGGGTGTGGTGACCGGGTTCCTGGGGCCGAACGGTGCGGGCAAGTCCACCACGATGAGGCTCATGCTGGGCCTCGACCAGGGCGAAGGCCGCACCACGTTCGACGGCCGCACCTACGCGGAGCTGGAGTACCCGACACAGACGGTCGGTGTGCTGCTGGATGCGGGGGCCGTGCACCCCGGGCGGACGGCGCGGGCGCATCTGCGGATGATCGCCGCGGGAGCGGGTCTGCCGCGGCGGCGGGTGGACGAGGTGCTGGAGATGGTCGGCCTGGCCTCGGCCGCGAACCGGCGGGCCGGCGAGTTCTCGCTCGGCATGCGGCAGCGGCTCGGGCTCGCCGCGGCCCTGCTCGGCGACCCGGCGGTGATCATGCTGGACGAGCCGGCGAACGGGCTGGATCCCGAGGGCATCCGGTGGCTGCGGGATCTGCTGAAGGTGTTCGCCGGGGAGGGCCGGGCGGTGCTGGTCTCCTCGCACCTGCTCAACGAGATGGCGGTGCTCGCCGACTCCCTGATCGTGCTGGGCGGGGGCAGGCTGATCGCCGCCGAATCGACCGACGACTTCATCGCCCGTCACTCCCGCAAGGAGGTGATCACCCGTGCCGACCAGCCCGAGGCGCTGCTGCGGACGCTGTGGGCGGCCGGGTTCGAGGCGTCGCAGGAACAGGACGGCCGGATCACCGTGGTGAACGCCACCACGGACGGCGTGGCCGCCGCGGCCCGGAGCGCCGGTGTGACCCTGCTCGAACTCTCGGCCGTACGGGCCGACTTGGAGGAGGCGTTCTTCAAGGCCACCTCCGACGTGGCCGCGTACAAGGCGCATGCACCGCAGGCCCGGATCTGACCGCCGCCGACTTCGAAGAGAGAACCGTCATGCTCAACGCGCTTCGCTATGAACTGATCCGGATCCGTACCCTCCGCTCCACCTGGATACTCCTGGCCGCCGGTGCGGTCCTGCAGTTCCTCGTGGCCTACATGGCGGCCGGCCACACCGACCAGACTCGGCTCTGGCGTTTCGTCGCCTCGTTCAACACGACGCTGCCCCTGGTCCTGCTGTTCCCGATGGCGATCGTGGTGGGGGCGTTCGGTCACGAGTACCGCTACCGGACCATCACGACCACGGTCCTGACGCTGAGGTCCCGCCCGGTGGTGATGGCGTCGAAGGCCGTGATCTCCGCTGTCCTAGCCGCCGTCACCGGCGTCCTGCTGGTGGGGATGACGCTGCTGGCCCAGGTGCTGCGGGGTGGCGCGCCGGACGACTGGGCGCGCATCGGGCAGGTGCTGGTCGCGGTGGTCGTCTACGGGGTGCTGAGTTTCCTCGTCGGGCTGGGCCTCGCGGCGCTGACCCGCAACGCGACCGTGGCCATGATCGTGATGCTCGCCGTGCCGATCGTGGTGGAGGGCCTCCTGTCGAAGGTGCTGAAAGAGTGGTGGATGGCGCCGTTCTTCTCCGCCGCGTCGCTGGTGGATTCCTTCAAGTGGCAGTCGCCGCTGCCCCTGACGGTGCTGGCCGCGTTGGTCGTCGTCGGTGCGGGTACGGCACTGGTACGACGGGACGTGTGATGCCTTCCGCCGGACGGCCCGGGGGCGCCGCGACCGCGGCGAGCTGCGGCGACGGGAGTCCCCGCCCCTGGTGGGGCGGGGGCTCCCTCCTGCGGTGGCTCGGGGACGGGGCAGTGGGGGCGCTCGTCGGGGCCCTCGGCGTGGCGATGGCCCGCGGCTCCGCGTTCGGGCTGTTGGCCGGCGGACGGACCGTGGTGCCTCTCGCCGTGGCGTGTGTGATCGTCCTGCGTCGCCGCCTCCCCCTCTCCGCGGCGTCGGCCGCGCTGCTGGGCTGGGTGCTCGTGGGCACACTGTGTGCGGTGCCCGTGGCCTGCTGGACGGTGGCGAGGCGGTACGGGCCCTCCGCAATGACCTGGGTGACCGCCGTCGTCGGCGGCGTGGTGGTCGTCGCGCCGTGGAGCACCTGGCCCTTGGGGCTCGGATTGCCGGTCATGGCGGGCGTCGCGGTCACCACGGTCGGTACCCCGGTCGTGCTCGGACTGTGGCTGCGGCAACGCTCGCAACTCCTCGCCGGACTGCGCGAGCGTGCCGAGCAGGCCGAGCGCGAGCGCAGGCTGCTGGCCGCGCGGGCGGTCTGCGAGGAACGCGCCCGTATCGCACGGGAGTTGAACGACGTGGTGGCCCACCGGATCAGTCAGATGACCCTGCTCGCGGGCGCCTTGGAGATGACCTCCGGCGACGCCGCCGCACTGGAGGCCGCGACCGCGATACGGACCGCCGGAGCGACGGCGCTGAAGGAGCTGCGCAAGCTCGTCGGCGTGCTCGGCAAGGGGGACGAGGACGTGCCGCTGCACCCTTTGCCGACCGTTCAGCAGGTGCGCCGGCTGGTCGAGGACGCGTCCCGCTCGGGCCGCCGGATACGTGTCGGCCTGCCCGACGAACTGCCCGAGCTGTCCGGCACGACCGGGCGCGCCCTGTACCGGCTGGTGGAGGAGTCCCTCGCCAACGCGGCGAGGCACGCGCCTGGCGCCGAGGTGGACGTGACCCTCGGGGTGTCGGACGAGGACGTCACCGTCTCGGTACGCAGCTCACCCGCGGCGTGCCCGTCGGCGGCCGAGTCCGGAACCGGATTCGGACTGCTGGGGCTGCGCGAGCGGGTGCAGCTGGCGGGTGGCAGGATGACGGCCGGCCCCCGCCCCGGGGGAGGCTTCCTGGTCACCGCGAGCCTGCCGAGGTACCCGTCATGATCCGAGTCGTACTGCTGGACGACGAGCCGCTGGTACGTGCCGGGCTGCGGATGATCCTGGAGAGCACCGGGACCGCCGAAGTCGTCGCGGAGGACGCGGACGGCACCCGAGCCGTCGAGCTCGTGCAGGCCCACCGGCCCGATGTGCTGCTGACCGACATCCGCATGCCGGTCGTGGACGGTCTGGAAGTCACCCGCCGGGTACGGGCGCTGGCCTCTCCGGCCGAGGTGTTGGTGCTGACCACCTTCGACCTGGAGGAGTACGTGTACCTGGCCCTCCAGGCCGGCGCCGCCGGGTTCCTGCTCAAGGACGCCCCACCGCACGAGATCGCCCGTGCCGTCGAGATCGTCGCCAAGGGCGAGGCGATCCTCGCCCCGGCCATCACCAAACGGCTGCTGACCCGGTTCGCCACCGGAGCGGGCAGCAAAGCCTCCGAGGCCAAGGGGAAACTGTCCCGGCTCACCGGCCGGGAACGCGAGGTCGCCGCCGCCGTGGCCACCGGCGCTGCCAACGCGGAGATCGCCCGCACGCTCCACATGAGCGAGGCCACCGTGAAGGTCCACATCAGCCGCATCATCACCAAGCTCGACCTGGACAACCGCACCCAGATCGCCATCCTCGTCCACCAGGCAGGCGAAGCCTGAGCCTCAACGGCCAGGCGCGGCCGGTGTCTCCCGGCCGCCACGGCGCATCTCTCCTCCTCACCTCTTCCTTCCCCCTCTCCCTTTCCTCCCTCCTTCGGCCGGAGACCTCCCGGCACGATCAATGACGTACAAGGGGCCGGCACAGTGGTGCACCTGGTTCTGTTCACTCCCGCAGGCGTCTTCTTCCTGGTCTTCGCCTGCAGTTTCGCGTACGACCGAAGACTCGTACGCAACGGCGTCTACCTGTTCTTCGCGCTCCTGTTCCTGCTCGTGGGGCTGGCGGGGGAAGTGATGCAGGCGTCGGCACTGGCGGCCGTGTACCTGCTCGCCGCTCCCCTCCTCCTGCTGCCTCCGACGATGCTTGTGCTCGCCGTCTTCCTGATCGTCAACGGGGTGACGATGCTGCGCCGTGAGGGCAGGAGCCTGGCGAACCTGCTGTCGCTGGCGGCAGGTGTCGGCATCATCCTGTTCCTCGTGCTGAGCGTGCTGGCCCGTAACACCCGGTGGAAGCCGCTGGAGTTGGTGGTGACCCCGGTGACGGGCGCCCTCGGCTATGTCTCGTTCCTCTTCGTGTGCTTCCTGCTCTACTCCTTCGTCTACGGCAGGATCGGGCACCGGGGTGCCGTCGACTTCGTCGTGGTCCTCGGTTCCGGGCTGGTCGGAGGTTCGCGCGTTCCGCCGCTGCTGGCCAGCCGGCTGGAGCGGGGACGCGCCGCCTTCGACGCCGAACGGGCCAAGGGCCGGGAACCGATGCTGCTGACGTCCGGCGGCCAGGGGCCGGACGAGGACCTCCCCGAAGCGCGGGCGATGGCCGACTACCTCATCGCGGCCGGCGTACCGGCCGACCGGATCCTCGTCGAGGACCAGTCCCGCACCACCCAGGAGAACCTGCGCTTCAGTAAAGCGCTGATGCAGGACCACAAAACCGACTACCGGGCCCTGGTGGTCACCAACAACTTCCACGTCATGCGCGCCGCACAGATCGCGCGCAAGGAGAAGGTCAGGGCACAGGTCATCGGCTCACCGACGGCCCGCTACTTCTGGCCCAGCGCGACGATCCGCGAATTCGCGGCCGTCTTCCTCTCCCACCGGGTACTGAACCTCGGCATCTCCGCAGTGCTGATCGCCCTCGGCGTGGCGCTCGCCCTGTGAACCCGTCCCACGTGCGACAAAGCCGCGGGCGAAAAACCCGGACGCGGCCTGATCTACATGGACACCCGTACCGTCGCCACATGGTGATCCAGGTCGTCACCCATCGGACATGGTCGGGCATAATGCGCGCCGTCCGGCCGACGGCCGGGTCCGGGGCCGGCCGCCACCGCTCCGGCGGACCTGCCCACCATGCACCGAGGTGACGTGTGATGACGCAGCCCCCTGCCGATGACCTCGCCGCCCGCCCCATCCGAGGGCGCGGCATCCTGAGAGCCACCGTGGTCGCCATGCTGGTGCTCGCGGCCTACTGGGAACAGACGGCGAACCCCTACTACCACGTCAGCCTGTGGTGGGACCTGCTCGTGCTGCCGTTCTGCCTGGTCGCCCTCGCGTGGCCGGTCGCCAAGCGGCCGGCCTGGTTCACCGCCGAGCTGCGCACCGCCGTGCCCGCCGGCGTCGCCTTGATCGTATTCGCCCTGTGTGCGACCGATGTCGCGCGTGGAGACGATCTGCCCATCGCGGTGTCCGGCGCCCTGTCGGGTCTGCAGCTGATCGCGGTCCGCGACTGCCGTCCCCGGTGGGTGGTCGGGTGCTCCCTCCTCGTCGGCGTCGCGCTCCTCCTCGGGTCCGGCCCCATGGCCGTCCTGGGCGCCGGCATGGCGGCACTCGGTGGCTATCTGCGTGCCCTGGGCAAACGCCGCAGGGCCGCCGTCGCCGCGACCCAGCGCGCCGAGCGTCTGGCGATGGCGGCGGACCTGCACGACTTCGTGGCCCACCACGTCACCGGCATCCTGATGCAGGCCCGGATGGCACAAATGATCGGAACGACCGACCCGGACCAGCTGGCCAAGCTCTTGGACGGCGTCGTGAGCGGCGCCACCGAAACGCTCGCCTCCATGCGCCGCACCGTCGGCTTCCTGCGCGACAGCCTCGAGGAGACGGCCGCGGGAAAGGCCGCCGCCGATCGCCGCGTGGGCACTCTGGCGTCCCTTCCCGAACTCGTCGAAGGTTCCGGCGGCCCGGTCGGCCCGCAAGCGGTGCTCCACCGCGATCCCTCCGTCCCCGACGACCTTCCCTACGACATCCAGGTCGCCGCCTACCGTGTCGTGCAGGAGTCGCTCACCAACATCCGCCGCCACGCCGCCGACGCCACCGAGGTCGCCGTCCGTCTCACCCACGACGGCCAGGCCCTGGAGGTGACCGTGCTCGACAACGGCAAGGGCGGCACGGCACTGCCGGTTGCGGCGCGCGGCGGCGGCTTCGGCCTGGTCGGCCTCACCGAACGCGTCACCGCGCTCGGCGGCGAACTGCGCACCGGGCCGCGCCCCGAGCGGGGCTGGCAGGTCACCGCCGTACTCCCGGCCACAGCGGGCGAAGCAGCGCTTGAGGCCGGCGCCGATGTCGGCGCCGGCCCGGCCGGTGTTCGTATTGCTTACAGCTGATCGAAGCTCGTGTGTCAGACGACGCCCGGCCGACGCCGGGCGTCCTTGCGGCCGACGACGAACCAGCACAGGGAGCCGATGAAGGGGGCGATGAAGGCAAAAATCATCCAGATCAGCTTCATCCCCACGGTAAGGGAGGACCTGATGATGCTGACCAGGGTGCAGATGAAGAGCACCAGGCAGGCAAAGGCACCGAGAACGAGCACGCCGTTCACCACCGCGACGCCCACTTCTGTGCCGGTGGCGGCGAGGGTCATGTGGTGGTGTACAAGCTGCGTCTGCATCATGCGTTCCTCTCAAGGTGGACGACCGGGTCTCACCGATCACGTGCAGCGATATTCGCTGCTGAGGGATGCCGACGGCGTCCTACTTTCGATCTCACCCAGGTAACCCAGAAGTGGTACGCAGGCGACCTGCCGCTCGTCACGCCGCATCGCGTCTGCCGACGACAGCACGATGTGACGCCGACCGCACCGCGCCCAAGAGGCAAAGGCCCGGGGCCCCGCGGCAGTGGGCGGGCGAACCGGAAGAACTACTCGGGGAAGCACAAGGCGCATGGCCTGTTGCTCCGCGCCCTGACCGACGCGAAGGGGCGGCTTCTGTCGATCTCCTCGGTCCGCCGCGGCACCTGCAGCGAGATCACGGCGGCCCCTTACGAGAAGCTGTACGCGCGACTGCGCGAGCTGGAGCTCGCAGCGGTGGCCGACCCGGGTTCGTCGGTCTGGACGAGGGCGCCGAGGAGCAGCCGGCGGTCATCACGGAGTTCGAGGCAAGCGGCGGCAAGCGGCTGTCGTCACCGAAGAAGGTCGTGAACCGGCTGCTCAGCAGCCCGCGGGCGCCGGTCGAACACAGCTTCGCGAGCCCGAAGACCTTCCGGAATTCCGACCAAGGTGCGCATGCACCCGCGACACGCGACCGCGCTGGTGCGGGCCTTGGTGGTGCTGACGCACCACCAGGTGGCTCAGTGACCGGTGATCTCCCCGCAATGATCACCGTGACGAACTGCGCGAGCACCCCAACGGCTCCTCATTCCAGGGCCGTTTACCTGCGCGCAATCATCATGGAACTTCCTCATTGCCGCACTGCGCACCGACCTTCAGGCCCTTCAAGAATTCCCAGGGCCATAGTTCTTTGGATGTAGCGCCGCATAGCCATTCGAGTGATGCTCGCCCGGATGTGCAACCGTACGGTGGCATCACACGCGGCAGCGTGCCCAGACCTGAGCTGACGCGCTGGAAGGTCGGCGCCGCCGAGCGGCTGGGACGACTTCCGGGGCAAGCGCGGGAGGAAGCCGGCTGCGGGCTTTGGGTTGCCTCACTTCTTTGTGGACTCCGTCCACCTTCCCCACTTTCCCTTCGAGGAGTTCCCGTTTCATGTTCAAGCACAAGCGCGTGGCGTCCAAGCGAAAGCGCACCGTCAAAACCGTTGCCGCAGTGGCCGGGGTTGCGGCTGCGGCGGTGGTCGCCACCGCGACCGCGCAGGCTGTCGTCGGCGGCAAGCCCGCCCGGACCGACAAGAACTCGTTCATGATGCTGATCAAGTACGGCAAGACGGACTTCTGCGCCGGTGTATTGGCGTTCGACCAGATCCATGTCATCACCTCGGCTGAGTGCATCTACTCGACCGAGGACAACAAGGACGAGACGAGAGTCATCGCAGGCCGCGCGAACGCCTACACGAAGAAGACCGGCACGCCCATCAGGGTCAAGGACGTCTGGATACCGGACAGCTTCGCCGACTACTCCACTGACCCCAGCAAGGCGAAGGTCCCCAACAACGACATCGCCGTGCTCAGGCTGGCCAAGCCCATGCCCTCCCAGTACAAGCCGATCAAGTGGGTCCCGTCAGGGTTCACGTACACGCCCGGCACCAAGGCCCGCCTCCTCGGCTGGGGCACCACCTCCGCAGACCAGGAGAAGTCGCCGGGCGACCTGCGGGAGGCGACGCTCCCGCTGCTCCCCGACTCCGCCTGCAAGCGCGCCTACCAGGGCGACTACAACCCCGAGAACATGATCTGCGGCGGAAAGCCCAAGGGCGGCGTCGGCGCCTGCGTGAACGACCGCGGCGCTCCGCTGCTTGTCTCGGACGGGAAGGAGTGGCTCCTGGCGGGTCTGGCTTCCTGGGGAGAGGGGTGCGCCGAGGCGGGCAAGCCCGACGTCATGACCAAGGTGTCGAAGTTCGCGGGTGACCTGGCGAGTGCGACCAAGTAACAGCTGACGACGTCTCGTATAGTGAAACAGCTACCGCCGAGTGTCGTATCGCCGCACGAACGGTACGACGGCACTCGACGGTAGCGCCGGACAGTCGTTCAGAGGGCTCCGGGGGGGCGCCAAGCCACCCTGTCTCTCTGTCTGACCACTGCTGGCGTCGGACCACTCATCAGCCGCCCCGCCTGGCCTCGGTCACCTTGAGGGAACCGGCGGCTCTGGCGGGCTTCGCCTACTTCGTCGGCTTGGAGGCGTTCGACTGCGCGGTGACCGTCACGACCGGCCCAGGGTGTCGGCCGACGCCTTCCGGGCATGCGGCGAGTCCGCCGGAACGGCGACGACCGGCACGGGGCAACCGGACCAGTGAGACCGCCTTCGCCGATTCCCGCAGCTCAGGCCGGGCTTGGGGTCATCGCCTCGAGTGCGATTGTGCCGCCCGCGGAGGTCGCCTCGACCTGGCACGAGACGGCACTGCGGGCGAGATCCTTGGTGAGGGTCAGCCTCGCCCCGGTGCCTCCGTCGATGGCGTCGAGGAACGTGAAGCCGTCGTCACCGGTCACGCTTCTGAACCACTGGTACTTGACCGAGTCGGGAGCCTTGCCGGCCCAGCGCGGGAGGTGGCAGGTCAGCTTGGAGCCGGCCTGCTGTCGGCCCGTGATGGTCAGCTTCCCTGCGGGCATCGGCACCAGGGTGGGGCGGGGCTGAGTCAGCCACCCGCGCAGCTTCGCGGCGTCGGCGAAGGCGCTGGGATGGCCCTGGACGCACGCCTTGTCGAGCACCTCGGAGCCGAAGCTGACAATCCCGGCCAACTCGGGGCCCCGGCGCCCCCGCTCCAGCAGCGGGCCACCGCTGTCACCTGAGCAGATGGTCGCCCGCGGGGCCCGCGCGCACAGCACCGAGGTGCCGTCCACGACACCCGCGAGTCGGCTGTTGCAGGTGCGGTCACCGATGACCTTCATGTCGGCCCGGCGCAGGACGTCGCCGACCGGGCTGGGGTCCTTCTCGGTGGGCGGCTTGGTCAACCCGTGGCCGTAGACCCGTACGCGGCTGTCGACCGCGGGAGCGTGCCGTGCCACCGGGACCGGGTGGACGCCCCGGACGGGCTTCGTGAGCACGATGACGGCCACATCGTCGGCCGCGCCCGACTTCTCGTAGCTCTGGGGGTCCTTGGGCGAGGGGATGGTCCGATAGTTCGGGTGGACGGCGAAGCCCCGCATATGGACGAGCCGTCCGGGGCGCGTGGACAGGGGGCCGCCGCCGACACGTATCTCCAGGTCGCGGGGGTTCGCGTGGTCCAGGCAGTGCCCGGCGGTGGCGATCCTGATCGGCGAGATCAGCACACCGCCGCACGAGAACCGCTGGGCAGGGGTGCCGTCGCCGGAAGAAATGGTGACCATCCAGGGGGCCTCCGACGGGTTCCGCACCTCGTGTCCGCCTGAGACAGCGAACGCGGGAGTCGCGGACGCTGCCGCGATACCGAGTGCGGCAAGCCAGGTCGCTGTTCTGCGCAGCAAGATTTCATCTCCATCTGGTGGGGCGGGACGCGCGGGCGGAAGAGCCTGGCAAGGGATCCGGGGCCTTGGCCGCCGTCCCGCCTCTCTCATCACTTGAGCCGGCACCTTTGCGGTGCCGGCATGGCGTCCAGACTCGTCCACGATCGGTCGGCAACCATCCCTCTCCGGGGCAAAAGCCGTATACGACCGCAGAGGTACGGATGTCAGTACGAAGGATGATGAGGTTGGCCGCCGCCAGGTCGTCGGTTCACGCTGGCCCGCCCCATGAGGAGTGTGCGGGCGACATCACCTTGGTGCGTGTCGCGTGAACGATTCCGGGCTTCGTCCCTCGGGCGGCGGAGGTTCGCATCCGGCTGGGTGAGTGAGAAGAGCCGGAACCTGTGCGGCCCGTGTGCCGGGGAGCACCGCGGGGAGCGGCGAACCTTGGTGGCGGGCCAGTATGGGTGTTGGGCCGACGGCGAATGGGAGGCGAGCGTGGCCGACTCCTTGGTGTCGGCGGCCAGTTGTTCGCGCTCGGTCTGCGGCGGGGCGGCGTGCGCAGCGCGCCCGGGAAGAGGCTGTTCGACCAGGTGCTCCAGGAGTCCAGGTGGTGAAGCCCGGACAGAGCCGGCTCGACCGGCCGGTCTGCGGCCGGCCTCGAGGCTGTCGAGGATCGTCGGCAGTCGTTCCCGGAAGGGTCAGGTGTTGTCGTCCGTCTCCCGCGCCTTCCTCGCCCTGCGGTCGAACTCCCGGTTCAGCAGAGGCATCAGCACACTGCCGAAGCGTGCCAGCGCCCACGTGCCGGTGTCCGGGCAGATCAGGAAGCGCCGTCGGTCGATGCCGGCCATGATCGCCTCGGCGACCCGCTCGGCCGGGATGGGTGCGATGGTGCCGCCGATCGCCCGGGTCTCGGCCGGCTTCCACCGGTTCTCCTCAGCCAGCTGCGGGGTGTCCACGTCCGGTGGGAACACCACCCCCACGTGCACGCCGCGCGGTGTGAGCTCGGCCCGCAGCGACTCCATCAGCCCGCGCACGGCGAACTTCGCCGGTCCGTAGGCGCTGTAGCCGTAGATCCCGATGAGGCCGGCAGCGGACGACACCGCGACCACGCTGCCCTGTCCGCGCTCCACCATGCCGGGGACGACGGCCCGCACCGCGTGGAGCGTGCCGAAGTAGTCCACGTCGATCATCTGCCGGAACACATCGTCCGGCAGTTCCAGGAAGTGCCCGGGGCGGGCCAGCCCGGCCGAGGCGACCAGCACGTCACAGGGCCGTCCCTGCTCCTGCTCCAGTTCGGTCACGGCACGGGTGACGGCCGCGCGGTCGGCGACGTCAGCAACCCTGGCCGCGGCCCCCACCTCCTTGGCCGCCGCCTCCAGACGCTCCTTTCCACGCGCGATCAGCGACACCTTCGCCCCGCGGGCCGCGAGCAGCCGGGCCGTGGCCAGCCCGATGCCGCTCGATCCGCCGGTCACGATCGCATGAGCCGAGCCGAGCTCCAGAGAACCGCTGCGTGCTGTGTTCGTCTTCACGGGATGCACCTCTCCGCTGCGCGCCGTCACTGGTGGTCCGCCAAGTCCTGGTGTGCTCGCCCTACCGGATCCACGGACCATCGACGCCACGATCAGACGATCGCTGATCGCCTACCAGCACTGCGGCTCTCTCATCTAGGCACGCCGCGCGGTCAGGGCCTTGAGCTCGTCGAGCGATTCCCGCATCACCTGGGCCAGCTCGCGTTCCTCGGAGGCCGAGAGCCAGAGCTGGAAGCCGACCTTGAAGACGGAGATCCCCGCCTCGGCGGTCAGAGTCGCGGACGGCTCCGCGACGCCGCGTCGGCGCAGGGCGTCCGCGATCGCGGCAGACATCGAGGCGTACTTGGTCAGCTCGCGCTCCTGGAGTTCCGCGTTCGCCGCGATTACGGCCTGGCGCTGCCGGTACTCGCGGGGGTCGGCGAACGCCTGGGCGACCGCTTCGAGTCCCGCTGCCACGGCGTCGATCGGCGCCATGGACTGCGGTGCCTCGGCTACCGCGGTCACGAACTGCTCCTGCAGCGCGCCGGATTGACCGAACATCACCTCGCACTTGTCGGCGTAGTGCCGGAAGTACGTCCGCTCGGTGAGGCCCGCCCGCTTGGCGATCTCCGCCACCGTGGTCTGTTCGTAGCCGCGCTCACCGAACAGCTCCAACGCCGCTTGCGCGAGGCGACCGCATGCGTTCGGCTCCCATCTGCCCATGCCCGGATCCTACGCGATGACAGTGACTGACATCAGGTGTTAGGGTCTGATGACAGTGACTGACATCAGTGGTCAGGGGTCCTCTCCATGCGCATCTTCGTGACCGGTGTGTCCGGCTGGATCGGCTCCGCCCTCGTGCCCGAGCTCATCGGCGCAGGGCACCAGGTCGTCGGGCTCGTCCGCTCCGACGCCACCGCCGACGCCCTCGCCGCCGCCGGGGCGGAAGCGGTCCACGGCACCGTTGACGATCTCGACGTCCTGGGCAGCACCGCCGCCGCCTCGGACGGGGTGATCCATCTCGCCTTCAACAACGACATGGCCTTCGCCGGCAACCTGCAAGGTGCTGCCGGGACCGACCGCCGCGCCGTCGACACCTTCGGCGACGCGCTCGCCGGTACCGACCGCCCCCTCGTCATCGCCTCCAATCTCCTCGGCCTCGCGCCCGGGCGGGTGGCGACCGAGCGGGACAGGGCCGCCATCGACGGCTCGCCGGGCACGATCCGGCAGGCCACGGCCCATGCCGCGCTCGCACTCGCCTCGTGCGGCGTGCGCTCGTCCGTAGTGCGACTGGCGCCCAGCTGCCACGGCGAAGGGGACAACGGCTTCATGGCGATGCTGATCTCCATCGCCCGGGCCCAGCGTGTCTCCAGCCACATCGGCGACGGCGCCAACCGCTGGCCGGCCGTCCACCGGCTGGACGCCGCACGGCTGTTCCGCCTGGCGGTCGAGAAGGCACCCGCGGGATCAGTACTGCACGGCATCGCCGAGGAGGGCGTCCCGATCCGGGACATCGCAGAGGTGATCGGCCGGCACCTCGACGTCCCGGTGGCTTCCGTGGCCCCCGAGGCCGCGGCCGAGCGCTTCGGCTTCCTCGGCGCCCTCCTCGGCTTCGACGCGCCGACGTCGAACACCCTGACCCGCGAACTGCTGGACTGGCACCCGACCCACCCCGGGCTCCTCGAAGACCTCGACAAGGGCCATTACTTCCGCACCTCCGCCCCAACGGCCTGACGGCCGCGAAGGCGCCACCTGCGCGACTGTCCCGCCAGCGCGGAGAACTCCCCCCAGCACCCCCGCCCTCGCCTCCGCCTCGGCGAGACAGTCCACGACCTTCGCCGAACCATCCGCAGGAACGCCCAAGAACACAGCCAGGAAGCGCACGGTCGTCAGCCGCAGCGCCAAGCCAGGTTGCGGGCCCGCCGCTTCATCACTTCACCAGCACCCATCCCACCGATTGAGGCCCAGTAATGACGAGCACGTCGCTCACCAAGACGAGGGAGAACACATGCGCGTCGGAGTAGCCATGCCCCAGTTCGCCCCCACAGAGAACCTCAAGAACGTCACTGACCGCGCCGCCGAACTGGGCCGGGAAGCCGAACAACTGGGGATCGACTCGGTCTGGTTCAACCAGCCGGCCACGCACGATGCCATCGTGCTCGCGGCCGTCGTGGGCCGGGAGGTCCCCCGCATCTCCGTGGGCACCGCCGTCGTCCCCATGCACCCACGACACCCGCAAATCCTCGCATCCGCCGCCAAGACAGCCCAGGCGGCCACCCACGGCCGCTTCCAACTCGGCATCGGCCTCGGAGCACCGGACCTGCTCACACACGCCTACGGCCTGCCCTACCCGCCGCCGATCGCTCACCTGCGCGAGTACCTCAGCGCCCTCCGGCCCCTGCTCGCCGGTGAGGTCACCCCCTACGAGGGCAGCACCCTGACATCGCGCCCGGTCGGCCCCACCAAGGTCCTCGGCGCAGAACCGGAGATCCCGCTCATCGTGGGCGCCATGGGCGCCCAGGCCCTACGCGTGGCAGGTGAGTTGGCAGACGGAACGATGCCCTTCCTGGCCGGACCCCGGACCCTCGAGGAACACATCGTTCCCCGGATAACCGAAGCAGCCACGCGTGTCGGCCGCCCCGCTCCACGGGTGATCGCCTCGGTCCCCGCCATCGTGACCGACGACATCGACCAGGCCAGGGCCGCGGCCACCGCCCATCTGGCCTTCTACGATTCGATCCCGTCCTACCGCCGCGTCCGCGACATGGAGGGCGCACACCGCGCCGTCGACCTGGCACTGATCGGCGACGAGGCGACGGTCGCAGCCGGACTGCGCCGCTACATGGAGGCCGGGGCCACCGAGATCACCGTCGCCTACACCGACATCGCCCGCGAGGAAGACCGCCGGCGCACGTGGCAGCTCGCCGGCAGCCTGACGCGCTCAGCCTGACCACGGCGGCGGCATGGCGACCCGTAGCTCGCTCGCGTCGCCGCTCGTGGCGACAGGGTGAGCCGCCGGAGCGGCGCCCGCCCCAGGCATCAGAAGGGGCGCCTTTGGCACGGGTCGGTCAGGGCTTCCGGTGACGTCCTCGGCCGGGGCCGAGACCAGGCGGAGCAGGCTGGACGTCCGGCCCGCTCTCGTGGGCAGGCTCAGGAACGTGTCCCAGAAACTCCCTGGCAGCGTCCGCGTTCGGGGCCACGCCGACTGTCACCCATGTCTGCCCGTCCCACTCCATCAGGGCGCGCGGGGCGTTGGGGGCGACATGGGAGGCGCGGGCTCCGTCGGCGAGGGGTACGGCGCGGCGTGTGCCGGTGATCTGCCGTTGCGCGGCACGGCGCCGGTCACGTCGGGCTGCCCACTCGTGCAAGGGCTCCTCATCCGCCATCGTTCGCGCCTCCTGGTGCTCGTGCCGTCAGACCCTAGACCAGGTCACGGTCTGCTCGTCGGGGGTGACGGTGACCTCGAAGAGGTCCAGGCCCGGGGCGCCGTCGGCGCGCCATTGGGTGACGGTCTCCTCGACGTCGTCCCACAAGCGCACGGGCCCGCCCTGGCGGACGGTCCAGGCATCGCCGTCCTGGACGAGAGCGGCCCAGGCGGCGGCGTCCACGTCGATCAGGAGGTGTTCGGTGCGGCCGTCCCGGTTGAGGTTGAGGCGCTGCGCGCGGGGGGCCGCGAGCTGGGCGACGAAGCGCGTGTTCCAGTCGTCCAGAGCGTGCGGGGGGAGCCCGGTGGTGCGTTCCTCGCCCTCGTCGATGTCCGGCAGCAGGCCGAGCGGGGGCGGGAGCTGGGAACGGGCGATCATGAAGGAGACCTGCCCGCCGAGGAGTCGGCCGCGGGCCGTCCCGTCCTCCTCCACGGTGAGCCGGGCGAGTTCGGAGGAGTAGAGCCAGCCGGACAGCGTGGCGAGGATGATCCCGCCGGGCCGGGTCTGCTCCACCCACGCATACGGGAGCTCGGTGACGCCGCACGTCGCAATCAGCCGGTCGTACGGGCCGCCGTCGGGGTGGCCGGCCAGCCCGTCACCAGTGATCAGGAACGGCGCGTACCCGGCGTGCCCGAGCGCTGCACGGGCACGGATGGAGACCTCCGGGTCCACCTCCATGGACGTCACGAGGTCTTCGCCGAGTCGGTGGCAGAGCAGGCCGGTGGAGTAGCCGGTTCCCGTGCCGATCTCCAATACGCGGTTGCCGTCCTCGACCTGGAGGTCTTCGAGCATCCGGGCGACGAGGCCGGGCAGGGTGCTCGATGAGGTGGGCTCGCGCAGGATCTCGCCGCGGATGTCCCGGGGGGCGATCGTCCCGGCGATCTGGGTGACGAGGGAGGCGTCTTGGTAGCAGCCACCCAACCATCCGGCGTCATAGGGCAGGACCGGCCGCCACGCCGTGGGGCCGGGGCTGTCGGCCCGTTCGAAGTAGCCACCGCGCACGAACTCGTGCCGGGGCACGCTTTCGACGGCGGCCCGCCATGGGTCGGTGCGCAGGTGGCCACTGGCGGCCAGGCGCTCGGCGAGCGCGAGGCGGAGGGCCTTGTCGTCGTCGGTCACGTCGTGGTCTTCCTCTCCAAGAGGTCGGCCAGGGCTGCGCACATGGGCAGACCCGTCTCAGGTTCCAGCCAGTACCACTGACCGGAGGGGTTGCACTCCAGGAACCACCATTGCCCGTCCTCGGCCACGCAGAAGTCGAAAGCCCCGAAGACAAGCCCGAAGTGGTCCATGTAGTGGCGCAGCGCCGGAGCGATGCCCGGTGGCGGCTCCACGGGGGTGTAAGTGAGCCGGTCGTAGTTGGTGCGCCAGTCCAACAGGTGGGAGTCGATACGGACGCAGAACACCCGGGTACCGATGACGGTCACCCGTACGTCCGCAGTTTTCGGGATGCGCTTCTGGAAGAGGTGCGCCGTGCCCGCCACACCGTCATCGATGTCCGTGGCGGACACCTCGGCGACCTTGACGACGTTCGACACCCCGTCCACCCGGTACACCGGGTTGTGCAGCGGCTTGTAGATGACCGAGCCCTGCCGCTTGATGAAGGCCCGGGCCGCGTCAGGGCTGGAGGTGATGAGCGTGGGCGGCACCAGGAAGCCGGCCTCTACGGCCGCGGCGAGCCCGGACGGTTTGAACTCCGCGTCCCCGATGCGGTGCGGGTGGTTGACGTACAGGCAGCCCGGCAGGGCGGCCAGCACCCCACCAAGCCCGTACCGGGCCTGCGTGACGGCGAACCGTGCGTCCTGGTCGCTGAGGTGCGGGAAAGAGAACCCGGTCGGCCGGCGGTAGTACATCGCGCGGACGTTGGCCAGGTCCGCGGTGCGCGAGGGGGTGAGGAGGCGTCCCTCGATCCCGTGCGGGGTGATCTCTGCCTCCACCGACAGCGATGCGGGGAAGTCCCCCGAGTCGAGCCGCACGACCGGGATGTCCCGGCCGTGCAGCTCGCGAATCACCACGTCGGCGGTGGGGTCGTGCAGGCTGGTGACGACCAACACCGGACGTGTGTCATTCACTGGTCGCTGTCGCTCCCGGTGTCGGTGTCCTGGGTGGTGCCGTTGCCGTCGGGGCTGGTCCCGGTGGAGGGGCTGGTGCCGGTGCTGGTTCCGTGGCCGGGCATCTCCATGACCTGGCCACTCGCGTCGAAGAACTCGGCGGTCTGGGTGTCCGGGTCCAGCCGGGCCGTGGTGTACCCGGGAGCCATCGTGGGGTACGGCGCCATACGGCTGACTCCCCACGGCAGCGGGGTGATGGTTCCCTGCGGGACCGCCGTGCTCGTCGGCAGACGGTCAGAGTGGACGAACATGCCTCTCCTCTGTGTCGCAGTGATGGAACCCGGCCGGGGCGGGTGGAGCAACGAAGCAGCCCCGGCCGGGGTACTACCGCCCGCCGTTCTGGCAGCGGGCGGTGGTGGTGGTCCCCTCGGGGTGGGGACCGTTTCCCCCGCGGCGTCTTGCCGGAGCCCGCGAGGGCGTCTGTCAGGCGATGGCTGGCTGCCGCTGCATGAAGTAGGCGAGGGCTTGCACCTTGAGGCGGTTGAGGTCGTCCTCGCACGCGTAAACCGGTGCGTGCTGTCCGTCCCACTGCAACGGCCCGAGCCAGACCACCGGCAGGCCGGTGCGCCCGCACCCGAGCCAGCAGTCACCGATGACCCAATGCGCTTCCACAGGACAGCCTCCTTTCGCGTGGTGCAGGTGGCTCCGGGCGGGGAGAAAGGAACGCCCGGAGCCACCATCCCCGGGGACAAGGCCCGGAAGCCCCAGGGGGTCTGTGGTGCTGGTCAGGGAACGGCACGCAGTTGTGACCGCAGTGCCGCGGCGAGCCCGGCGCAGTTCCCGGTGTGGCTGTAGCCGCGGATGCCGCCGCTTGCCTCGCTCGCGTACACCGCCCGCTCGAACGGCTCGCCGTCCTCGATCGGCTGCATGCACATGCCGCACATGCGTCGCCGTACGGTCTTCTCGATCTCCCCGGCCCGGTACGGCTTGCCGAGCGGGCCCGTGTACTCGTACAGGGCGAGGAGGGCGCGGGCGACGATCGCGAGGTCCTGGACGCGGACCTCCGGCGCGGCGGAGAGGTCGTCTTCCTCCTCCTGCACGAGCTGATACGCCCAGACGAGGCAGTGAACCGCCGTACGCCGCCTCATCCCCCGCATGCGTGCCGCGAGAGCCATGGCCTCCGGCACGAGGAGCTGGACGTGCCCCCTCAACCGGCCGAGGGCCTTGTCCAGTTCCGCGGCCTCCGGGAGGCGGGCGGCCTTCAGAATCCCGGTGTACGTCTCCCGGATCACCTCCGCGTCGACCGGAGCGCCGTCACTACGCCCCACTGTCGGCCTCCTCGTCCTCGGCGGCCTGGACGGCGGTGAGGTACGGCTCCAGGAGCGCACCCCCGGGCGTCACCTCAGCGCACAGCGGTGCGCCGGTCTCCTCATGCACGGGCGGAACGAACCAGCCCCGGGCGGCCACCGTCTCCGGGTGGCACACGGCGGGCGGGGGCAGAAGGATCAGCGAGCCCGGTACGAGGAGCCGGGAGCGGGGCGCGGACCAGCGGGGCGCAGAGCCACGTTCGAGGAGGAACTCCCCGCCGGACGGGCCGAGGATGACCGGCCCCACCCGGCGGCTGGCCTCACGCATCCGCCGCACGGTGTCCTCCGCCATGGCGCCAGGGGTCAGCAGGACATCGAACCCGAGGCCCACGGGGACCTCCGCGAGCTGCCCGCGGCTCCATGCCGTAAGGACCTGCTCCAGGCGCCCGGTGGCCGTGAGCCACGGCATCGGGCCCACGGCGGGGGCCGTCCGCTCCCCGCTCGGTATCGGACGCTGCCCGGGGAGCTGACGCGCGCCCCGCAGCGTCTCCACGCTCACCGGCCGCCTCCCTCGCCCAGGGCCGCCCGCCCGGTGATGACGAGCGACTCCACCTCATCCAGGTAACAGAGGTCTCCGGGTGACTGCATCGGCAGGCACCAGTACCCGCGCCCCTTCGGCGTGGTGAGCCGACTCGCTGGGACGCCGAGGAAGTTGTCACGGCCCAGGTAGCTCACGCCGGGGAAGTCGCGCTCTTTCAACCGCCATTCAGCCGTGCCTGGTACCAGGGCGTAATACAGCTGGGCGTGGAGGTCCATGAACACGGCGCCGCCGTCGAACCACCGGGCGAGGAAGGCGTCGACCTTCCCGAGCTCGTCCGTCGTGGCCGTGGCCCACACGATGCGAGCGGGGATCCGTACGGCGGAGAGGATGCCGCCGCAGCACAGGAGCGCGATGCCCTGCTCGTCCCACTGGTGACGCGCTATGTCCCGGTCGTCCGCGGCACCAAGGAGCCAGGTGGTAGCGGCGAGCTGCCGCTCTGGCAGGGTCGTCGTGCCCGTTGCCTCAAGCACGGCGGATGACGGATCGGGGCCGGTGGCGGCGGCGGATCTCTCCTGCGTGGTTCCTGCTTGGGTCATCGTCAACGCCTTGGTCGGGGCGGAGGGGGGAGCCCCGCTCGCATGCCTCGGGGGAGAAACCTGCGGGCGGGACGGCCGACGGGGAGACGTTCACGGGTGCGTCCCTCGTGGCTGGGAGCCAGTCAACGACGCACGGACCGGGTGGGGAGACTCCAGCACGTGACTCCAACACGGAGTCAGGGGACAGTCGTTGGACATAGCATCGAGTCGCCGCTACTCGGGGGAGTCGTAGATGAGTCATCAGCCACCGGATCCGCGGGTGATCATTTCCGGCCTGCTTGGGGATGAGCGTCTGCTGCGCGCGCTGGCCGAGCGGGACATGGGCACCGTGTTCCGCATGCTCAACAGCCGAGGTGTGAGTACGCGGCGGCTCGCCGCCGCCGTCGACATCACACAGGGGCGCCTCTACGACTACATGAACGGCAAGAGCCGGGTAGAGAAGCTGACCCTGTTCGAGCAGATCGCCGACGCCTTCCACATCCCCGGCCACTTACTGGGTCTGGCCCGCCGGTCATGGGAGCCTGCCGCCGCCGTGCCGGAGCACCAGAGAACGGACCATCCGCCACCGGACGGTGACGATCTCGCGGCCATGGACCACTTCCGCAACGCGGACCGGCAGACCGGTGGCGGCCGTCTGTACGGGGCCGTGGTGCGGCATCTCTCAGACCGGGTGGCACCCCGCCTCGTCGACACCGCGATCGGTCCGCAGGTCTTCGCCGCGGCGGCGGCCTTGACGGAGATGGCCGGTTGGATGGCCCACGACTCCGGACAGGATGACCTTGCCGGGCGGCACTTCGCGCGCGCACTGCCTCTGGCCCGCACCTCCGGTGACCTCCCACTGGCCGCCCATGTCGCCGCGAGCAGCAGCCACCTCGCGCTTCAGACCGGTGACCCGGCGGCGGCCGTGGATTGGGCGCGCACCGGGCTTGAACTCGCGGCGCAGGGGCCGCGGATTCCGGCGCTGACCGCGCGGTTGCACACGATGCAGGCCCGCGCCCTGGCCGCCGCCGAACAGCACGCCCCGGCCGTCCGGGCGCTCGACGCGGCACAGCGGGATCTGGAGGGCGGTGCGGATGCTGAGCACCCGTGGCTGAGCCCGTTCGACGCCGCCGCCCTGGCGAGCGAGTCCGCGCTGATCCTCCGCGACCTGGAACGGCTCGACGACGCCCTACAGCATGCCGAACAGGCCGTCGCCCTGCGCGAGACCGGGCGGGCGCGGTCGCTGGCACTGAGCCAGATCAGCCTTGTGGACATCCACGTGCGCCGCAGGGAATTGGACGCCGCGGTACATGCCGCACACGGGCTGCTGAGCACGAGCCCGACCCTGGGGTCTGTCCGGGTCGTCCAGCAGCTCGACGAGTTGCGCCGACTGCTGGAACTGCACAAGGCGTATCGGCCGATCCGTGAGTACCTGGTGCGCTTCGATGATGCACGCAGGGCGAGAATGCTTCTCCTGGCCGATCTGATCCCGTCATCACCGGGAGGCACCCGCGCATGAGGCCCACCGCACCCGACCCCGGCGACACAGACGCCTGGAACGCCTACCTTGCCGAAGGCAACGCCAAGCAGGCCCGCAAGCGCGTTGCGGCTGACGTCTTGCTGCGTGATCCGACCGGGCGCGTACTCCTTGTGAATCCCACCTACAAGCCGGACTGGGACTTGCCCGGCGGCATGGCGGAGGCGAACGAGCCGCCCGAGGAGACGGTGGGCCGCGAACTTCTCGAAGAGCTGGGGCTGAAGATCACGGTGCACGGGATGCTGGTGGTGGACTGGGTGGCTCCGCACGGTCCATGGGATGACCAGATCGCGTTCATCTTCAACGGCGGCACGCTGCCCCAGGACCAGGCCGACCGGCTGCACCCACGGGACGAAGAGCTTGCCGAGGTCGCGTTCGTCGAGCCGGAAGAGGCCGGCGCCCGGCTCGGTGAACGTGTCCGGCGCCGCTTCACCGCCGCTATGACCGCTCTCACGGCGGGACGCCCGCTATACCTCCGCGACGGCGTTAAAGCACCCTGAGGGGAAGACACACAGAGTGGACGCACTTCACGACCGGCGTCCGTACGAGGCGCTCGCTGATCTCCTCGTGGCGATCGACGCCCGGAGGCCCCCCGATGCCGGCCTCGGGGGCCCCGGAGACAGTCCTTGCCGCGCGGGCTGAGCCCACCGCCCCTGGAACTACCGAGTGCCTTCGGCACACGCGGCGACTGCCTTCTGCAGGCCAGTGAAGTCGGTCTCCAGCGGGTTGAGGCGCTTGAGGCTGGACAGCCTGATGCTCTTCTGGCCAGGACATTGCTCGTCCAGTATCCGGGTGGGCAGGACGTAGAATGTCCACTGGCCGAGGTCCAGGGGATCGAGGGTCTGCTTGTCCTGGTGGTGCAGCAGGCAGAAAACGTACACGTCCGAGCGGCGCAGTACTTCGGCCGAGGTGGTGCCCGTCTTTGCGTCCCAGCCGGAGGCGGGCGCGATGCGGAACTTGATCTCCGACAGCTCGGTCTGCGCCCACGACTGGAGGTAGGCCGTCGACTTCACCTCGACGCGCCACCCTTCGGGCGTGCGGATGTCGGACGGTGTCCCATTCGGTGCGGGTACCAGCTGCCGCGCCCAGGGCCGTGGCCACGAGGTACTCGGCCAGGACACCGCGCATAGTGTTGTTGGCCAGGTCGGAGCAGGCCCAGCTCCAGAACTCGCCGAGTCTGCCTACAGCTTCACCGTTGGCCCGTATCGGCTCACTTCCGCTCCGGGGCGTGATGACGAGCGGACCAAGATCGGCGTTGCTCATGCTCTCCTCCTGACGACGGCCTGCGGCGAATACTGCTCAGCCTGACAGCAGCCGCTGGCAGGGGAGTTGGGCTCTCCCCGGAGTCGGGGGGCCGTCGTTGCCGGAAGCCGTTGAGGTTGGACAGCTGACGGGCCCGACTATGGCGTGGTCGGACCCGTCAGCTGTTTGCCGAACTGAAACCGGATTCCTCCGATCGACGTCTCAGGATCTCCGCATGAGCGCCGAAGACCCTGCTTGTCTGGCCGGGTGATCACCGCGACCGGTGCGGAAGGGACGTCAGCGGTGTGACCGCGGGAGGCGTTTGTTCAGCCGTCTTCGGGGCAGGTCGGGTGCGGGCAGTGGCGCTGCGGGCTTGTACGGCGCGGGGGCTGGGTGCGTGGCGTACACCGAGGCGCTGAATGCGCCAGGTGAGGACTTCCGCTGGTGAGCGGGCATCGTCCAGGGGACGCAGCCCGGCTGATTGTTGGAGCAGGGTAGCGGGGTTGTGTCCCGCGCGTTCGGCGTCCGCGAGCACGGCCGCCAGTGCGTCCCAGGCGGTCTCGTCGAGAACCTGTTCGGCATAGGATGGCACGGCCTTGCGCAGGTGCTCGGCGTAGCGGCGCGTGACGTCGGCCGGCGGCTTTCGTTCGGCGAGTCGTGCCAGAGGGACCGGTGCGGCCTGCCCGTACGCGGCCTGGAGGTGGAGCAGGGTCTGCTGCGCTGCCGCCACCTGCTGGTCGTGGTGGTGCAGAGCGCTCCTGCGGCGCACGGCGATGACAGCGAGGATGGCGGCGTCCACGAGCATGGCCACGAGGCCGTCGTCGGCCGGGTGGGAGCCTATGGTTCTCAGGGCGCCGCGTATTGCGCGGGCATGCTGATGGTCCACGCGGGCACGGGTGTTGACCGCGTACTCGAACGCGAAGGCCGCCTGGCGCAACTCGGCGCGGAGGTGGGCGGGGGCGAGGGCGGGCAGGGCGTAGAGGATCTCCCCGAACGCCACCAGGTGTGCCGAGGCTGTCGCCGGGTTGTCCTGGGCGAGGTGGTGGGGGATGCGCTCGATGGTGGCTGCGGCCTGGTGCCATGGGTTCGGCCGAAGCCGGCCTGCGGGCTGTGGGGCGGCGGGTTCGGTGGCGGCGAGGCGTTCTTGGATCTTGGGCAGGGACAGGTCGGTGGCGAGACTGGAGCCGGAGTACCAGATGGGCTCGAAGTCGGTGTTGGTGTCGTCGGGCAGGGCGACCTTGTAGCCCTTGAGGTCGCCGGAGGGCAGGGTGCGGGTTTCAACCTGCAGGCCCGCATCTGCGAGCAGGTTGAGGAACTCCTCCACGCTGTGAGCGTGGGAGAGCGCAGTGCGCACCATGCGGCGCAGCTGCTCGCGCGCGGCCCGGTCGCGTCCGTTGCGGGCGGCCTTCTCGCTCTCCGCCCGGGTGGGGCGCTTGGCGGCGGGCCAGGTGTCACGGTCGCGGTTTACCTGGTGGAGGCCGAAGTCGATCTCGATCTGGGTGAGTTCTGTCATGGCGCGGTGGTAGTCGTTCCAGTTGCGCGGCGGGCGCAGGTCGCCGCGCATCTTGGTGGCGACGATGTGGATGTGGTCGTCCGCGTGGCGCACGGCGATCCAGCGGCAGCCGTCCGGATCACCGTGTGGGGCGATGCCGGTGGCGTGCAGGACGCGGCGGGCGATGGTGGCCCACTCGGCGTCGGTCAGGGTGCGGTCCTCGGGTGCGGCGCGTAGCGAGCAGTGCCACACATGGCCTTCCGGAGCTTGGTCGCCGGCCTGCTTGACCCGGAGGTCGAGCGCCTTGACGAGCTGGTCCATCCGCTCCCTGTGACCGGGGCTGCCTTCGGGGCCGGGGTCGGGAGCAAAGCCGTCCCAGGAGGCGACGATGTGCTGGTCGGTGTGCACGGTCGCCGTGCCCGGCCCGAACAGGTAGGCCAGCACGCCCCGGGTCTTGCTGCCCGGTTTGACGATGTTCGCGATCACGCCCGGCCCGCCTTCTGCACGGCCGCCCGGAAGGCGGCCTCGTCCACGGCCTTCACCGCGTCCCGGGTTGTGGCCAGGAGGCGTTCGGCCCGCTCCAGAATGGCGGCGTCCACAGGGTGTGGATCGCCACCGGAGTTGAGGCGCCGGGCGATCTGGTTGACGTTGGTGCCGATCCGGGCGATCTGGGTGCGCAGGGCGGCGAACTCATCGATCACGTCGTCGTAGACCGTGCGCTGGTCAGGCAGGTGTGCCTCGCCGTTGACGAAGGCCATGACGACCGCGCCGACCAGGTGCGCGCCGGTGATGTCCAACGCCTTGGCCTTCGCGAGGATCCTCGCTTTCTCGTCAACGCTGTAGCGGGCATCGACACGCTCCTTACGTTGGCCGTCGCTGCTGGCTTCGCGGCGACGGGCGACACGGTAGAGCGCGGCTTCATCGGCAGCGCGCACGACGGCGGGCTGCTGCTCGGCGACGACGACTTCGCCCACCCCCTCCTGCTCCGGCACGCCCTCGTGCCGGAGTTCCCCCTCCGCCACCCCCGGGGCGAAGGCGTTCGCGATGGACCGGCCGGTGGACGGTCCATCGCCATTGCTTGCTCCGCTGTTCAGGTCAGTGGTCATCTCCTGCTGGAGGGTGGGGACTTCGTGGTGCGGGTCGTGCATGGGGCGGTTCTCCGTGGGGGCGGGTGCGTGCCGGGGGTGTCACTGTGCGCAGCCCCGGTGCCCAGCGCTTGTCGGCGCGGGGCACGGCGAGTCGGCAGTGTGGCGATCGGTGTGTTTGCGGGGTCAGGCGGTGCCGACGGGGGATGTGTCGCGTCCCCTCTGCCGCTGGGAGTCGGTTTCGTCGAGTCCATCGAGAGGCTCGGCCTCGAAGCCGTCGTACGCGACGGGCTCGGCTGCCTGGCTGGTGCGCTCGGCCTGCAGCTGGTCGCGCAGGGTGCGGGCGCGTCTCTGGCCGATGCGTAGTTCGCTGCGCAGACGCTCGGCGGTCAGCAGGTCGTCGCTCCAGCTGGAGGTCAGGAGTCGGGCCTCGTTGAGGACTTCGGCGTCGGTGCGGGTGGGCGTGCGGTCGGCGGACGACTTGGCGGTGGCACGGACCCGACCGGCCGACGGGCGCCGGGCGGCCGCGGTCGACTCCGCCGCGGTGGCCAGCCGGGGCGGTCGGGTGGCGGGGGCCGACTCGGTCGGCTGCGCGGGAGCCGATTCGGCCTGGTCAGACCTCGACCGTGTGGCCTGCCCGTCAGCTTGCTGACCAACCGACTGGGCAGAGGCTGCTTCGGCAGAGTCAGCCGACTCGGGGTTGTGGTGCAGCACCTTCGCCACGAGGTCCGACCCGAAGTAGATCGACCCGACCGGGAGCGAGGTCGCCAGCAATACGAGCGCCCAGTTCGCAGGGTCCCAGTCGGTCAGTCGGCCCCACCGGATCGACGTCGTGTGCAGGGCCGGGGTGAGGCCGTGCACGTAGTTCAGCAGGAGGCTGGCGATTGTGTAGGTCGCCAGGACCCGCAGGGCAAACTTGCGGTCGTTACCGGTCAGCACGAGCGTGGCGACCAGCGCGAGGGCCATCAGTCCGTCGACAACGATCGGGTAGAGAAAGGCGGCGGTGGAGTCGGCGCCGACGGCGCGGGCCCACGTCGGACAGCGCGTTCCACGAGACTCGGAAGGCCATGAGGACGACGGCCACCAGGCCGACGACGAGGGTCACGCGTCCCTTGTGGTTCACGCGACGACTCCCAGCGGGTGCGGGTGCTCGACGACTGGGACGAGCGCGGAGCAGGACGATGGCGGAGCGGAGGATGCGGCTGCCGGGGACGGCGGCCGGGGCTATCGGGGCGGGGGAGGGCAAGTCAGATTTCTCCGGGGGCGGGGAGTACGGACCGAAAGCGGTCTTCAAGGAAGCCGTCCGGGCCTAGGCGTTGGCGCTGGCGGCGAGCGGCGGAGGGGCTGCCGGTCAGGTGTCGGCGTCGGCACGCAGACCGCGGGTCACGCGGCCTCCTGCCGAGCCAGCGCTGCTACAGCGAGGTCAACGCGAGTGGGGTGCGGGGTCGTGCGGGGTACGTTGCCCCGGGCACGGCCGTCGAGCCCCAGGCGCCGGCTGCGGCAGGGTTCGCCCTGGCCGACGTGGCACCACCGGCACGGCACGCTGAGAGCATCGGGCTGTCCGGCGGCGACGGCGGCCTCGCGGGCGGCGCGAGCCGGCCGGTAGCGGGCGAGTTCCGCTCGGACGCGCGGCGGGATGCACGATCCGATGGTGGCGAGGCGGGCCTCGATGTCGGGGCCCGGGCTGCCGCTGGTGATCTGCCGATGAGTCGAAGGCTCAGCGATGCCGGTGGCGACTGCCTGTCGGCTGGCGACCAGTTCGTTCCGCCAGGCCGCCCAGTCGTCCGGGTCGGCGGCCGGTGTGGGGTCGGTGTGGCGGTTGAGGCGGTCGCGCCGGTAGGCGTGCCACTTGCGGGCGACGTCCACGGGCAGGATCGGGTACGGGGAGTCAAGGACGTGGGCCCGTATCGCCTCGCGGGCGTCCCAGCCGTGGGCGGTGGCGAAGGGCACGTCGTGGAGGAGCTCGTGCCACTGGGCGATCTGGTCACGGGCCTCGCCCGTGCCGGGGCGGATGGTGCGGGGGTCGAGGCGGCCGATGTAGGCCAGGACGGCGGCAACTTCGTTTCGTTCCAGGGTGGTGGCTCCTTACGTTCCGGTCGGTTCGTCGAGGGCGGCGAGCAGCGCGGCCATGTGCGCCTCGGTGCGGGTCATGCCGGCTTGCGGGGCGGGGATGCGGGTGCCGCCGGGCAGGGCGTAGAGGTTCGGGCGGCCAGGAGTGGGGGTGTGCTCCCGGGCGATCCACGCGCGCCAGTCGGTGGCCCACGCGGCGGCGGTGCGGGGCGCCCATGTGGCCCGGTAAGCGCGCCACTTCTCGTCAGCGGCGTGCAGGGCTCGCTCGCCGAGCCGGTCGAGGTGGCCGTGGTGCTGCAGCCAGGCACGGGCACTGTCGTCGATCTGCCACTCGGCGGCGGAGATGAGCGGGGCAGAGCTGCTGCTGCTCTTACCGTTCACCTTCGGTTCTCTTCTGTTCTGGGGGTCGGAATCTGCACCCCCGCCGGGTCGGATTCCGATCCCCCTTCGATGTGCTCGGCAGGGTCTGATTCCGACCCCCCGAGGGGCGGAACCTGACCCCCTTGGGGGGCCGGATTCCGGTCCCCTTCCCGAGGCTGTTCGGCGAGGAATCGGGCAGCGACCGGGAGGCAGTAGTACGTCTCTCCCCGTGGTCCCTTGCGGTCGGTGAGCTGCACGAGCTCGCCGCTGTCGATCAGCTTGGCCAGTGCGTCGCGCACGGCGGTGCGGGAGGCGTTGGCGCGTTTCATGAGGGTGGGCACGGACGCGTACGCGACGCAGTGCCGGTCGCGGCACCGGTCGGCGATCAGGGCGAGGACCATGCGGGCGGTGCCCCTGCTGCGGCTGTGGTCCCACACCCATTCGCGGGCGTCGTAGCTCATCGGGTGGCGGCTCCTAGGTGAGGGCGGGGAGGTGCGCTCGGCCCTCGTCGGGCGGTGCACGGGGGAAGGGTGGCCCGCAGCCCCGGTCTGAAGGCACGGGGGAGGGCTGGTGGCGTCGTATAGCCAAGACAGCCACATCAATGCCGCACAAGTCCAGCATTCCGCTGGGAAATCAGACAGCTGACGGCGAACGTGTGCTGCGAGGCATCATCAAAAGAATAGACCCGGATCGCCGGTTGCCGAAATAATGGCCCGTCAGCTAAAGCCAGAAGGATCACATCGGGAGACCGTTGACCTCCCGCTGCGGCGCAAGCTACAACACAACACCCCACGTCAGAGCACATCTCGGGGTGGCGAAGAGAGCGCCCGCTGGACACCCGGAACCCCAGCCGAGAGGTAACTCCCGGCCCTGCGCCGGGCGCAACATAGCCGACGATCACCGGTTAACCAAACCGGCGAATGCAAGCTACAAATGGAGCCATGGCAGCACGATCCCTGGAAATCGGTCCGGCCGGAATACGGACCGCCCGCACCATCGAAATTCTCCGCACCGAACGCGGCCTCGCCCAGCGCGAGCTCGCCGCCCGGGTCACCGCCCTCGGCCGTCCGATGACCAACACGATGCTGTCCCGCATCGAACGCGCCCAGCGCCGCTGTGACATCGACGACCTCGTCGCCCTCGCCCAGGCTCTCCGGGTCTCGCCCCTGGCCCTCCTCCATGGGATCCGCGCCGCGTAGTTCCAGGCGACGCCCGCCGAACGGTCTGCCACACCGCACCACCCCGAGTAAAGGACCCAACGCCCTTGCGCCGACCCGCAATACCCCCTGCCCTTCCCCGCTCCCAGCGCACCGCCCACACCGCGCAGGAGGTGACCGCGCATGGCTGACCGCCTCCTGACCGTGGCCGAGGCCGGCGACATGCTCGGCACGGGCGAGCGCTTCGTCCGCCGCCTGATCGCCGAGCGCCGCATCCGCTATGTGAAGCTCGGCCGCCCGGTCCGCATCCCCGAGAGCGCGATCACCGAGTACGTCGAGGCGCGCACCGTCGAGCCGGTCCGCCGCATCCGTGCCCGCTACGGGAAGGCGGCCTGATGGCGGCACGCAAGCCGCAGCGGCGGCGCGAGTTCGGCACGGTACGCAAGCTCGCCTCCGGCCGATGGCAGGCCCGCTACCTCGGACCGGACGGCCAACGGCACAAAGCACCGGAGACGTTCGAGACCAAGTCTGACGCCCAGGACTGGCTCAACCTCGTCCGCGCGGACATCGAGCGCAGCACATGGCGTGACCCGGACGCCGGCGCGGTCAACTTCGAGAAGTACGCACTCCGTTGGATGGAAGAACGCGGCCTGGCTCCCACCACCGTCGACCGCTATGACGGACTGCTCCGCCTTCACATCCTGCCGACGTTCGGCGGCAAGAACCTGGACGAGATCACCCCGCCCTCCGTCCGCACATGGCGAGCCGACCGTCTGAAAGCTACCGGCGCCACCACGGTCGCCAAGTCGTACCGCCTGCTGAAGTCCATCCTTCAGACCGCGGTCGACGACGACCTCCTCCGCAACAACCCATGCCGCATCAAGGGCGCCGGCAAGGAGGAGGCCGACGAGCGTCCCACCGCCACCATCGAGCAGGTCTTCGACCTCGCCGACGCCATGGGACCGCGCTGGCGCCTGATGGCCCTGCTCGGCGCCTTCGCCTCCCTCCGCCCGGAGGAGCTGGCTGAACTACGCCGTCACAGTGTCGATCTAGACGAATGCTCCCTGCGCGTCACACAGGCTTCGCCGGAGCTGACGAACGGCAGGCGCGTCACCGGCGACCCCAAGACCCGGGCGGGAAAGCGCACCGTCTACCTGCCCGATTTTCTGCTCCCGGAACTGCGTCGCCACCTTCGGTGGTTCGCCGAGAAGGAGCGGGACGGACTTCTCTTCATCGGGGAGAAGGGTGCACCCTTCCGCCGCTCGACCTTCGGCCGCAAATGGCGCAAGGCGAGGGCCAAGGTCGGCATGCCGGACAACTTCCGCTTCTACGACCTACGGCACACCGGCAACACCCTGGCTGCCGACACGGGTGCCAAGCTGAAGGACCTCATGGTCCGCGCCGGCCAGTCCTCGGAGCGCGCCCAGCTGATCTATCAGCACTCGACGGCGAAGCACCAGCGCAGGCTGGCCCATGCCATCGACGCCGAGGTACGGCAGCAACTGCGAAAGCCGGACGCTGAGGGGCGGCACGCCGAGGAAGCGTGACACCCACGGTCGTACGGATCTCGGTTGGACAGCTCTTGGCCGGGGTCCGTACGGCAGTAGCCGCTCCGTGACAGCCTCTGCAGTACCGTGCGCCCCTCGTGCCCCCTTGAGGGTTGGCCTCGGTTGAGATCAGCTTTCCCTGTATGTACTGACAGGGGAGTTGAGGTCGGCCTTGGCCGACCCTTCTGGAGGGGGAACGATGGCGGTCAAGGTTCTTCCCGCGTTGCCTGCGCAGGTCGAGTTGATCGACAAGGCCGTGGCGCTGGGCGATCGCTACACAAAGACGCTGGGGCTGCTGACGCCTCCCGCGTATCGGCAGGCGGCGGAGAACGGAGGGCTCCTGGTCGCCGTCGATGGGGACGAAGTGATCGGCTACGCGCTGTTCGGGCTCCCGAAGAGGAGTGCTCACATACGTCTCGCCCACCTGTGCGTTGCGGAGGAACAGCGCGGCCGGGGTATCGCCCGACTGCTGGTGGAGGCCATCAAGCAGCGCTATCCCCAACGGCTCGGCATCAAGGCCAAATGCCGACGGGACTACGAACTCAGCGACATGTGGACGAGCCTGGGGTTCGTCCCGAACGGTGAGGTGCGCGGACGCGGCCGGGATGGGGAGATCCTCGACGGATGGTGGCTGGACCTCGGGCACCCGGACCTGTTCACGGAGGTGGAGAGCGACGCGCTGCTGGTGGTGACCGTCGACCACGGTGTCTTCGCCGATCTGCGCGGACTCGCCGAAACGGCCGATGCGGAGGAGTCCCGCGCGCTGGAGGCGGGCTGGATGACGGACCTCGTCGAACTCGCCTACACGCCCCAACTGGTCCACCAGATCCGGGACGTCGGCGATACCGCCGAGCGTCAGCATCAGCGGGCAGCGCTCCACGGCCTACGCCAGCTCACCCCTGCCTCCGAGGCTGTGGCCGAACGAACGGCTGAGCTGCTGAAGGCAGCCGTGGAGTCGCTTGCCGACCTCCCCGTCGACGCGACACTCCGACGCTGCCTGCACTATGTGGCCGAGACATCGTGCGCTGGCCTTCAAGTCCTGGCCACCCGGAACCCACTCCTGTCCCGTCTTGCCGACGTGGCTTGGGAAGTCGCCCGTGTCCGCGTCGTATCGCCCTCCACCGTGACGCTCCACGTGGACGAGTTGCGGCAAGCCCAGGTGTATCGCCCGGCCGATCTGATGGGCACGGAGTTCCGGTCGAGCGAGGTGGCACCAGGTGCGGAGGACGAGCTGGTGGCCTTCTTCAACCAGTCGGGCGGCGACGACGGCTCGGCTTTCGCCGAGCGCCTTCGGTCGCTCACGGATGACACGGTCGCGTGGCGTCGCGAGCTGCTGAGAGACGGCCAGGGCCACCCGGTCGCCCTCTACGCATGGGCGTTGGACGGCCGGACGCTGATCGTCCCCGTGCTCCGCACCGCAGATCATCCGCTGGAAGAGACTCTGGCCAGGCAGATCCTCTTCCTGCTGAAGCGTCAGGGGCGCGACTGCGGGGCGGAGACCGTACGCATCAGCGACCCGTATCTCCCAGCGGTTGCCAAGGCCGCCGCCGGGGACGACGGCTTCTTCGAGCACGACGGCAAGTTCGTGGCCCTCCTGGTGGACGTGTGCGGTACAGCAGCAGAGGTGGAGGCGGTGGCCGGCGGACTCGCTCGTGAGCTGACCGTGGAGGCAACTGCCCTGCACGCGCAGATGCCGGCTGAGGTGGCCGCTGTGGTGGAGCGCGCCTGGTGGCCGGCGAAGGTCATCGACTCCGAGCTGCCGTCCTTCCTGCTGCCGATCAAGCCGCGCTGGTCCACCGAGCTGTTCAACGTCCCGGCCATGCTCCTGCTGCGCAGCCACGTCCTCGGCATCAGCAGGGAGCACGTCTACTACCGTTCCTCGGGGCGCCGAGGCGAAAGCGTTCCCGCCCGCCTCCTTTGGTACGTCAGCGACGGGGGCGCCCACATGGACGGTCAGATGGTGGTGGGGAGTTCGCGCCTCGACGAGGTGCTTATCGACACACCCGACACCCTCTTCTCGAAATTCGAACACCTGGGCGTATATGGTCGGGCGGAGGTACAAGAAGCCGCTGATGCCTCCGGCCACGCCATGGCGCTGAGGTTCTCGGACACCGAGATCTTCCCCAAGCCGGTGACGCTGCGGCGATTGAGCTCGCTGGCCAGGGAGCTAGGACTACCGTGGTCGTCGAACATGCTGATCTCGCTGTCGAAGATCAGCAACGAGCTGTTTCAGGCGGTCTACAAAGAGGGGCACCGAAAGACGTGAACGATCCGGAACGCGCGATGCTGCTGTCCGTCCACCCGCGCTTCGCCACCGCGATCCTGGTCGGCAGCAAGACGGTGGAGGTCCGCCGCCAACGCGTCGCAGCCCCTCCCGGAACCCGAGTTCTGCTCTACGCGACCGCGCCCACCATGGCCTTGGTGGGCATGGCGCGCATTGCCGCGGTACATGTCGCCTCTCCCAAGGAGGTCTGGTCGGCCCACCGCAGCCAGACGGGGATCACCCGGCGCGAGTACGACGCCTACATGAACGGTGCGACCCAGGCGAGTGGTCTGACGCTGGAGGATCCGGTTTCCTTTGACGAACCGGTGACACTCGGGGCATTGCGGGCTGCGGGGACGTTCCACCCTCCCCAGAGTTACCGCTATATGAAGGGCGATGACCTTCGCCAGGTGGCGGTTGCAGGACCGGTCGTAGGCACCGCTCTTCGTGAGGTGCTGGGAGACCTGGTGCCTGCGTAAGGTCGCGGTCGGAGTCCTGCGCGCTCGGAGATTCTGGTGCGGGACTTGCCGTACATGATCAGCCGAAGAGCAGCGCCGCCCAGGGCTGAGCCGGAACCACGCCGCCGTGGTGTGAGCACGCACCTCGTCGGCCGATTGAAGTGGACGGCCATCCGTCGGCGCAGTGAGCAGGCGACGGCATCTCGACCCGTCTGACTTCGGTGGGCGCCCGTTCTATCCGGGAGGCAGCGGCGGCGAAATCGGCCCCGAAGCACTCTCGGTGATCGAGAACAACGCGTGCTGCCTGCCCGGCCAAGGCCCGCTTCTCGGAGTACGCCCTGGATATGTCCAGCTCGGTCGCGGAGATGGCATCGAGGCTTCCCAGGTCTTCGGGGAACTCCGCCCCGAGCTGCAGGATGCTGATGTTCGGGTCACCGGCGAACACCATGGGAATCCGCACGGCGCGGGCCTTGTCGCTCAGGGCCAGTGCCTGGGTCCGGTGTGGCTGGCACATGGACTCGTGCTCATCGTCCTTCCATCCGTTCCAGATGCCAACACCGAGGCCGGCGAACACAGCCACGGTGACGAGGGCGACCACAGTAAGGATGGCCCGTCGCTCCCGTTCCGCCTGCTGTCTTGCTCTCTCGGCCCGAGCCCTCGCCTCCTCTGCGGCGGCTTCGCGCTCTGCTCCAGTGGCATGGTGTCGGCAGCCCTTCCCGATCTCCTGCGGGAGCTTGCATGGCGACCCCTTCTTCGTGGGGCGACCACAGCGCGCTGCCGCTCGGCGCCTTCGGGAACGGTCGTACCTGGTGGGCATGCCGGGCATTGTGAACCACCCGGCCACACCGGCGCCGCGCAACCGGCCCTTTGCGTAAGCGACTTGGCCGCCATTTGCTCGACCTGTGGCGCGGATCACATGAAATGTGTCTCGCCATTTGAGACGAACGAGGGCCGGGTGGCGCAAAGTGATGCCCGGAGGCCCTGGAGGTGGCTGCTCGGCCCCGACTTAGGGCACGCAGAGGGCACGCAACCCTCAATTTGGTCTAGACAACAAACAAACCCCAGACCGCTGACCTGGGGTTTCGTCATGGAGCGGGTGACGAGAATCGAACTCGCGCTCTCAGCTTGGGAAGCTGATGTTCTACCATTAAACTACACCCGCGTAAGACGCCGGTTGTGCCGGTGTCGGAACGCGTCGTCACTTTACCTCATGTCGGGCCCCGCGCGCTGAAGGCGTGGGGCCCGGTGGTGTTTCCGGGGTGGGGATGGGGCTGCGGGGCGCGGGAGTTGGGGCGTACGGTGGAGGCGCGGAAGAGGGGCTGGGTGGGGCTCGGAAGGGAACGGAGTGCCGCCTGGAGGGCCGTCCCAATGATCCCGTAATGTGGCTTTCGTCGTGAGGTCGACGCAGGTCGACAACCAGACGCGGCTCTTGGGGAAGGGACTCTTGGACTTGATGGAGCGCACCGTCGTCCGTTGTGCCGATGGGCACGTGTTCAGCACCGCTTCGTTCCCGATGCAGCAGGCCGAGCGCCTCGGCCCCGGTCGGCTCATGCGCTGTCCGCGCTGCGCCCGGATGCGCAGTGTCGTGCCGGTGGCCTTGCAGAAGCGGTAGCAGCGGTCAGCAGGAGAAGGAGAGGCGCGCGGGTCCGTCCTGGTTGTGGGCGGTCCGCGCGTCTTGCGTATCCTCGGGGCGTGCTTCTCTCAGACAAGGACATCCGGGCCGAGATCGATGCCGGCCGGGTGCGGATCGACCCGTACGACGAATCCATGGTGCAGCCGTCGAGCGTCGACGTGCGTCTCGACCGCTTTTTCCGGGTGTTCGAGAATCACCGGTATCCGCACATCGACCCGTCCGTCGAGCAGGGCGACCTCACGCGGCTCGTGGAGCCCGAGGGGGACGAGCCGTTCATCCTGCATCCGGGCGAGTTCGTGCTCGCGAGTACGTACGAGGTCATCACGCTCCCCGACGATCTCGCCTCGCGGCTGGAGGGGAAGAGCTCCCTGGGCAGGCTCGGGCTCGTCACGCACTCCACCGCCGGGTTCATCGATCCCGGGTTCTCCGGGCACGTGACCCTGGAGCTGTCGAACCTCGCGACGCTCCCCATCAAGCTCTGGCCCGGCATGAAGATCGGGCAGCTCTGTTTGTTCCGGCTCAGCTCGCCGGCCGAGTTCCCGTACGGCAGTGAGCGGTACGGGTCCCGGTACCAGGGGCAGCGGGGGCCGACCGCCTCCCGGTCCTTCCTCAACTTCCACCGGACACAGGTGTGACAGTGACCGGCGGGACCGGCGGGACCGGCGGGAGCAGTGGTGCCGGCGCCGTGGGTGGTGCCGGCGCCGTGGGTGGTGCCGGGGGTGCCGGCGGTGTTCGCGAGAACCTGACCTACGAGGCGTTCGGCACGGCCGTGCGCGAGCTCGCGCAGGCCATCGCCGACGACGGGTACGAGCCCGACATCGTGCTGTCCATCGCTCGAGGCGGCGTCTTCGTGGCCGGCGGGCTCGCCTACGCCCTCGACTGCAAGAACATCCACCTCGTGAATGTGGAGTTCTACACCGGTGTGGGCACGACGCTCGACATGCCCGTCATGCTCGCGCCCGTCCCGAACGCGATCGACTTCTCCGACAAGAAGGTTCTGATCACGGACGACGTGGCCGACACGGGCAAGACGCTCAAGCTCGTCCACGACTTCTGCCTCGGCGCCGTGGCGGAGGTGCGGTCGGCCGTGATCTATGAGAAGTCCCACTCCCTCGTGAAGTGCGACTACGTGTGGCGGCGGACCGACGAGTGGATCGACTTCCCGTGGAGTGTCCTGCCTCCGGTACGTAGGCCGGGTGAGCCCTCCGGTACGTAGGGTAGGCCGGGTGAGCCCTTCGGGACGTGGCCCCGGCCAGCCCTTCGGTACGTAGGCCGGGTGAGCCGGTCACGACCGTGTGGCAGTCCCGCACCCCGCTTCGCCGGCCTCCCGCATGCGCGTCTCCATCGACGTGCTCCGGTCGTACGGGTCGACCTCGGGGCCGTCGCCCGCCCGCGAAGTCGCGCGCTCCGCGCTGAACTCGGGGGTGAGGTAGCCGGTGAACGTGTCGCAGCCGCCGTTGGTGGTGTCCACCTTGTAGGAGACGAGGGAGAACGTACCCGGCTCGATGACGACCTTCGCCGGGTCGTCCCAACTCATCACGATCTCGCGGCGCACGATGGTGCGCGCGACCTCGTCGCTTCCCGCCGCAGCGCGTACGACCGGATACACGTATGTGACATCGGTGGTCACCTCGACCGCGCCGCGCTTGCCCTCTCGGTACGTGATCAGCCCTCGTGTCTTGACCACATCCCCGACGAGCCGGACCTTCGTGTCCTCGAACCGGCTGAACAGCAGCAGAGGATCGTTCTCACGGCTGGGCGAACGGAACGCGGTCGCCAGGTAGTCCCGGACATCCCGCTGATGAGGGTTGATCAACGCGATCGCCTTCCTCGGGCGCTCCCCGAGCAGCACACCGGGATCCAGGCTGGACGCGGCGAGGAAGTCGCGGGTCTCCTCGAGCGCCCGCGCGACCTGCCCCTTGCTCATCCAGCCGGTCGCCCGTGCCTCGGGCAGGCCGATCCCAGCCGTTCCGTCGCCCCACCGCGCCGCGGGTGATCCTCTGAACGGCTTCCGCATGGTCGGAGGCTGGGCTGCCGCTTCCGCGGGCGGTGGTTGATCCGGACGTTCCGACTCCACGGCGAGCGGCGTGCTCTCGCCGCCTCCGCCTCCACCTCCGCCTCCGAACCAAGCAGCCACCCGCCCTGGAGCCAGCGCCACGACCAGCAAGGCGACCGCGACCAGCAGACCGATCGCGTACCAGCCCTTGCCTCCCCGCCGTCGGGGCGGTTGGTGGCTCCGCCACGGTTCCGGTCGGCCGGTCTCCTCCCGCAACCGCGCCGCCACCATCCGGGCCCGCGCCGACGGCTCCTCGGGCGCGCCCTTGCTCCCCGCTTCGGCTTCGCGGAGGAAACGCTCCCACTCCTCGTCCGGTATGGACTCCCCACCCTTGCCCACGACGGGCCCCGCCCTTCTCAGCCACCCGGCCCATGCCCAGGTCGTTCATCTTTGTGCATCATCACACAGCGCCACTCGGCTCCATGATCACCGCTGGTGGGTCGCCGGGGGACCGAGACGCCGTCGACGATCCCCCGAGGTCAAGCGCGGTGAGGGGCTCCCGGCTTGTCGCCGGGAGCCCCTCACTCGTCACCTCGGGGTGCGGTACGCCTAGAACGTACCCAGCTTGATCAGCGACAGGATCGCCACGAGTTGGATCGCGGACGCGCCCAGCGCCTTCGGCCACGGGAGGTCGTGGGACTTGGAGACCATCAGGGTCAGCAGGGCGCCGGCGGCGACCCAGGTGATCCAGCCGAGGATCTGGACGAAGGACGCGTCGCCGCCCGCGAACATCGCGACGACCAGACGGGGCGCGTCCGTCAAGGTCATGATCAGCATGGAGAGGCCGACCGTGGGCTGCCAGGCGCCGTCGCCGCCGAGCTGACGGGCCAGGGTGTGGGTGACCACGCCCAGGACGAAGATGCTCACCACCATCGTCACGCCGGTGACCAGCACGATCGGTACGGCGGCCGAGAGCGTCGCCTTGATCGCCTCTTCGCGCGCGTTGTCGAACCCGAAGACGGCCAGGAGGCCGTACAGGAACGTCACGGTGAGGGCGGGGCCCCACACCGTGTAGTCGCGCATCGCCAGGAAGGTCTGGTTCGGGCTGGTGATGATGCCTTTGAGGAGCGCCTTCCAGGGCAGCCGCGGACCGAGCGGGGCCGCGGGCGCGTGACCCGCGCGGTAGGGCTCGCTCTGGTGGTACGGGTCCTCGCCGACGGCGAACATCTGTGTGTGACCCGGGTTGTTGGCCGCGTACGGGTCCGGGCCGGCGCCGTGGTGCGAACCGTCGTCGCCGAAGTACTCCGGCTCGCCGTGGTTCCCGGGGTTCCCCTGGGGCCCGCGGTTGCCGTGGGTGCCGTAATGGCCCGGGTGCCCGCCGCCGTGCGTCTGGGGCCAGCCCTGACCGCCGCCCCGGCCGCCGCCGTACGGCGGCGCGGGGGGCGTCTGGGGATAGCCGTACGACGGGCCGCCGGCCTGCGGGGCCTGCTGTCCGTACGGAGGGTTCTGCGGTCGCGCTTGAGGAGCGCGGTTGTCCCGGCCGCGTCCGATCCTGAATCCAGCCACGTCATCGAACGTACCTGTTCCCGGACGGTCGTGTGCCGGGCCGGGGCCCACCGGCGCGGCTTTGCGGCCGAGCTGTGACATCCCCTAAGGGTCCGTCAGGGAGGCATCAGGGAGGCATCGGGGAGGCATTTGGGAGGCACCAGCAGATCGTCAAGGGTTCTCGTCGCGGGTTCTCGTCAGGGGTTTCCGTCGGGGGTTCTTTCGATGGTCTCGCCGGGGCCGCCTCCGGGCGTCTCAGTGGCTGCTCAGGAACCTGCCGTACGACAACGCCGTCGTCGGGGACGGCAGGCCCAGGTTCTTCGGGGTGAGGGCGTAGGAACCGGTGACCGAGGTCTTCGGGAAGACCCAGACGCCGCCGGAAGCCGTGTTCTCGCCGGGGCTGCCGACGGCCGTTTCCGGGGTGCCGTCCTTGTCGAAGTCGCCGGTGGCGACGGCCGCGCCGAAGGCGTCGGAGGCCTCGGCGGCGCCGGGGACGCCGGGCCGGGCCTGGTGGTACGGCACGGACGACGCCTCGCCGAACCGGTCGACGATGCCGCCGGCGTGGCCCAGCAGCAGCGTGGCCGCTCCGGCCGCCGCGCGGGTGCCGATGGCCTCGCCGGGGGCGCCGGCGATCAGGTCGTCGCGGCCGTCGCCGTTCCAGTCCAGTACGGCGAGGGAGGCGCCGAAGCGGTCGCCGTCCTCGGCGACGCCGTACACGCCGACCGTGTCCTGGTTGAGGGTCTGGGAGCGGAAGCCGAAGGAGTTCGCGTGGCCGTAGAGGACGTGGATGCCGCCGCCCTCGGCGTACGACTCCGGGCCGCACGGGTCGTCGATGTTCTCGTCGGCGATCTCGCGGCACTCGCCGAGGGCCAGGTCGTCCAGGCCGTCACCGTCGAAGTCGCCGACGGCGAGCGCGGAGGCGGCGCCGTTGTCGGCGTTCCAGGTGTTGGCCATGCGCCGCTCGGCCGGGTCCCAGGACCAGAGCCGTACGTGCGACTGGGTGTGGGGGGCGTTGATCGTGTGGAAGGCGAGGGCCAGGTCGTCGGTGCCGTCGGCGGTGAAGTCGCCGGTGGCCAGGAGCGGGGCACGGCCACCCATGGGGGTGGCGAGGACGGTGGTGACGACCACGTCCTCGCCGTCGTCGACGACGGCGCGCAGGACGACCTTGTCCCGGCCGCCGGTCACGATGTCCCGGCCGCCGTCGCCGGTCAGATCGGCGGCGGCCACCGACCAGCCGTACGCGGCGGAGGCGGAGGGGCCGGTGATGACGTTCGACCCCGGGCCGGGGCGGCCGTTCGTGGCGCTCTTCGCGCCGCCGATCACCTGGACCAGGCCCGCGTCCTTGCCGCGCCCGCTGATGTCCTCGCCGGGCGCGCCGACGAGCAGTTCGGCCACGCCGTCACCGCTGGTGTCCACCAGCGCCACCGCCGCGCCGAAGCGGTCGCCCGCCTCCGGGGTGCCGGGGACCTCGGCGGTCGACTGGCTGATCCGGATGCCGCCGTGCCTGCCGACGCCCTTGGTGCCGCCCCAGAGGACGTTCACATAGCCGGCCTTCGCCTTGCCGTTCACGGTCGCGTCGGGGACGCCGACGGCGAGGTCCGGATAGCCGTCGGCGTTGAAGTCGCTGGTCACAGGGGAGGTGGGCTGGGCCACCGCCGGGTGGGGGAGGAGAGGCAGGGTCAGTGCCGCCGCGGCTGCGCCGGCGGCGGCCAGGGCGTATGTCCGTCTGTGCACGGGGGGCTCCAGGTGGGTGGCCGGATGTCGGGGATGGTGGCTGGTTCACCTGTGTGACACCTGGAGGTCGTGCGGGGTTGTGCGCGTCGGGGTCTGCGTCTCGGGGTGGTGCGTGTCCGGGGTGGTGCGTGTCTGGGGGTGTGCCGCCGGTGTTCGAGATTCTGGCGGCGGGGCGCTGCCCGCTCCCGCGGGGGAGTCGCACGGACGACCGGGCCGAAGCGGTGGCGCATCCGATGTTGCCCGGTGCGGATGTGGCTATACTCGAGAAGTAGTCAAATTTGATGAGTCACTCAACGTCACCTCACCGAAGGAGCCTGTGTGATCCTGCCCCAGACCGGCTATGCCCCCACCGCCGAGGACCGCGCGAGCCTGGACGCCTGGTTCGAGGAGTACGACGGGCACTGCGTCAGGAACGACGTCGAGCACATGGCGGACATGGCCGTCTTCCCGCTCAACCTGATCAGCGACGACTCCGCCGGCAACGGCAGGTCGGCGCAGTGGGACCGCAGGCAGTTCATCGCCACCATGTCCCACGTCATGGGGGACGGCAGCCAGGAGGTCGCCTTCCGTAACACCCGTACGCCCGTCTTCCTCTCCGCCTCCATGGCCGTGGTGTTCACCCACTCCTCCGTCACCATGGGCGACCTGACTCAGGAGACGGACTACGCCGACGTCCTCGTCCGCAGGGACGGAACCTGGGCGTTCCAGACGATGATCCAGAGCGGCTGGGGCGACAACCTGTAAGGCCGGACCCAGCCGGACCCCCGGGACGGTGCCACCGGAGGGCACGTCACCCGCTCCGGTCTCGTCGGGCGGAGTCGGTTCCGGGGGAGAGGGCGTCTGTGGCGGGGCGGCTAGGACCAGAACTCGCTCTCCTTGTCCATGTCCTCCTGGCACTCGTCGATGTCGGTGAACTTGTCTCCGACGATGCGGAAGACGAGGCAGCCGTTCTGCTCGATCCGCTTGTCGCCGCGCTCGGCGGTGTAGCGGTGTACGGAGACCGCGTGGCCGCGCCCGTCCACGCAGACATGGCTCAGCTCGACGTCGAAGGTCCCGCCGGTCTCCTCGTAGAGCCGCTGGTACAGGCCGATGATCGAGTCCTGGCCCTTGAAATCGCCCGACAGGAGGTGGCTGCCGGGGACGTGGTGCGTGCAGTCCGAGGCCATCAGGCCGCGGAGGGTGTCCATGTCGCCGCGCTTGAAGGCTTCGTAGCCCTTGCGGACGAGGGTTGCGTTGGGGTGTTCGGCCATGATGATCGCCGGCTTTCCCTGGTTTGTTCGCTTTGTGATGGCAAGTCCCATTGTCCGTCCGCGCTCGGCCGGTGGCGCGGCGAGACGGGTGAGCGGACGCTAGGGGCGGGTGCGGGTGAGGAGGAGGATCTGGTTGGGGAGGTCCTCGCCCGGGGCGGGGTGGTCGAGTGTGGTCAGGCTGTGCCATGCCAGGTACAGGAGGGTGCGGGGTTCCCGGACGTCATGGCGTACCCGTGACAGGGACGAGACGGCGGCCAGGACCGCTGTGCGGGCGCAGGCCAGGCCTCGGGTGTCCGAGGACGCCCTCCGGTCCCGTAGGGCGGTGAGCAGGTCCGCGGCGGTGTCGACGGCCGTGCGCGCCTGGTCGTCCACGTGGTCGGCGACGCCGGCCTCCTGGAGGAGGGTGCGGGCACGGTGCACGCAGGTGGCGGGGTCTTCCGTGGCGCGCAGTGCGAAGGAGTCCCAGTCGGCTGTCTCCCTCAGATGGCTGTCGAGGTTCGCGAGGACCGAGGGCCCGGTGGCCAGACGGGGAGGTGACATGCGGATCAGGGTCCGGAGCGCGGTGAGAGCGGGGTGCAGGATCTGGGCATGGTGGTGTCGGTCGGGGTCGAGGACCAGGTCGAGGGCGAGCAGCGGTTCCGGGGTGGGGCGGAAGTCGTGGCCGAGGTAGACGGCGGGGCTGCCGTCCGGGCTCATGACGGGATCGAGCCCCGGGAGGAGGTGGGGTGCGAGGTCGAGCGTGCGGGCGCGGGTCAGGACGTGGTCGCGGTCGGGGAGGGAGTCGGCGGTGAGATCGGGCGCGCGGGCGGGGTCGAGGTGCCGGGCGGTGGTCAGGGCTCGGGCGCGGGCGAGGCCGAGCACGTCGGTGAAGCTCTGGTAGGGCGGGTAGGGCCCTTGGTCGTCCGGTCCGAGGGCGTCGTCGATGCCGACGAGGCCGAGTTCCAGGCGGAGGAAGGAGTTGGGGGTGAGGGCGTCGGCGAGGCGGCGGACGCGTTCGAGTTCGCGCTCGCCGCCGAGGCTCGGGAGGGAGGAGGTGTCGAAGGTGTGCTGGCTGACTGTGGCGGGGGCGAAGTCGGGGTGGACACCGCGCACCATGTCGACGGTGCGGGTGAGTGCGAGGTCGAGGGTGAGCGCGGTGGCCAGGGCCAGGGGGAATTCCAGCGGCGAGGGGCCGGACGGGTCACGCAGTTCGGAAACGTGTGCGATGGCGCGGTCGAGGACGCGGGCCCAGCTCTCCACCCGGGCGCGCTGGGCCGGTTCCATGCCCAGGAGTTCGAGGTAGGGGGTGAGGTGCTGTCGGTCGGTGACCGGGAGCGTGGGCAGCAGCGCGGGGTCGTGCGCGTAGGGCCACGCGACGTTCGGTGGCGCGTGGAGGACGGTGCCGGTGTCGTCCTGGGCCCAGACCGTGTGCCGGGTGAGGTCCGCGGCCATGGCGGCCGCGGGGTCGCGCAGTTCGTCCGGGGTGGGCAGCCGGTAACAGCCGTCTCCGGTGATGTGGTTGAGCCATTCGACGAAGCGTTCGGCGTCTCCGGCCTGCATGCCGACCATGGCGTGCGTCCCGTCGTGGCCGTCCTCCAGGAGGCCGGGGCCTGAGCGCCAGCGGTTCAGGCCGTCCGGGTCGGGGTGGAAGCGGCCGGCCTCGTGTTCATAGCGGACGAAGTACCGGTAGAGGGAGTGGGGGACGGGGTGCGCGCACAGGGCGGTGGTGTCGTCGAGCTGGATCGCCTCCCGAAGGGTCTGGGTGGCCCAGATCCCGATGAGGAGGCGCGAGCGGTGAGGGGAGGCGAGGGTTGCGTCGTTGATCCGGTGTGAGAGTCGGTCCCGGACCTCCGGGTCGACGGTCCTGGCCTGGTCCTCGCACTCGAAGGCCAGGGCCAGCGCGGGGACGGTGTCCCGGTCCAGGCAGGCGGTGATCACGAGCGTGGCGTCGTTGGCGGCGGACCAGAGCAGGGTGGTCTCACGCCACCACGGGTCGTCGACGTTCGCCGTCAGTACGGACGTGTCGGCGCGGGGGGTACTGAGCTGGGCGGCGGCCAGGTACTCCTGCAGGGTCAGATGGGCGAAGCCGTAGACACCGTGTTCGCGTTCGACGATCAGGCCGCTCTTCCGGGCCTCCTCCAGGAACACCTCGGGGGCGACCTGGCCCGGGATCTGACGCAGGGGCCGGCGGATCGCTCTGGCCGCTTCGCGCGCCGACCAGTCCCTGACCCTCGCCTTCATCATGGCCAGCGCCAGGTGCTGGGCCACATGCTGCTTGTGCGGCCCGGTGAGGCCGGTGGCGTCGCGCAGGCCCCGCGCCTCGGAGCGGCGGTGCAGCAGGACGTCGCACATCTCCGCGTACAACTCCGCGCGGCTTCCCGGTAGTTGGCCGCGATAGCGGTGCACGTTCGCGGTCATTGTCAGCAGCAGCGGGTTGGACGCCAGGTCGTACAGTGCCGCCTGTCTGCGCAGCCGGGACAGCAGGTCGTCGGCGCTCCGGTCCGCGGCTGCCCGTATCTCCTGCCGGGTGCCTTCCCGGGCGCGGCTCTCCGTGGCGAAGGACCACTGGCGCAGGAACCGTTCGATCTGCTGCCAGGTGAAGCGGCGGACCTGGAGCACCTCCGCGCCCGGGAGGGGGTTCGACTCGTAGCCGTGGGGGCGGGAGGTCACGACGTACGTGTTGCGGGGATGCCGTTGGATCTGGCGGCCGACCCAGGCCACGACCCGGCTCCGGTCCGCCGGGTCGGCGACCTCGTCCAGGCCGTCCAGCAGCACCACGCAGCCACCGCGATCGAGGCGGCGGTGCAGCCAGCGGACGGAGACCCGGCCTTCCAGCCAGCCGGCCGAGCCCGCCACGGCGGCGAGCGTCGGAGGTTCGTCGGACAGCAACGCCGTGGCGTGGTCCCGCAGATACAGCAGCACCGGCAGCCGTCGCCGCCACGGGCGCCAGCGGTGTTCACACAGTTCGAGGGCGGTGTTCCGGGCCAGCGTCGTCTTGCCCGAGCCGGGGCCGCCGATGACCGCGAGGACGCGGGACCGCTCGTCGCGTTCGGCGTCCCGGAGCACCGACTTCAGGCTGCGGCGTTCCCCGCCGGGCATGGATCCCAGGTACGGCTCCCTCGCGGCGGCGTGCAGGGTCTGCGGTACGACGCTGACATCCACGTACACCTGGCGCATCCGGAACACGAACTCGCTCTGGGTGGCGACGCCGACGGTCTCCATGTCCCGGACGCTGGCCCGCAGTTGTCGCAGATAGACCCTGCGGCGGCCGTGTGCGGGTTCCTCGGAAGGGGCGGCGGCGGTGGTGGCGGTGCCCAGTTCCGAGCAGAGCAGACTGAGGACCGCCACGGCCAGTGAGGCGTACAGCCAGGTCCAGCTGAACCTTCCGTCCGACAGGACCTGGTTCGTCGCCACCCCGGCCGTGACCAACAACCCTGCCCCGGCCAGGACTCGGAGCCCACCACGCACGCCCGTCATCCGCCACCCCCGTGTCGTCCACCGTCAGTCGGGCTTCAACTCCGTACCCACTTCACCCCTGACGTATGGGGGGTGCGCCTGCGCAACGGGAGGGCTCCAGGGAGAAGGAGGGAGGAACGGATGGAATCCAGCGAGATGGAGGGGAGATGAAAGGAAGGAGGAGGGACGGAAGGAAGGACGAGGGGCGGAAGGAAGAAAGGAGGGTCCGCACCCTGCCCGGGTGCGGACCCAACTGGTGTACGGACGGGTTAGTTGGCCGCGTTGCCGCCGAACAGCGGGGCCGCGTCCGTCGAGACGCCGACCGAGGACGGCGCCAGCGAGCGCGAGCCGGTCGTGGTGATCTTCGAGCCGTTGGAGGGCAGGTAGACGACCGAGCCGTTGCCGGCGTTCTCGCCGTACGCGCCGACCGTCAGGTCCGCCTTGCCGTCGCCCGTGACGTCGGTGAGCTTGACCTCGGAGCCGAAGAAGTCGTCTCCCTCGTCCGAGCCGGGGACGCCCGCCGTGGACTGGGCGAAGTACTGGTAGCCGGAGGACGTGTTGACGCCGGAGCCCGAGCCGTAGAGGACCGTCACCGCGCCGGTGTTGACGACGCCGTTCAGGTTCTCGCCGGCCGCGCCCACCACCAGGTCCTGGAAGCCGTCGCCGTTGATGTCGCCGAGTGAGATCTCGTTGCCGAAGAAGTCGCCGCGCTCGGAGGAGCCGGGGACGTTGCCGGAGTTCTGGGTGACCGAGGTGGCCCCCGCCGGGCCGGCGGCCGAGCCGTAGACGATGTGGACCTTGCCACCGGTGGCGGACTCGGGCACGGAGGGCTCGCTGCCGTCCTTCGACGGGTCCCACTCGGAGCCGGTCACGATGTCGCCGTAACCGTCGCCGTTGACGTCACCGATGCCGGTGATGATGCCGGGCTTCAGCTTCTGCGCGGACGCTGCCTTCAGACCGGTGGCCGTGCCGGGTACGTAGTAGTTGGCGTTCCAGCCGTACGCGCTGTCCGTCTCGAAACCGTCGACGATCAGGTCGGTCCGCTTGTCGCCGTTGACGTCGCCCGCGGTGAGGTTGAGCGGGCCCGTGCCGCTGCCGGACATGATGGGCGGCTTGACGGTGTAACGGCCGCCCGCGGTGCCGGACTTGGCGATGCCGCCCTTGAAGACGTGGATCGTGGACGACGTGGCCCCGACCGCGAGGTCCTCCTTCCCGTCGCCGTCGAAGTCACCGGCGGCCAGGGACTTGCCCCACTTGTCGTGGGACGAAGGCGCCGGGTCGTTGATCGTCGTGGCGCCGGACAGGCCCTTCGACGAACCCCACACGATGGCGACCGTGCCGCCGTCCGTGTCGCCGGACACGTCCTCCAGGTACGCCGAGACGGCGAGGTCGTCGTATCCGTCGCCGTTGAAGTCGGCGTACGCGCTGACCCAGCCGAACCCGTCGTTCGTCTCGGCGCTGCCGGGCACACCGGTCGTGTTCTGGCTGATCGTGGTGCGCTTCGTGGACGTCACACCGCTGGCCGAGCCGTACAGGGCGACGATCTGACCCGCGCCCTTCTTGCCGCCGACGGTGGCGCTCCCGGCCGCGTACGCGACGTCGCCGAAGCCGTCGTTGTTGAAGTCCGCCACGGGGTGGTGGACGGAGTCGGCCGCCGTCGCCGTCACGGCCGAGAACGTGAGCAGACCGCCCGTCAGCGCGACCGCGGAGGCCGTCGCGAGGGCGAGTCGCAGATGCTTGTGCATGCGGGAATCTCCTGCCGCATGCGGACGCCTGGCAGACGTCCGCAGTCAAATGGGGTGCCCTTTCTGTCCGCGTTCACCCCGGATTGACCTGGGGTTCACGGGCAAGCAGGCGAACAGGAGACTGACGGAGGTGGGGTTGGGTTGTACGGGACCCCTGAGAAATTTGAGAAATCGCGAGATCGGCGGAACGGCAGGGGTGCCGGGGCGCTCTTCATTGGTATTGGCTGATATCAGCCAATGCGGCCTGAGCGGCGAGAAGGCGGCGCGTGACCGAACCTTGGTCAGTCGCGGGGTTCGGGGGAGGGCGGCAGGGGGTCGGTGACGAACCAGCCCCGCTGAGGTACGGCGTACACCCAGCCTTCGTCGGCCAGCAGGCCGAGCCCTCGCCGTACGGTCGTCCGAGCGATCCCGTACCGCTGCACGAGCTGGGCTTCACTCGGCAGCATCCGCCCGGGCTGCCAGTCGCCGCGCTGGATCTGCGCGCGGAGGATCTCGGCCAGCTGTCGGTACGGCGTCAGTGGCGCGCCGTGGTCGATCTCGGTGTCAGGGTTCATGGAGTCGACGCTAGGCAACCGGACTGATGTGCGATCTTTGAGATACGTATCGCGACGGAGCGATACAAGGCGATTCCATGAGCCAAAGAAACGCCCCGGCGGGAAGAGTGAGAGCTTCCATGCCGGGGCTGAGCCGACTGAGTAGGAGTCGACCTATGCGCAGCCTAGTGGCCGCGGTCATGAGCCTTCCTGTCTGACCGAGGAACGCACCGTGTGCCTCCGCCGCAACCACCCCTTGCCCCCGCGCCCTCGCCCGCGCCCTCGCGCCCGCTGCCGTGCCCGGGGGACGTCGTTTTCGTCGACGGGCGGTCAGTGGTCCGGCCGTACGTCCTCCTGTGGGAACGCGAGTGCGCCGAAATCGACCGGCGACGGATGGCCGTCCTCGCGACTCTTGGACAGGATTACTGCCCGTGGGAGGTGGCGGTATGAGCACGTCGTCGCGTCTGCGGAGTCTCGGCGTCGATCCGGGCACCGGCAAGGAGGCGCTCGCGGTAACGCGTCCCGGCGGCCTCCTCGACGAGCTTGCCGATGTGCAGGCGCTCAAGGCCGCCGCCGTCCTCGTCGCGGTCGTCGGGGCCGTACTGGAGGGAGGCAAGGCGTCCGACGTCGAACTCGCCGCCTTCGTAAGGCCGTTGCACGCGGCGCTCGAAGAATGCGCCGGGATCATGGCGGCTGCGGACGGTGGAGTGAAGGCGCAGAAAGCGAGGGCGTAGCGGGCTACGAGAACGGAACGTCGCGACGACGCCCCCAGGTCCGCGTGGGACCTGGGGGCGCCGAACGGCCGATCGGACTGGCCTGGGTCACTTCACCGGCTGCGGCTCCGGCTCGCTCTCCGCCTCGGCCGCGCCCGCCGGAGGCTCGTCCTCGTCCGGGGCCGGGGTCTTGACGGACTCCAGCAGGAGCTGGGCCACGTCGACGACCGTGATGGACTCCTTGGCTTTGCCCTCGTTCTTCTTGCCGTTGACCGAGTCGGTCAGCATGACGAGGCAGAACGGGCAGGCGGTGGAGACGATGTCCGGGTTGAGGGAGAGGGCCTCGTCGACGCGCTCGTCGTTGATGCGCTTGCCGATCCGCTCCTCCATCCACATCCGCGCGCCACCGGCGCCACAGCAGAACCCGCGCTCCTTGTGGCGGTGCATCTCCTGCTGACGCAGGCCGGGGACGGCGGTCATGATCTCGCGCGGCGGCGTGTAGATCTTGTTGTGGCGGCCCAGGTAGCAGGGGTCGTGGTACGTGATGATGCCCTCGACCGGGGTCACCGGGACCAGCTTGCCCTCGTCCACCAGGTGCTGGAGCAACTGGGTGTGGTGGATGACCTCGTAGTCGCCGCCGAGCTGCGGGTACTCGTTGCCGAGGGTGTTGAGGCAGTGCGGGCAGGTGGCGACGATCTTCTTGGCCGACTTCGGCTTGCGGGACTCGTCGGTGACCTTGCCGTCGTCGTCCATCTCCTCGCCGAACGCCGTGTTCAGCGCCATGACGTTCTCCATGCCGAGCTCCTGGAAGAGGGGCTCGTTGCCGAGACGGCGGGCGGAGTCACCGGTGCACTTCTCGTCGCCGCCCATGATGGCGAACGTGACGCCCGCCATGTGGAGCAGCTCCGCGAAGGCCTTGGTGGTCTTCTTGGCGCGGTCCTCCAGGGCGCCGGCGCAGCCGACCCAGTACAGGTACTCGACCTCGCTGAGGTCCTCGATGTCCTTGCCGACGACCGGGACCTCGAACTCGACCTCCTTGAGCCACTCCAGGCGCTGCTTCTTCGCCAGGCCCCAGGGGTTGCCCTTCTTCTCCAGGTTCTTGAGCATCGTGCCCGCCTCGGACGGGAACGCGGACTCGATCATCACCTGGTAGCGGCGCATGTCGACGATGTGGTCGACGTGCTCGATGTCGACGGGGCACTGCTCGACGCAGGCGCCGCAGGTGGTGCAGGACCACAGGACGTCGGGGTCGATGACGCCGCCCGTGGCCAAGCCGCTGTCGGATGCAGCCTCGACCGTCCCGATCAGCGGCCGCTCCGCCTCGGCGAGGGCGGCGGCGGGCACGTCCTTGAGCTGCTCCTCGGACGCCTTCTCCTCGCCCTCCATGCTCTTGCCGCCACCCGCCAGCAGGTAGGGGGCCTTGGCGTGGGCGTGGTCGCGCAGCGACATGATCAGCAGCTTCGGGGAGAGCGGCTTGCCGGTGTTCCAGGCCGGGCACTGCGACTGACAGCGACCGCACTCGGTGCAGGTGGAGAAGTCGAGGATGCCCTTCCAGGAGAACTGCTCGACCTGGGAGACGCCGAAGACGTCGTCGTCACCGGGGTCGGTGAAGTCGATCGGCTTGCCGCCGGAGGTCATCGGCTGCAGGGCACCCAGCGCCGTCGCGCCGTCGGCGTTGCGCTTGAACCAGATGTTCGGGAAGCCGAGGAAGCGGTGCCAGGCGACACCCATGTTGGTGTTCAGCGAGACCACGATCATCCAGATCAGCGAGGTGCCGATCTTGATCATCGCGGTGAGGTAGACCAGGTTCTGCAGGGTGCTCGGGTCGAGGTCCTTGAAGGCCAGGACCAGCGGGTACGAGGCGAAGTACCCGGCCTCGTAGTGGTCCACGTGGTGGATGGCGCCCTCGAGGCCGCGCAGGGTGTAGATCGCGAGGCCGATGGTGAGGATGACGTACTCGACGAAGTAGGCCTGCCAGGCCTTGGAACCCGCGAAGCGCGACTTGCGGCCGGCCCGGGAGGGCAGGTTGAGCAGCCGGATGGCGATGAGGACGAGGATCCCCAGGGTCGTCATCACGCCGATGAACTCGATGTACATCTCGAACGGCAGGAAGCCGCCGATGACCGGCAGCATCCAGTCCGCCTGGAAGAGCTGGCCGTACGCCTGGGCGAGGGTCGGCGGCAGCGTCAGGAAGCCGATCGCGACGAACCAGTGCGCGAAGCCGACGATCCCCCACCGGTTCATCCGGGTGTGGCCGAGGAACTCCTTGACCAGGGTGATCGTGCGCGCCTTCGGGTTGTCGGTGCGGCTGCCCGCCGGCACCGGCTGACCGAGCTTCACGAACCGGTAGATCTGCGCCACGGCTCGGGCGATGAGGGCGACGCCGACCACGGTCAGGACCAGCGACACGATGATCGCGGCGAGTTGCATTGGGGGCTCCTCGGGCCTGCGAGGGTTTCGTCCGGGGTACCCGCCGGGCGCCTCGGAGATCATTACTAAGCGGTAACTTATGCAGTCCGTCTGAGACTACCCAGTTCTCCAGCCGCACTGTAGCCAGACGGGCGGTGATCTGCGTCGCTGAGGGTTACCTGAGTGGCGCGGCGGGGCCCACCCGAGTGCGCCCTGTGGGCCCCCGGGCGAACATGCCATTTCAAAACGATCGTGTTATTCATGAGAAATTGTGACATTCAGGCCTAACTTGGATCCGTGCTGTACGGAATCCTCGCCGCTGCCTCCGCCCTGTTGCTGACCGCCGTGCTGTCGGCGGCCGTGCGTGTGCCCGCGCTGCGGCTCGGGATCGTGGAGCGGCGGCGGGGGCGGGGGGTGCCGGTGGTCGGGGGCGTCGCCGTGATGGCCGGGGTGGGCGGTGTGGCCTGCATGGGGGAGTGGAGCGGGGTCGCTCCGCTGGGGAGCGAGGCCGGGACGCTGGTCGTGGTCGGGGCCGGGCTGGGGGTGCTCGGGCTGATCGGTGATGTGTGGCGGCTGCCCTTCGTGGTGCGGACGGCCGGGGTCGTCCTCGCCGCCGCGCTGGTCGTGCCCTACCGCGAACTGGGAGTGCTGGGCGGGCTGCTTGGGGTCCTCTGGGTGGTCTTCGTGGTGCACGGGTTCAAGGGGATGGGGCGCTCCGACGGGGTGCTCGGGGTGGTCGGCGCCGTCACCGCGTTCGCGCTCAGCGGGTGCGCGGCGGCCGAGGTCATGGACGGGCTGGCGGCGCTGTTCAGTGTGCTGGCCGCCGCGCTCACCGGGTTCCTGATGCACAACTGGCCGCCCGCGCGCGTCGTGCTCGGCACCGGCGGGGCGCTCTTCGTGGGCCTCCTCCTCGCGGGGGGTGTGCTGCATGTGTACGCCGTCGGGTACGAGGCCGGTGTCGGCGCTCCCTTCGCCCTCACGGCCGTGGCCACCGCCGACGCCGTACTCGTCCTCGTGTCCCGCAGGCGGGCGGGGCGGGAGGTGTGGCGCGGCGGGCCCGACCATCTCGCCCACCGGCTGCGGCGGCTCGGGCTCGCGCCGCCCGGGGTGGTGCTCGTGCTGGGCGCGGCGGCGGCGGGGGCGTCCGGGGTCGGGCTCGGTATCCACATGCTGTGGACGGAGTCACGTACGGCGTGGTGGGTGGCCGGGGTCGCGGGGGTGATCGTGCTGGGCATGCTCTTCGTGCCACCCGGCCCGGCCTCCCGCCCCGCCCCGGGCCCGGCCTCCCGCCCCACCCCGGGCGCGACGGCCCGTCGTCCCCCGGGCGCGCGCCCGGCCCCGGCGGGGGCACGCCCCGTCGCAGCCACCCGCTCCCGGCCGCGCCCCATTCCGGGAGGCCGCACCCCCGACCTCCCCCTCCGGGCCCAACGGTCGCGCCCCCGGGCGGCTGCCGCCGAACTGGGACGGCGGGGATGGGCGGGGTAGCCGGGCCGCACTGCTGACCGGCCTCGGCCGTGAAACCCGTGAAGCCCGTGAAGCCCGTGAAGCCTGCCGGGCCCGTCGAACCTGGTGCAGCCGACCGGCGTGCGCCGGGCTCGGGCCGTGCGCGGCCCCTCGCAGCCTCTCCGGGGCCCCGGCAGCCTCTCCGGGGACCCCGTTCGGGCGTGCTCTTGCCCGTCCTTGGTGGAGTGTCGTCGCAGGTCAGCCGGTGGTTGCGCATAAGGAAAACATAAGAGTTGAGCCCCCTCGACTCAGCTCTGTTGACCCAGCGGTGGGCGTCATGCACACTTGAGTCCGTTCCACTCAAGTCAGCTGGAGGAATCGAAATGGCACGTGCGGTCGGCATCGACCTGGGCACGACTAACTCCGTCGTCAGCGTTCTGGAGGGCGGCGAGCCCACCGTCATCACCAACGCCGAGGGTGCCAGGACCACGCCGTCCGTCGTCGCCTTCGCGAAGAACGGTGAAGTGCTGGTCGGCGAGGTCGCGAAGCGCCAGGCGGTCACGAACGTGGACCGGACCATCCGGTCCGTGAAGCGGCACATGGGTACCGACTGGAAGGTCGAGCTGGACGGGAAGCCGTTCAACCCGCAGCAGATGTCCGCCTTCATCCTGCAGAAGCTGAAGCGGGACGCCGAGGCCTACCTGGGCGAGAAGGTCACGGACGCGGTCATCACCGTCCCGGCCTACTTCAACGACTCCGAGCGGCAGGCGACCAAGGAGGCCGGTGAGATCGCGGGGCTGAACGTGCTCCGTATCGTCAACGAGCCCACCGCCGCCGCCCTCGCCTACGGCCTCGACAAGGACGACCAGACGATCCTCGTCTTCGACCTCGGTGGCGGCACCTTCGACGTGTCGCTCCTGGAGATCGGTGACGGCGTCGTCGAGGTGAAGGCAACCAACGGCGACAACCACCTCGGTGGTGACGACTGGGACCAGCGCGTCGTCGACTACCTGGTGCAGCAGTTCCGGGCCGGTCACGGCGTGGACCTCGCCAAGGACAAGATGGCGCTGCAGCGTCTGCGCGAGGCCGCCGAGAAGGCCAAGATCGAGCTGTCCTCCTCCACCGAGACCTCGATCAACCTGCCCTACATCACCGCGTCCGCCGAGGGCCCCCTGCACCTCGACGAGAAGCTCACCCGCGCCCAGTTCCAGCAGCTGACCGCGGACCTGCTGGAGCGCTGCAAGACGCCGTTCCACAACGTCATCAAGGACGCCGGGATCGCCCTGTCCGAGATCGACCACGTCGTTCTCGTCGGTGGCTCCACCCGTATGCCCGCCGTCGCGGAGCTCGTGAAGGAGCTGACCGGCGGCAAGGAGGCCAACAAGGGTGTGAACCCGGACGAGGTCGTCGCCATCGGCGCCTCGCTCCAGGCCGGTGTCCTCAAGGGTGAGGTCAAGGACGTCCTGCTCCTCGACGTCACCCCGCTGTCCCTCGGTATCGAGACCAAGGGCGGCATCATGACCAAGCTCATCGAGCGGAACACGACGATCCCGACCAAGCGGTCCGAGATCTTCACCACCGCCGAGGACAACCAGCCGTCCGTGCAGATCCAGGTCTACCAGGGCGAGCGCGAGATCGCGGCGTACAACAAGAAGCTCGGGATGTTCGAGCTGACCGGTCTGCCGCCGGCGCCCCGCGGCGTCCCGCAGATCGAGGTGTCCTTCGACATCGACGCCAACGGCATCATGCACGTGACCGCCAAGGACCTGGGCACGGGCAAGGAGCAGAAGATGACCGTCACCGGCGGCTCCTCGCTGCCGAAGGACGAGGTCGACCGCATGCGCCAGGAGGCCGAGCAGTACGCGGAGGAGGACACCAAGCGTCGCGAGGCCGCCGAGACCCGCAACCAGGGCGAGCAGCTCGTCTACCAGACCGAGAAGTTCCTCAAGGACAACGAGGACAAGGTCCCGGGCGAGATCAAGACCGAGGTCGAGGCCGCCGTCACCGAGCTGAAGGACGCGCTCAAGGGCGAGGACACCGCCGAGATCCGCACGGCCACCGAGAAGGTCGCGGCCGTCTCGCAGAAGCTCGGCCAGGCCCTGTACGCGGACGCCCAGGCCGCGCAGGCCGCGGGTGGTCCGGAGGGCGCCGGCGACGCCGGGGCCAAGGCCGCTGACGACGACGTCGTCGACGCCGAGATCGTCGACGAGGACCGGAAGGACGGTGCCGCGTGACGGAGGAGACCCCGGGCTTCGACGAGCAGCAGCCGCAGTCGGCTCAGCCGCAGCAGCCCGACGTCCCCTCCGGCTCCGAGGACGCCGAGCCGAAGGCCGCCCCCAAGGAGGGGGCGGCCCCGGCCGGGGACGCGGCAGCGGCGGCCCAGGTCGCCGGTCTGACGGCTCAGCTCGACCAGGTGCGTACGGCGCTCGGTGAGCGCACGGCGGACCTCCAGCGGCTCCAGGCCGAGTACCAGAACTACCGGCGCCGGGTCGAACGCGACCGGATCCAGGTCAAGGAGATCGCCATCGCGAACCTCCTGACCGAACTCCTGCCCGTGCTCGACGACATCGGGCGCGCGCGGGAGCACGGCGAACTCGTCGGCGGCTTCAAGTCCGTCGCCGAGTCCCTCGAGACCGTCGCCGCGAAGATGGGACTCATGCAGTTCGGCAAGGAGGGCGAGCCTTTCGACCCGACGATCCACGAGGCCCTGATGCACAGTTACGCGCCCGACGTCACCGAGACGACGTGCGTGGCGATTCTCCAGCCGGGGTATCGCATCGGCGAGCGCACCATCCGCCCCGCGCGGGTGGCCGTGGCCGAGCCCCAGCCGGGGGCCCAGACCGTCAAGGCGGACTCCCCGGAGACCGCGGAGGGTGCCTCCGGTGCCGACGACAAGGAGAGCGGTGGCCCGGACGAGGGCTGACGCCGACGCAGTGCACGCCCGGTGGAAGGAGGGACGTCGCGGATGAGTACCAAGGACTTCATCGAGAAGGACTACTACAAGGTCCTCGGCGTCCCCAAGGACGCCACCGAGGCCGAGATCAAGAAGGCGTACCGCAAGCTCGCCCGCGAGTACCACCCGGACGCCAACAAGGGGAACGTCAAGGCCGAGGAGCGCTTCAAGGAGATCTCCGAGGCGAACGACATCCTCGGTGACCCCAAGAAGCGCAAGGAGTACGACGAGGCCCGCGCCCTCTTCGGCAACGGCGGGTACCGCCCGGGGCCCGGCGCCGGCGGCGGCTCGTTCAACTTCGACCTGGGCGACCTCTTCGGCGGCGGCGCCCAGGGGGCGGGCGGCTTCGGCGGGGGCATCGGCGATGTCTTCGGCGGCCTGTTCAACCGGGGCAGCTCCGGCACCACGCGGGTGCAGCCCCGGCGCGGCCAGGACGTCGAGTCCGAGGTCACGCTGAGCTTCACCGAGGCCATCGAGGGCGCGACCGTACCGCTCAGGATGTCCTCGCAGTCACCCTGCAAGGCCTGTTCGGGCACCGGCGACGCCAACGGCACCCCCCGGGTGTGTCCGACGTGCGTCGGCACCGGCCAGGTCGCGCGGGGCTCCGGCGGCGGCTTCTCCCTGACCGACCCCTGCCCGGACTGCAAGGGCCGGGGCCTGATCGCCGAGCACCCCTGCGACATCTGCAAGGGCTCGGGTCGCGCCAAGTCCTCCCGCACCATGCAGGTCCGTATCCCGGCGGGCGTCTCCGACGGCCAGCGGATCCGGCTGCGCGGCAAGGGCGCGCCCGGTGAACGGGGCGGCCCGGCCGGCGACCTCTACGTGGTCGTGCACGTCGACGCGCACCCGGTGTTCGGACGCAAGGAGGACAACCTCACGGTGTCCGTGCCCGTGACGTTCGCCGAGGCGGCACTGGGCGGGGAGGTCAGGGTCCCGACCCTGGGCGGCCCGCCGGTCACCCTGAAACTGCCTCCGGGTACCCCCAACGGCCGTACGATGCGGGCCCGGGGCAAGGGCGCCTTCCGTAAGGACGGCACCCGCGGGGATCTGCTGATCACCGTCGAGGTGAGTGTTCCGAAGGACCTGTCGGGGAAGGCTCGTGACGCGCTGGAGGCGTATCGCGAGGCGACCGCGGGAGAGGACCCGCGGGCGGAGCTGTTCCAGGCCGCGAAGGGAGCATGAGTGTGATGGACGGCCGCCGTCGAAATCCCTATGAGCTGACGGAAGAGACACCGGTGTACGTCATCTCGGTGGCCGCCCAGCTCTCCGGTCTGCACCCGCAGACCCTGCGTCAGTACGACCGTCTGGGCCTGGTCTCCCCCGACCGCACCGCCGGGCGGGGCCGCCGCTACTCGGCCCGTGACATCGAACTGCTGCGCACCGTCCAGCAGTTGTCGCAGGACGAGGGCATCAACCTGGCCGGCATCAAGCGCATCATCGAACTGGAGAACCAGGTGGCCGCCCTCCAGTCGAGGATGGCCGAGATGCAGGCCGCGCTCGACGGCGCAGCCGCCGCCATGCAGCAGCGCGAGGCCGCGGTCCACGCCTCCTACCGGCGCGATCTGGTGCCGTATCAGGAGGTGCAGCAGACCAGCGCGTTGGTGGTGTGGCGGCCTAAGGGGCGCCAGCCGTCGGACTGACGGGTCGTGACGGGTCGTGACGGACGGGTCGCGACGGACGGGTCGTGTCGAGCGAAGGGCCCTGTCGGTACTCTCCGGGTACCGACAGGGCCCTTCGCGCTGTTCGCACATGCCGCGGGTGTCGCGGGTTCGCGGGTGCCGTGGTGCTGTGATGCCGTGGGTGTAGGAGTGACGTACGGCGGTCAGGTGACGCCGCTCGGTCGGTCTTCTTCGGCGTACCGGAGAAGGCGGTGTTGCCGTATCACTGAAGTCCTTCGGCGTTCGTCGGGTTCAGGGCCGCCCAGGCGTCGCCGGGGGCGGACTCGGTGCCGTCGGCGTGGAGGGCGGTCACCCAGTAGAAGTGGGTGGTGCCGGCGGCGGCCGTGGTGTCGGTGTACGACGTGCCGGTCACCGGGTCGGCGGTCAGCGGCTCGTACGCGGCGGTGGCCGGGTTCCACCGGTACACCCGGTAGCCGGTGATGTCCGGCCCGTTGTACGCGCTGGACAGCTTCCAGGTGAGGTCGACCGCGGCCCCGCCGTCGGCGGCCTCGGCGCTCACGTCGACCAGCCAGTCCGCGGGGGTCTCCACGGTGGGCCGCAGGTCGTACTCGGTGACGGTGGTGGAGGTCGCCTTGTCGGTGGACGTGTAGGTGGAGTTGCCGGACGTGTCCACCGCGTCCACGAAGTACGTGTGCTTCTCGCCGTCCTGGAGGTTCGCCGAGTCGACCAGCCGGCTGCTTCCCGCCTCGGCCCGGCCCACGTACGTGGTGCCGGTGCCGTCGTCCACCGTGCTGAGCCGGAAGACGTTGTAGTGGTCCACGTCGGCGGACGGGCTGTCGTCCCAGTCCAGGACCGTGCCGTACTCGGTGGCGGTGGCCGTGAACCCGGTGACGAGCGGCGGGGCGGTGCCGTCACCGTAGGAGTGCTGGTGCACCTGGGACGGCCCCGACTCCCGGCCGAGCGCGTCGACGGTGGTCACCCAGTACACGTAGAAACCGTCCGACGGGCTCGGCACGACCGAGGTGTCGGTGCAGGCGTAGGTGTGACGGGTGCCGTACGCGGTCTCGGTGAGTTCCGGAGCGCAGGGCACCACCCGGGAGTCGACGGTGGCGAACGTGCCGGTCGCGTCGTCGAAGCGACGCTCCTCGCGGTGGACGCGGAACTCGGTCGGCGCGTACGGCGACACCTGCCAGGCCAGGTCGACGCCGCCGCCGTCCTCCGGCCGGTTCTGCGAGCTGCTGAAGTACGGCACGGCGAGCGGCCGGGCGAACGACACCACCGACGAGTACCCGGTGTTGCCCGCCGCGTCGGTCGCCGCGACCTTGTAGTAGGAGGTCTCCCCGTAGGGGGCGGTCTCATCGGTCGCGGAGTTGCCCAGGTTCTTCGCGGCCACCTCGAACGGGCCGTCGGGCGCGCCGGAGCGCAGCAACTCGTACGTCAGCGACCCCTCGTCGGACATCCACCACAGGCTCACGCCGCTCAGCGAGGTCTCGCCGTCGACCTTCAGATCACGGACGGTCGGCGCGATCCGGTCCACCGTGGTGACGCGCTGGTCGGCGGTGCCGGTGGACACGTTGCCCGCCTTGTCGTAGGCGCGGACCTCGTAGTAGTAGATCGCGCCCGACTTCGGGAGCGTGGTGTCGGTGTACGACGTGGAGGTGGTCGTCGCCAGGTGCCAGGTGGGGAAGGAGCCGCCCTTGCCGCGCCGGTAGACGCGGTACCCGGCCAGGTCCATCTCCTTGTTCTTCGCCCAGGTGAGCTTGGCGGCACCCGTCGCCTGGTCGTACGTCACCGCCGGGGCGGTCGGGGTGAGCGGCTTGACCTTGTCGACGGTGGCCGAAGTGCGGGGCGCGTACGTGAACTTGACCTTGGCGGAGCCGGTCCAGTTGACGTAGTCGACGCGGAGGGTGTGCTTGCCGGAGGGGATGGTGACGTTGACGGTCTTGGAGACGGTCGTCGACACGTTCTTCCACAGGTCGACCTTGCGGACGCCGTCGAGGTAGACGCGGATGCCGTCCAGGCCGGAGACGGAGAACGTGAACGGGCCGCCGGAGCCGAAGTCGCGGGTCACGCTCCAGCGGACGCCGAAGTTGTTGGACGCCAGCCCGGTGGCGGGCGCGCCGGTGCCCCAGTTCTCGTCGATCGCGCTGTCGCAGTCCGTCTTCTTCGGCGTGCCGGAGAAGGTGGTGTTGCCATAGAACTGCCGCTTGAAGACGGGGGAGGCGCAGGTGACGGCCGCGTTCGCCGTCGTGGCGGTCGCGAGGAGCAGACCGCCGGTGGAGGCGAGCACGACGGCGGTGGCCGCGGCCGCCGTCGCCGTACGTCTGGCTGAGGTCATGGGGTCCTTCAGGGCGTGATGCTGCAGAGCGTGATGCCGATCGTCACCGGCGGGGGGCACCGCCGGTGACGATCAGACGTGTGAGGTGGGGGAATGGTTGTACGGGCAGGTGGGAGGGAGTGGGGTGTGGGACGTGGAGTGTGGTGGTTCGCGAGGCGAAGCCCACACTTGAGGAGGAGGTGCCACCTTGACCGCTTTTGCACAGGAGAGGCTCGAGACCATGTCCGAGGCAGGGGCTGTATTCGCGAACGGACCCAGCCCGGACGAGGCCTTGTGGCAGGTGTGGAAGGCCATGGACCCACCCGAGGGCTACCGCGGTGAGATCATTGAGGGAGCCATCGAGTTGTCGCCCACCGCCCGCCGTTCGCACGGCCTGATCGCCAATCGAGTGCGACGGGTCCTGGACCAGTTCTTGGACGGCGGCGAGTACGCCTGTTACCAGGCCGGAAACGTGATCCACAACCGTAAGGCGTGGATCCCGGACGCCTTCGTCGCTCCGGAGGACACGGAGCCCTACCGTGACAAGGACGACATGGGTGTGACCGCCGACTCCGTGCACCTCATCGTCGAAGTCGTCTCCCCGGGGAAGCGGAACCAGGACCGGGACCGGGTGAAGAAGCGGCGCGAGTACGCCCGCGCCGGCATTCCGGTGTAGGTCCTCATCGACGACCACGATGGTGAGGGCGCCGTCACGCTCTTCACCGGACCGCGTCCGGAGGCGGCCGACTGGGGGGACATCCGGCGGTTTCCCTACGGCACGGAGGTCGTCATCCCCGAAGGGCCCGCCAAGGGCTTCGTCATCGGCGAGGCGATCACGGGGCCGAAGCGGGGCTGATGACCGGTCCGCCTGGGCCGGTTTCCACAGAGCGGACGGCGCCGGGCCGCTGAACCGTCCGATGCCGGAATCCGTCTCACCAGGTGAAACGCGTACGTCGCTTGGGGAGGCACTCATGGCCATGGTCGGGCTGTTCTGGATCGCCGCGGACGGTGGTGTGTACGTCGGGGCGGAGCCGGAGGGGTACGGGTACGGGGTGCGGCTGACGCGGGACTGGGTGGAGGGGCTCGGGACCGGCCAGAGCGCCGTGTGGGGCTGGTCGGAGATCCGGTCGATCGACGTGCGGTACGTACGGATCCGGTCCGCCGCCCGGCTGCTCGGCACCACGGCCGTCGAACTCGTCACCAACGCCGTCGCGGGCGGCGGTGACGCCGCGGCCGCGTTCGAGGTGCACCTCGAGACGGCGGACCGGACCGTCGAACTGAACGCGCAGTCGGCCGCTGCTCTCGGAGGCTACGTCCAGTCCGAGTACGACCTCTCCGTCGCCCTGCTGGAGCGGATCGTCGCGGGTACGGCGGACGTGGAGACCCTCGCGGACTGGGGCCGCGCCCACGCCGCCGAGGGCACACCCCGACGCGAGCAGCGCGAGGCGCTGCTGCGGAAGTGGGCCGACGGCTGACCCGGAACCCGGCCCGGAGTCCCACAGGACGGCCGTAGTGAGGTCCACCACCCTGGGCGGGGCGCCCGCCGGAGCGAGGGCCGCACAGCCGCGGGGTGAGGGAGACGAACCCGGTCACCGTCATCGTGTGCGCGACCCGTCCTGTCCCGGGACGGGCAAGGCACGGGCAAGGCACGGGCACCGCGCTGACCTGCCGCCCCTGGCGGAATGCCCCAGCGGCGGGCGGCACGAGCCGCCTCGCCGGGAAGGCCCGGCGCCCGGCGACCGTCGTGAGATCAAGGGCTACTCACGGGAATCGGTCGGCTCCGGGGTCATGAAAGCCGAACGGGAACGCCGATGGCCCCTTGCCTTACCCTCTTCACACCGAGACCACACGAGGCTGTTGTCATCTCGTTAAGTGATTGCTCCTTGACGCTGAGGTGGTCACCGCGTTGGCTTTCAGCCATATGGGCGCAATGTTGCGCCCACGCCCGGAAGGCCCTTGATGTGAACGCCCGTACCACCAGTACTACCGGTACCACCAGCACCACCCCCCGCACGCGCATATCCCGTCGTACCCGTCTGCGCCGCACCGCCGTCGCCCTCGCCGCCTCGGCCGCGGCGGTCTCCCTCGCCTCCTGCGGGGTCGCGAACATCGGTGACGGCGCCGAGGCGAGCCCCACGAAGGGCGACGACATCACGGTGGGTGTGCTGTTCCCCGACAAGGACACCAAGCGGTACGAGCAGTTCGACTACCCCCACATCAAGAAGAAGATCGCCGAGCTCACCGACAACAAGGGCGTGACCAAGTACGCCAACGCGGACAAGGACCAGGAGACCCAGAACAGCCAGCTCGAACAGATGGTTGAGGACAAGGTCGACATCGTTATCCTCGACGCCGTGGACGCCAAGGCGGTCGCGCCGGCCGTGCAGACGGCGCACGACGCGGGCATCCCGGTCATCGCCTACGACCGCCTGGCCGAGGGGCCGATCGACGGTTACGTCTCCTTCGACAACGAGCTCGTCGGACAGGTGCAGGGCCGCTCCCTGGTGGAGGACCTGGGTGACAGCGCCGCCAACAGGATCGTCATGATGAACGGGTCCACCACCGACCCGAACGCGGCCATGTTCAAGGAGGGCGCCCTCTCCGAGCTCCAGGACAAGGTGACGATCTCCGAGACGTTCGACACCAAGGACTGGGACCCGAAGGTCGCCAAGGTCAACATGGAGAAGGCCGTCGCCAAGCTCGGCGTCGACAACATCGACGCCGTCTACGCCGCGAACGACGGCATCGCCGGTGCGGTCATCGACGTGCTGAAGACCGCCGGGGTCGCCAAGGTGCCGCCGGTCACCGGGCAGGACGCCGACCTGGACGCGGTGCAGCGGATCGTCGCGGGCGACCAGTACATGACCGTGTACAAGTCGTTCCCGCTGCAGGCGAGCGCCGCCGCCGAGATGGCCGTCGCCAAGGTCCAGGGCCGCTCCATCGAGTTCGACGCCCTCGCCAAGGACAAGGTCGACTCCCCGACCACCAAGAACATCCCGGCCCAGCTCGTGCCGCCGGTCGCCCTGACCAAGAACAACATCAAGGACACGGTCGTCCTCGACGGCATTTACACGATCAAGCAGATCTGCACCGCGGAATTCAAGGCCGACTGCGACGCGATCAAGCTGAGGTAGTCAACGAGGGGGAGGGCCGGGCCGGCGGCGCGGGGCGAGGGAGCTCGTCCGGCCGCCCCACTCCTGGCCTGCGACGAACTGGCGCAGATCTTCCTCGACACCGGTCTCCTCTACCTCGCCTGCGAGCCGGGCTTGGAGATTCCGCCCACATACACCCGCGTCGAGGCCGACGCGGGCTGCGTACTGACGAACTACGCGTGGCAGTCGCCCTTTGACGACTCCTGACCCGCGCGGCGTTCGAGTACGTCTGGACGGGGAGCGGACCGTCGCGGTCCCGCGGGACTCGTCGCCCCGTACGTCGGCGTTTTCAGCTTGTTGCAGAGCGCACTACCTGAGGGGTGGAGGAGACGGTACGAAAGGAGACGTACTCGGGCGGAAGGACGACGGAGTCATGTTGCGGAGCCCGGGCCGGCCGCGCATAGTTGCGCTGCGAAGAGGCTGGAACCGGGGGTGAATTGGGTGATGGCCGGGCACGCGACCGAGGAGCATCCGCACGGTGCCGAACGGCTCTGCGGGGCCGGGGACCGGGTGTACTCCCGAGCCGTACGGCGGGGCCGTGTCCCGCGTGCGGACGCCGACGCCGTGCCCTGTCTGCTCGAACTGGCCCTGCTGCACCCCGACCCCGACGACATGGGCTGGTTGGTGCCGACCTCCCCACAGGAGGTCATGACCCGGCTGCTGCGCAGCGTCCACGCCGAGGTCAGCGCCAGCCAGGCCCGGATGGGCGCGGCGGTCGACGCGGTGGAGTGGTACGCGGGCCTCAGCGGCTCCCGGGCCCGGCAGGCGGCGGAGAGCACGGCGATCCGGGTGCTCGACGGGCTGTCCCGGATCCGGGCGGCGATCGACGATGCCACCGACCGCTGTACGACCGAGGTGCTGACCGTGCAGCCGGGCGGCATCCGGCGCGAGGACGAGCTGCGCGAGGGGCTGCACCGGGCGTTGGCGATGTGCCGCCGGGGCGTGCGGATGCGGGACCTGTACACGCATGTGGCCCGGCATGGGCAGGGCCTGCACAACTACATGGAGATGATGGGGGAGTCGGCGGAGGCCCGCACCCTGGACGAGGTCGTGGAACGCCTCATCGTCTTCGACCGCACCGTGGCTTTCATCCCCGCGAACTCCGACCGGACCATTGCCCTGGAGGTTCGCCACCCGGCGCTGGTGGAGTACCTGGTCACGGTCTTCGAACGCCTCTGGCGCCTCGGGGTCCCGCTCGCCGAGTCCCTGCCCTCGACCGGCGTCGCGGGCATCACCCACCGGGAGCGGTCCATCGCGGCGCTGCTGGCGGAGGGCCACCAGGACGCGGTTGTCGCCGAGCGGCTCGGCATCAGCGTCCGTACCTGCCGGGCCCATATCGCCCGCCTCTCCGAACGCCTCGGCGCGGCCAGCCGTACGCAGTTGGGTGTCCGCATCGCCGAGGCGGGCCTCGCGGGGCCGCCCCGCACCACCTCGGCGGGCGACCCCCTCAGCTTGCCCGCCCCTACGGCGTCGGTTCCCTCTCCAGAATCCCCGACTGCCCGATGAGATAACCGAGTTGGGCCCGACTCTCACTGCCGAGCTGAGCCGCCAGCTTGGCGATGTGGAGGCGGGCGGTGCGGACGTTGAGGCCCAGCCGGTCGGCGATGGACGTGTCGGTGTGGCCTTGCACGAGGAGGCGGGCGATGGCGCGTTGGCGCGGGGTGATGCCGTCGATGACGGGGAGCTGGACGGCCTTGGGGTACATGGGCGTCGCCAGGTGCCAGAGACGGTCGAAGGTGGTGGCGAAGAACGAGATCAATGCGGGATGGCGGATCTCCAGGGCCATGGTCCGGTCGGGATCGGCAGGGATGAAGCCCACTCTGCGGTTGATGAGGATGAGGCGGTTGGTGACCTCGTCCAGAGTACGGGCCTCGGCGTCTCCGCGCAGTTGTGCGTAGCGGTCGAGGACGTACGGGGAGTGCCGGAGAGTGTGCGGGTAGAGCGTGCGGATGCGGGCACCCCGGCCCAGCAGAGCCTGATCGCGATCGAGAGCCACCATGTGGCCGTTCTGGTCGCGAGGGGCGTGGTAGTTGGTGTGTGGCTGGATGCACAGCAGTTCCTCGGATGCCGCGGCCATGGCCGCGGTGATGGCGCCGTTGATCTGCTCGATCCCGCTCAGCAAGGTGATCGCCGCCGGTATGCCACTGTCGGCGGGGGCCGTGCGCTGCTCCGTGATCCGCAGCAACGGCTCGAAGGCCGTCGCCAGCCGCTCCTCCCGGCGTCGTTCCTCGGCGACCCGGTCCTCGATGCCGCGCAGCAGTCGGTGCAGAGCGGTCGCGGGAGCAGCCGGCTCCAGCCAGTCGGGTTCCTCGATCGCTGGGTGCAGCAGACCGGTCCGGAGCAGACAGGGCGCCGCTGACGCCTCCTCGCCGCCCACCCGCCCTTCCCGTAATGCTCGCGCGTACAACTCGAGGCCGACCGCGCACAGTTCGTCGGCCCGATGCGTGTGGACCTCGCTGGTCACCTGTGCTCGCTTCCCTCGGCTGTCAGTGGCTCTAGGGGGTCTATCCCGGCTCCAGGATCCCCGACTGCGCTATCAGATAGCCGAGTTGGGCCCTGCTACCGCTGCCCAGCGCGGTGGCCAGCTTGGCAATGTGGGCACGGCAGGTGCGGACGTTCATGCCGAGGCGGCGCGCTATGGCCTCGTCCACGTGGCCTTCGACGAGGAGCTTGGCTATGGAGTGCTGAATGTCGGTGATGCCGTCGGGGGCCGTTTCATAGGGGGCGCCGGCGGTCAGTGGGACAGCTCGGCCCCACATGAACTCGAAGACCTTGACCAGGTAGCGCACGAGGCCTGGATGCCTGAGCTCCAGGGCGACCTGCTGGTCGTCGCGGGTGGGGATGAAAGCCACGGTGTCGTCGCAGATGATGAGGCGCTCGACCAACTCGTCGATGGTCCGGTACTCCACTTTGCCGTCGGACAACCGCGCCACGTAGGCCAGCTTCTCCGGGTTGTGTCGGGCCGTGTGTTGATAGAGCGTACGGATCCGCACACCACGTTCGATCAACGGTCTGTCACGTTCCAGCCCCTGGAGCAGGTTGCGCTCCGATATGCGGTTGCTCGGCTGGACCGTGAGCACCTCGGTCTGGCATTCGGCGGTGGCCAGGTTCAGGGCCGTCTGGATCTGCTCGCCGCCTTCCAGCACCCTGATCGCGTGCGTCGGGGTCGACACCTGCGCGCTGAGGGCCATGAAGGGCTCGAAGGCGTCACTGAGCTCGATCGACCGCCGTCGTTGCTCGGCTATCTCGCGCTCTATCGGGTTCAGCCGTTGGGCCAGTGCGACCGAAGGGGGAACGGGACGAAGCCAGTTCGCGTCATCCGGGTCGGGATGGAGAAGGGGGAACTCCATGAGGCAGGGGGCGGCTTGCACCTCCTCACGTGCGATGCGTCCCGTCCGCAGCGCGTGTGCGTAGAGACGTGCTCCCTCGTCACACAGATCAGCCACCGTGTGGGGATGTATCGCTTTAACCCGAGTTTCCACTAAATCTCCACCCCCCAGGGTCCTGAACATGCAGGAACATGATGCATCGATTATGTGGCCATGACGTGCCCGAATGAGCCATCGTCGTACTCGACGGGGGAAGAGGGGACCTTCAAGTGAGGACGAAGCCGACTATGCGTAAGAGAATGCTTCGCTCGGTGCTTGTCGCCGCCTTCTCCACCGTTGTCGTCGTCGGAGCGTTGAGCGGTCTCTCCGATACGAAGGGTGACAATCGCGCGGACACCAGTTGGCCGGCGGTGGCGGAGTCGACGACACTGACGCGGGCCGCTGACACCAGTTGGCCGGCGACCACGGCTCGCGACGGTGCAGGGAGCTGATGTGACCACTCCACCCGACGACCGTTCCTTCCGGCGCGAGATGGCCACCGCCTACCGCTCCGGCTGGCACTTCATCGACCTGGCCACCGCCATCCCCCACAGCGGTGACTCGTTGATGGTGACCGTGTTCGGCGAACCGGTGGTGGTGACCCGGGACGAGGACGAGGACATCCGGGCGTACCGGTGTCTGCGGCGCCCGCGCGGCGCGCCGCAGCCAGTGCGGTGTGCCGTTCGGTACGGGATGGTCTTCGTCAATCTCGACCAGCGCGACCACCGGCTCGCCGAGCCGGAGACCCCGGCCTCCACGGCCGTCTCAGCCACCCCCCGCAGTGCCTGAAGCGATCCCCCGTCGTTTCATATCGCTCAGGCGCTTCCCCCCAGCAGCGGCGTCACCGTGACCTGAACACGGTGACGCCGCTGCATTGTGTGGGGGACATTTCCCGATGCCCACCGGTATCGGCACCGTCCCCTCCGCTCGAGCTTCTGTCCGAAAAAAGGTCAACCGAGCGGCCGGTGATCGTCAGCCCCGCCCCAGGGCCCCCGTGAGTTCGATCTCGATCACGACCCGTTGCGGGTTCACCCGCGGTTCCCTCCCGTAGCGCTCCGCGTAGCGCCGCTCGGCCTCCGTGATCCGCTCCCGGTCCGTCCGGACGAAGGCGCGGCCCTCCAGCGTGGCCCAGCGCCGGCCCTCCATCTGGCATACGGCGACCCGGGCGCCCTCCGCCCCCGCGAGACGCACATGCCGTGCCTTCGCGCTCGTACCGCTGGTGATCACCCGGGCGAGCCGTGCCTCGGGGTCGTAGGTGACGCCGACCGGCACCACGTGCGGGCTGCCGTCGGCGCGGAGGGTGGTCAGGGTGCAGAGGTGACGTTCCTGCCAGAAGGCGAGGTACGTGGCGTCCGGATCGCCTGGGTCCACTTGGTATCTGCTCACGGTCTGGAATCTAGCGGGGGCGCGGTCCGGGGATCCCCGGGGGCCGACCTCTCCGGATCCCCGCGATCCCCCTGGATCTATATCCTCCGATCCTCTTGGAGCTGGCCCCCTCCGCTCCGATCCGGCGTTGGAGCCGGACCCCTCCGCTCCCAATCCCTTGGATCGCTCCCGCTTCGACCTTGAGTGGAATAGACTCAACTTTATGTACGTTGCCCTAGTCACTGTGGGCTGAACGCAAGGAGGGAAACGCGAACGTGGACGCCGAGCTGACCAACAGGAGCCGGGACGCGATCAACGCGGCCAGCAGCCGGGCCGTGTCCGAGGGTCACCCGGACTTCACCCCTGCCCATCTGCTCCTGGCTCTGCTCCAGGGGCAGGACAACGAGAACATCACCGACCTGCTCGCCGCGGTCGACGCCGACCAGGCGGCCGTGCGCTCCGGCGCCGAGAAGATCCTGGCCGGTCTGCCCAGCGTGACCGGCTCCACCGTCTCGCCGCCCCAGCCCAACCGCGAACTGCTGGCCGTCGTCGCCGAGGCCCAGGCCAAGGCCAAGGAGCTGGGCGACGAGTACGTCTCCACCGAGCACCTCCTGATCGGCATCGCCGAGAAGGGCGGCCAGGCCGGGGACGTACTCTCCCGGCAGGGTGCGAACGCCAGGAAGCTGCGGGAGGCGTTCCAGAAGGCCAGGGGAGGACGCCGGGTGACGACAGCCGATCCGGAGGGGCAGTACAAGGCGCTGGAGAAGTTCGGTACGGACTTCACCGCCGCCGCGCGGGAGGGCAAGCTCGACCCGGTCATCGGCCGGGACCCGGAGATCCGGCGTGTGGTGCAGGTGCTGTCCCGCCGTACCAAGAACAACCCCGTCCTCATCGGCGAGCCGGGCGTCGGCAAGACCGCCGTCGTCGAAGGGCTCGCCCAGCGGATTGTGAAGGGCGACGTGCCCGAGTCGCTCAGGAACAAGCGGCTGGTCGCGCTGGACCTCGGCGCCATGGTCGCCGGCGCGAAGTACCGGGGCGAGTTCGAGGAGCGGCTGAAGACGGTCCTCGCGGAGATCAAGGACTCCGACGGGCAGATCATCACCTTCATCGACGAGCTGCACACCGTGGTCGGGGCCGGCGCGGGCGGCGACTCCGCCATGGACGCCGGCAACATGCTCAAGCCCATGCTGGCGCGCGGCGAGCTGCGCATGGTCGGTGCGACGACCCTCGACGAGTACCGGGAACGGATCGAGAAGGACCCCGCCCTGGAGCGCCGCTTCCAGCAGGTGCTGGTGGCGGAGCCGACCGTCGAGGACACCATCGCCATCCTGCGCGGACTCAAGGGCCGCTACGAGGCCCACCACAAGGTCGTGATCGCGGACGCGGCGTTGGTCGCGGCCGCCACCCTCTCCGACCGGTACATCACCTCCCGCTTCCTGCCCGACAAGGCCATCGACCTCGTCGACGAGTCCGCCTCCCGGCTCCGGATGGAGATCGACTCATCGCCCGTCGAGATCGACGAGCTCCAGCGGTCCGTGGACCGGCTCCGCATGGAGGAGATGGCCCTCGACAAGGAGACCGACGCGGCCTCCCGCGAGCGGCTGGAGCGGCTGCGCCGCGACCTCGCCGACAAGGAGGAGGAGCTGCGGGGTCTCACCGCGCGCTGGGAGAAGGAGAAGCAGTCCCTCAACGCCGTCGGTGAGCTGAAGGAGAAGCTCGACGACCTGCGCGGCCAGGCCGAACGGGCCCAGCGCGACGGCGACTTCGACACCGCCTCCAAGCTGCTGTACGGCGAGATCCCCGCGCTGGAGCGGGCGTTGGAGGAGGCCTCCGAGGCCGAGGAGGAGGCCGCCGCGTCCAAGAACACCATGGTCAAGGACGAGGTCGGCGCCGACGACATCGCGGACGTCGTCGCCTCCTGGACCGGCATCCCGGCCGGCCGTCTGCTGGAGGGCGAGACCCAGAAGCTGCTCCGCATGGAGGACGAGCTGGGCCGCCGTCTCATCGGCCAGACCGAGGCCGTACGGGCCGTGTCCGACGCCGTACGCCGCAGCCGGGCGGGGATCGCCGATCCGGACCGTCCGACCGGCTCCTTCCTCTTCCTCGGCCCGACGGGCGTCGGCAAGACGGAACTGGCGAAGGCCCTCGCGGACTTCCTCTTCGACGACGAGCGGGCCATGGTCCGCATCGACATGTCGGAGTACAGCGAGAAGCACAGCGTGGCGCGGCTGGTGGGCGCGCCGCCCGGCTACATCGGCTACGAGGAGGGCGGCCAGCTCACCGAGGCCGTGCGCCGTCGCCCGTACTCCGTGGTGCTGCTGGACGAGGTGGAGAAGGCGCATCCCGAGGTCTTCGACATCCTGCTGCAGGTGCTGGACGACGGTCGGCTGACGGACGGTCAGGGACGCACGGTCGACTTCCGCAACACGATCCTGATCCTCACGTCGAACCTGGGCAGCCATTACCTGGTCGACCCGGTCACCAGTGAGGCGGAGAAGAAGCAGCAGGTGCTGGAGGTGGTGCGGACCTCCTTCAAGCCGGAGTTCCTCAACCGGCTCGACGATCTCGTCGTCTTCTCCGCGCTGGACAAGGCGGAGCTGGCGCGGATCGCGCAGCTGCAGATCGACCGGCTCGGCAAGCGGCTGGCCGAGCGGCGGCTCACTCTGGAGATCACGCCGGCGGCGCTGACCTGGCTCGCCGACGAGGGGAACGATCCGGCGTACGGCGCCCGGCCGCTGCGCCGTCTCATCCAGACCGCCATCGGTGACCGGCTCGCCAAGGAGATTCTCGCGGGTGAGGTCAAGGACGGGGACACGGTCCGGGTGGACACGTTCGGAGACGGCGAGGGGCTGATCGTGGGGCCCGCGACCGCCAAAACGCTGTAGACCAAAATGATCGGTATGAGCGCGTTCCGGGGCACCTGCCCCGGGACGCGCGACCGGACTCGCGTCACTAATGCGCCACGCGGTGCGGCCTGTGGACGGTGCTAGTTGCCGGGCACGGGTCAAGAGAGAGAGGGTGGAGTCTGTACGTCTGGTCTCAGCTATGGCCGGACGAGCCAGACGACCGCAGGAGTATCCAGTATGTCCATCGACCCGTCCTCGATTCCGAACTTCGGGGGCCAGCCCGAGCCGCAGCCCCAAGGGCCGGCGGGCCCCGTCGTCCCGGATCAGGATCTCGTGAAGCAGCTCCTGGACCAGATGGAGCTGAAGTACGTCGTCGACGACGAAGGCGACCTCGCGGCGCCGTGGGAGGAATTCCGTACGTACTTCATGTTCCGGGGTGAGGGCGACCAGCAGGTCTTCTCGGTGCGTACGTTCTACGACCGCCCGCACCAGATCGACGAGAAGCCGGCCCTGCTGGAGTCCGTAGACGACTGGAACCGCCGCACCCTGTGGCCCAAGGTCTACACCCACACGCACGACGACGGCACCGTCCGCCTCATCGGCGAGGCCCAGCTGCTGATCGGCACCGGCGTCAGCCTGGAGCACTTCGTCTCGTCGACGGTGAGCTGGGTGCGGGCCGCCATCGAGTTCGACAAGTGGCTCGTCGAGCAGCTCGGCCTGGCCGAGGACATCGACGAGGCCGACAAGCCCGAGAAGCCCGAGGACGACGCCGAGTAGTCACCCCGAGGGAGCCTCGGTCACCGGCGGTCACCGGCCCCCGGTGGCTGCGAGGGGTGGCTACAGGGGAACCTGGTTCACCACGACCAGGAACGCCCCGTAGACGTACGAGAGCCCGGCCAGCGCGCCCACCACCACGGTGGCGTGCCACGGCCGGGCTCTCGCCGTGCGGGCCAGCGCCACGGCGACCGGCAGGAGCAGGGGGAACGCGGGCAGCAGGAAGCGGGGCTTGGAGCCGAAGAACCCGTCACCGCCGAGCGCGATCACCAGCAGGACGGCCGTGTACACCAGCAGGGGCAGCGGCGGACGGTCCAGGAGCAGCAGGGCGAACAGCACCAGCGCCACCGCCGCGATCATCGTCGTCATGGCGAACACGAAGCGGTCGTGGCCCAGCAGCAGGTGGCGTACGAAGCGCAGTGCGCCGTGGCCGAAGTCGAAACGGGAGCTCCAGCGGCGCTGCACCGCGAAGTAGCCGCCGAGCGGATCACCCTCTCGGCCCCCCACCCACAGCACAAAGCCGCACCACCCGACCGGCGCAAGCGCGGCCCCCGTCCACAGCCTGTGGGAAACCTTCCGGACCCCCTGCCCCCGCCGCACCACCTCGTACGCCGCCGCCACCAGCACCGCCGCCGCCACCGCCAGCCCGTTCGGCCGGGACAGCCCCGCGAGCGCGGCCAGGACGCCCGCCCACACCCAGCGCCCGGTCAGCACCGCGTACAGCGACCAGGCCGCGCAGGCCGTCAGCAGCGGCTCCGTGTACGCCATCGACAGCACCACGGAGTGGGGGAGCAGCCCCCAGAGGAGCACGAGCACGGCCCCGGTCGCGCGTCCGTGCAGCCGGTCCCCGACCGCGTAGATCCCACAGGCGGCCACCACGGCCGCCGTCCACGACACCAGCAGCCCCGCCGCGCCCCCGCTCAACGGCAGCGCCTCCGTCACGGCCCGCACGAGCCCCGGATACAGCGGGAAGAACGCCAGGTCACTGGCGAGGAAGGACGGGTACTGGACGGTCCGCCCGTACCCGTCCGCCGCGATCCCCAGATACCAGACGGAGTCCCACGACCGCCCGAGCAGCGCGAACGGCCGCTTCCCGACCGCGTCCGCGGCGACGGCGACGACGGCGGCACCGGTGAGCCGGGCCCCGAGGAACAGCCCGAGGGCCCACAGCCAGGCATGGCGCCCCGCACGGAGCCGCCGGCCGCGCGCCCGGGTCCCGCCGGCCTCCTCGACCGTCTTCGGGGCGTGGGGCGCGAGGGTACTGGCTTGAGTCACATGGAAACCATGTGCTCCGTTCATCCGATATGTCAGCTCTCCACGCCGCCGGACGCGGCGGTTCCACCGTTGGCGGGGGCATGCCGACGGTGCGGGGTGCCGGCGGCCACCTCCATTGGCGGGGCGATGCGGAGTTCCGCCCATGCCGTCTTGCCCAGCGGGCGACGCGGCGTCGAACCCCAGCGCACGGCCAGGGCGTCCACCAGGAGCAGCCCTCGCCCTGACTCGCCCTCGGGAGGCGTCGCGGGCGGGGCCTCGGGGAGCCGTTTCGCGGAGGCCGCGTCCGCGACCTCGACGCGTACCAGCTACGACGACTGCACCGCGAAGTACGGCCGCTACGGAATCCCGATCTACCTGGTCGTGGACCCCTACGCCCAGGAAGTCGTCCTCCACACCCAGCCGACCGCCACGGGTTACATCGCGGCACACACGCACAAGTACGGCACGGGCAAGCTCCCCATTCCCCTGGCCGACGGCCGCACCTTCACCCTCGACCTCGACGAGCTCCCGCGCCCGGAGCCCGAGGCGCACGCCTGCTGACGAGGGACTACGGCGTCTCGGCCTGCTGCCTGACCACCGCGTCCCGGCTGTTCCTTGCCCTGATGAGCAGGACGGCGGCGCCAGGTCGCTTCTGCTCGCGCTGCCCGAGGTGTTCCCGTGGGTGCGTCACCTGGACGATGAAGAAGTCCGGGAATTCACTGTCGAGCTCTTGGACGCGCTGTCCGACGCCGCCGAGCTGGGCGCCAGGGAGGCTGTGCACCGAGCGATCGTCTCGTGGCGGGCAACCGCCCGCATCAACGCAGACCCTGACCAGCTCAGGGAAGCACTCCGTCCCCTCGCTGACGTCGACCTCGGCCCGGTCGAGGTGCACGAGTGAGCCCGAAGAAGGGCGAGAGGATCAGCGTCCCTCCGCTGAGCGGCTGGAACGTCATCCACGGGACGACCGAGGCCGCGACCGGTTGGGAGGAGCTATGCCGGGTGGCGCTGCCGAGCGCCCACCGCTGCCTGGAGGCGCTGCGCTCCGACCCGCTGTCGCGTGACAACTGGAATCGCCAGCACCAACTTCGGGGGAAGCTTGCCACGAAGGAGTGGAAGGGGTCCGAGCTGGAACAGTGGGAGTACGAGATCACGAGCGGCGGCAGGGTTCGTTACCTCGTGAGTCCGGAGACCTCCACTGTGATCCTGGTGTACGCCTCCCCTCGGCACCCGAAGGACACCGAATAACCTCAAGCGCTTCCCGCATTCGGATGGCGAGGGAAGCCTCTGGGTGGGTGTGGCGGAAGTCGACCAAGCCGCGGTGAATGAAGGTGCCTGGAAGCAGTTCGAAGCCGAACAGTACGAACCGGGGATCTTGCCCCTCTCCGGCGAAAGCCTTCTTTCACACCCGGGCCGAGTTCCGGCGGGGGTTCGACACGCATGCTCTCCAGACGTACGTGCGCAGCGGCGAGCGCGTCGAAATGCCGATCGACAGCGCCCTGGTCATGCGCTTTGGCTCTCGCCGTACATAGGTGCCGAAAGCAGCAGGGGCCGCCGTGGATCACCGATCTCCATGCGGTACTGCGCCGCATAGTATTGGCCCTCCTGAATAACGCGTCGTCGGCGTTCCCTCCGACCGTCCAGCGCCGTGCTGACGAGCTGTTGCACGGCAAGGAGGCGGCGGCCCGGCTGCGTTCCCGCCTTGACCAGTCCATCCAGACTGGAAGGCAGGCATGTGAGCCGTGCGCGACCAGGTCGTCGAGCCCCCGATCTGGTCTCCGCACAGCACTTCTTTTTCAGGTCGCAAAGGTCGCGAGCTCAGCCAGCGAGGCGCTGCAGCCGACCAGCCGCCTCGTGGAGAACCTCGTCCCTCTTGCAGAAGGTGAAGCGGACCTGGCTGCGGCCGGCGTCCGGGTCGTCGTAGAAGACGGAGTTGGGGATGGCGACGACGCCGCAGCGTTCGGGGATCGCGCGGCAGAACGTGTAGGCGTCCTTCTCGCCGAAAGGGGTGATGTCGGTGGTGATGAAGTACGTCCCCTGCGGCTGGTAGACCTGGAACCCGGCCGCGCGCAGGCCGTCGCCGAGCAGGTCGCGCTTGCGGCGGAGGTCGGCGCGGAATTCTTCAAAGTAGGAGTCCGGCAGGCGCAGCGCCTCGGCGATCGCGTACTGGAACGGGCCGGCGCTGACGTACGTCAGGTACTGCTTGGCCGTCCGGACGGCGGAGACGAGCGGGCGGTTCGCCGTGACCCAGCCAACCTTCCATCCGGTGAAGGAGAAGGTCTTGCCGGCCGAGCCGATGGTGACCGTGCGCTCGCGCATTCCGGGCAGGGCAGCGATGGGGCGGTGCGTGCCCTCGTAGACAAGGTGCTCGTACACCTCGTCGGTGACGACGAGCAGGTCGTGCTCGATCGCGAGTGCGGCGATGGCGCTCTGTTCCTCGGCGGTCAGGACCATCCCGGTCGGGTTGTGCGGGGTGTTGAGGAGAAGGAGACGTGTCCGCGGGGTGATCTTGGCGCGGAGTTCGTCCAGGTCCGGGCGGAAGGACGGTGCTCGCAGAGTGAGCGGTACGCGCTTCGCACCGGCCATCGCGATGCAGGCGGCGTAGGAGTCGTAGAAGGGCTCGAAGGCGATGACCTCGTCGTCCGGCTCCAGCAGCGCCAGCATGGTGGCGGCGATGGCCTCGGTGGCGCCGGCGGTGACCAGGACCTCGGTGTCGGGGTCGAAGGAGAGGTCGTAGAAGCGCTGTTGGTGGTCGGAGATCGCGGCGCGCAGTTCCGGGACGCCCGGGCCGGGCGGGTACTGGTTGCCCTTGCCCTCACGCAGGGCGCGGACTGCAGCCTCGCGGATCTCCTCGGGCCCGTCGGTGTCGGGGAAGCCCTGGCCCAGGTTGATCGCGCCTGTCACGGTCGCCAGCGCCGACATCTCCGCAAAGATCGTCGTCCCGAGTCCGTCCAGCCTTCGGTTCAGCAGCGGCCTGGCGTTCATGTCTCCACCGTTCTCACTGGGATGCTCGTCGATTCACCGAGGACCATCCTGACTCATGGCCGGTCGTGGCCTCGCGCGGTGCAGGGACCATCGAGGGCCGAGGAACGTTTACGCGCTCTTCGTCGGGCTCCGCATCCTGCTCCAGGAGAACGCCGGCCTTCGCCGAGATGTCGCGCAGGAGCGCGTCCTTCAGGTCGTGCAGGGTCGTGATCTCGGAGACCAGCTGCCTTGCCATCGCGTGCAGCGGGTCGGTCAAGGTGTGGAAGTCGCCGCGGGTGGTCGAGTCGGGCCAGGAGATGCTCAGGCGCGAGAGGGCGCGCGCGGATATCTCCCGGGCGTTTTGGCCCTGAGCCACTTGGGCGACGCCGTTGCTACGGCTCCTCAGCTCGTGGAGCAGCCACCAACTGTCTTTCTCGTCCGCAGGTCGCACCGCCACGACACCTCTGGTGGGTGACGCCGGGTGTTGCGTCACGGCGATGTGCGCGCCGTCGGGGCGAGTGGTCAACATGAAGGTGCCGGGAGGCCACGCTTCCGAGACATGCGCCGGGCTGTTCAGGCGGAACCTCTCCACGTGGGGCACCGGAAGGTCGAAGAGGTCGGTCGGGGTGATCGCATCGGCGCCGGGTCCTTTCGTTCCGCGGGGAAGCGAGCGCGCGGAACCCATGCCCGTTTTCGCCTTGGCGACTTCGCCGAGCAGTCGTGTTTCCCAGACCGGACTCGCGGTGGACCAGTCGTCGTGGATCGCGTCGGCCAGTTCCACTGCCGCTCGCGCGGCCTCCTGGTGGAGGTCGATCTTTTCCTCGATGAGGCTGAAGGCCCTGTGGTACTTGGTGATGATGTCCGGCGGCGGAAGCGGGAAGGGCATGCTGCGGAGCGTGTCGAGGCTCACCGTGGGCTCGACGTGTGCCGTGACGTCCTCGTCGATACGAGCCTTCGCCGTGGGTGTCTGCAGCCAGATGCGAAGCCACCTCACGACGTGTGGGTCCGCGCGGATGATGCCGATCGACCTGGTTGCGGTCCAACCCGCGTGCTCGGCGGTGACGAAGGCGGCGTCGCCCGTCCGCCTGACGAGTACGACGGCCAGGTCGCCCTCCTTGAGGGTTGCCCGGTTGGGACGCGAATCCCCCGGACCGCGCTTGCCGGTCTGCGGCGAGTGAATCTTCCCGTCCCTGACGTACGTCGAGCTGACGATGCCCGTCTGATCGGGAGCGTTATCGTCGAGGACGCCGGAGGTGGTGTACACGGATCCCATCGGGAACTCGGCAATGGTGGTTCTTTTCCACCCCTCGGTACTGGAGCCGTCGTGGTGGGCCGTCGCGTCCATCAGATCTCCTCCAGGGATTCCAGCAGCTGCGATTCGAGAGCATGGACCTGGTTGAGCTTCTCGACGAGCTCAAGCTTGAGCTCGTCGATCCGCCTCCGCGTGTCGCGTTCGGGACCTGTGGGTTCCACGGCGTACGAGGTGGGCATGAGGTCGTGCTTGCGGCGGCCGAGTTCCTTGGTCGAGCAGCTTCGGGACCAGCCCGGCTCATCGCGGTAGGACATGGAGGTGGCACGGTTCTCCGCAATGCCCCGCCAGATCGCCAGGGTGTTCAGGATCGACTCCGTGTGTTTGTCTCCCAGCCTCCTTGCCCTCGACCCCGGGACGGGTTCGAAGGCCCGCCGCGCATTGATGAACAGCACTTGATGGCGACGGTCGATGCTGCCCCAGCCGGGGCGCGCGCTCTTGTCCCTGTTCAGCACCCACAGGCAGGCAGTGGCCTCGGAATGACCGAACACGCGTGGCGGCAGTGCGATCACGCACTCGACGAGGTCAAACCGCAGCAGCCGTTCGCGCAGCCTTCGTGCGGCGGGTTGCGGGCTCTTAGCCACACTGTCGGCCATCAGGAAGGCAGCTCGGCCCTGCGGGGCCAGGGCGTGCGCGATGTGCAGGATCCACGCGGAGTTGGCGGATCCCCTGGGCGGGGGCTCCTCCGGCCACCGGGGGTCGGCGGGGAGGTGCCAGTTCTGTCGGGTGACCTGGCGCTCCGGTGCCCAGTCGTGCTGGTTGAACGGAAGGTTGGCCAGGACGATGTCGTGCTGATCGGGCTCCGGCGTGGCAAGGCTGTCCGTCGGCGGGAAGACGCGGGCCTCGATGCCCCGCACGGCGAAATTCATGCGGGCGACCTGCGAGGTATGGGCGTGCTGATCCCTTCCCTGCAAGGACATGGTCGGGTTCAGGCCGACGCGTTCGCGGACGTAGCGGTGACTCTCGACCAGCAGCCCTCCTGAACCGCATACGGGGTCCAGCACGCTGTGTCCGTCCTGGGGCGCGGCGGTACCGACCATGAGGCGGGCCATGTCGCCGGGCGTGAAGTAGTGGCTTCCGCGTGCCTGCTCGGCCGAGAGGTCGTGCAGGCACTGGTCGAGGAGCGTTCCTACGTGTTGGACGGAGCCGATCGCCAGGATGAGACCGCGCAGCGGACCGTCGGCGCCGGGAGGCGGTACGGGCATCAAGTCCCTCGCACCCGTGTCGTCGCCTCCGGCGTCGTTGGCGGGAAGCCAGTGGGCAAGGCACTTGCGCAGGGAAGGTCCGATTGGCGACCTACGCTCTACGGCCTCGCTCAGCAGCCACAACCACGTGGGGACACCGGCTGTGGAGACGGTGCGCGCGGTTCGGCTCAGGTAGAGCAGCACGAGGACGAGCCGGGCCGCGTCGTGGGCGTTCATCAGACGTGAGAGGCGCGCGCGGTGTTGGCGTACCTCCGTGAAGACCCTGAGCGCGGCGGGGTCCTCATCACGCGCCCCCCCTCGAAGGGTTTCTACGTCGCTCACGAGCCCACCACGCCCAGGCAGATCATGACGCCGAGAACGAGCGTCAGGGCACCGGCGAAGGTCGTCACCCCGGTCCTGAAAGCCGCCGTGGGTCGTCCTCCCTCGACGACGGCCACGAGGCTGCCGGCGAGAGCGGCAACCAGCGCCACGAGGACTGCGATGATCACGTACATCGACTTCTGCTGCACGTGCTTCCTTCCTGAGATCAGGGGGATTTCCAAGAGCGCGAGCGAGTCGCGTGATCCCCGGCGTCAGGAAGGACAGTAGAAGACCCGGCCTGCGCGACGCTTGATGCACGGTGTTTGGGATTTTCCCAGGAGGGAGGGCGTAGATGAACGGGTCGTTATCGAGTGCACGCTCTTTGGGATATATGGGAGTGGGTCCGCTAGGCAGCGCGATCGAGCGCCATGCCGTCGACAAAACAGGTAGGTGAAGACGCCTTGACCCAGCCCACCTTCCACCCCGTGAACGAGAAGGTCTTGCCGGCCGAGCCGATGGTGACCGTCCGTTCGCGCATTCCCGGGAAGGTCGCCAGCGGCAGATGCTCGGCGTCGTCGAAGACCAGATGCTCGTACACCTCGTCCGTGACCACCAGCAGATCCCGCTCCACCGCCAGCTCGGCGACCGCCGTCGGCTCCGCACGGGTGAGGACCGTGCCGGTCGGGTTGTGCGGGGTGTTGATCAGCAGCAGTCGCGTCCGGTCGGTGACGGCGTCCCGCAACTCGTCGAGGTCCAGCCGGAAGCGGCGGTCCCCGACCGCGTCGGGCTCCGCTACACCGTCGGCCGGCCCCTCGGACGGCCGAAGCGTCACCGGTACGCGCGTCCCGCCCGCCATGGCGATACAGGCCGCGTACGAGTCGTAGTACGGCTCCAGCGCGACCACCTCGTCACCGGGCTCCAGCAGCGCCAGCAGCGCGGCGGCGATGGCCTCCGTGGCGCCCGCCGTGACCAGTACCTCCGTGTCCGGGTCGTACGTCAGCCCGTAGCGCCGCTCCTGGTGCGCGACGATCGCGGCGCGCAGCTCGGGGACGCCCGGCCGCCGACATCTCGGCGAAGATCGTCGTCCCGAACGCGGCGAGCCGCCGGTTGAGCGGAGGGCGGGGCGTGGGGGAGGAGCTGGCGCTGGAGGTCATGGCCGTCATCCTGCGCCGAACCTCTGGAGTTCCTCAACTCAGCTTTGGGCGGTGACGGGCGAGGGCATCCCCACGTCACGCACGGCCCACGGGGGGTCTGCAAGGGGGAACGGAAGGCAGGTGCCGAGATGGAGATCTTCCTCATCTTCCTTGGCGCGATCGTCCTCATCGGCATCGTGTCGAGCATCGGCGGGGCTTCGCGTCGCGGCAGGCGCCGCTCGCGCAGCTGGTGGGCGGACAAGGGTTCGTCGAGCCACAGCGGTGGTTCGTCCTGCGGGGGCGGATCGTCCTGTGGCGGCGGCTCCTCGTGCGGCGGCGGAGGCGGCTGCGGCGGGGGGAGCTGAGCGGGCGGAAACGGCCGCGGACGCCGGTAGGGAGTGCGCCGGCACGGCGCACTCCGGTACGGGATACGCCCGTACGAAGTGCGCCCGTACGAAGTACGGACAGGCGCACGTACGTGAGAGCAGTACGCAAGTGAGCGGGGCGCCCACGGGGGGTCGCTTCGGGGGAAACAGGAGAGAGGGGAGGGGGACGCCATGAACGTGATCGTGGTGATCGGCATCATCCTGGTGATGGTCTGTGTGGTGACGGTGATCGTCGTGGCCGTCAACCGCAGCAGGGCGAACGCGGCACGGGCGGCGGCACGACGCCGGTCGGCCGGGTACGGCGGCAGCGCGCACCGCAGCAGCAGCCGTGGTGAGAGTGCCTCGAGCAACAGCAACAGCGACAGCAGCTGGTGGGTGATGGGTGCCGCCGGCGTCGGTGACAGCGGTTCGTCCCACTCCTCGTCGGACGACGACCGCGGTTCGTCGTCCGGGAGCGGGGGAGCGTCCTGCGGCAGCGGCAGTTCCTCGTCGTGCGGCAGCAGTAGCAGCGGCTCGTCCTGCGGCGGCGGGTCCTCCTCCTGCGGTGGCGGTGGCGGTGGCGGATGCGGTGGAGGAGGCAGCTGACACGGGGCAGCCGAGCTCCACGACACGAGCGCCCGCCGGGACGGTATTCCCGGCGGGCGCTCGTGCGCGCTCGTGTGTGTACGTCCGGCGCGACCGGGCAGGCGCACGAGGTGGCCCTGACGGTCGCACGGCCGGGCGGCGCACGGGTGGGACTCCTGGGTACGCCTGGGTACGCCGGTTGAGTCCGGTTGTCCGTGGGGCGCTCTCAGAGGTTCGCGCGCCCCACCCGGCGGGTGTGCGGGGAGCACTTCGACGGTGGGGGCGTACGCCCGGTTGAACAGTTGAGCCGCGCAGCCCTCAAGGAGATGGAAAGCACGTCAAGTTGGGTAAAAACGCTGTGGTGGCGCCACAGTTCATGATTCCCTATAAATCGCCAACGCAGCCCCCGGACGTCCCTCCCGGCAGGCCTGACGGGCTTCGCCGGACCGACCGGGACGCCGTCCTCGCCTGACCTGGCTGACCGGGCCACAGCCCCCTGTGCCGACCGGGGTGCGCCGGACCCCACTCCTCTTCTCTTTGCGTCTCTGCGGAGTCGACCCATGCTCACGACCCTGAACACCGCCTACACCGACACGCGCGCGGCCGACCTCGCCTGGGCCCTGGGCCGCGAACCGCTCCCCGCGCTCGCCACGCTCGACCTCGAACTCATGGGCGCCAAACTGCAGTTGCGACTGCTCGGCGCGTCCCACCAGGTACTTCTGGAGGAGGAGCGGGGCAGCCACTGGTCGGAGACGGTCGCCTGTATCCCGGGTTCCAGCACACCCCTCCCGCTCGGCGTCGCCAAACGCGTGGACGACTGGGAGTACGAGTTCGCCGCCCGCGTGGAGGTCCTCTCCCCGGGGTCCTTCGCGGGCCGCGCCCAGGAGTTGCTGGCCCTGGTCTCCGACCATCCGCACGGCCTCGCCGGGGTCTTCCCCGGCAGTCCTCACGCCTTCACGGCGATGCTCGCGCAGCACCACGAGGGGCAGGTGCACTGGCGTACGTGGCACGCGTATCCGCAGGACGGGCAACTGGTCGCCACGAGAACGAGGGTGGGGGTGCGGGTGCCTGCGGCGCTTTGACGGGACGGGGGGTGGGGTGTTTGAGGTGGGTGGGTTCGTGCGGGTTCGGTGGGGGCTGCTCGCGCAGTTCCCCGCGCCCCTAAAAGACCAGGCCCTGCGGGCCTGAATGACACGGCCCTGCGGGCCGAAAAGCATGGGGCGCAGCCTCTGCTTTCAGGGGCGCGGGGAACGGCGCGACCAGTCCCCACTCAGCCGCACCCGCCAACGCACCCGAACCTTCGAGCTATTAGGCACCCGGCGCAGCGTCGCAGACCACCCGTGTGGGTGACCCGGTGGAGCGTGACCCTGACGGTAGCGTGCCAGGAGTGATCGAGCCGCACGCCCCCGCAGCCCCCGGCGCCCCACCCTCTTGGCGCGGCCACAGCGGCCCGGGCGGCCCTCACCTCCGGCTGCCGGTCCGCCCCGGAATCGGCCGCTTCCTCGTCCTTGCCGGCGTCTTCGTCTGCGCCGCCTGCGGACTCGTGTACGAACTCGAACTCGTCGCTCTCGCCTCGTACTTGATCGGAGACTCGGTCACCCAGGCCTCCGTGGTCCTCTCGGTCATGGTCTTCGCCATGGGCATCGGCTCCCTCGCCGCCAAACGTCTCCGCCCGCACGCGGCCCTCGGCTTCGGCGCCATCGAGGCCGCCCTGGCCCTCGTCGGCGGCAGCAGCGCCCTCGCGCTGTACGCGGCGTTCGCCTGGACCGGCGACTGGGGCGGTATGTGGGCCGGCGGCTCGCGCTACCTCCTCGTCGCCTTCTCCCTCGCCATCGGCCTGCTCATCGGCGCCGAAGTCCCCCTGCTGATGGAGCTGATCCAGCGCATCCGCCGCCAGGACGCGGGCGGCGCGGTGGCCGACCTCTTCGCGGCCGACTACGTGGGCGCGCTGGTCGGCGGCCTCGCCTTCCCCTTCCTTCTCCTGCCCTGGCTCGGGCAGTTGACCGGCGCCCTCCTCACCGGCACCGTCAACGCCCTCGTCGGCGGCGCCCTCGTCCTGGGCCTGTTCCGCCACGACCTCAGCCCCCGCGCCCGCCGGCTGCTGCTGGTCACCAACGTCGTCGTCCTCGGCCTCCTCGCCACCGCCGCGGCCCACGTCGACGACTTCGAACGCGCCGCCCGGCGCGCGGTCTACGGCAAGGACGTACGGGTCGCACTCCGGACCGACCTCCAGGAAGTCGTTCTCACCGGAGGCAGGGACGGCCGCCCGCTCTCCCTCTTCCTGGACGGCCGTCTGCGCGTCGGCGGTCACGACGCACACCGCTACCACCGGGCCCTCGTCCACCCCGCCATGACCTCCGGCCCCCACGCCCGCGTCCTCGTCCTCGGCGGCGGTGACGGTCTCGCCGCCCGTGAGGTGCTCCGCCACGAGGACGTGCGCCGGGTGGATGTCGTCGAACTCGACCCGGGCGTGGTGCGTCTGGCCCGTACGGACCCGGCCCTGTCCTCCCTCAACGGCCACGTCTACGACGACGACCGTGTCCGCGTCTTCACGGAGGACTCCTTCACCTGGCTGCGGGCCGCCCGCTCGACGCAGACGTACGACGTCGTGATCTCGGACCTCCCCGACCCCGGCATCACGGCGAGCACCAAGCTCTACTCCCAGGAGTTCTACGGACTGGCCCGCGAGGTCCTGGCCCACGACGGCCGCATGGTCGTGCACGCGGGACCGGTGTCGTCCCGCCGGGAGGTGTTCTGGACGGTCGACACCACCGTCCGTGCGGGCGGTCTGCGCACCGTCCCCTACCGGGTGGCCGCGTCCGACCCCGGCTTCGTCACCGGCCCCGACCGCACGGTCCACGCCTCCCGCGTCCCCCACGACCGGGGGTTCGTCCTGGCGACCCGGCTCTCCGACGGCCGTCGGCCCACACCGCGCCTCGGCTCGGGGGCCACACGACTCGACGCCGACGACCGTGTGGACGGGCTGCCGCCGTCGACGCTGGTGCATCCGAGGTATGCCCACTGAGCCGCAGGTGGCCGGGTGCGACTGAACACGAGCAATAACGCGCGGGTACGGGTGCGGGGCGGTCCCCGCTGGGTAGGCTCGGCTCCCATGGAGCATGAGGTGTTCGTTCCGGTTCCCGTCGGCCGCCTACGGGAGGCGCTGGCCGACCCCGAACGGGTGGCCCGAGCGGTCCCCGGGCTCCAGCAGGACGCGGGCACCCCGCCCGTCGCCGGCCGCCTGAAGGTACGGGTCGCGGGTCACACCATCACCTACCGCGGCGCCCTCCGCGTCACCGCCCGGGACGACGGCTCCTACGCCGTCGAGGGCGACGCCACCGAGGCCCGTGGCACCGGCTCCGTCACCCTCGCTCTCGCCCTCCGCCTCGTCCCGTCCCCCGAGGGCACCACCCTCGCCTGCACGGGCACCGCCACCGCCGACGGCCGCATCACGGAACTGCCCCCGGACGCGGTGTCCTCGGCGGTGGCCCGACTGCTGGGGCGGTTCGCGGAGAACCTGGGGACCACCGGGGCCCCGGACGAGACGCCGGCCGACGCGAAGGCCGAGCCCTCCGTCGAAGCGCCGGGCACACGCGAATCCGCCGAGGCCACCGGTGCCTCGGCCGACGACGAACCGCCGGCCCCCGCCGCCGAACCGCCCGCCGCCGAACCGCCCGCCTCCGGACCCTCCGCCGGGGAAGAGTCCTCCGCCGAGGACGAGCCCCCCGCCTCCGGACCCTCCGCTGGCGAAGAGTCCTCCGCCGAGGACGAGCCCCCCGCCTCCGGACCCTCCGCTGGCGAAGAGCCCTCCGCCGAGGACGAGCCCCCCGCCTCCGGACCCTCCGCCGGCGAAGAGCCCTCCGCCGAGGACGAGCCCCCCGCCTCCGTCTTCCAGACCGATGTGCCGCCGTCCGCGCTGGACCCCTTTGTCGAGGACGACTTCGTGGCCGGGGGCGAGCCGCCGGCCGAGGCGGCGCACGCGCGGCGGACGATGATCGGGCGTAGCGCGGAGGAGGTGGACCACGCCCCGCCACGCGGCCGGTACGCCCCGGTCCCGGCCCCCGAGACCGGCTCCGCGAGCGCGGCCCTCCGCTGGGCGGCCCCGGCGGCGGCCCTCGTCGTCGCCTCCGCCATCGTCGTCGGCCGCGCCCTGCGCAAACGCCGCTGACGGGTGGCGCCCGTCGGCGATGATCGCCGTATGGACCGTGTCATCGACCTCGACGAGGCCGCCACCGTGATCGCGGACCGACGCGCGACCTGGGAAGCCGCGGGCCTGGTGGTGGAGCCGGTGACCTGGCGGGACGGGGCGGCCCCATGGCCCCAGCGGCTGGAGACGGACAGGTCCCGGACCCAGGACCCGGACTCCGTCGGCGTCCACTTGCACAACGCACTCGGCGACGGTGCACGGCGGGACGCCGAACTCCTCGTCGTCCTCTACCGGGGCGGGTGGGCCGACATCGACTACCTGGTGGACGCCGAGGACGCGGGCGTTCTCCCGTCCCCGGCACTGCGCTCCGCCCAGGAGTTCGGCGCCCTGCTCGATGCCTGCGTGGCCCGGGTGTTCGGGGACGGGGCCGAGGACCCGACGCGCAGGACGGCAACTCCCGGGACCGCGGGACCAGTAGGGTCGAGGGGTGAGTAGCGAAGAGATCACGTTGGCCGCGGGTGACGCGGAGGCGGTGCTGACGCCGGACAAGGGCGGACGGGTTGCGGGCCTGCGGGTCGATGGGGTCGAACTGCTGCGGCAGGGCGAGCGGTTCGGCTGCTTCCCGATGGTGCCGTGGTGCGGCCGTGTCCGCGACGGCCGCTTCCTCAGCGGCGGCACCGTACAGCAGATGCCCCTCAACGCCCCGCCCAACGCCATCCACGGCACCACCCGCGACGGAGCCTGGCGGGTCGCGAGCCGCGGCGACGCCGAGGCCGTCCTCACGTACGACCTCGTCGAGCCCTGGCCCTACCCCGGCCGCGTCACCCAGGTCGTGACCCTTACCCCGGACACCCTCACCCTCGCCATGGCCGTGGAGGCGCACGACAACTCCTTCCCGGCCCAGATCGGCTGGCACCCCTGGTTCAACCGGAACCTCGCGGGCGGCGGGGAGGACGTACGGATCGACTTCACGCCCGCCTGGCAGGAGGAGCGCGGCGAGGACCACCTGCCCACCGGAAACCGCCTCGACCCCAAGCCCGGCCCCTGGGACGACTGCTTCGGCATGCCCGACGGCGTCGACGTCACCCTCACCTGGCCGGACCGGCTGGAGCTCAAGGTCACCTCCCGCGAGGAGTGGGTCGTGCTCTACGACGAGCAGGCGGAGGCCGTGTGCGTCGAACCCCAGACCGGCCCGCCCAACGGCCTCAACACCCACCCCCGCCTGGTCACCCCGATCGACCCCCTCGAAGCGACCACGACCTGGACCTGGCGGCGCCTGTAGGCGGACAGCGTGTAAGCGGACATATGGGCCCCCTCTAAGCTGACTGCCATGACTGACGTGGACGTACGTGGATCTTTGTTGCAGCAGATCAAGGACAAGGCCGTGGTGCACGGGAGGGTGACCCTGTCGTCGGGCCTGGAGGCCGACTACTACGTCGACCTGCGCCGGGTCACCCTCGACGGCGAGGCCGCCCCGCTGGTCGGGCAGGTGCTGCTCGACCTGACCGCCGACCTCGACTTCGACGCGGTCGGCGGGCTCACGATGGGCGCCGACCCGGTGGCCGGAGCGATGCTGCACGCCGCCGCCGCGCGCGGCCGGCGGCTCGACGCGTTCGTCGTCCGCAAGGCCGCCAAGGCGCACGGGATGCAGCGGCGGGTCGAGGGGCCCGACATCGCGGGCCGCCGGGTCCTCGTGGTCGAGGACACCTCCACCACCGGCGGCTCCCCGCTGACCGCCGTCGAGGCCGTCCGGGAGGCGGGTGCCGAGGTCGTCGCCGTCGCCACGATCGTCGACCGCGCGACCGGTGCCGCCGAGAAGATCGAACAGGGCGCCGGTGTCCCGTACCTCTTCGCGTTCTCGCAGGACGAGCTGGGCCTGGGCTGAGGTCGACTCGCCGGGCGGAAACGCCAAGGTCAGCAGTTACCGACCAGTTCGCGACACCCTGGCCGGAGCAGCCGGTCATGTCTGGAAAGATGGGGCCGACGATGATGTCGCAACCCTAGGTCAGGGCTCGTAAGCACAACGCCACCGCACATACAAGGAGCGGACCATGCCCATCGCAACCCCCGAGGTCTACAACGAGATGCTCGACCGGGCGAAGGCAGGCAAGTTCGCCTACCCGGCCATCAATGTGACCTCGACCCAGACGCTGCACGCCGCGCTGCGGGGCTTCGCGGAGGCGGAGAGCGACGGCATCGTCCAGATCTCGACCGGCGGCGCCGAGTTCCTGGGCGGTCAGTACAGCAAGGACATGGTGACGGGTTCCGTCGCCCTGGCCGAGTTCGCGCACATCGTGGCCGAGAAGTACCCCGTCACCGTCGCCCTGCACACCGACCACTGCCCGAAGGACAAGCTGGACGGGTACGTACGTCCGCTGCTGGCGGTGTCGGAGGAGCGGGTCAAGGCCGGTCGCAACCCCCTCTTCCAGTCGCACATGTGGGACGGCTCGGCCGAGACCCTCGCCGACAACCTCTCCATCGCCCAGGAGCTCCTCGCCCGCGCCGCCGCCGCGAAGATCATCCTGGAGGTCGAGATCACCCCGACCGGTGGCGAGGAGGACGGCGTCTCCCACGAGATCAACGACTCCCTCTACACCACGGTCGACGACGCGATCCGCACCGCCGAGGCGCTGGGTCTGGGTGAGAAGGGCCGTTACCTGCTGGCCGCGTCCTTCGGTAACGTCCACGGTGTGTACAAGCCGGGCAACGTCGTCCTGCGCCCCGACCTCCTCAAGGAGCTGAACGAGGGCGTCGCCGCCCGCTTCGGCAAGGAGTCCCCGTTCGACTTCGTCTTCCACGGCGGCTCCGGCTCCACCGAGGACGAGATCCGCACCGCCCTGGAGAACGGCGTCGTCAAGATGAACATCGACACCGACACCCAGTACGCCTTCACCCGCCCCGTCGCCGCCCACATGTTCCAGAACTACGACGGTGTCCTGAAGGTCGACGGCGAGGTCGGCAACAAGAAGACCTACGACCCGCGCACCTGGGGCAAGCTCGCCGAGGCGTCGATGGCCGCCCGTGTGGTCGAGGCCTGCGGCAACCTGCGCTCGGCGGGTACGAAGATCAAGTAGTTCCTCCTCGGAGGACGACCTCGCAGGACGACTTCGGAGGACGACTTCGGAGGACGACTTCGCGGGACGACCTCGCGGCGAGCCCGGTGCCCTGGCGGCGCCGGGCTCGCCGCATGTGTCGGGCGCGCTGTATACCTGACCCATGCCCGACCTCAGGCTCGCCTCGCCCCAGGGCAGATGGGTGCTGTTCACCACGATCCTCGGCTCCAGCATGGCCCTGCTGGACTCCACCGTGGTCAATGTCGCCCTGCCCCGGATGGGCGACGACCTGGACGCGGACCTCGCGGCCCTCCAGTGGACCGTCAACGCCTACATGCTCACCCTCGCCGGTCTGATCCTGCTGGGCGGCGCCCTCGGCGACCGTTTCGGCCGGCGCAAGGTGTTCGTGATCGGCGTGGTGTGGTTCGCCGTGGCGTCGCTGCTGTGCGGCCTCGCGCCGAACGTCGGCGTCCTGATCGCGGCCCGCGCGCTGCAGGGTGTGGGCGGTGCCCTGCTCACCCCGGGCTCGCTGGCGCTCATCCAGGCCTCGTTCCACCCCGACGACCGAGCGCGGGCCGTCGGCCTGTGGTCCGGTTTCGGTGGTGTCGGCGCGGCCGTCGGCCCGTTCCTGGGCGGCTGGCTGGTGGACGGCCCCGGCTGGCGCTGGGTCTTCCTGCTGAACGTCCCCCTGGCGCTCGTCTGCGTCCCGATCGCCACCCGCCACGTACCCGAGTCGGGCGCCGGCCGGGCGTACCAGAGCCGCTTCGACGTCCTCGGCGCGACCTTGGGCGCGTTGTCGTTGGCGTTGGTGACGTACGCACTGATCGAGGCCGGGGAGGGCTCACTGGCGGTGACCGTGTCGGCCGTGGCGGGAGTCGCGGCGGGCGTGGCCTTCGTCCACGTCGAACGCCGGCGTCCCGACCCGATGATGCCGCCGGAGATCTTCGCCTCCCGCCAGTTCACCGTGGTCAACCTGGTCACTCTGTGCGTCTACGCGGCCTTCGGTGGTTTCTTCTTCCTCGTCGCGCTCCAGCTCCAGGTGGTGTCGGGCTACTCGGCGCTGGGCGCGGGCACGGCCCTGCTCCCCATCACGGTTCTGATGCTTCTGCTCTCGTCCCGGGCGGGTGCGCTGGGGGAACGGATCGGCCCCCGCGTCCCGCTCACCGTCGGCCCGCTGCTGTGCGCGGCGGGCATGCTGCTGGCGCTGCGGGTGGGGCCGGACGCGTCGTACGCCGCTGATGTCCTCCCCGCGCTCCTGGTGCTCGGCCTCGGCATGGTCACCCTGGTCGCGCCGCTGACCGCGACGGTCCTCGCCTCCGTCGACACCGAGCACGCGGGCCTGGCGAGCGGCATCAACAACGCGGCTGCCCGCGCGGCAGGCCTCATCGCTGTGGCCGCGTTGCCGCTGATGGCGGGGATGGGCCCGGAGGCGTACCGCTCGGCGACGCAGTTCGACGACGCGTTCGGCACGGCGATGATCGTCTGCGCGGCCACGCTGGTGGCCGGCGCGGCCCTGGCCTACGCCACGATCCGCCGGCCGGCCCCGGACTGCCACCATCCCGAGTGCCGGACGCACTGCGGGGTGACGGCTCCGCCGCTGGAGGCGGGGGAGTCGGGGGGCGGCCGGGAGAAGTGAGGCTCAGCTGTCGTCGTGCTGGGTGTTCAGGTCGTGCATCACATCGCCGAGCAGATCCGTACCGGGCGGCTGTCCGCAGGGGCCCGGCTCCCGGCGGAGCGTGCTCCCGGCGGAGCGTGACCTCGCCGAGCAGTACGGCGTAGCCGTCAACACCGTCCGCCGGGCTGTCCGCAACCTCCGCGATCAAGGTCTCGTCATCACGGTCCCCGTCAAGGGCGCCTTCGTCCGAGCCGAACAGCCGCCCACCGACGACACCCCGGAAGCGTCCCCGACCGCCGACTGATCCACCCCCCCACCCGTACCGCCCCCCGCACCCCCATGGGCCAGACTGGAACCCATGACGATTCACGAGAACCTCCTCGGGGGCCCGCCCCCGACGCACCTCCCCGACGACCCGGAGCCCCGCGAACTCCTCGCGAACGGCACGGCCCCGGCCGACGTCGCCGCCAAGTACCCCACCTCCTCCCTCGCCTGGGCCCAGCTCGCCGACGAGGCCTATGAGCGGGGCAGTGTCGTGGAGTCGTACGCCTACGCCCGTACGGGCTACCACCGGGGCCTCGACGCCCTGCGCCGCAGCGGCTGGAAGGGCCACGGCCCCGTGCCTTGGGAGCACGAGCCGAATCGAGGGTTCCTGCGCGCCCTGCACGCCCTCGCCCGCGCCGCCGGAGAGATCGGTGAGCAGGAGGAGTACGAGCGCTGCTCCCAGTTCCTGAAGGACTCCTCCCCGACGGCGGCGCAGACGCTGAGCTAGTCACGTCGCGTTCGCGCAGGTCCGCCTGGTGTGACCAGGCGGACCTTGCGGTCCGGGGCGGCATGCCCGAACATGCCGGTGGGGACCGGGGCCCCCGTGTCGGAATTCGGCAGGGGCGGACCGCTACCCGGAGTACACATCAGGAGACAGCGATGTCCCTCCAGGCTCAGCCCCACGAGGCTTCGGAGCCCGAGACCCCGCATCTCGACTTCCACGGCACGACCCCGTACGAGGACTACGTCCAGGCGGACGTCCTCACCCACCTCCAGCACCCCCTCTCCGACGATCCCGGAGAGATGGTCTTCCTGGTGACGACCCAGGTCATGGAGTTGTGGTTCACCGTCATCGTCCACGAGTGGGAGACCGCGACCACCGCGATCCGCAACGACGACGTGGCGAGGGCCAGGGACGCGCTCAAGCGTTCCGTACGCGAGCTGGAGGCCCTGAACGCCTCCTGGCGCCCTCTCGCCCAGCTCACCCCCGCCCAGTTCAACTCCTACCGCGCCGCCCTGGGCGAGGGCTCCGGCTTCCAGTCGGCGATGTACCGCCGGATGGAGTTCCTGCTCGGCGAGAAGTCCGCCTCCATGCTCGTCCCGCACCGGGGCGCCCCGCGCGTCCACGCGGAACTGGAGAAGGCGCTGCACGAGCCGAGCCTCTACGACGAGGTGCTGCGGCTCCTGGCCCGTCGCGGCCACGCGATCCCCGAGTCCGTCGTGAACCGTGACGTCTCCCAGCGGTACGAGCCCTCCGCGGAGGTCGAGGAGGTGTGGACCGAGCTGTACTCCGGCGACCCGGACCACGAACTCGCCCGCCTCGGCGAGGCGTTGACCGACGTCGCCGAACTCGTCTGGCGCTGGCGCAACGACCACCTGGTCGCCACCCGTCGCGCGATGGGCTCCAAGGCCGGCACGGGCGGTTCGGCCGGCGTGGCCTGGCTGGAGAAGCGCGCCCGCAAGAACGTGTTCCCCGAGCTGTGGACGGCGCGCTCCCATGTCTGAACTGATCGAGTCGAAACCGGCTGACGCCGGACTGGCGGCTGAGGCACGGAAGTTGGACGCGGCCGACGAACTGGCCGGCCTGCGCACGCGCTTCGTCCTCGACGACGCCGTGTACCTCGACGGGAACTCGCTCGGCGCGCTGCCGGTCTCGGTACCCGGGCGGCTCGCCGATGTCGTCTACCGCGAGTGGGGCGAACTGCGCATCCGCTCCTGGGACGAGAGCGGCTGGTGGACCGCGCCGGAGCGGATCGGCGACCGCATCGCTCCGCTGGTCGGCGCGGCGCCCGGCCAGATCGTGGTCGGCGACTCCACGAGTGTGAACGTCTTCAAGGCGCTTGTGGCGGCGGTACGCATGGCGGACGCGGACGCGGACGCGGACGCGGGTGCGAACGGGACTGTGGATGGGACCGGGGCCGGGGCCGGTGACGCCGGTGGCCGTCGGCGCGACGAGATCCTGGTCGACGCGACGACGTTCCCCACGGACGGGTACATAGCCGAGTCCGCGGCCCGTATGACCGGCCGCACGCTACGCCCGGTGACGCCGTCGGAGGTCCCGGCCGCGCTGAGCGACCGTACGGCCGCCGTCCTCCTCAACCACGTCGACTACCGCACCGGCCGCCTCCACGACCTCCCCGCGCTGACGGCGGCGGTCCACCGGGCGGGCGCCCGCGTCGTCTGGGACCTCTGCCACAGCGCCGGCGCACTGCCCGTCGGCCTCGACGAACACGGCGTCGACCTGGCCGTCGGCTGCACGTACAAGTACCTCAACGGCGGCCCCGGTTCCCCGGCCTACCTCTATGTCCGCCACGATCTCCAGCCCCGCTTCGACTCCCCCCTCCCGGGCTGGACCTCCCACGCCGACCCCTTCGCGATGCACCCCGCCTACGAGCCCACGACCGGCGCCCGGCGGGGCCGCGTGGGCACCCCCGACATCCTGTCGATGCTCGCCCTGGAGACTGCGCTCGATGTGTGGCAGTGGGGCGGTGCGCCCGGGGGAGCGGGCGGGGACGGAGACGGAGACCGGGTGACGATCGAGTCGGTTCGCGCCAAGTCCCTCGCCCTGACGGACTTCTTCCTGCGCTGCGTGGCGACGTACGTCCCCGAAGGCCGCGTCGAGTCCCTGACCCCGACCGCCCACGCGGAACGCGGAAGCCAGGTGGCCCTGCGCTGCGACGACGCCGGCGACGTCATGAAACGCCTCATCCACCAGGGAGTCGTAGGCGACTTCCGCCACCCCGACGTCCTCCGTTTCGGCTTCACCCCGCTGTACGTCAGCTTCGCGGACGTGGAGCGCGCGGCACGGGTACTGGGGGAGACGTTGGGATCGCTGGGACAGGTCCGCCGGTCGTAGCCGCGGGCAGTCGTGCCGCCAGGGGCGGGGCGGGGGCGGTGGGCGGGGGCGGGTGGACGCAGCGGCGCCCTGCAAGCGCAGCAAGCGAACCCCCCCTCGCCCGGCCCCGTTTCGACCCCGCCCCAGCGCTACGCCGCTCCTCGCCCGTCTCTCCGCGCCCACCCTGACCCAGTGTCATATCCCCGTGTCAACGCACGTCACCGGCCTGATACCGTCCCCGCCAACGGCAGGCCTCCCCGCCCCCGAGGCCCGCCCGTTCCAAACCCTTCCAAACCATTTCACCCGAGAGGTCGACGCATGCCGGACGACGACGCCGCAGCCCGCGATGCCGCCGAAGAGGCGTCCGCCTTCTCCCACTCCCCGGTCGCCCCCGACACCACCACCTCCTACGGCGACCACCCCGACCAGCTGATCGACTTCTACGCCCCCCGCACCTCCGACGTGGCCGCTGCCACCGCCCCCCTGGTCGTGGCCCTGCACGGCGGCGCCTGGCGAGCCCCCTACGACCGCCACCACATCACCCCCTTCGCCGACTTTTTGACCCGTCACGGCTTCGCGGTGGCCAACATCGAGTACAGAAGGGGCAGTTCACTCCCCGCCGAGTCCGGCCGGACTGGCACCCCGGGCCCGCTCGCGGGCCGCTGGCCGGATACGTTCGACGACGTCGCCGCGGCCCTCGACGCCCTGCCCGACCTCGTACGCCAGGCCCTCCCCCAGGCGGACCCCCGCCGTACGGTCCTCACCGGGCACTCCGCCGGCGGCCACCTCGCCCTGTGGGCCGCCGCCCGCCACGTACTCCCGGCCGACAGCCCGTGGCGCACCCCCCGCCCCGCCCCCCTCCGAGGCGTCGTCGCCCTGGCCCCCATCGCCGACTTCGTGGTGGCCGGGAAACTGGACGTCTGCGGCGGCGCGGCCACCCAACTCCTCGGCGGCCAGGACAAGTTCACCGAACGCCGCCCTTACGCCGATCCGGCGCTCCTCCTCCCGACCGGCATCGCCACCACCGTCGTACAGGGCCGCTCCGACATCGTCGTCCCTCAGGCCGTCGCCGAGGCGTACGCAGACGCCGCGGCCAGGGCGGGCGAGGTCGTGGGCCTCACCCTCCTGGAGGACGTGGGCCACTTCGCCCTCATAGACCCGGCGGCAGACGCGTGCGCGGTGGTGGCGGAGGAAATCGCCCAACTGGCCTGGTGAGCGGCGCCCGGCCCCCCTCCCGGCGGGAGCCCGGGGCCAGGTTCAGGGAGTCCCACCCCAGTAGCATCATGGCGGCCGGCCCGACCTGGTGCATACGGACGAGCAGGCAGCGGTTCAGTCACCGACGTGATCTGAGGTTTGCTCAAGCATGGACGTCCTGATACACGTGCTCCCCGGTATCGCCGTGCTCGCCTGTTCGGCCGTATACGGAGCCGACTTGTTCGCGACTGTCGTCCTTCGTTCCGCGCTGTCCGAAGTCGATGATCAGACCCTCATCACCACGATGGGCCGCGTGCACCACTACGGCGACAAGCGGCTGCCCGTCCCCTTCGCCGTCAGCGTCGTCGCCGGCACCCTCAGCGCGGTGGCGGCACTGGTGTCCGGGCGCACGGCGGTCGCGGTGGCAAGCATGGTCGCGGTGGCGGCCCTCCTCTGCTGGATCAGCATCTATTTCCGAGTCAGCGCACCGATCAATCGTGCTCTCATCGCTGCGGCCACCGGAGAAGCGGCAGTCCCGGACGCCCACGCCCTGCAACGACGCTGGGACGGCGTGCTGCCGGCCCGCCTCACCCTGCAGGCGATCGCGGTTGCCGCGCTATGCACTGCGCTCGCCCTGGCCTGAGAAGCTTTCCGCTTCGGAACGTGATACACGCCATGACCACACTCGGCCGTAGTACCTGAGACGGACGCGGACAGACCTCCTCACTGGTGACGACGCCACCCCTGCTCTCCGCCTACCGTTTTCCACGTGACTGAGACGACCCAGACGCAGACGATGCCCTCGCGAGGCGGGGGCAGGTTGAGCAGCCCGGAGTTCCGGGTGGTGATGGACGCGTGGCACAGGCTCCGGCAGGACCTGTTCCACGACGCGCTCGCCTACCGGCCGATGCCCCCGATGAAGATGGACGGCATGCTCACCGGTCGGCTGTCCGGCCGCCTCCGCGAGTACGCCGCCTGGGCCCCGCACGCGGCCGTCGTGACGGCCGGCCTGCTCTCGATGACCATCGCCGCCTCCGCGAGCGACGGAAGCGGGCTCACCGTGATGGCGGCCGGCGCCTTGGCCCTGCTGCCGGTCCTGCTGACCATGGTCAGACCTGTGGCGGCCTTCTGGGTGTCCATGATCGTGGCCCCCTTCGCCGCGGCGGGCAGCGGTCTGTGGGACGACTGGCCGTGGACGGCCGGCAGCTTCGCGGCCCACCTCGTGGTGATGACCATCGTGGCCCTGCGCACGCGGCCGCGCATAGCCGCCTGGATGTGGGGCCTGACCGCGGCGTACGGGGTGTTCCTGGAGAGCACCCTCGGCGGCAGCCACTACGCGTCGAACAACACGGGCCCGCTGCTCGTCGTCTCCGCCATGTCCCTGCTGGCCGCCTCCGCGCTGACCATACGCCGCACGGCCCAGCGGGAAGTCACCGCCCAGCAGACGGTGACCGAGCACGAGCGTTCCCGGCGCACCCTGCTGGAGGAGCGCACCACGATCGCCCGCGAGCTGCACGACGTGGTCGCCCACCACATGTCGGTGGTCGCCATCCAGGCCGAGGCCGCGCCCTACCGGGTGGAGAACCCGCCGCCGGAGCTGGAGCAGGCCTTCGCCACGATCCGGGAGAACGCGGTGGCCGCGCTCACCGAGCTGCGCCGTGTCCTCGGGGTGGTCCGCGCCGAGGACTACGAGGCCCCCGACGCCCCGCAGCCCACCCTCGCCGACCTCGACGGTCTGCTCGCCAATGTGCGGGAGGCCGGTCTCACCGTCGACAAGACGGTCACCGGAGCGGTCCGGGAACTCCCGCAGGGCGTGGAGCTGTCGGCGTACCGCATAGTCCAGGAGGCCCTCAGCAACACCCTGCGGCACGCGCCCGGCGCGTCGGCCGGGGTGGAGATCGCCTACGTCCTGGGCGGACTGGGCCTGCGCGTGGTCAACGGCCCGTCCCCCGAGGTGAGCCTGGCGAAGTCCACCCATGGCGCCGGCCACGGTCTCACCGGTATGCGCGAGCGCGTCACCATGCTGAACGGCGAGATGACGACGGGCGAGACGGACGACGGAGGCTATGAGGTGACGGTGTTCCTGCCCGTGTCCACCGTGAGCGAGGCCGACGTATGACGATCCGCGTGCTGATCGCCGACGACCAGATGATGGTCCGCGAGGGCTTCTCGGTGCTGCTCGGCGCCATGCCGGACATCGAGGTGGTCGGCGAGGCGGTCAACGGTCGGGACGCGGTCGAGCGGGTCCGGGAACTGTCGCCGGACGTGGTCCTGATGGACATCCGGATGCCCGAGATGAACGGCATCGAGGCCACCCGGGAGATCGTGGCGGCGGACGGCGGGGCGAAGGTGCTGGTGCTGACCACGTTCGACCTCGACGAGTATGTGTACCAGGCCCTGCGCGCGGGGGCCTCCGGCTTCCTCCTCAAGGACGCCTCGGCACGCCAACTGGCCGACGGGGTGCGGGTGGTGGCCGCCGGTGAGGCCCTGCTCGCCCCGTCCGTCACCAAGCGTCTGATCACGGAGTTCTCCAAGCTCGCCCAGACACCCCGTGTGTCGGCGGCCACCCAGCTCACACACGGCGAACTCACCGACCGCGAGACGGAGGTCCTGGTCCTCATCGCCCAGGGCCTGTCCAACTCGGAGATAGCCGAGCGTCTGGTCGTCGCCGAGTCCACGATCAAGACCCATGTGAGCCGGGTCCTGGTCAAGCTGGGCCTGCGCGACCGCACACAGGCGGCCGTGTTCGCCTACGAGGCGAGGCTGGTCACACCCGGCTGAGGGCGTTCGTCCCGTCACACCCGGCCGGGGACGTCCTGTCCCCCACGGCTGGGGCGTCCTGTCACACCCGGGCCGAGCGTTTCGGAGAGCGGTCCCTCGGGCCTCACGCTCTCACCAGCCGGTTTACGCCGAGTGGCCGACACTGGCCAAGGCCCGGAGAAACGGTTAGCGTCCGTTCATGGCAGCCGTTTCCTATCTCGCTTTCGACCCGTGGGACCCCGACTTCGTGGCCGACCCGTACCCGGCGTACGCGGAGCTGCGGGCCCGGGGCAGGGTGCAGTACTTCGAGCCCACGAACCAGTGGCTCGTCCCGCACCACGCGGACGTGTCGGCGCTGCTGCGGGACCGGCGGCTCGGGCGGACGTATCAGCACAGGTTCACGCACGAGGACTTCGGGCGGACGGCGCCGCCGGAGGAGCACGAGCCGTTCCACACGCTGAACGACCACGGGATGCTCGACCTGGAACCCCCGGACCACACCCGGATCCGTCGGCTGGTGTCGAAGGCGTTCACCCCGCGCACGGTGGAGCGGCTGAAGCCGTATGTGGAGGAGCTGGCCGGTGCACTGGTGGAACGGCTGGTGGAGTCCGGCGGAGGCGACCTGCTGACGGATGTGGCGGAACCGCTGCCGGTCGCGGTGATCGCGGAGATGCTCGGAGTCCCGGAGGCCGACCGGGCGCCGCTGCGCCCCTGGTCGGCGGACATCTGCGGGATGTACGAGCTGAGTCCGTCGCAGGAGACGGCGAAGCGGGCCGTGCGGGCGTCGGTGGAGTTCTCGCAGTACCTGCGGGAACTGATCGCGCACCGGAGGGCGCGGCCGGGCGAGGACCTGATCTCGGGGCTGATCGCCGCGCACGACGAGGGTGACCGGCTGACCGAGCAGGAGATGATCTCGACCTGCGTCCTGCTGCTGAACGCGGGGCACGAGGCCACGGTGAACGCCACGGTGAACGGCTGGTGGGCGCTGTTCCGGAACCCGGAGCAGCTGGCGGCGCTGCGCGCCGACCACTCGCTGGTGCCGGCGGCGGTGGAGGAGCTGATGCGGTACGACACCCCGCTGCAGCTCTTCGAGCGCTGGGTGCTGGACGACATCGAGATCGACGGGACGACGGTTCCCCGGGGCGCGGAGATCGCGATGCTCTTCGGCTCGGCCAACCACGACCCGTCCGTCTTCGCCGACCCCGGGAAGCTGGACCTCACCCGTGAGGAGAACCCGCACATCTCCTTCAGCGCGGGCATCCACTACTGCATCGGCGCCCCCCTCGCCCGCGTCGAACTGTCGGCCTCCATGGCGGCCCTCCTGGAGAAAGCCCCGACGCTCGCCCTGGCCGCCGAGCCGACCCGCAAACCGAACTTCGTGATCCGGGGCCTGGGCGGCCTAGCGGTCGAGATCTGACGGCCCCACCCTGCCACCCGGCCCCGCCCTGCCACCCGGCCCCGCCCTGCCACCCGGCCCCGCCCTGCCACCCGGCCCCGGCCTGCCACCCGGCCCCGGACCGGCGTCCGGCCTCGCTCGCCGTCGCCGGGCCGGGAGCAGCAGGGCGAGCGCGAGGCAGACGAGGGCCGGGACGGTGGCTCCGGCCAGGGCGACGAACGGGAGTTCTGTGGCGAGGACGGTGTAGTCCATGTCCTCGCCCTCGAAGCCGCCCCGGAGGTGGCGCCGGGTGCGATCCGAAGTGCCCCACACGAGCGTCGCGACCGTCGCACCCACCGCCGACAGCGCACACCCACCACACCCCAGCGCACTGTCCCGGTCGAACCGCCGGTCCCGGTCCGACCGCCGGCCTCCCTCGACCCGCTCACCCTGCTCACCCCGGTCGTCGCGCCGCTCCGGTCGGTCCATGTCCGGAGGGACGCGATGCGCCGGGGCACGGTTCTCCGGGGAGGAGAGACAGACCTCTGCCGCGTACGCCCGCGGGCCTTCGCCGCGCTCCTCACCTCCGACACCGGCGCGCTGACCTCCGTCGAACTGGTGGATCAGTCGCGGATCAGTCCCGTCGCCGTCTCGGGCGCGGTCCGCTGTCTCCGGTTGTTGAGGCGGGCCGCCCGGCGGGTGAGGTGGGCACGTTCGGCGAGGTTGGGGGCCTTGTGGGCGGCCTCGGCGTAGAGACGGGCCGCCGTCGTCAGGTCGCCGTCGCGTTCGTGGAGGTAGGCGGCGACGGCGGTGTGGCGGGGGAGGGAGGGGTCCAGGGCCGCGAGCGCCGCCAGGCCGGCGCGTGGCCCCTCGGCCTCGCCGACGGCCACCGCGCGGTTGAGCCGTACGACCGGGCTGTCGGTCAGCCGGGCCAGCTCGTCGTACCACTCGACGATCTGCACCCAGTCGGTCTCCTCGGCGGTGGGCGCGTCGGCGTGGAGCGCGGCGATGGCGGCCTGGGCCTGGAACTCCCCCAACCGGTCGCGGGCGAGCGCCGCTTGCAGGATCGCGACGCCTTCGGCGATCGACTTCGTGTCCCACCGGCGCCGGTCCTGTTCGGCGAGCGGTACCAGGCTGCCGTCGGGTGCGGTCCGGGCGGCGCGCCGGGCATGGTGGAGCAGCATGAGAGCGAGCAACCCGGCCACCTCGGGGTGGTCGATCGAGGCCGCGAGCTGTCGGGTGAGCCGGATGGCCTCGGCGGCGAGGTCGAGGTCGCCGGAGTAGCCCTCGTTGAAGACCAGGTAGAGGACGCGCAGTACGGTGGCGACGTCGCCGGGCTGCTCGAACCGTATGCCGGAGACGGTGCGCTTGGCGCGGCTGATCCGCTGCGCCATGGTTGCCTCGGGCACCAGGTAGGCCTCGGCGATCTGGCGGGTGGTGAGGCCGCCGACGGCGCGCAGGGTGAGCGCCACGGCGGACGACGGCGTCAGCGACGGGTGGGCGCACAGGAAGTAGAGCTGGAGCGTGTCGTCCACGGCGGACGCGGGACCGGGCGCCGGTTCCTCGTCGACGAGGTCCTCACGCCGCCGACGGGCGGCGTCCGACCGGGCCTGGTCGAGGAACTTGCGCCAGGCCACGGTGACCAGCCAGCCCTTCGCGTCCCTCGGCGGGTCGTCCGGCCAGACACGGACCGCCTCGACCAGTGCTTCCTGCACCGCGTCCTCGGCCGCCGCGAAGTCGGCTCCGCGGCGGACGAGGACGGTGAGCACGCTCGGCGTGAGACGCCTGAGCAGGGCCTCGTCCATCTGTGACACCGGTCGGGTCACTCCGTGATGGTGGGCGGCGCGGTCAGGAAGGGGCGGACCTCCAGCCACTCGTGGATCGGCTTCCCGCCCGCCCCGGGAGCGGCGGACAGCTCCCCGGCCAGCTCCACCGCGCGCTCCTGGCTGTCGACGTCGATCACCATCCAGCCGGCGATGAGGTCCTTGGTCTCGGCGAACGGGCCGTCGGTCACCGGCGGGCGCCCCTCACCGTCGTACCGGACCCACATCCCCTCGGGAGCGAGCGCCTGACCGTCGACGAACTCGCCGGTCTCCTCCAGTCGGGCCGCGAAGTCGTTCATGTACTGCACGTGCGCCGAGATCTCCTCCGGCGTCCACCGGTCCATCGGCACGTCGTTGACGGCGGCCGGGGCGCCGCGGTAGTGCTTCAGCAGCAGGTACTTGGCCATAGTGTTTCTCCTCCGTGCTGGGCGACCCATTGTGGTGGTCGCGTTCACACCGGGGACGGAGCCGGGCACGGATTCTCGACATCGCCGCGAGATTTTTTTCCGGGCCGTCTCGGAGGCCCCCTCAGTCGGCGTCCTCGTCGGCAGCCTCCCCTGCGTGCTTCTCAACCTCCCCTGCGTGCTTCTCCGCGTGGGGCTCCGCCTCCGTCTCCGTCTCCGTACGGCTCGCCAGTCGCTCGTAGCGTTGACGGGCCGCCTGCGGGGTCTTGAGGCCGAGGCCGAAGGCGATCTCCGGCCAGGTCATGCCACGACCTCGGGCCATCTCCAGGAGGCCGACCTCCAGTTCGTCCATCTCGGCGCGGGCGAGCGGGACGAGGGTGAGGGCGGCGGTGATGTCCGCGCGGTCGACCTCGGGTTCGCCCTCGTCGAGGAGCGCGGCACCGCTGAGCAGGAACGACACCAGCCTGATCGCCTCGTGCGGACCGAGTACGTACGGGTGGGTCTGGCGATGGCGCTGCGCGTCCGTGGCCGCGTGCCGTTCCGCGATGCGGAACAGGGAGGTGTAGACGCGCTGTGCCCTCGCCGCGTCCGCGCTCGGCGGGGTGAAGGGGTCGGCGGCTCCGGACGGCGGTGGCGGGATTTGCGGGATTGACGTCATACAGCCAGCATGAAATGCAAACAACTTGTTGTCAACGATTTATTTACTTCTCCATCTTGCGATAGAGACGCCTTTCCTGCCGACGCTGACGATCGGGCGTGCGGTCGCCGCAATCCTGGTGGTCATGCCCTTCACCGCACTCGTCATCGTCCTCAGCGCCGTCGTGATCTGTGCCGGGTCCGCTCTCTCGGTCCCGCACGAGCCGCCGCTCTGGATGGTGCTGGCGGTCTGTGTGGCCACCTACCCGGTCGGCACCGCGCTGCTCGACCTGGAGGTACTCGCGGAGGTCAGGGACGGGTGGGCGGGTGAGTGGAGCGTGCGCCTGGCGGTGGCGAGTGCGGTCACCGCGCTGCTGAGCCTTCTCGTCGCACCGGCCGGCGGCGAGAAGGGCTCCCATGAGGAGCGTGCACGTGCGCCCCATGTCCGCAGGAGCGCTTCGTGCGAACACCGGTCTCACTGATGATGCGTCGACCGGGTGTGTGTCCCGCCTGCTCACACAAGCTCCGGCGGGCCGTCCGTCCGGCGGGCCGCCCGGGCCGCGGCCCTTCTCGCCTCGCGGTGCCGCCTCCCCAGCCGCATCGAGTGCAGGCACGAGACGCCCTCCCTGCGACACGCCTCCTTGCAGGCCACGGCGTGGTCGAGCCACTCGCTGAACGTGGCCATGACCGGGTCGAGCGGTGGGTCACCGTCCGGCCGGGCCGTCTTCTCCCCGCCCTCGCCCACCTCGTCCTCGCTCATGCCGCCGTCCGTCCTTCCCCCAGGTACGCCGTGACGTACGCCCGCACGACGTCCCCTTCGTCCAAGGCGGCCGTGTCCTCCGGCGATACGGTCCGCACGGCCGGCCGCCGGACCTCCCAGCACGGTTCGCGGGGGAGCAGCGCCAACCAACGGCCGGACGCGGCCCATTGCCGTTCCGCCCGCGCGGCCCAACGCCGCCAGCGCCCCCGCTCCGGGCTCAGCGTCGCCGCGTTCACCGGGACCGCCCCGGGATCACGAAGTACGCCCACACGCACTTCGTGAACGGCCGCAGTTCGTGCCCCCACCGCTCGGCCAGCCCGGCGACGACCACCAGCCCTCGACCGCCGTCCCCGTCGGACTCCACCACCGGTGTAGGCACCTTCCCCTTGTCCGGGTCCGACACCTCCACCAGCACCCCGCACCCCCGGACCGACAGCACGACCTCGACCTCGGCGAGGCCCACCCGACAGTGCCGTACGGCATTGGTGACCAGCTCTGTCGCCACCGTGGCGATGTCTTGGGCGAGTTCACCGTCGAGGGCCCAGTCCTTGAGAATCCGGCACACCTGGGCGCGGGCCTCCGGAACGTGTCTTCTCCGCTTGGGGAAACGGAAGGAGTCGCGACGTGGGGTGAGAGCGGGCATGGCGAATAGACCCCCTGACGTGCAGTCAAGTTCACGCCCTGTAGTGGTGCGTGTGCGACGAGGCTATGAGAAAAGTCGACGGAACTGCAATCGAACGAACAGCATGCATGCTGTTTGTCATCTGTGCTGCGCGTGCGCACGCCTACAGTTGGGTTGGCGAGACCGGCTATCGCAGGAGAGGGGAAGCGATGCCCGCAGGGGGACGGCCGACGGTGCGCAGCAGGCGACTTGGCGCTGCGCTCAAGAGGTACCGACAGGCCGCCAAGCTTGATCAGCCGCAGGCCGCCGAAGTGCTTGGGGTGCATCAGACTCGGATCAGCCGCATGGAGAGTGGTCATGTGACCGCCCGCATCATCGAGATTCGCGCACTGCTGAGCGCGTACGGCATCGATGATTCGGAAGTCCGCGACACGCTTGAGGGCTTGGCCAAGCGGTCGAAGCATCGCGGGTGGTGGCTCGAACACGCGGCGCATCTACGGCCGGACTACCTCGACCACATCGCGTTGGAGGAGGACGCGACGTATATCAGGGAATGGCAGCCCGCCCTGGTCCCGGGGCTCTTGCAGACGCCCGCGTATTCGGAGGCGATCATCAAGGCGAGCCCCACCTACATCGCCCCAGAACGGGTGGCACAGTTGGTGAAAGTGCGCAAGGGGCGACAGTCGAAGATCGACGAAGGAGGTGCGACGTACTCGGTCATCCTCTGGGAAGCGGTCGTCGCACATCCGTTGGTGAGCGTCGACATTCACCGGGAGCAGTTGTCCGCCATCCTCGACATCGGAAAGCGGAAGAACGTCACCGTGCAGGTTCTGCCGTTCAGCGCAGGTGTACTGGGTGGTTTGGCCTCGGCCTTCTCGACGTTCAGTTTCGAATCGGAGCCTGTGGTCGAAGCGGTGACGTTGGACAATCTCAGGGGTGCCTCGGTCCTTGAGGGGGCGGAGGACCTCACGGCTTACGCCAATGTGTTCGACCTACTACGATCATCGGCACTGGCTCCGGAAGCGAGCGCGAGACTCATCCGGAGCGAACTGCGGAGCATCGGGGAAGACGCATCATGACCGACGTCGTAGGACCCTTCCGGAAGTCCACGTACTCCGGACCGGAAAGTAACTGCGTCGAGGTCGCCGCCACAGCCACCGGCGGCCGAGCCGTACGCGACAGCAAGAACCCCCACGGTCCCCTTCTGCACCTCAGCCCCACGAGCTGGCACGCTTTCCTGAGCGGCATCGTCGGCCGATAGACACGGACGGGCCGGGAGAAACCCGTCAGGAGTAATCGCGGACCCTGCGGCTAATCCGCGCGAATTAACATGGGGAGGCCCTGTGCCGGAACCCCGGCTCGATTGCGGCGAGCCGGGGTTTCCGATGTTGCGGTGAAGGGCTGCCCTTCCTCGTTGCCGGATTCAGTCGCGTCAGTGGTGCCCGTTGTACCCGTCGTGCCCGTGGATCACGCGGAAACTGCCCATGAAGGGAGCCGCACCTGGCACTGTCACAGTGTTGTTGGAGCCGTGGGGGCCGACCGTGGCAATGGGGCTGCCGGCGCATTCGGACCCAGCGAAGAATTCGACAGTTCGGTAGCTGTCGTTCCGGATGTTGAAGGTGGAAACGTCGCTGATCACTGAGATGCAGGATCCCGGCTCGGCGGCGTACGTGCGATCGTTGACCATGATCTGACCGTCGTTCCGGTGGTGGTCTCCCCGGTTCTCGCCCCCGTTCCCGCCGTGGTTCTCACCCCCGTTCCCGCCGCGGTTCTCCCCCCCGTTCCCGCCGCGGTTCTCGCCTCCGTTGCCGCCCCCGTTGCCGCCCCGCCCCTCGTTCCCTTTGCCCTGCCTCCAGCTGTTGTCGTTCTGTCCGGCGTCGGAGGCGGCGTTCGAGCCGGCGTTGGTGCCCGTGCCGTTTCCGCCGCGCGGGGCGGGGGCGGCGTCCGTGACGGCGGCGGACTTGGGGGCGGAATCCAGGGCGGAGCTGGCGTAGGTGACACCTGTGGCGGCCGCGACCGCGACGCCGACGGAAGCGGCGATCACCGTGATCTTACGAGTGCGCAATGCACTTCCCCTTCTCTTCGTTCTCGTCGGCGGGATCCGCCGACGAGAACGAACGTAATGAGGGGCATTTCCGCTGTCATCTCGAAGTTGTCCGGCGTGCGGTGAAAATAGGACTGAATGGTCGCATTGGTAGTCGCCCTTTCGGGGGACCGGTGAGTCGCCTGATGTGCCATCAAAGGACGGCGGTGAGCTGGTATTTCGAATTAAAAGCCTTGTCACACCTGCCGGAACTGACGTGCCGTCACTCTCTTGGAGGTGACCTTGCCGGACCTCCGCCCTGGCTTCCCGTCAGGGGATCCTGCCCCCACGGCGCCGTTTCCTCGGGAGGCGAGCAGCTGACGGGCCCTCAAGAGCCCGTCGAGGCGACTGACGGCCGGTCAGGCGGTCGCCGTACAAGGGCGGCGCCGCCCACACCACCGGCGAATCCCGCACCACCGGCGAATCCCGCACCTGGGCGATGAGTGCTGACCCTGCCGAAGTGGTCACCCCGGCAGGGTCAGCCCCCATGCACCCTCCCGTACCGTCCACGTCCGGGTGCGCACGGGGCCGGTGACCAGCGAGTCCGCCCCGTAGCGGAAATCCGCGCCCGACACGGTCACCCGGTGGCCGGTCGCGTGCAACGGGGACGCCTCGGCGCCCACGGACACCGGGCGGATCTCGACGTCGGCGCCACCGTCCGTACCGGGGGTGATGGAGACACCCTCCACGGGCTGGTCGAGGTCGACGAGCGTCACCCCGTCCACCTCCACCCGCAGCCGCGAAGGCCCGGCCCCGCCCCCGGCGGCGACCCGTATGCGTGAGGGCCGCAACGGGCGGGACATCCTGATGGGCCGGTGGGGACGCGTCGACAGCGTACGGACGAGGGACTGCGGCCAGGCGCGCAGCCAGGAGGGGTGGCCGTCGGCCGAGACCCCGCCCTGCCCCGAACCCCGGTCCGCGTACGTGTCCGGGCCCGTGCCCCTGCCCGACTCCACTCTGCCGTCGGCCTCGGGCCCGGTCGCCTCCTCCGGCCCCGGGGGCGCCGTACCCGGCAGGACCGGGATCCGGAGCGTGCCCAGCACCACCCCGTCGCTCTCGTCGACGAGCAGATCGAGCCGTCGCTCGACGCCGTCGAGGGCCGCGCGCGCCGCCGTGACCGCGTCGGTGGGCACGCCGAGGGAGCGCGCGAGCCCCAGGGCCGAGCCGACCGGGACGAGGGAGAGGGCACACGCCGCCAGCTCCCGCCGCCGATGCAGAACGGCCACGGTCCGCAGCAGCGCGCGGTCGTCGCCGACCACCACGGGCCGCCGGGAACCACGTCGGACGAGCGCTCGCATGAATTCCTCGGGGCCCTCGGGAAGGCACACCTTCGTACTCGCCGCACCCGCGCTGAGCACGTCTTTCGCGATCCGTACGGCCTCGCCGTCCGTGCGACGGGCGAGGGGGTCGATGACCACGAGGAGCTGGTCGTCAGTCGCCACCTCGGTCCTGCCTCGCTTCCTCGGGTAGCATCTTTGTGCAAGAGCCCCTTGCGCTATTGCGCCAGGGGCTTCGTCTATTCCGGGGCATCCGGGTCCACAGTGTGCGGCCAACGACGGTCGCGCGGCGCACGCGACGGTAACAAGCCATCGCGCACGCCCCCGACCATGGACATGCCCCGCCCGGAAGGGGTGTACGCGCGTGCCCGCACTTGTGCTGCTCGGTGCTCAGTGGGGTGACGAAGGCAAGGGAAAGGCGACGGACCTGCTAGGCGGATCCGTCGACTACGTGGTGCGCTACCAGGGCGGCAACAACGCCGGCCACACGGTAGTCGTGGGTGACCAGAAGTACGCCCTCCACCTGCTCCCTTCCGGGATCCTCACTCCGGAGTGCACTCCGGTCATCGGCAACGGCGTCGTCGTCGACCCGTCGGTCCTGCTCTCCGAGCTGAGCGGTCTGAACGAGCGCGGCGTCGACACGTCCAAGCTCCTGCTCAGCGGCAACGCTCACATCATCACGCCGTACAACGTGACGGTGGACAAGATCACCGAGCGCTTCCTCGGCAAGCGGAAGATCGGGACGACGGGCCGTGGCATCGGCCCGACCTACGCCGACAAGATCAACCGGGTCGGCATCCGCGTCCAGGACCTCTACGACGAGTCGATCCTGACGCAGAAGGTCGAGGCTGCCCTCGACATCAAGAACCAGCTCCTCACCAAGCTCTACAACCGCCGCGCCATCGCCGTGGACCAGGTCGTCGAGGAGCTGCTGGGCTACGCCGACAAGCTGGCCCCGTTCGTCGCCGACACGGTCCTGGTCCTCAACCAGGCCCTCGACGACGACAAGGTCGTCCTCTTCGAGGGCGGCCAGGGCACCCTCCTCGACATCGACCACGGCACGTACCCCTTCGTGACCTCCAGCAACCCGACCGCGGGCGGCGCATGCACGGGCGCGGGCGTCGGCCCCACGAAGATCAGCCGAGTCATCGGCATCCTGAAGGCCTACACGACCCGCGTCGGCGCCGGCCCCTTCCCCACGGAACTCTTCGACGAGGACGGCGAGGCGCTGCGCCGCATCGGTCACGAGCGGGGTGTCACCACCGGCCGTGACCGCCGCTGCGGCTGGTTCGACGCGGTCATCGCCCGCTACGCGACCCGTGTCAACGGCCTGACGGACTTCTTCCTCACCAAGCTCGACGTCCTCACCGGCTGGGAGCAGATCCCCGTCTGTGTGGCGTACGAGATCGACGGCAAGCGCGTCGAGGAACTCCCGTACTCCCAGTCCGACTTCCACCACGCCAAGCCGGTCTACGAGACCCTGCCCGGCTGGTCCGAGGACATCACCAAGGCGAAGTCCTTCTCCGACCTGCCCAAGAACGCGCAGAACTACGTGAAGGCGCTGGAGGAGATGTCCGGCGCCCCGATCTCCGCGATCGGCGTCGGCCCGGGCCGCGACGAGACCATCGAGATCAACTCCTTCATCTAGTCCGCCGGCCCCATCCGCGAGGCGGCCGACCCGGTGACGGTGTCGGCCGCCGTCGCATACCCGGGACGGCGGCCGGATGGACCACCGGCACCGTCGCTCCGGGCACGCACCTCGGGCCCTGACGAAGGGTCCGGCGTCGGCGGCACCCCGGGCGGCGCGTCACCAGGTTGTGCCGGCGGGCTCCTCGATGGTGGTGTTGATGCGGTTGAAGAAGTTGGTGAGGCCGATCATCAGGATGATCGCGGAGAGCACCTCCCGCGGCGGCGACTTCGAGGCGCTCCTGGCCGTCCTTCACCCCGACGTGGTCGCGCGTTCCGACGGCGGCACGCTCGTCCCGAGCATCCTGCGACGCGGCGCGGGCGATGTGGCGTCCCAGGCGATCACCTTCGCCCGCTTCGCGGCGGACGCGCGTGTGGTGCTGGTCAACGGCACGCCCGGCGTCGTCTCGTTCGCCGGAGACCGACCCTTGTCCGTCATGTCGTTCACCATCCGGGACGGCCGCATCACCGGACTCGACATCCTCACAGATCCTGACCACCTGGCCACGCTCGGCCTGACCGCATGAGGGACGTCCAGGACCGCATGAGGGACGTCCGGCAGGCCCTCGAAGCTGGGGGAGTCCGTGCCGTCTGTCGTCGGTCGTTCCGGCATCGGTGTCGTGATGCATCCCCGCTGTGCCGTGACGCCATCCGTCGCTCGGCGTAGTCGTCCGTTCACGGCACCCCTGCGGGGGCGGGAGTTGGCCGAGAGGGATCGCGAGTTCGGACCTATTCTTAAAGCATGTGCGATCTGCACATATCGGACGGATGATCAGGGGAACGGTGATTGCCATGCGCATGATGCTCAAGGCCCGGTTCGGCACCGAGAAGTCGAACGAGGCCATTCGGAACGGCACTCTGGGAAAGCTGATGCAGTCCTCCATGGAGCAGGTCAAGCCGGAGGCGGCCTACTTCACGACCGACAACGGGCAACGCACCTGTTACATGGTCTTCGATCTGCAGGACAGCTCCCAGATGCCGTCCATCGCCGAGCCGTTCTTCCTCGAACTGGGCGCCGATGTCACCTACACCCCGGTCATGAACCCCGAGGACCTGCAGAAGGGCCTTTCCGCGCTGGGTCGTTGAGCCTCGGAGAACGCCGGGCCTCAGCTGAACACGATCATCGACCCCTGCGCCAGGCTGCGGGTCGCCGCCGCGTGCAGACCCAGCCAGACGTGGCGTTCACGGGCGAAGGGGCTGGGATCGTAGGGGGCGGGCACGGCCGGTTCCTCCAACTCCGTGGGCGCGAGCGGCCCTTCCGGGGGCGCCGGAGGGTTCGCCGGGTCGATGCCGATCGCCGGGGCCACGAACTCCAGTTCCCGCAGCAGACCGTGAGAGGAGCCCAACGGGCCCCCGCCGGCGAGGAGTTCGTCGCTGGAGAGCGGGTGCGGGAAGTCGACGGGGACATACGCGCCCGCGTGGTCGTAGTGCCAGACCAGGTGCGACTGCTGGGCCGTGCCCTCGAACATCTCCAGGAGCTGTTCGTAGTCGCCGCCCAGCGCGTCCACCGGGGTCACCGCGAGCCCGCACACCTGGAGCAGGTAGGCGCGGCGCAGGAAGTGCAGCGCGTCGTAGTCGAAGCCCGCGACCGGGGCGACCTCACCGGTCAGTCCGGGCATGTACTGGTACACCGGCACCGGCGGCAGTCCGGCCTCACCCAGCAGCTTGTTGTAGAGCGCGAGTTCTTCGGCGAAGGGGTTGTCGGGTGTGTGGCACAACACGTCGACGAGCGGGACCAGCCAGAGGTCACAGGCCAAAAGAGAACTCCTCGGTCATCCGGCACGCACACGCACGGTACGGATACGTTCGCGTACGGCACACAGTGGTCAGGGAAGCGTAGTCGCTGGACGCGTCTTCAGTCCCCCGCGTGCAGGTCCCATACCCACACACCGCCCACCCACTTACCGGGTCGCCCCACCAGCTTGTCCACGGTGACGCGCACCTGCTCGTCGTACATCTGCGGACGCAGCACCAGAGCGCCCGCCTGCCAGTACGCGAAGTCCTGTCGCGCCTGCGCCCGCCAGTTGTCGCCGATCACCGGGACCCGCCCGCTGTGACGGACGTCCCGCAGCAGGTTGGAGGTGTGGCGGGGGACGGCGCCGTAGATGCCGACGCGGTCCTCGCCGAAGGGGCCGTTGAAGTAGCCGCCGGGCATCCGGAAGCCGAAACCGGCCGTGGTCTGCCAGCGCAGCGCCTCCGCGTTGCCCGGGTCCGGCAGGGGCACCGGCACCAGTGTCTCGCCGGCGCCGGTGTCGACGTACGACCTCCAGGTGCCGTCCGCGAAGAACGCCGGGACCTCGGCGCGCTCCACGGACCTCAGCGGAGCCGGGACGATCGGCAGCAGGGCGAGGGTGATCGCCAGGAAGCCCACGTACCGCGTGCCGAGGCCCGGCACGGCCGCCAGTCGTTCGAAGGCGATCGCCAGCAGCATGCCCAACACCGGGGCGCAGATCATCGCCACCCGGCTCTCGATGACCGACTCCAGCAGCGGCTTCTCGGCGAACAGCGCCCACGGGCCGGGCAGCACCAGATCCGTCTGCGGGAGGCGGATCTTCGGGCCGAGGGAGAGCAGGGCCGCACCGACCGCGGTGACGGCGAGCGCCTTCACCAGGGGGCGCTCCCAGAGCCGTACGACGATGCCGAGGGCCAGCAGGACCAGCGGCCAGCCGTAGAAGGCGTTCTGCTCGGTGATGTTGAGGGAGAGCGCGTCCGCCCGCTCGCGGTCGCCCGCGAGGAGCGAGCGTTCGGAGAAGGAGAGCAGGGCCAGCGGGCTGTTGCCGGAGTTGGCGCCGTGGGCGATGTTCCCGTAGCTCTGCGGGCCGAAGAACTGCCAGGAGAGCGGGAGGGCGACCAGGGGGATCGCGACCAGGATGGCGACGCCCAGTCCCCGCAGCAGGGGGCGCCAGGAGGCGCGGGCCACGTCCCGGCGCAGCAGCCCGTACGCGGCGGCGAACAGCAGCATGCCCATCGCGGCGAGCAGGAGGGGTTCCTCGCCGAGGAAGATCTGGTAGGCCGCCATCAGACCGAGGACCGTCCCGTCCCGTTGGGTCCGGGCGCCCGTGCACAGCCGTAGTGCCCGGTCGGTGATCAGCGGGATCATGAACAGGACCACGAAGTTCGGGTGCGCGTTGGCGTGGCTGACCATCGGCGGCGCGAAGGCGGCGAGGGCCGCTCCGGCGAAGGCCGCTCCCCGGTGCCGTACGACCCGTTTGACGATCAGCCAGTACCAGGCGGCGGCCGTGGCGGCGAGGCCCAGCGTCATCACCAGGGCGAGGGACACCGCCGGGCCCAGGACGAGTGTGACGGGGGCGAAGGGTACGGACAGGCCCAGCATGACCGTGTTGGCCATCAGGTTCACGCCGTCGGGGAAGCCCTGGAAGGTGGTGAAGAGGGGATTGCGGAGGTGGACGAGGTTGTCCGCCGTGACCGCGAAGAACCACTCCCACTGGTTCTGGTCCTGGAGGGAGTCGGGGAGGTAGCGGCCGTTCGGGTCGCGCCAGCGGCCTATGTAGAGGGTCACGGACATCAACAGGAAGCAGGTGACCGCGAGGACGTCGGCGGGGCGGACGGAACGGGTCCGCAGTACGGCGAGTTCGCCGAGGACACGGGCGTAGTCCCGCGGGCGTATCTTCGAGCCCGGCTGGTGCGACCAGCGGACGGGCACCTCGACGACGGGCCAGCCGTTGCGGCGGAAGTACCTCAGGATCTCCACGTCGATGCCGAACCCGTGGAGACGGGAGGCGGCGAACGCCTCGCGGGCGCGGTCGCCGTCGAACAGCTTGAAGCCGCACTGGGTGTCGCGGATTCCGGGCACCGCTACCCCGCGTATCAGCAGGTTCCCGGCCCGCCCCAGCGCCTCGCGCAACCGGTGCTGATGGCGCTCGATGCTCGCGCCGGGCGCCTCCCGGGAGCCGATCGCGGCCGTGTGCCCGTCGGACAACGCCTTGTCGAGGCGCTCCAACTCGTCGATGGGCGCGGAGAGATCGGCGTCCGTCAGCAGGACCCGGCGGCCGTGCGAGGCGAGCACCCCGAGCCGCAGGGCGTGGCCCTTGCCCCGGTTGCGGGGCCCCGCGGAGACGAGTTGGACCCGTGCGTCGCGGGCGGTGACGGCGGCCACGACCTCGGCCGTACGGTCCGTCGACCCGTCGTCGACGACGATGATCTCCCAGCGCGCGGGGGCCTCGGCCGCCGCGAGATGGGCGATGATCGCGTCGAGCGTCGGGCCGAGACGTTCCTCCTCGTTGTACGCGGGGACGACGACGGAGAGGTCGACGCTCACCTGGCCGCCGCCCGCCCTGTGGGTGCCGCTCATCCGCCCGCCAGGCGTTCCACCAGGGTCAGGGAGTGCTCGTCGTAACCGGCGATGATCTCCTGGGCGGTCTGCGCGTCACGACGGCTGAGGGCGTCGACAAGATCGGTGTGGTCGGCCCACAACCTGCCTCGCAGATCGTCCACCCGGCGCAGGTGCTGGACCGCGCACACCCAGGACTGCACCCGCAGCCGGTGCAGGAAGTCGGTGAGGTACGGGTTGCCGAACAGGGCGCTCAACTCGCGCCAGAACCGCAGCTCGTAGCCGACCAGGATGTCCAGATCCCCGGCGGTCGCGGCGCGTCGAGCCTCCTCGCCGCGCCGTCGGACCCCCGCCAGCGCGGCGGCCGTACGGGGGTCCACCTCGCGGTCGCCGAGCCGCCGGAACATGCCGTCGGTGACCAGGATGCGGGCCTCGACCATGTTCCGGTAGTCGCGCTCCGAGTACTCGTGGACCTCGAACCCCCGGTGCTGCACGGCGTCCAGCAACCCTTGCGCGGACAGGTCCACCAGCGCCTCGCGCACGGGCGTCGCCGACACCCCGTACTGTTCGGCGATCTCCTTGACGGTGAACTCCTGACCCGGCTTCAGTCTGCCGGCGAGCACCTCGTCACGGAGCGCGTCCGCGAGCTGCTGCCGCAGGGTGCTACGAGTCACGGCGCCATTGCCGCCGCCGGTGCCGGGCATTGTGGTCCGGTTCCCCCATCCGCGTACGCGCACGCCTGCCTGCGCGTGCTCTTCGAGTTCCCTTACGAGTTCTCTTACGAGCACGTCACCTTACGCGTTCGCATTCCTGCGAGGAGTTTTTGCCCCGGCCGCCCGGCGACGGGCGGACGGGGCGGCGGATCACCGCCTCACACCGTGTGTTCGTCAGCCACGGACAGGGCAGCGTCCAGGGCCGCCAGACCCTCCTTGGCCTCGGCTTCCGTGATGTTGCACGGGGGGACGACATGGGTGCGGTTCATGTTGATGAACGGCCACAGGCCCCTCGCCCTGGCGGCGGCCCCGAAGGCGAGCATGGGGGCGTTGGCGTCACCGGCGGCGTTGTAGGGGACGAGGGGTTCGCGGGTCTCCTTGTTCCGCACCAGCTCCAGCGCCCAGAACATCCCCGTGCCGCGTACCTCGCCCACCGACGGATGCCGCTCGGCCAGCTCGCGCAGCGCCGGCCCGACGACGGACGCGCCGAGCGTGGCCGCGTTCTCGACGACCCCCTCCTCCGCCATGACCCCGATCGTGGCGACGGCGGCGGCGCAGGCCAGCGGGTGCCCGGAGTACGTGAGACCGCCGGGGTAGGGGCGCCGGGCGAACGTCTCGGCGATCGCGGCGGAGATCGCGACGCCTCCGAGGGGGACGTAACCGGAGTTCACGCCCTTGGCGAAGGTCATCAGATCGGGTACGACGTCGAAGAGGTCCGCCGCGAACCAGGTGCCCGTCCGCCCGAAGCCCGCCATGACCTCGTCCAGGACGAAGACGATCCCGTACTTGTCGCACAGCTCCCGGACCCCGGCCAGATAGCCGGGCGGCGGAACCATGATCCCGGCCGTGCCGGGGATCGTCTCCAGGATGATCGCGGCGATGGTCGACGGCCCCTCGAAGGTGATCGTCGTCTCCAGGTGCTCAAGCGCCCGCGCGCACTCCTGCTCCTCGGTCTCCGCGTGGAAACGGGACCGGTAGAGGAAGGGCCCCCAGAAGTGCACGACCCCGGCCGTCCCGGTGTCGGAGGCCCAGCGGCGCGGGTCGCCCGTGAGGTTCACCGCCTGCTGGGTGCCGCCGTGGTACGAGCGGTACGCGGCCAGCACCTTGGGGCGGCCGGTGTGCAGCCGGGCCATGCGGACGGCGTGCTCGACCGCGTCCGCGCCGCCGTTGGTGAAGAAGATCTTGTCCAGGTCGCCCGGTGTCCGCTCCGCGATCAGCCGCGCCGCCTCCGAACGTGCCTCGACCGCGAACGCCGGGGCGAACGTCGTCATCGTCGCCGCCTGCGCCTGGATCGCCGCGACGACCTTCGGGTGCTGGTAGCCGATGTTCGTGTAGACGAGGCCGCTGGTGAAGTCGAGGTAGCGGTTGCCGTCGTAGTCCCAGAAGTACGAGCCCTCCGCGCCGGCGACGGGCAGCGGGTCGATGAGCTCCTGCGCGGACCAGGAGTGGAACACGTGCGCGCGGTCCGCGGCCTTCACTGCGGCGCCGGCCCGGGGGTTTGCCTGGGGAATCATGGGACCGAGGCTAGGGGGCCGCCGCAGCCGGGGACATCGGCGACCTGTCTATCGCCCGCGCGGGGAGCCACGACAGTGTGTCGCCCCCGACGGGGACACCGGCACCGGCGGCTGTTACGGAACCGTAGACGCCGGTCCGTCCGACTCCCCGTCCGGCCGCACTACGATCGGTCCGTTGCGCACGTACGCGACGTTGGCCGCTTAGAAGGCTTAGTGGACGTACCCGTACGTAGGCGTACACGTACGCGTAGGGGATCGCACGGGGACGACGGGGACGGTGGCCATGGAGAAGCTCGGGCCGGGGGATCCACAGCGGATCGGGGCGTACCGGCTGCTCGCGCGGCTGGGTGCCGGCGGGATGGGGAACGTGTACCTGGCCCGGTCCGACCGGGGCCGAACCGTCGCCGTCAAGCTCGTCCGCAAGGAGCTGGCGGAGCAGGAGGAGTTCCGGGCCCGCTTCCGGCAGGAGGTGCGGGCCGCGCGGCAGGTGGGCGGGTACTGGACCGCGCCGGTGCTGGACGCGGACACCGAGGCGGTCATTCCGTGGGTCGCCACCGGGTATGTCGCCGGGCCGTCGCTGCAGGCCGTGGTCGGGCGTGAACACGGGGCGCTGCCCGAGCGGACCGTACGGACCCTCGCCGCCGGCCTCGCCCACGCGCTGGAGGACATCCACGCGGCCGGGCTCATCCACCGCGACCTCAAGCCGTCCAACGTGCTGGTGACCATCGACGGACCGCGCGTCATCGACTTCGGCATCGCGCGGGCGCTGGAGACCGTCGCGGACGGCGGCCTCACCCGCACCGGGGCGCTCGTCGGATCGCCGGGCTTCATGGCGCCCGAGCAGGTACGGGGCGACCGCATCACCCCCGCCTGCGACGTCTTCTGCCTCGGCTCCGTCCTCTCCTACGCCGCCACCGGCACCATGCCCTTCGGCGCCGCCAACTCCGGTGTCCACGCGCTGATGTTCCGCATTGCCGAGGAGGAGCCCGACCTCGACGGCCTGCCGGAGGGCCTCCATGACCTGGTCCGCGACTGCCTGAGAAAGGACCCCGCCGCCCGCCCGACCCTCGCGCAGATCCTCCAGCGCACGGGCGCGGAGGACACGGTCTTCGCGGGGCGGTCGAGGGATCCGTGGCTGCCGAGCGCGCTGGTGGCGCAACTGGGGCGGCACGCGGTGCGGTTGCTGGACGCGGAGGATCCGGAGGAGTCCGAGGGGACGGGGGGCTCAGGCACACCGGGGGCCCCAGGGGTGCCGGGGGCCGCCGGGCGTGCGGCGGCTTCGGCAGGTCCGGGTGCGCTCGGGGGCGCGGGTGCGCCAGGTGGTTCGGCGGAAGGCGGTCGCTCAGGGGCGTCTGATCCTGTCCAGCCGGCCGCCGCCGCTTCCGTGACCCCGCCCGCTCCCGCAGGTCCGCCCGCGTCCCCGCCCGCGTCCTCGCCCGCGTACCCGGCCGGTACTCCCGTGGCTGCGTACGGCGGTGGCCCGGCGGGTCCGTCCGGTGCTCCCGCCTCCTCGTACGGCGGTGGCCCGGAGAACCCGTCCGGCGCCGCCGGGAACCCGCCCGAGCGCGCGCCCGGCGGGACCGTACCGCCTCCGCCGGGGACACCGGGCGCGGCGTCGCTGGATCGGATGCCGACCGAGATCGCCGCGGCGGGGGCGCAGCCGCCTCTGCCGAGCGCCCCGCCCGGGCCGGCGCCCGCCGGGTACGGCTTCCCGCAGCAGACCCGGCAGCCCGGCGCGGCCCCCGCCTCCGGCTCCGGCTACGGGTACGGCTATCCACAGAGCGCGCCACAGCCGCCGTACGGCTCGTACGGGCAAGGGCCCGGGGACGGGGGCTTCGGGCCCGGCCTCGGCTCGACCCTGCCGTACGGGCCGAACCCCGTCTACGGTCTCGGCGGCGGACAGCCGGAGGAGCCGCGCCGCAACCATCGTGCCTCGGTACTGCTCGTCGCCGTCGCGCTGGTGGTCGCGCTCGGCGCCGGCGGGTCGGTGTACGCGCTGATGAAGGGGGAGGAGGGCGGCAAGGAGAACGACGCGAAGGGCGGCACGAAGACGAGCGCGCCGGAGACACCGGGCCCCACGACCCCCGAGCCGACGGACGCGGGGGCGTCCCCGGACGAGGCCACCGAGTCGCCGGACTCCGGCACCATCCCGGAGAAGTTCCTGGGCACCTGGAACGCCACCCTCGACGGCTCCGACGGCGCGGACACCCGCGCACTCGTCCTCCGCCAGGGCGAGGTCGGCGACACCGTGCTCACCCTCACGGCGGACGGCCCGCTCGAAGGGGGCGGCACGTACCACTGCGTGTTCGAGGGGGCGCTGACGGAGGACCCGGCCGACGGCGGCCCTCTGGAGATCGGCCCCTCCACCGTCACCCAGGGCGAACCGGCAGAGTCCTGCTCCCCGGGCGCCGCCACCACGGTCACCCTCCTGCCCGACGGCCGACTACGGCGCGTGGACACGGCGGGCAAGTCGGTGACGTACGCGAAGTCCGACTGAGCCGCCAGGCAGGGCGCTCACCGAGCCGCCGGGCGCCCTGGCGGGCCTGTCCGCCGTCCGGCCTGTCGGTCATGCCGTCGCGTCGGGGGCGTCCTCAGCCGCTGGAAGGACTCGCTCGCGGCCGCCGGAAGGTCCCCTCAGTCGACTGCGGGCGGCCGAGCGCGCCGGTGGCGGCGCCAGTACCAGAGCGCGCCGACCACGGTGGAGGCCGTGGCCAGGGCGATGCCCAGGACCGGCCAACGGCTGCCGGCGATGCGCAGGCCGGTCAGGAAGGTCGCAGTGGTCAGGGCGAGCGGTACCAGGAGGGAGAGGAGCGCGCGGAGGGCGGTCGCCGTCGCCTCCGGTTCGAGGCGGGAGATCCGGTGGCGCGGCGCGGGTGTGGTGTCGGCGGAGTAGTAGGCGAGGACACGGCCCGCCAGGCGGGCGTCGGCGCGCCGGTAGACCACCGCCATGTACGGGAGCCAGACGAGGGGGGCGACGAGCCCGACCAGGAAGACCACGCCGAGGAGCAGCCACCGCCAGGCCTGAACGGCGCCCCGGCGTGCGCGGGGGCCCGCGTCCTGGCCCTCGTCGCCCGGTGCGAGCACGCCGAGGAAGTGGGCCATGCGCAGGGTGACCCTCCACAGGGCCGCCCAGCGTCTCCAGCGCGCGGGTGCCTCGGCGGCGCGTCCGGTCCGGTCGAGGGCGTCCCGCGCCTGCCGGGTGGTCTCGTAGACGCCCTGGAGTACGAGGAGTTCGCCGGCGCGGTCGCTCGCCGTGGGGTCGCGGCCGCCGAGGGCGGCCAGTTCGAGGACTGTACGGGCCTGGCGGAGCAGCGCCGCGCAGAACGCGACGGGGATGAGCACGACGAAGGGGCCACCCACCAGGGAACCCTCCGATACGACGGCCCGTCGGCCGCGAGCGATCACTCGGGTCCGGAGCTCCGCCTCGGTGGCGTCGGGGTGGTTCCGCCGAAGCCGGTCGACCGCTTCGGGCACGGCCGGACCAATGTGGCGGACGGCGAAGCCGGCGAGGGTTTCGGGCAGGTGCCCGGGATCGGTGACGACCGAGGCCAGCAGCGAGCGGTCCAGGGAGGACTCCTCACGCGGCTCCGCGATGTCCGGATTCTCCCGATATTGCACAATTCGCACCTATCACGAAAGGGCTGAACGCACTGATCGGGGTGTGGTGTGCGCGAGGCCGCCCCGACACCCTCCGGTCACCGCGCCTCCGGCGGCCGTTGTCGGGGCATGTTCGGTCGTGCCCCCGGTGGCATCGGCACCCGGCCGTTGGGGCCTCCCTCGGGGCGGGAGGTCGCGCCGCCCGTCTGGATCCCCAGCGGTGCGGCCCCGGTCCGGAACTCCACCATCCAGTCCGCCGTCTCGGCCCGCACCAGCTCCGTGATGTCCTCGCAGAACCGCCGCAGCACCCCCAGGCACCGCTCGGCCGCCTCCCCGGCCGTGCCCTCGGCCGGCCCCAGCACCTCCCGGGCGCTCTCGGACGCCCAGTCGAACCGCAGCACCTGGAGGCGCCGCTGCACCGCCTGGGCCGTGGCGACATCCCGCATCCACCCGGAGGTGACCCCGAAGAACCGATCCACCGCGACGCACGCGACGCAGGACAGAAGGGCGAGATACCCCCAGGCCGCCGCCCCGTCCAGCACGCCGGTGAGGTCGAGGAGCGGCAGCGCGGCCCCGACGAGTGCCCCGGCCGCCGCCCCGACGCGCAGCGCCCGCGCCGCCAGCCGTTTCCACACCCGGTCCGCGAGATACCACGCGGCGGTCTCCAGAGCCGCGCGCTCGACCCACTGGTACAGCTCCTCCAGCCGCTCCGCCGGCGCCCCCCAGTCGCCCTGCGGGAACGGCCGCCCGGCCAGATTCCCCGCCCACGGCGCGGCCGACGACGCCCACGGGTCCGCCCACAGCCCGGACCCCTCACCCCGCCCGTCCTGGGGTCCCCCCTCGGGCTGCATCTCCGGCTGGCTCACCCGGCACTCCCTACGTACGTACGGCGCTCACGCACCACCCTGACGCGGCCGGACCCTTCCTACCGCCCAATGGGTGGCGAAGATGGCGTTTTCACCGCTTATCCCCTGGAAGATGCCCTTGATCGGATATACGAATCCCCGCCGACTCACTCGAAAGAGTGGCGCGGCAGAGGCCGTGACGAACACGTAGGCTCGTTGCGACCGCAAGAAGGTCCACCGGGGTGTCCGTAGAACCGTCCCCGCGGGCCTCCGCAAGTACTCGTACGAGGGAGCTGAACGTGATCCCCGGTGGTGGCCAGCCCAACATGCAGCAGCTGCTCCAGCAGGCCCAGAAGATGCAGCAGGACCTGGCGAGGGCACAGGAGGAGCTCGCGCAGACGGAGGTCGAGGGTCAGGCGGGCGGCGGCCTGGTGAAGGCCACCGTCACCGGCTCCGGCGAACTGCGCGCCCTGAAGATCGACCCCAAGGCGGTGGACCCGGAGGACACCGAGACCCTCGCCGATCTGATCCTCGCGGCCGTCCAGGCGGCCAACGAGAACGCCCAGACCCTCCAGCAGCAGAAACTGGGCCCCCTCGCCCAGGGCCTCGGCGGCGGTGGCATGGGCATCCCCGGTCTGCCCTTCTGAGCGCCCCCGCGCCGGCCTGTTCGGACGAGCGCCCCGCGCCCCCGGCGCGACCGCACTCCGGAAACCTCCGAACTGCTCCGCGCCCCCTTTGGAACCCATCCGTGCCCCGCACCGCCTTCCTCGGACCGGCGGCGGCCGACTACGGTACGTACTGAAAGACACCAGGAAGGACGGCAGTCCGTGTACGAAGGCGTGGTCCAGGACCTCATCGACGAACTGGGGCGGCTGCCCGGCGTCGGTCCCAAGAGCGCGCAGCGGATCGCCTTCCACATCCTGCAGGCGGAGCCGACGGACGTACGGCGGCTCGCGCAGGCCCTCCTCGAAGTGAAGGCGAAGGTCCGTTTCTGCGCGACCTGCGGGAACGTGGCGCAGGAGGAGCTGTGCAACATCTGCCGCGACCCGCGCCGTGACCCGTCGGTCATCTGTGTCGTCGAGGAGCCGAAGGACGTCGTCGCGATCGAGCGCACCCGTGAGTTCCGGGGCCGGTACCACGTCCTCGGCGGCGCGATCAGCCCCATCGAGGGCGTCGGCCCCGACGACCTGCGCATACGGGAGCTGCTGGCCCGCCTGGCGGACGGTACGGTCACCGAACTGATCCTGGCCACGGACCCGAATCTCGAAGGCGAGGCAACGGCCACGTACCTCGCCCGCATGATCAAACCGATGGGCCTCAAGGTCACCCGCCTGGCCAGCGGCCTCCCTGTGGGTGGCGACCTGGAATACGCGGACGAGGTGACCCTCGGCCGCGCCTTCGAGGGGAGACGATTGCTGGATGTCTGACGCCACGCTGCACGCGACCGGCCAGAACCCGGACGACTTCGCGGTCCAGATCGCGGACCAGATCGAGAGTTTCCTGGTCGCCGTCACCGAGGTGGCCAAGGGCGACGAGCCGGACTCGGCCGTCCCGTTCCTGCTGCTGGAGGTCTCCCAGCTGCTGCTGGCCGGCGGCCGCCTCGGCGCGCACGAGGACATCGTGCCGGACGAGCGCTACGAGCCCGACCCGGGTTTCGAGCCGGACGTGGACGAGCTGCGCGAACGCCTCGCCGTGATGCTCGACCCGGTCGACGTCTACTCCGAGGTCTTCGACCCCTACGAGCCGCGCAAGGCGCCGGTCCCGGCCCGGATCTCCGACGACCTCGCTGACGTCATCGCCGACCTGCGCCACGGCATGGTCCACTACCGCGCGGGCCGCACCACCGAGGCCCTGTGGTGGTGGCAGTTCTCCTACTTCTCCAACTGGGGCTCCACCGCCTCCGCCACCCTCCGTGCCCTGCAGTCCCTGGTCGCCCACGTCCGCCTGAACCAGCCGCTCGCCGAACTCGACGGCCTCGACACCGACCAGGAACTCATGGGCGACGAGACCCTGGAGTTCGAGGCAGGCAAGGTCATGGCGGAGGAGATCGCGCGCCCGTTGGGCCTGCGGAAGGTGAAGTAGCCGCCCACCCGCCGGAAAGCGACGCGGCCAACTCCCGCCGTACGCATGACGATGCACGCCACGGGCGGTCATCATGTGACGTATGAGTGCCTTGTTCGAGGATCGGCCCGGCGTGGAGGCCTCCGGCGCGGACGCCATCGCCGCCGGTGGGAACATCGCGCAGGCGTTCACCGGTGCCGGTTCGGTGGGCCTGCACATCAACAGCGTCGGGGTGCTGGCGCCGCACGCGTGTCCACCGGCCGAGTCGGTCGACTGCCCGCCGGAGCTGACGAACCTCCCTTCCCGGGCGCCGCTGTTCGTCGGCCGGGGCCGGGAACTCGCCGCCCTGGAGGAGGCGTCGGCGGTTCCCGGCCAGGCGCTCGCCCATGTACTGCACGGTCTCGGCGGTATCGGGAAGTCCACGTTGGCCGCCCGCTGGGCCTCCGACTACAGCGCGGCGCACGCCCCCGTCTGGTGGATCACGGCCGACAGCCGGGCGGCGATCGAGGCGGGCCTCGCCGACCTCGTCCGCGCCCTGCAGCACTCGCTGGCCGCCCTGCTGCCCCAGGAACAGCTGGCCGAGTGGGCTCTGCGCTGGCTCACCTCCCACACCGGCTGGCTTCTCGTCCTCGACAACGTCACCGCTCCGGGCGATGTCAACCACCTGCTGTCCAGGGCGCGTTCGGGACGCTTCCTGATGACCAGCCGGCAGTCGACGGGATGGGTCGGCATCGCCGAGGCGGTGCCCCTGGACGTGCTGTCGGACCAGGAGGCGGTGGACCTCTTCACCCGGATCCGCGGCGAGGACCCGGACGCCCCCGAACTCTGTGCGGAACTGGGCCGCCTCCCGCTCGCGGTGGCCCAGGCGGCGGCGTACTGCCAGGAGACCGACTGCACCGCCCGCGTGTACCTGGACGACCTCGCGGTCCACCCGGTCGAGATGTACGCGGCGAAGGACGAGAGCCGCGACCACGAACGCACCGTCGCCCGTGTCTGGCACGTCACCCTCGACCGTCTCGCCGACGACCGGCTGACCGTACGCATCCTGCTGATGCTCGCCTGGTACGCCCCCGACGGCATCCCGCGCTCCCTCCTCTCCTCCCTCGGCACCCGGCCCGCCGTACGCGGGGCGCTCGGCCGACTCGCCGCGCACAGCATGATCACGCTGTCCGGGGACACCGTGTCCGTGCACCCCCTGGTGCAGGCGGTCTCCCGTACGGAGGACCCCGCCGACCGGCACCGGCACCCGGAGGCCATCGAACAGGCGCGGGCGGCGGCGGCCGAGGCGTTGGCGGATGCGTTGCCCCCGGACGTCGAGGACACCTCGGCGTGGCCGGTCATGCGGATGCTGCTGCCGCACGTGGAGAAGCTGGCCGAACACACCCGGCCCGACGAGGACTCGGCGGTGAGGGCCCGGCTGCTGATACGGACCGCAGACTTCATGCTCACCGCCGGAATGCGGCTCGCCCTCCGTGCGGCCGACCTCCTGGAGCGTGCCGAGGCCGCCTGTGTACGGCTGCACGGCCCCGACACCGAGGAGACCCTGGACGTGCGCACCCTGCTCGTCCAGGCCCGCCGCGTGATGTTCCACACCGAGCAGGAGGTCGAGGCCGCCGAGCGGGCCCTGGCGGACTGTGAGCGTGTCCTGGGCGCCGAGCACGAGATCACGCTCTCGGCCCGGGTGAACATGTACCACGCCGTCAATCTGGAGGGGGACTCGGAGCGGGCGTCGCGACTGGCCGAGGAGATCCTCGCGGGGAGTGTCCGTGTGTTCGGCGAGGACCATCCCCGCACCTTCGCGGCACGGGAGAAGCTGATCGCGAACGCGGCCGAGGGCGGGGACCTGACGCGGGCGCGCGAGATGGTCGAGGAGCTGGTCGGCGACTGCGTGCGCGCGCTGGGCGACGAGCACCCGGAGACCCTCGCCGCCAAAGGGCTGGCCATCCTGCTGGCGCGCCAGGCCGTCCTCCCGGTGCTATCGGTCTCGGGCACCTTGATGGCCAGGGTCCTCGCCGCTTCCCAGGACGGGCAGGAGGCCCTGGTCGGTGTGATGCGCGACCTGGCCGCGGAGATCGAGTCGCGGGAACCGGCCCTCCCCGCTCCGGCCACGGAGGAGGACGTGGCGGAGGCGGAGCGCAACCTGGAGACGTGTCTGCGCGTGCTCGCCGACGACCACCCCGAGACCATGCTGGCCCGGCTCGCCCTGGTGCAGACGTACATGTTCGCCCAGGACGAACGTTACGCCGAGCCGGCGGTCCGTCTGCTCACGGAGATGTTCTCCGCCCTGGGCGAGGAGCACCCGGTGGCGACCTTGATGTTCGGTATGTTCAAGGCGATGTTCACGGTGGCGCAGGAGCACGCGGAGGGCGAACCCGCGGGTGGAGAAGCGCGGCCACTGGCCCCGTAGCGGGGGCGTTCCGTCCGGGAGCGTTCCGTCCGGGGGCGTTCCGTCCGGAGGCGTTCCGCCCGGGCGTGAGGCGCCACTCGCCGGTGAGACGCCTGACCGTCACAGGTTGGCATCCCTGTCCCGTCACGAGGAGTGATCAACGGCTCGGGGCGGGAAGATGTCGGCATGACCATGGGGTGGGCGGGACAGAACGGCAACCGGTCAACGGTGTTGCTGTGGACGGGAATCGGTCTCTGCGCGGCCGGTGCGGTGGGACTGGTCGTGGGTGCGGTGCTGGACGTCGATGCCGCCGACCCCTGGGCGAGCGTGGCGGGCGGAGTGGCCGCCCTCGTCGGCATCGCGCTCGCCCTGGTCGCCCGGTTGACCGACTCCTCACCGACGACGCCCACCCCGCCCCCGCCCGACCCGGGCGTCGAGGCGTCCGGCGCCGGGGCGATCGCGGCGGGTGGCAACATCGGGGCCGCGTCGACGGGCGTGGCCACTGTCGCGCCGACGCCACCACCGGTTCCGAACCCGGCCCCCGCCCCGCCCCCGGCCGGGCCCTCCAGCCGTGTGCGCGCCTCCGGCGCCGGGGCGATCGCGGCGGGCGGCAACATCGGGGCGGCGTCGACGGGCGGGGCGCCGCTGCCGCAGGCGACCCCACCGGCGACCCCACCCGCGTCCCCGGCCTCGCCCCCGCCCCCGCCTTCCGGCGGTGTGAACGCCTCCGGCCAGGGTGCCATCGCCGCGGGCGGGGACATCGGTACGGCGTCCACGGGCAACTGAGAGCCGGCGGAAAGTACGTACGTCCCGGCGCCCGGTACGACGGAGAGCCGGCGGAAAGCATGTGCGTCCCGGTTCGCCGAGCGACTGGAAAGCGCGAGTACCGGCGGTAGCGTAGGCACCGTCGTACGACGGTGGCCTCGCACGGCCCTCGCACCCCCTGCACGCCCCCGCCCGCCCCTCGACCAGGAACCGGACCCAGAGACGTGACCGTTCTCCTGCTCCTTCTCATCGCCGTGGCCCTGACCGCCGCAGTGCTGGGCCCCCGTGCTCTGCTGAGGGCCGGGTGGCCCGAGCGGGAACCCGTGGTTGCGCTGTGGGCATGGCAGTGTCTGGTGGCGGCGGCCCTGCTGAGCTGCCTCGCGGCGCTGGTGCTGGGCGCGGCGGCGGTGTTCGAGACCGTCCGCACGCACGCCTTCGCGCCCGCGCCCCCGGCCGTGACCGCCGCGTACGACCTCACCGCGGCCCCGCCCTGGACGGCCGTGCTCACCCTGCTCCTGGCCTGTGGCGCCGCGTGGAGCGGTGCGATGCTCGCCCGGGAGCTGGTCGAGGCCCGGCGCCGGCGTCAGCTCCGCCGGGCGCATCTGCGGGAACGCGCCCCGGACCTCCCGGCGGGCCTGCCGCAGACGAAGGGGCCGTTGCTGGTCCTGGAGGACGAGTACCCGGACGCCTGGCTCATGCCGGGTGCCCGGCCTCAACTGGTCGTCACCACGGGTGCGTTGGGCAAGTTGAGCGACCGTCAGCTCGACGCCGTGCTCGCCCATGAGCTGGGTCACGCCCGAGCCCGCCACGACTGGCTGCTTCACCTGTCCACCGCGCTCGCCACGGGCTTCCCGCGCATCCCCCTCTTCGCCCACTTCGCCGACCAGACCCACCGCCTCGTCGAACTGGCCGCCGACGACACGGCGTCGCGCCGCTGCGGCCACCTCACCACGGCCCTCGCCCTCATCGAACTCAACCAGCACCGTGGCGTGTTGAGTTGTGCCAACACCCGCCGCCTGCTGGGCGACCGGGTGGAGCGCCTCCTGGAACCCCCGCCCCGCTTGGACCGCACCCGTCGCGCGGCGACCACGACCGCCGCCGCGCTCCTCGCACTCCTCCCTCTCCTCATCGCCTTCGCACCGGCGCTGGGAACGCTTTAGGGCCCGACAGAAAAGCCCTGACCGTCCGACTGTTCCGTACCGTTCGACTGCTCCGTACCGTTCGACTGTTCCGTGAGGAAGTCCATCAGTACGGCGGTGAGTTCGGCGGGGGCGTCCTCCTGCACGAGGTGCCCCGCGCCCGCGATCGGCTCGAACCGCGCACCCGGGATACGGCCGGCCAGCTCCCGTCCCTTCGCCAGGGGGATCCAGCCGTCGTCCTCGCCCCAGCACACCAGCGCCGGGATGCCGATCTCCCCGTACCGCCCCTGGATCTCGTCCGTGTGGGTCTGGTCCGCCTGGGCGATCTGCCGGTAGAAGGCGGGCTGCCCGAGTTCGCCGAGCCACGGCCGGACGAGCCGGTCGAGGACCGTCGGGTGCAGTCCGGGACCGCTGGCGGAACTCACGTACTCCCGTACGAGGGCTTGGTGCAGAGCGGGCGGTAGCTGTGCGAAGACGTCGGCGTGCCGGCCGAGCAACCGGAACGACGGGGAACCCCAGGGGGCGAGCGCCACGGGGTCGACGAGGGCGAGCGCGCGGTAGCGGGCCCCGTGCAACAGATGGGCCCGCAGGGAGACGGCTCCACCGAAGTCATGGGCCACCACGACGGGTTCCCGCAGACCCCACTCCGTCAGCAACTCGACGAAAACCCTTCCCTGGGCGGCCAAGGAGACGTCCTGACCGGCGTGCATGTCCGACTCCCCGTAGCCGGGCATGTCCCACACGAACACCTCGTACCGGTCGGTGTCGGCCAGCGCCTGGGCGATGCCGCGCCAGACATACGAGGAGAAGGGGGTGCCGTGACAGAGCACGACCGGGTCCTGCCCCGCTTCCCCGACCCTGCCCCACCGCACGGCCCCCGACGCACTACGGAAAGTCTCAGTCAGCAGCACTTCGCTCATGGCAGTCTGCTACCCCGGTGAACGCGGCCGTCACTGCGGTGAGCGGTGACTCCGTTCCCCTGCACGGCCTTTCAGACAACGGCTCGGATGAGTGATGAGCGACCCCCGGCGCGCCGTGCCGCTGTGCGAGCGTGCGCTCGTCGCCGCGCTGCGCGCTTTCGGCCCGGACGATGTGGAGACCAACGCGGCGAGGGAAACCCTTGCGGTGGCCTGCTCGCTCACGGGAGACCTCGACCGGGCCCTGGACCTGCGGACCCGGATGCCGGCCGACTACGAACGTCTGCTCGGCTCCGACCACGAGCCGTGCGCTGACCCGCTGCCCTGTCCCCCGCCGAAAGACCTTGTACGGATCTTGCCCCGGTCCTGGATGTCCGCTGCACGGCCCCTAACCGGCTCCGCGCGAATCTTGAGTCACTTCCACCGCACAACAAGCGGAGGCAGTAACACCCCACACTCGCACGGGAGATCGCGATGACCCGCAAGAACCGCATACGCGCCGCCATCGTCACCGCCACCGCACTGGTCACCGCCGGCACGGTCACCGCCGGAGTCAGCATGGCCGGGGCCGAGGCCGCGCCGAAGAAGCCCTCCAAGAAGGAGATCGCGGCGCTCTTCGACGGCTGGAACAAGACGCTGCGGACCGGCGACTCCGAGAAGGTGGCGGACCGCTACGCGAAGGACGCGGTGCTCCTGCCGACGGTCTCCAACAAGATCCGCACCGACCGCGCCGGGATCGTGGACTACTTCGACCACTTCCTGGAGAACAAGCCGGTCGGCAAGAAGACCAAGACGATCATCAACGTCCTGGACGGCAACTCCGCGATCGACACCGGCTCGTACTACTTCATCCTCACCGATCCGAAGACCGGTGAGAAGAGGCGGGTCGACGCCCGTTACACCTACGAGTACGAGAAGCGGAACGGCGTGTGGAAGATCGTGAACCACCACTCGTCGATGATGCCCGAGGGCTGAGCGGCAGCAGCCCCCAGCCGTGGCTGGGCCACACCCCCCGGTCCAGCCACCCAAGACCGGCTGAGCCACCCCCCGGCTCAGCCACCCCCGTGGCGCGCCGCCCGCAGGGTGAGCGTGACGCACAGCCCGCCGCCCCCGGGGGCGTCCTTGAGGGTCACGGTTCCGCCGTCGTCGGTGACGAGTTGCTTGACGACGGCGAGGCCGAGGCCGGAACCGGACTTCCCGGTGAGGCCCTGACCGCGCCAGAAGCGGTCGAAGGCGCGGGACTTCTCGGCGTCCGACATACCGGGCCCCTGGTCCAGCACCGACAGCACCACCTCCTCGCCCCGGGCCTCCACCGCGACCGTGATGGTCGCACCGTCCGGTGAGACCTCCAGGGCGTTGGACAGCACGTTGTCCAGGACCTGGTCCAGATGACCGGGACTGGCCAGCACAAGCGGCCGGCCGTCGGCACTCCCCCTGAGCGTGATGGTGACTCCGCGCTCGTCGGCGGCCGGTCTCCACACGTCCAGGCGCTCCTGGATGATCTCGCGGAGAGACAGCGGTTCCGCCGCCGTCACCTTCGCCTCCGCCCGTGCCAGCACCAGCAGGCCGTTGACCAGCCGGCTCATCCGGACGACCTCGGCGGTCGCCTGCTCCACGTCCTCCCGCACGAACTCGTCGTCCGTCCCGTCCGCGATGTTGTCCAGTGACAGCCGCAGCGCGGTGAGGGGCGTACGGAGCTGGTGGGAGGCGTCGGCGACGAAGATGCGCTGCGAGGCGATCAGGGTGTCCAGGCGTTCGCCCGCCTGGTTCAGCGTGCGTGCCAGGGTCTGTGTCTCCTGGGGGCCCGTGACGGGGGAGCGGGCCGTCAGGTCGCCGTCGCTCATCTTGCTGGCCATCTCGTTCAGCTGGCGCAGGGGAGCGGTCAGGCGCCGGGCGGCGAAGACGCCGATGAACGCGGCGGCCAGCAGGACGAGGGCGGCCAACGCGGCCCGGAAGCCCCAGATGGTCCAGAGTCGGTATGTGAGGTGGTCGGTCGAGAAGACGATCCGTACGGCTCCGACGACGTTCTCCGTCTCCGTCTTCCCGTCCGCCGAGCGCTCGAAGGCGGGCACGGTGACCACCAGATTCTCGCCCCATATGAAGTCGGAGCCCCAGTCGACGGTGGCCTCGCCACGGTCCAGGGCCTTGGCCAGCGCCGCGTCCGCCGTCGGTTCCCGCAGATCTTCCCGCGCGCACCTGCCGGTGGCGCTGACGTCGACCTTCTCCTCGTTCTTCGGGTACGCCCCCGCCATCCGCGCCAGGGCCTCGCAGGAGGCGACGTCACCGGTGCCGAGGAGCCGGGACATGGTCTCGGCCTCGCGTTCGACGGACTCCTTGGTGTCCCCCCGCAACTGGTTCGTGAGCGTGAACGCCACCGGCACGGTGAACAGGGCGATGGCCACGGCCACGAGGAGCACATAGCTGCGAATGAGCTGACGGATCACGGGGTGCCGCCGCCGTCCGCTCCGGCCGCCGCGTCGACGTCGGCGTCAGAGTCGTTCACGATCAGCCGGAATCCCACGCCCCGCACCGCCTCGATGGTGATCGCCCCCGCGAGCTTGCGCCGCAGCGCCGCCACATGGACGTCCAGCGTCTTCGTCGGCCCGAACCAGTTCGCGTCCCAGACCGCCTCCATGATCTGTTCGCGTGACATCAGGGCGCCCGGTTCCTCGGTGAGGAAGGCGAGCAGGTCGTACTCCTTGGGGGCGAGCCCCACCTCCGTACCGTCAAGGTGGACGCGCGCGGCCTTGCGGTCGATGGTGAGGCGGGAGCCGTAGCGGTCGGGGCCGGTGGCCGGCGTGTCGGCGGCGCGCGGCTGCACACGGCGCATGACGGCCCTTATCCGGGCGATCACCTCGCGTACGCCGAACGGCTTGGACACGTAGTCGTCGGCGCCCAGTTCCAGGCCGACCACCCGGTCCGTCTCGTCGCTGCGGGCACTGATCACGATGATCGGCACCTGACCGCGGGCCCGCAGGGCCTTGCAGATGTCGAGGCCGTCGGTGTCGGGCAGGCCGAGGTCGAGCAGGACGACGTCGTAGGGACCGGCGTACGACAACGCCGCCCCGCCCGTGGAGACCCATTCCACCTCGAAGCCGTATCGCAGCAGGCCACGCCGGAGCGACTCGGCGACCGGCTCGTCGTCTTCCACCAGAAGTACGCGCACAGGCGAACAATAATGGTTGAACTTTAAAGACGGTGGCCGGCCCGGCCATGGGACGGCACCCTTCGAGCCTCCTGAGTGACCTCTCCCACTTTTGGACTGCCCACCCCCTCCTGCGGGCAGGGACCACCCCGGAGCGGCCGCCTCCCCGACGGCCCCGGCGAAGAAGCCGGGGCGAAATCCGGTAGGCGCCCGGAGAAATCCGAGGTGATCAAGGGGTGAGCGGGACATCTCACCATCCGGTACCAGGGAAGGTAAAACCGGCCGCTCGATAGACTGAGCCGACCGCCGCAGTACGTGTGTATGTGCGGATAAGGGACTGAAACGGAGCGAGGAGCGCACGTGGGCCTTGTCGTGCAGAAGTACGGAGGCTCCTCCGTAGCCGATGCCGAGGGCATCAAGCGCGTCGCCAAGCGGATCGTGGAAGCGAAGAAGAACGGCCACCAGGTGGTCGTCGTCGTTTCCGCGATGGGCGACACGACGGACGAGCTGATCGATCTCGCCGAGCAGGTATCTCCGATGCCGACCGGCCGTGAGTTCGACATGCTGCTGACCGCCGGAGAGCGTATCTCCATGGCGCTGCTGGCCATGGCGATCAAAAACCTGGGTCACAACGCCCAGTCGTTCACCGGCAGCCAGGCAGGCGTCATCACCGACTCCGTCCACAACAAAGCCCGGATCATCGACGTCACGCCCGGCCGTATCCGTACGGCGCTGGACGAGGGCAACATCGCCATCGTCGCCGGGTTCCAGGGCGTCAGCCAGGACAAGAAGGACATCACCACCCTCGGCCGCGGAGGTTCGGACACGACCGCCGTCGCCCTGGCCGCCGCGCTGGACGCCGAGGTCTGTGAGATCTACACCGACGTCGACGGCGTCTTCACCGCCGACCCGCGGGTCGTGAAGAAGGCGCGGAAGATCGACTGGATCTCCTCCGAGGACATGCTCGAACTGGCGTCGTCCGGTTCGAAGGTGCTGCTCCACCGCTGTGTCGAGTACGCCCGCCGCTACAACATCCCGATCCACGTCCGCTCGTCCTTCTCCGGACTGCCGGGCACCTGGGTCAGCAACGAGAAGCCAGAGTCGCAAGGGGACCACAAGGTGGAGCACGCCATCATCTCCGGAGTCGCCCACGACGTCTCCGAGGCCAAGGTCACGGTCGTCGGCGTCCCGGACAAGCCGGGCGAGGCCGCCGCGATCTTCCGTGCCATCGCGGACGCCGAGGTCAACATCGACATGGTGGTGCAGAACGTCTCCGCCGTGACGACCGGCCTGACGGACATCTCCTTCACCCTGCCCAAGACCGAGGGCCGCAAGGCGATCGACGCCCTGGAGAAGAACAAGACCGCCATCGGGTACGACTCGCTGCGCTACGACGACCAGATCGGCAAGATCTCCCTGGTCGGCGCGGGAATGAAGACCAACCCGGGTGTCACCGCCTCCTTCTTCGAGGCCCTGTCCGACGCGGGCGTGAACATCGAGCTGATCTCGACCTCCGAGATCCGTATCTCGGTCGTCACCCGCGCCGACGACGTCCCCGAGGCCGTGCGCGCCGTGCACTCCGCCTTCGGGCTCGACTCCGACAGCGACGAGGCCGTCGTCTACGGGGGTACGGGTCGCTGATGGCCCGTATCCACGGAGGTGGCGGTCACTGATGGCCCGTATCCACGGAGGTGGCGGGCTCTGATGGCCGTCGACGCCGGGCGCACCGGCAGGCCGACGCTCGCTGTGGTGGGCGCGACCGGGGCCGTGGGCACGGTCATGCTCCAGATCCTGTCCCACCGCGCGGACATCTGGGGCGAGATCCGTCTGATCGCCTCCCCGCGCTCGGCCGGCCGCAAGCTGGCCGTGCGCGGGGAGCAGATCGAGGTGGCGGCCCTGTCGGAGGAGGTCTTCGACGGGGTCGATGTCGCCCTGTTCGACGTACCCGACGAGGTGGCGGCGCACTGGACGCCGATCGCCGCGGCCAAGGGCGCGGTCGTGGTGGACAACTCGGGCGTCTTCCGGATGGACCCGGAGGTGCCCCTCGTCGTCCCCGAGGTCAATCCGCACGCCGCCCGCAACCGGCCGCGCGGGATCATCGCCAACCCCAACTGCACGACCCTCTCCATGATCGTGGCGCTCGGCGCGCTGCACGCCGAGTTCGGGCTGCGCGAGCTGGTGGTCTCCTCGTACCAGGCGGTCAGCGGCGCGGGGCGGGCCGGTGTGGAGACCCTGCGGCGGCAGATCGCGCTGGTCGCCGGTACGGAGCTGGGGACCACCCCCGGTGACGTACGGCGGGCCGTGGGCGACGACACCGGGCCGTTCCCGGAGCCGGTGGCGCTGAACGTGGTGCCCTGGGCCGGGTCGCTCCGGGCGGACGGCTGGTCGTCGGAGGAGATGAAGGTACGGGACGAGTCCCGCAAGATCCTCGGACTGCCGACGCTGCCGGTCGCCGTGACCTGCGTACGCGTCCCGGTCGTCACCGCGCACTCGCTGACCGTCCACGCCCGCTTCGAGGGGGAGGTCACGGTCGCCAAGGCTCGTGAGATCCTCGCCACCGCCCCCGGGGTCGTCCTCTGCGACGACCCGGGCGCCGGTGAGTTCCCCACGCCGGCCGACGTCGTCGGCACCGACCCCACGTGGGTCGGCCGCGTACGCCGTGCCCTCGACGACCCCACCGCCCTCGAACTCTTCGTCTGCGGCGACAACCTCCGCAAGGGCTCCGCCCTGAACACGGCCCAGATCGCGGAACTGGTGGTGGCCGAGAAGGCCGGGCGGAGCGGGCGTCCCGCCCCCTGACACGGCGGCCGAGCGCGCAGACCCGTCCGGTTGTCCGTCGGTGCACTCTTCCTGGGCTCACAGTGCACTGACCTCTGCTTTTCCTATCCACCTCCCGCCCCCGTGGTGTAGACCGGCGGCCGAGCACATGCGCACCGGCTGTCGATCCGCTGTGGGCCGTTGTCGGTAGCGCCGTGTAGGTTCTTCGAGTCGGCGGTTCGGTGGACCAAGTGTTCGTGGCCGGGCAGTCGTGGATTTCCGGGTTGATTCAGGCCTCCCGGCGATCGAGCATTTTTCTCCCCGTCCGCCGCAACCACGCGGTCGACGGGGAGCGTCTTTAACAGGCGCCCTTCGGCGGGGCTGGGCGCAGCACACTCGGGCATAGGGGAAGAGCTGGTACGCATGAGGGCGTTCGACGCGCTGTCCGGTGTTCGGTGGGTCGTACCGACGGCTGCGCGCAGCGCGCCGACAGGCGCGTCCGCCGTACGGACCGGCGCACGAGCCATACGGACACGTGTGCGGTGTGACGTAAAAGTGATGCCTGCCGCGTACAACCTCGACGGGGGGATACGGGTCCAACAGGCGTGGCAGAGGTTCTCGATTTCACCGCGGTACAGACGAGGGGCACCCCCCTGCGTCCACCCCGCCGTCCCCGCGCGCCCGGTCCGGCCGGCGGCATGCCGGTGATCGCGCCGATGCCCGCGGCGCGGCCGACCCGCATACCCAGTCAGCGCGACGGCGCGGAGGACACGACCACGGTGCCGGCCTCCGGTACGACGGTCGACCACCTCACCGAGACCTATCGCGCCCACTACCGTTCGCTCCTCGGCCTCGCGGCCCTCCTTCTCGACGACACCGCCTCCTGCGAGGACGTCGTGCAGGAGGCCTTCATCCGGGTGCACTCGGCGCGCAAGCGCGTCCGCGACCCGGAGAAGACGCTCGCCTATCTGCGCCAGACGGTCGTGAACCTCTCGCGCTCCGCCCTGCGCCGCCGCATCCTCGGTCTGAAGCTGCTGTCGAAGCCGATGCCCGACATGGCGAGCGCGGAGGAGGGCGCGTACGACCAGTTGGAGCGCGACTCCCTCATCAAGGCGATGAAGGGGTTGCAGCGCCGGCAGCGCGAGGTTCTCGTGCTGCGCTACTTCGCCGACATGACCGAGGCCCAGGTCGCCGAGACGCTCGGCATATCGCTGGGATCGGTCAAGGCGTACGGCTCCCGGGGCATCGCGGCACTGCGCGTCGCCATGGAGGCGCCGGCATGAGCACGCACGGCAAGGACGACGGACCCGACAGGCGCGAGTCGTATGACGGGCGCGATGAGCGTGACGGGCCCGATGAGCGCGACGGGAGTGACGGGCGCGACGAGCGCGATGAGCTCAGCGCCCGTAGGCGTGCCTCATGGGGACGTCGGGACGAGGACGAACGCGCGGCAGCGCGCGGGGACGAACGCGCCGAGGAGCGCGGGCGGGACGGGCGCGTCGGGGGGCGCGGGCTCGAAGAGCACGAAGAAACGCAATCGCACGCTGGGAACGGAACTGTGAATCACGGCCCCGAAGAACAAGGCCCCACCTCCAAGGGCCAGGGTCTCGAAGGCCGCGCCCCGAACGACTCACGCTCGGACACCCCGGATGCGGCCGACCTGAATTCGGCCGAACCGGGGACGGGCGGCGACTCGAGGTTCGAGTCGGACGAGTTGGTGCTGCGCAACCTGCTGCACCAGGCGGTGGCGGAGATCGAGCCCCGGGACGGCACGCTGGACCATCTGCGGCGGGCCGTACCGGCCCGCCGGGCGCGCAAGAGGCAGGCCGTGGTCGGTCTGGCGGCCGCCGCGCTCTTCATCGGCACGGCGATCCCGGCCCTCGTCCACGTCTCCAACTCCACCGGCTCGGACGTCAACACCTCCCCCATGGGCAACGGCTCGCACACGCAGGGGACCGAGGGCCAGTCCAAGGGCCAGACCGGCGGAGGCGGTACGTCGGGCGGCTCCTCCGGCGGCTCCCAGGAGTCGGACAAGGGCACCGACAAGGACAAGGGCGACAAGGGCAAGGGCGAGAGCAACGGCTCCACGACCGGCGCGGACCCGACGCCGACGACCGCGGCCTCGCCCCTGTGCACGGCGGCGCAGCTCGGCGGCGGTGCCAACGTGGGCGCACCGGACTCCAGCGGTGCCGTCTACGGTTCGTTCCGCGTCTCCAACATCTCCGGCACAAGCTGCACGGTCAGCGGCGCGGGCGGGGTGAGCACCGCCGCGCAGGGTGCCGCCGACGGGGCGAAGATCGCCGTCACGAACCATGTCACCGGTGACGTGGCGGCCGGGCTGCCCGACCCGTCGCTGTCCCCCACCCAGCTCGTGCTGGCGCCGGGGGCCGCCTACGAGGTGCAGTTCGCCTGGGTGCCGTCGGAGCCGTGCCCCACCACCAGCGGCGGTACGACCGACGGCGGCACCGGCGGCACGGACCCGTCACCGACCCCGACGCCCACGGCGGAGGAGACCACCGGCACCACCACCGACGGCGCCGGCTCCGTCTCCCCCCAGCTCGTCACCGAGGACGGTGGCGTCGCCGACGGCAGCGTCCTCGTCTCCTACACCGCCGAGGGCGGCACGGCCACCTTCACCACCACCGTCGGCAACGCCTGCGCGGGCGTGGTCTACCGCACGGGACTGCTGGCCGGCTCCTGACGGGCTGTCCCGCACAGTAGGAGGGCGGGGGCGCACCGCTGGGCAGGAAGGCCCGGCAGGACCGACGGCACTGCGGCTCGAGGCAGGCGCCGATCCGCCGGGTCGCGTGGCAGGCGCCGATCCGCCGGAGCTCGCTGTAGGCGCCGATCCGCCGTACTCAGGCCCTCGCGGCGTCCCGCAGGTTGGACGGGGTGTACGGGCAGGGGCTCCCTCGGCGGTCGCAACCCTCGGTCCTACTTGGCCGGCTCGGCTTCCCGGGGGTGGTTCTCGTCGGGGGTGTTTCCGGCAGGTCGGATGTCGTCCGGTTGGATGTCGTCCGGTTGGATGTCGTCCGGGACCAGGCCCAGTCGCGCGTCCCGAAGGAATTCGACCTCGCGGCGGAGCAGGCGGAACCACATGAAGACGACGAAGCCGGCGAAGACGAACCACTCGCCGGTGTAGCCGAGGTTCTGGAAGGCCTTGAGGTCGAGGCCGGTGTCCTGCGGGGCGGTCGCCGGCACGGCCTTCATCCCGGAGTCGGCCTTGTCGAGCGTGATCCAGGCGTCGTACAGCTCGTCCGGCACGAGATTCACCAGCGTCGCCGCACTGATCGCCGAGGTCTGCCCGGCCGGGAGCCCGCCCTGGACGGGCACGCCGTTCGACCCCGGGGTCTCGGACGCCTGCAGCGAGCCCGTGACGGTGACCTCACCGGTGGGCGGGGCCGGCGCCCGGTCCGGATCGGCGGTGCCGGGCAGCCAGCCCCGGACCACGGGCAGGGCCCTGCCCTCGTCCGTGCGCAGCAGCGTCAGCACGTAGAAGCCGTTCCGGCCGTCCACCTCACGGTCGGGCACGAGGAGTTGCTCGCCGTACCGACCCGTCACGGTGGCCTGCTCGCCCGAGGTCTCCTTGTCCACCGGCAACAGCTCGGCCAGCGGTCGCGCGGGGGCCCGGTCCGCCGGGTCGATCCGCTCGGTCGCGGCACGATGGTCCTGCATCCGGTCCTCGAACCGGCTGAGCTGCCAGGACCCCATGAACACACAGAAGGGGATGGCGAGCAGCACGAAGACGTTGATCCCCCACCATCGGGGCGTCAGCAGAAACCGGTACACGCCTTCCACCGTACGGTGCCCGCGCCGGGCCCCGGGCCGCGGGGTCGACGCCGCCGCTCCACGGTCCGTACGCGGCCAGGCGGTGGTTATCCACAGGCTGGGGGCCTCGGCGGCACATTGTCGTGCGGGCCGGGCAGTATGGGGCCATGACTGAGCGCAACGGGGCCACCCCGCAGGAGCAGAGCGGGTCCATGCCCGACTGGGAGAAGAGGTTCCGGGCACCGAGGGTGTCCCTGCCGGACTGGGCGGAGGACGCACCGCACCGCTCGCTGTTCGTCTCCAACGCCACGGGCACGTACGAGCTGTACGCGTGGGACCGCGTGACCGGCGAGCAACGCCAGGTCACGGACCGGGCCAACGGCACGACGGACGGAGTGCTCTCGCCGGACGGCGCGTGGATCTGGTGGTTCGACGACAAGGACGGCGACGAGTTCGGCATCTGGCGCCGCCAGCCGTTCCACGGCGGCCCGGACGAGGAGGCGACACCGGGGCTGGAGCCGTCGTACCCGGCGGGCCTGGCCATCGGCCGCGACGGCCGCACGGCGATCGTCGGCCGCTCCACGGACGAGGACGGCTCCACGATCCATGTGGCCCGGCAGGGCGAGGCCCCCGTCGAGATCTACCGGCACCGGGAGTCGGCCGGCGTGGGCGACCTCTCGCACGACGGCTCGCTGATCGCCATCGAGCACACGGAGCACGGGGACGCGATGCACTCGGCGCTGCGCGTGGTCCGGCCGGACGGCACGACGGTCGCCGAGCTCGACGACACCAAGGGCGGCACGGTCGAGCTGGGGCTGGAGGTGATGGGTTTCGCCCCCGTGGACGGCGACACCCGGCTGCTCGTCGTCCACCAGCGGGGCGGGCGTTGGGAGCCGCTCGTCTGGGACGTGCTCTCCGGCGAGGAGACCGACCTTGGACTCTCCGACCGGCTGGAGGGCGACCTGAGCGCCGAGTGGTACCCGGACGGCACCGCCCTGCTCGTCGCCCACAGCTTCGAGGCCCGCAGCGAGCTGTTCCGCTACGACCTGGCGGACCGCGGGCTGGAGCGCGTGGACACCCCGAGGGGGACGGTCTCCGGAGCCACGCCCCGCCCTGACGGCAGTGTCGAGTACCTGTGGTCCTCGGCCGCCGAACCGCCGGTCGTCCGCTCCACGACGGGCGAGATCGTGCTGGACCCGCCGGGTATGAGGTCGCCCGGCTCCGTGCCGGTGGAGGACGTGTGGGTGGACAGCCCCGGCGGCCGTGTCCACGCCCTCGTGCAGCGCCCGGCCGGTGTCACGGGCCCGTACCCGACCGTCTTCGACATCCACGGCGGCCCGACCTGGCACGACAGCGACGCCTTCGCCGCCGGACCGGCTGCCTGGCTGGACCACGGGTACGCCGTGATCCGCATCAACTACCGGGGTTCCACGGGGTACGGCCGCGCCTGGACCGACGCACTCAAGCACCGGGTCGGTCTGATCGAGCTGGAGGACATCGCGGCGGTCCGTGAGTGGGCCGTGAGTTCGGGCTTCGCCGACCCCGGCCGTCTCATTCTCACGGGCGGCTCCTGGGGCGGCTACCTCACCCTGCTCGGCCTCGGCACAGAGCCGGACGCCTGGGCGCTCGGTATCGCCGCGGTCCCCGTCGCGGACTATGTCACCGCCTACCACGACGAGATGGAGGCGCTGAAGGCGATGGACCGCACGCTGCTGGGCGGCACACCGGAGGAGGTCCCCGAGCGCTTCGAGGCCTCGTCGCCCCTGACGTACGTCGACGCCGTGAAGGCCCCGGTCTACATCTCCGCCGGTGTCAACGACCCCCGCTGCCCCATCCGGCAGATCGACAACTACGTCGCCCGACTCACCGACCGGGGCGCCGTCCACGAGGTCTACCGCTACGACGCCGGCCACGGCTCCCTCGTCGTCGACGAACGCATCAAACAGGTCCGCCTGGAACTCGACTTCGCCCAGCGCCACGTGGGGGCTTCGCCGGGCGCGTGAGAGCTCGGGGTGCGGGTGCGTCGGTGGGTGCGGGTGGTGTGTGGTTGCTCGCCCGGTTCCCCGCGCCCCTGAAAGGGCGGGGGCTGCGCCCCGTGCTCTTTGCCTTTGGGGGCGCGGGGAACTGCGCGACAAGCCCTGCGCGACCAGCCCCCACCCACCCGCACCCAACCGACCAACCCATCCTGCCTCCTGGGGGTAGAAGGGGCGGCAGCCCCTGGGGATTGGGACGGGTAGGGGCGGCGGGGGCGAAAAACATCCCGGCACCCCCGGCACGACGACGCGCCCCCGAGTCAGGCGGCGACCAGAACCTCCGCCCCCTGCCCCTCCCGGCACCCCTCAGCCGCCGCCAACAACCCCACCAACGCCGCCCTGGCCCGAGCCACCCGGGACCGGATCGTCCCCACCGCACACCCGGACACCTCCGCCGCGTCCTCGTACGACAGCCCCACCAACTGCGTCAGCACAAACGCCTCACGCCGTTCCTCGGGCAGCGCCCCCAGCAGATCCGCCAGTGCCACCCCGTCGTCGAGCCCCGGCAGCCCACGCGGCTGGGCACGCTCCACGGCCAGCCGCCAGTCCGGCACGTCGGACAGCCGGGGCCGGACCGCCGCGTACCGAAAGCTGTCGGTCACCGCCCGCCGAGCGATGGACAGCAGCCACGTACGGGCCGAGCAGCGCCCCTCGAACCGGTGCAGGCTGCCGAGCGCCCGCAGAAACGTGTCCTGGGCGAGGTCGTCCACGGCCTGGGGGTCCGCGCAGAGGTGGGCGACGAACCGCTGGACGTCACGGTGCAGTGCGCCGACGAACCGTTCGACGGCCTCCGGGTCCCCACCTCGGGCGGCGAGCGCCCAGGCGGTTATGGACTCGTCGGGGGGAGTAAGGGTGATCACCTGGTGTCCTTCTCGGGTCATCCGGGATCCGAACCACCGACACGGGCAGGGCCAAGCTGAAGGGCAGGCCATAGGCGCAGGCCGAAAGGGCGCCCACAACAGCACGCGAGCGCCCTGTGGGCGCATCGCCTCAAAGGCGTGTGGCCCTGCGGGCGTACGAGCGTGCGGGCGTCCGCACGTGCACACGTGCGCGCGTGCGGGGGTGCGGGGGTGCGCCCCTTCGTCCGTGTCCGGTGGGTCCGGTAGGGAAAGAGGAAACCGGCCGTACGTTCCGCGTTCCGTTCCGCGTTCGCTTCCGCGTTCCGCGAGAGGACGGCGTACGACCGAAGCCCGGAGCGTGTGCCATGGCGGCGGCCCCGGGTCACCGGCTGTCGTCAGACGACAGCGGTCCCGGCGGGCGGACCCCGAGAGGTGATCGCATGGACGAGAAGGAGCCGTCGGGGCGAGCGGCCCGTACGGCCGCGACGCACCCGGGGTCGCGGCCGTTCCGGCGTGGCCGGCAGCGCGAGCGACAGTCGCAGTGGTGCGGCCAGCCACCCGGCCACGGCCCGCAGCATCCGGAAGACCGCGCGTTCGCCGTACGCCAGCCACAGACCGCACAGCAGCGCAGCCAGCAGATGCGCGGCGAACATCCCGGACGAGGACGCGTACAGGGACACGAGCCCCGACAGCAGCGATGACGAGGACGCGTACGGACCGTCCAGGAGGGGCCCGGTGCGGTCCAAGGCGTCCAGGAGGGACCCGGTGTGGTCCAAGTGGCTCACGTGGTCCACATGGTCCATGTGACCGGCCGCACCAGGGTGGACCGCGTGCGTCATATGGCCGGAACCCATGGGACCCGTACGGCTCGGCGGGACCGTCCCGCCCGGCGACGGCGCCAGTTCGAAGCCCCAGTGGAGGGCGGTCTGGGCGGCGACCACGACGGAGGTGATCAGCGGCAGTCCGCGCTCACGTCCGGCGAGGCACCAGCCGACCGCGCCGGTCGCGACGGCCCCGGTGGCCATCGCCCACCAGGGGACCTGACTGCCGGACATCATCACGTGTCCCAGGGCGGCGAGCAGCACGCAGACGGCCGCGAACATCGCGGCGCGCACCGCGCGCGAACCCCACCCTGCGGTCATGGCGCCCCATCCTCGCATCCGGACACCGTCGTCACCCCGTCCCTCTTGAGTACGGATTTCCACCCGTCGTCGCACTCACACCGCCGACTGTGATCTGGATCACCAAGGAACCGGTCCTGTCGATACGGCAGTCTTCTGCCTCGTGGTGACCCCTTCTCAGCAGAACAGCCGTACCGGCCCCGGCAGTCCGGCCGGTCGTGACACGCCGTCCGGCCCCGGCGCGCCGGCCGGTCCGTTCGGCGTGGGCCGGCAGCCCGGTCCGAGAGGCCGGAGCGGACAGCCCGCCGACTCCGGCGCGCACATGGTCGTCTGCGGGGACGACGGACTGGCGCACCGGCTCGCCGCCGAACTGCGCACCGTGTACCGGGAGCAGGTGACGCTCGTCGTTCCGCCCACCGCACGGGTCGAGCCACGACCGGTGGTGGGACGCGCCCGAGGCGCCGCCGCGCTCTTCGACCGGGTCACGGCCGTGGTCAACCGGGCCGCGGGCAACGCCGATCCGGCGACCGGCGACCGGACCCCGGAACCGAACGACCGGAACGGTGAGCGTGTCCTGGAGGCCGGCGAGGCCACCGAGGCGGTGCTCGCCGAGGCCGGAGTGGAGCGGGCCGCGGCGCTGGCGCTCGTCTATGACGACGACGAGACCAACATCCGCGCCGCCCTGACCGCTCGGCGGCTCAACCCCCGTCTCCGGCTGGTCCTGCGGCTCTACAACCGCCGGTTGGGGCAGCACATCGAGGAACTCCTCGACCAGGCCTCGGCGCTGGCCACGGGGGACGGTGCCGACGGTGGGATCGACGGCTTCGGCGCCTCGACGACCGTCCTCTCCGACGCCGACACCGCCGCGCCCGCGCTGGCCGCGACCGCCGTCGCCGGGACCAGCAAGGTCGTGCAGACGGACGGGCTGATGCTGCGGGCCGTGGAACGCCCTCCGGGACGTGGCGGTCAGAGCCCGGGAGGCCTGAGCACGCTCGCGCTCCTCTCGGCCACCACCAACGACCCGGCCGGAGCCGACGGTTCCGAGGGCAGCGGGGAGCGCGGACCCCAACTCCTGCCCGACGAGCGGGCCGTGGCCGCCGCCACCGGGCGCGGGGCCGTCGTGCTCGACACCGTCCGCTACGCGGGACCCGCGCTGCCGCCCGGCCGGGCGGGTGGCGGATCGCTCGGAGCGTTCGGAGCGTTCGGGGCCTTCGGGTCGCTGTTCTCACGGCGGCTGCGATGGTCCCTCGCGGGGCTGGTCGGATGTGTGTTCGCCCTGGCCGTCGCCCAGATGGTGATCACCGGGGAGCCTCCGCTGCAGGCGACGTACGCGACCCTCCTGGACCTCTTCGCGATCAACGACCCGGCGACCGACCAGAGCGACTCGCGTCAGATCCTCCAACTTCTCTCGGGTCTGATGGGCTTACTCCTCCTGCCCGTGCTCCTGGCCGCCGTGCTGGAGGCGCTGGGCACCTTCCGCAGCGGCACCGCCCTGCGCAAGCCGCCGCGCGGGCTCTCCGGGCACGTCGTCCTCCTCGGTCTCGGCAAGATCGGCACCCGTGTCCTCGCCCGTCTGCGGGAACTCCACATCCCGGTGGTGTGCGTCGAGGCCGACCCGGAGGCGCGGGGGCTCGCGGAGGCCCGTCGGTTGCGGGTACCGGTCGTGCTGGGCGACGTGACGCAGGAGGGTGTCCTGGAGGCCGCGAAGATCCACCGTGCCCACGCCCTCCTCGCCGTCACCAGCTCCGACACGACGAACCTCGAAGCGGGGCTGTACGCGCGTTCCGTACGCCCCGACCTGCGTGTCGTGCTGCGCCTCTACGACGACGACTTCGCCACCGCCGTGTACCGCACCCTCCGTGCCGCCCACCCCGGCGCCCTCACCCGCAGCCGCAGCGTCACCCACCTCGCCGCCCCCGCCTTCGCGGGAGCGATGATGGGCCGCCAGATCCTGGGCGCGATCCCCGTCGAACGCCGCGTCCTCCTCTTCGCCGCCGTCGAGGTCCGCGGCCACCCCCGGTTGGAGGGCCGGACCGTCGCCGAAACCTTCCAGGCGGGCTCGTGGCGGGTGCTGGCCCTCGACACGGGCGCGTCCGGAGAGGACGCCGGCGAGCGGACGGCGGCGCCACCGCCGGGTTCGGGCCTGGTCTGGGACCTTCCGCCCACGTACGTGCTGCGCCCCGAGGACCGCGTGGTGCTGGCGGCCACCCGCAGGGGGTTGGCGGAGCTGTTGGGGCGGCGGGCGAGAACGGGGGCGTAGCGTCGTGCGGTCGTGAGACAAGCAGGGGGCGCAGTCCCTGCTTGTCAGGGGCGCGGGGACTTGCGCGAGCAACCACGAATCACCCGCGGACGACTCACGACCCGGCAGTCACCCCCGCCCCGACCCCTACCCCGACACCTGATGCTCGTGCTCACAGCTGTCATCGATCCCGTACGTCTCCCACGCGGGGAACGGATCGGCGAAGGCCGACCGGGGCAGCGCCTCGCCTTCCCTCACCAGGCACTCCGCGAGCGCCGAGCGCAACGCCTCCGCCCGCAGGCCCGTGCCGATGAAGACCAACTCCTGTGCGTAGGGCGCCTCGTCGTCGTACGCGGCGGACGGCTCGAAGCGGGCCACGGACCCGGCCTGGGACCACAGCCCGACGACCCCCGGCCGGCTGGCGAGAGTGAAGAACCCCTTGGAGCGCAGAACGGCCCCGAAGGAACCGCTGTCGAGGGCCTCGGTCACGAAGGTCCACAAACGCCCGGGGTGGAAAGGGAGTTCGGACCGGAAGACGGTCGAGGAGATGCCGTACTCCTCGGTCTCCGGCACATGGTCCCCGTTCAGCTCGCGCACCCACCCCGGCGCCTGCTGGGCCCGTTCGAGGTCGAACGCCCCGGTGCCGAGCACCTCGGCGACCCGCACCCGGCCATGACTGACCGGCACGATCCGCGCGGCCGGGTTGAGCCGCGCCAGCGTCGCCGCCAGCCGCTCGGCGGTCGCCGCGTCGACGAGGTCCAGTTTGTTCAGCACGATCACGTCGGCGAACTCCACCTGGTCCATCAGGAGATCGCTGACGGTGCGCTCGTCGTCCTCGTACTGGTCGAGCCCCCGTGCCACCAGTTCGTCGCCGTCCGCCAGCTCCGGCAGGAAGTTCGCCGCGTCCACGACCGTGACCATGGTGTCGAGCCGGGCGAGGTCGTCGAGGGTGGCCCCGTCGTCGCGCGCGAAGGCGAAGGTGGCCGCGACCGGCATGGGTTCGGAGATCCCCGAACTCTCGATGAGCAGATAGTCGAAACGGCCCTCCCGCGCCAGCCGGTCCACCTCCTCCAGCAGGTCGTCGCGCAGGGTGCAGCAGATGCACCCGTTGGTCATCTCGACCAGCCGCTCCTCCGTGCGGGACAGCGCCGCCTCGCCGCCGCGCACGAGGGCGGCGTCGATGTTGACCTCGCTCATGTCGTTGACGATGACCGCCACGCGCAGCCCCTCGCGGTTGGCGAGGACATGGTTGAGCAGGGTGGTCTTGCCCGCGCCGAGGAACCCGGAGAGCACGGTGACGGGCAGCCGGTCCCGGACCATGGCCACGGCCTCAGCCCTCGGGGTGGAGCAGTCCGCGCTCGTACGCCTTCAGCAGGCGCTGCGGTACGAGGTGGGTGGTGCCGTCGACCGTGAACGGCACGAGCGGGGGCGTGCTCGCCTTCCACTGGGCGCGGCGGTGACGGGTGTTGCTGCGGGACATCTTCCGCTTGGGAACGGCCATGGGGTCCTCCTCGGATCGGGGTCGACACGCTACATGAAAATGGATCCCATTATGAAAAGAGGTCGAGGGAGAGGGCTCCGCGGCTGAGCAGCCGCCCCTTCGTCCCCGTATGAGAAGGGGAGTCCGGTGACGAACCGGCCCCCGCACGACTGCCGTACCCGTACGGAGGTACCGTCCCCCGTGGCCACATCCAAGGAAGCCGAGCCCCACGGTCGGCACCTCAACCCGCCCCTCCTGCTGACCATGCTGCTGGTCCTGGCGGTGGTCGCGCAGGACACTCTCCGGGGCCTGCTGTCCGCGCCGGTGACCCAGAGTTGGATGACGGTGTTCGTGGCGGTGGTCGTCCAGGCCCTGCCCTTCCTGGTCGTCGGCGTGCTGCTGTCGGCGGCCATCGCGGTGTTCGTGCCGGCGTCGTTCTTCGCCCGCGCGCTGCCGAAGCGGCCCGCGCTGGCGGTGCCGGCGGCGGGGATGGCCGGTGTGGTGCTGCCGGGGTGCGAGTGCGCCTCGGTGCCGGTGGCGGGCGCCCTCGTGCGCCGGGGCGTGACGCCCGCCGCCGCGCTCGCCTTCCTCCTCTCCGCTCCCGCGATCAACCCGATCGTGTTGACGGCGACCGCCGTGGCCTTCCCGGGCGATCCCGAGATGGTGCTTGCGCGGTTCGTGGCCAGCCTGCTGGTCGCGTGCGCGATGGGCTGGCTGTGGCAACGGCTGGGCCGCGGCGAGTGGATGCGCCCACCGGAGCGGCCGTCCTACGAGGGGCAGGGCAAGGGCGCGGCGTTCTGGGGCTCCGTACGGCACGACGTGATGCACGCGGGCGGGTTCCTGGTCGTCGGCGCGATGGCGGCGGCCACGCTGAAGGCGGTCGTCCCGGCGAGCTGGCTGAACGCGGCCGCCGACAACCCGGTCGTCGCGATCCTCGCCCTCGCCGTCCTGGCCGTACTGCTGTCGATCTGCTCGGAGGCGGACGCGTTCGTGGCGGCCTCGCTGACGCAGTTCTCCCTGACCTCCCGGCTGGCCTTCCTGGTCGTCGGCCCGATGATCGACCTGAAACTCTTCGCCATGCAGACCGCCACCTTCGGCCGCGCCTTCGCGCTCCGCTTCGCCCCCGCCACCTTCGCCCTCGCGATCCTGGTGTCGGCCCTGGTCGGGGCGGTGTTCCTGTGAACCGCCAGGCTCAGGCCGTCGTCCTCCTCCTCACCGGCGGCGCCCTCCTGCACGCGGGCTTCACCGACCTCTACCTCCGTTACGTCAAGGCCGGCCTGCGCCCCCTCCTGATCGGCGCGGGCATCGTCCTCGTGGCCGCCGCGATCGCCACGCTCCGGTACGAACGCCGGCCGGCACCCCGGCGGGAGGGCGCCGAGGCCGAGAGGGGCGGACCCCACGCCGACGGCGACCACCCCCACCACGAACCCCGGGTCGCCTGGCTCCTCGTCCTGCCCCTCCTCGCCCTCGTCCTGGTCGCCCCGCCCGCCGCCGGCTCCTACACCGCGATGCGCACCGGCACGGCCCTCCAGGAGCAGCCCTGGGGCTACCCCACGCTCCCCGCCCACGGCACCCTCCGGCTGAGCGTCGCCGACTACGCCGGCCGCGCGGTCTACGACGAGGGCCGCGCCCTCGCCGGCCGCGAACTCAAGGTCACCGGCTTCCTCGCCCTCGACGGCTCCGGCGCCCCGTATCTCGTCCGTATGGCCCTCAACTGCTGCGCCGCCGACGCCCAGCCCGTCAAGATCGCCCTCACCGGCGACCTCCCGCCCGTCCTCCAGCCCGACACCTGGATCGAGGTGACCGGCGCCTACACCCCCAAGCGGGCCGAGGACCCGCTCAACGGCACCGCCGTGCCCTACCTCCACGTCACCACCACGAAGCCGGTCAAGGCACCCCAGGATCCGTACGACGAGGCCTGGAACGGCTGACGGCGGGGCACGGCCCTCGTGAGCCGGCGGGCCATCAGGGACGGTGCGGGCCCGGTGGGCGTGGACGTCGGCGCGGGGCATGAAAGGGCCCGGTCGCTGGCGACGGGGGATGCACCAGCGACCGGGCTATGGCCAAGGCTAACAAGGCTGGTCGCCGGACGGGAGCCGACTGGTCGAGTGCGTTGACAAGTTGTGATCGGGATCACTCGATCGCGAGGCATTGTCCAAACGTTTGTTAGGTGACTGCGGGCGTCACGCACCCGTTCGTCAGGCCCCGTCGCCCGGCCGCTCACGCCGCCCGAACGTCCGTCAGGCACCCGCGCAAGGTGGCTCGTAGTCCAGCCGCGACAGGTACTCGTCCCACTTCTCCCGCGTGAGCACCCCGCGCGTGGTCGCGCAGATGTGCCGTACGGCGTCGTCGACGTCCAGGTCCCACAGTCGTACGGTGTCGGCGCCGCTGGACACCCCGAGTATGTGGTCCCGGGGGCTGAACGCCAGGAAGTTGCCGGTCTTGGCGGTGGGGCTCATCGACTGGCCGATGGGGGAGGCCTCGGCCGGGTCGGCGACGTCCCACAGGCGGACGGTGCTGTCGTCGCCGCCGCTGGCCAGGGTCCGGCCGTCGGGACTGTAGGACAGCGAGACGATGGCCTCGGTGTGGCCGGTGAGGGACGCGCCGATCCGGGTCGCGCGCGCGGGGTCGGCGACGTTCCAGAGCCGGACCGTGTCGTCGTCGCCGCCACTGGCGAGCGTGCGGCCGTCCGGGCTGAAGGCGAGGTCGCTGACGGACCCGGAGTGGTCGAGCAGGGGTTCGCCGAGGCGGGTGGCGCGGCCCGGGGTGGTCACGTCCCACAGCCGGATGGTGCCGTCCGCGCTGCCACTGGCGAGCGTGCGGCCGTCCGGGCTGAAGGCGAGGGCGAGGATGTACCCCGTGTGACCGGTGAGCCGCTTGGCCAACGGAACGGCGTGGGCCGGGTCGCCGACGTTCCACAACTGGACGGTGTGGTCGTCGTAGACGGTGGCGAGCGTGCGCCCGTCCGGGCTGTAGGCCAGCGCGTCGGTGTACCGGGTCCGCAGCTCGACGGGCGAGCCGTACGGGACGGGGCGAGCGGGATCGCCGACGTTCCACAGGTGCAGCGCCCGGTTGCTGGCCACGATCGCGAGGGTGCGGCCGTCGGGGGAGAAGGCCAGGGCGCGATTGCCGTGGTCCGAGGACAGGAACGGTTCACCAAGGGGAACGGGCCGGCCGGGCTTCCCCACGTCCCACAGCCGGACCCGGCCGTCGCGCCCGGCCGTGGCGAGCACCCGCCCGTCCGGCCGGAACGCACCGTTCCGGCCGACCATGTCCGACGTCGGTATCGACCACAGCCGGACCTTGCCGTCACCGCTCCCGGTGGCGAGCGTCCGGCCGTCGGGACCGAACCCCAGGGCGAACATCTCCCCGCTGGCCCCGGCGAGCGGCTCGCCGACCTTGGACGGGAACGCCGGGTCCTCGACATTCCACAGACTCGCCGTACTGTCCGCGCTGGCGGCGGCGAGCAGACCCCCCTCGGGACTGAAGGCCACGGACCAGATGGGGCCGGTGTGTCCGGTGAGCGGGGACCCCAGCGCGCTCGCCCGCCTCGGTGCGGCCACGTCCCACAGCCGCACCGTGTTGTCCGAGCTGCCGCTGGCCAGAGTCCTCCCGTCCGGGCTGAACGCCAGCGAGTGCACCGTGGCCGTGTGCCCCGCCAACACCCGGCCGATCCGCACCGGATGCCGCCGGTCGGCCATGTCCCACAGCCTGATGACGTCGTCGTCGCCCCCCGTCGCCAGCGTCTTCCCGTCCGGGCTGAACGCCACGGACCGCACGGGAGCGGAGTGCCCGGTCAGCGGCTCGCCGAGCGCGGTCGGGCGCGCGGGGTCGCTCACGTCCCACAGCCGTACCGTCCGGTCCTCGCTCACGGACGCCAGCGTCCTGCCGTCCGGACTGAAGGCGAGCAGGAAGATCGTGCCGTCGTGCCCGGTCAGCGGCTCGCCGAGCGCACGCGGGGCGCGCACGTCCCGTACGTCCCACAGCCGGATCGTGCCGTCGTCGCCCGCGCTGGCGAGGGTGCGACCGTCCGGGCCGAAGACCGCGCTGCTCACCCAACCGGTGTGACCGGTGAGGGGCTTGCCCAGGGCCTTGGGGTGGGACGGGTCCGCCACGTCCCACAGCCGTACGGTCCGGTCGTAGCCGGCGGTGGCCAGCGTCCGGCCGTTCGGGCTGAAGGAGGTCAGGTAGACGGCACCGTCGTGGCCGAGGAGCGGGGTGGCCAGCGGGGCGTTGACGATCGAGACGAGGCGGTTGTGGGTGCCCTCGTCGTCGGGCCGCAGACCGTGTGCCACCAGGTCGAGCTGGGCGGAGAGCGACGGATCCGTGTACTGGACGCGATCGGCCTCGGCTACCACCTGCTCGAACACCGCGTCGTTGCGCTGCTGCCACGCCACCACGGCCGAGCCCACGGCCACGAGCGCGAGGACGACCAGTGCCGACACCGCGCTCCGGGCGATCCACACGGTCCGCCTGCGCAGGCGGACCGAGGCGGCCAGGAACTCCACAGCGCTCCGGGTCAGCAGGGTGTCCCCGGCGGACCGCGCCCAGGTACGGGCCTGCTCGAGACGCGAGCCCCGGTAGAGCAGGGACGCGTCGCGCTCGGAGTCCTCCCAGGCCCGGCCGTCCTCCTCCAGCCGCTGGCGCAGCAGATGGTCGCCGCGGCCCTCGTCGATCCAGCCACGCAGGCGGGGCCAGGCGTGCAGCAGCGCCTCGTGGGTGATCTCCACGGTGTCCGCGTCGAGCGTCACCAGCCGGGCCCGCACCAGCGCCTCCAGCGACTCCTCCGTCTTGCGGGGGTCGGTCGACTCGTGCGCCAACTGCCGCCGGGTGCCGCGACGTCGGGTGGCGTGGGTGTCCTCGCCCAGCCGCACCAGCCGCAGGAGGAGCAGCCGGGCCGCCGTACGGGCCGCCGGATCCAGGCCCGACCAGGCGCGCTCGGCGGTGGCCGCCACCGCGCCCTGGATGCCGCCGGCGGCGCGGTAACCGGCCACCGTCAGCCGTCCCGCCTTGCGCCGCTGCCAGGTGACGAGCAGCGCGTGCGACAGCAGCGGCAGCGCCCCCGCGTCGTGCGCGCCGCGCGGACCGTCCGCGCTCACCTCCCGCACGATCAGCTCCGCGAGCCCCGGCTCCAGCTCCAGCCCCACGGCCTTGGCCGGCCCCGTCACCGCCTCCCGCAGCTCCGCCGTGGTCAGCGGCCCGAGCACCATGTGCCGGTGCTGCAACGCGTCCGCCAGCTCCGGGTGGGCGAGGCACTGCTCGTAGAAATCGGCCCGGACACCCAGGACGACCAGCACGGGCGCCGGTTCACCCGCACCGCCGGGCGTGCACACGGCGTCGAGCAACTGGACGAACGTACGCCGGCCCGCTTCGTCGGAGGAGAGCGTGAAGGTTTCCTCGAACTGGTCGACGATCAGGACGGGGCGGGCGGGGGAGCCGGGGGGCGTGACTTCTCCACCCGCCCCGCTCTGTTCGCTCCGTCCGTTGTGCGCGCCCGGTCCGTTGTGCGGGTCCGGTCCGTTGTGTGCGCCAGGTCCGCTCTGCTCGCTCCGTCCACCCCGGTCGCTCCGCAGCGCCCAGTCAGTGACCGCCTCCCGTACGGCGTCGGCGAACATCGGCGTGCCGGGCTCGTACGCGCCGGACACGACCCGCCCCAGCTCCGGTACACAGCGGGTCAGCTCACCGAGCGGATCGGCACCCGGCACGAACTGGAGCACCTCACCCGTCCTCCGGCGCTTGGGGCGACCCCCGCTCGCCTGCCCCTCATCGGCGTCTCCCTCGGCACCGTCCAGGGCGCCGCCACGGATCGCGGGCACGAGCCCGGCGTTGAGGAGGGAGGACTTGCCCGCGCCCGAGGCGCCGACGAGCATGACGAGCCCACCCGTCCGCTCCGCCGCGCGCAACTGAGCGACGAGCGCGCCGGTGCTCCGCTCCCGCCCGAAGAACCAGCGGGCGTCCTGCTGCCGGTACGAGGCCAGCCCCCGGTAGGGGCAGACGCCACCGGGGAAGGGCGGGCCCTCGCTCGGACCGTGCTCCTCCGCGACGGCGGCGGAGGCCGTCTCCGACGGGGAGGAAGCGGAAGCCGCCCCGCGCTCCCCGACGGGGTCGGCCAGGGCCCGCTCCCACAGCCGCTGCCACTGGGCCATGTCGTACAGCCCTCTGGACACCGGAGTGGGCCGCGCGCGCCGGGCCTCGGGGATCAGGACCTGCAGTACGGCGGCGAGCGCGGCGAACTGCGCCGGTACGTTCCTGGCCCGCCGCCAGTCGCTGATCCGCTGGGCGGAGACCCGTACGGGCCGGCCGCGCTCGTCCACCCGCTGCAGTCGGACAACCGACTCGGAAACGCTCTTGAGAGGTGGGTTGCCCGCTTCCTTGTACAGCAGTGCGAGACGCTCCGCGAAGGCCGTGCGTGCCCCTGAGTCGTGACTCAAGGCATCCCCCCTCAGCTCCCCCCGCCACCTGGATATCCGGACCGGAAAACTCACTTTATATGGCTGACCTGCGACGAAGTCATGGCCGGATACCCAGGCCCTCCTCGCCGTGACCCCGGGGCTGGCAGGATCAGCGCAGCCGCGTACCGCCAGGGCAGCGCACCCACGGGTCCCCGGCGTGTACCCGCAGAACCGACCCACGACTCCGTACGTTTCCGGCCAGCCCGGCGATGACACCGCCGCGCCGCCGCCCACCTCCGCGAGCCCTCATGACGGTCCTCGATCCACGTCCCTTGACACGGATCGACACCCCCGCGCCGTCCGGCACCGGTCCCCACGTGGGGAGGGACCGGTGCCGGACGAAGCGGGACGGGAGACCGTGACGAAGCGGGATGCCGCACATGGAAGAAGCGGGATGCCGCACATGGAAGTGGCCGGGTCCACCCCCGTGGAACCCGGCCACCCGCTGTGGGGAACACTCTGGTGTGAGCGACTCCCCGCAGAACGTACACCGTGGTTGTGGGCGATCGTCAACTACAGTGGGCCGGAAGCCATCGCGTCTGCCGCTCCGCACGCACCAGAGTGGACATGGCGTCGATCAGGGGACAAGGACGTGCCGGTTGTGACAGACGACGAGCCGCGCAGCTTCGCGCAGTTGCTGGACTACTTGTTCCAACAGGTCCACCCGCAGAATCGCGGGCCCTACACATACGCCGAGGTCGCCGAGGGCATCCGGGAGGCTTCGGGAGGCCAGGGCAAGGGCCTCACCGCGAGCGCGATCCAGCAGTTGCGCACCGGAGCCAAGAAGAACCCCACGATGCACACCATCAAGGCTCTCGCCGACTTCTTCGGCGTCCCCGCCGGCTACTTCGTCGACGAGGAGGCCGCCCACCGCACCCGGGCGGAGATCGCTGTCCTGGCCGCCATGCGCGACCAGAACGTCCGCACGGTCGCCCTGCGCGCCAACGGCCTGAGCACGGAGACCCTCCAGATGGTGTCGGCGGTGATCGAACAGGCCCGGATCCTGGAGGGCCTGCCGGGCGAAACCGCGGCGAACACCCTCAACCTGGACGACTGACGGCACTCGTCGACGACGACCCTCGACGCGCCCGAAGACCGCCGGCCACGGCACCGTACGGGCCCCTGCGGTGCAGGCAACGGCACTCGGCGGCTTCGAAGGCCGCTGGCGACGACCCTCGACGCCCCCGAAGACCGCCGGCCACGGCACTCACGCACTCACGGCGGTCAAGGATCGGCAGAAGCACTCGGTTTCCGGCCATTCGGCCAACAGGGCCGAGATCCTCTTCAAGTGACCCTGGCATTCGCCTAAGCTTTCGAGCGATTCGGCGCCGGGGATTCCGGATCGCACTCCGGCCGTACGGGGCACGCTCCAGCGGGCCTGACCCGAGCAACGTCAGGACCGGACATGGACCTCGATCGGATACGCCGCGAGTGCGAACGGCGCGTGGACGCGCTGCGCCTTCCCCACCGCTTCAACACCCGGGACCTCTGTGACGCCGTGGCGGACAAGCGCGGCCGCCCGATCATCCTCAGGCCCCTGAACACGCTGGGCGCGATCGACGCCCCTTGCGGAATCCGCCTGGAGACACCTGACGCCGACCTCCTCTTCTACGAGGAGGGAACCTCGGCCCTGCACCAGAACCACATACTCGCGCACGAGGTCAGCCACATCATCTGTGACCACCCCGGCAGCCTGGAACTGGACGCCGACGCCTTCCACGCCATCGGCTTCAACCCCACCCTCGTCCAGCGGATGAACGGACGCACCAGCTACTCCACGGACGACGAGCGCGAGGCCGAGATCATGGCCACGGTCATCCGACAGCACATCTACCGAGGACGCGAACTCCCGCCGAGTGAGCCCGAGAAGGGCGCCGAGCGCTGGGAAGCCCTGTTCGCCAGACCGACCAGGACGACCAAGAAGGGCCGTCGGCACGCATGATCGACCTCCTGTTCGCGGGGGTGGCCATCGTGCTGCTCCTCGCCGCCGTCTACTGGGTACGAGGACGAGGCGGCCACCGCCCCACCGGCACCTGGGCCATGGCCTCGCTGCTGGTGTCCTTCGCCCTGGCCTTCGCCTCGTACGTGTCGTTCGTGGAGCGCGCCGTCGAGAGCGTCGTCCCCGACGTCGGCCGCCTGCTCAGCAACTCATTCACCCTGGCCGCAGCGACGTCCGTCCTGGCGTTCATGCTCCAGCTCAACCTGGAGCCCGAGGAGGCGAGACGAAGCATCCGCCTGCGTGTGCTCTTCCTAGGCATCTCCGTCGCCGGCATGACGGTGCTCTTCGCCGCGAGCCAGCTGAACGACGACTCCCCCAGCTCTACGCGCTCTACGTCCTGATCTACATCACCTACCTGGGCGTCACCGCCAAGGACTTCTGCGAGCAGACCTGGAAACAGTCCCACCACTCACGGCGCAGGAGCCAGCGCGTCGGACTGCGCATCACCGCCACCGGCTGCCTCTTCGCCCTGCTCTACGCGGCGTACAAGGTGTTCGGCCTGATCTCCATCGGGCTGGAACTGAACCTCCTCCCGCACGGAACCCGCTGCTCGACGCCCATCAGCCCGTTCCGCTGCGTGTTCAGCGTGACGGCGCCGGCCCTGGCCGTACTCCTCATCACCCTGGGGCTCACGCTCCCGGCGGTCGCCTGGCCGTTCAGCCAGTTCCTCCGCCGGCGCTGGGAGTCCCGCTCCTTCGCCGCGCTCGCCCCCCTGTGGCAGGACATCACCGACGCGACCCCCGAAGTCGTCCTGGCCACAACCGACTCCTCCCACGAGTCCGACAACGTGCACAGGTCCCCCGCCGACGACTCCGACTTCCACCTCCACCGCCGGGTGATCGAGATCAACGACGGAGGTCTCGCCCTGCGCCCCCACCGCTCCCCACACGTACGGGAACAGGCCGAGCGGACCGCCACCGCACGCGGCCTGGCAGGCACCCCGGAAGGGGACGCGCTGGTGGAGGCCGCGATCCTACGAGCCGCCGTACACGCGAAGCACACCGGCGGCGAACCACAGCGGGCACCCGCGCCCCCCGCCCCCGGGGCCGCCTCCCGCGCAGGCGACCTCCGAGCCGAAACCGCATGGCTGCTCCTCGTGGCCCACGCCTACGCACAGCAGGAGCCCGCACACCCCACCACCACGAACGACCTGACGCGCTCGAGAACCGGATCGGACCCGCGAGCATGAGAACGACCTGACGCGCTCGAGAACCGGATCGGACCCGCGAGCATGAGAACGAACCGGCGCCACCCGACGCCGGCCACGGGACAGGCCCCGCACGCATGACCGACCGACTCGCACACACCACCGGCACCCTCAGAAAGGCGAACGGACCCGTACGCATGACCGACCCCTTGCAGGACCCGCGCTTCTTCACCGATCCCTACCCGACCTACGCCCGACTGCGGGACGAGGCGCCGGTACGCAAGGTGCCCACGGGCTCGGGAGGCCGCCACAGTTACCTGGTCACGGGCTACGCGGAAGCACGGCAGGCCTTCACGGACCCTCGCCTCTCGAAGAACACCGCGCGCTTCTTCGCGGGCCGACCGTCTCAGCGTGACCTCCACCCGGCCGTCTCCCAGAACATGCTGGCCACCGACCCGCCGGAGCACGCGAGACTACGGGCGCTGGTGACGAAGGCGTTCACCACCGGCGCCGTCGCCCGGATGCGCCCCTACATCGCCGGCCTGATCGACGAACTCCTGGACGCCTGGCCGCAACACGGTGGCACCGTGGACCTGGTCGAGACCCTGGCCGTCCCCCTGCCCGTCACCGTCATCTGCGAGCTGCTCGGCGTACCGGAATCCGACCGCACGCTCGTGCGCACCTGGTCGAGCGACCTGTTCGCCGCCGGAGACCCCGCCCGGATCGACGCCGCCTCCCACGAACTGGCCGCCTACATGACCGACCTGGTCACCACCACCCGCGACTCGCCCGGTGACAGCCTGCTCGACGCCCTCATCGCCGCGCGCGACGACCAGGACCGCCTGACCGAGGACGAACTGGTCTCCCTCGCCGTCCTCCTCCTCGTGGCCGGCCACGAGACCACCACCAACTTCATCGGCAACGCGGCGCTCGCTCTTCTGCGACACCCCGAGACGCTCGCCCGACTGAGGGCAGAGCCCCACCTCGTCGCCGACGCCCTGGACGAACTCCTCCGCTACGACTCCCCGGTCGGGATCGCCACGTTCCGCTACACCACCGAACCGCTCACCCTGGGCGGCACCGACATCCCCGAAGGCGCCCCGGTCCTCATAGCCCCCGGCGCCGCCAACCGCGACCCCCGCCACTTCCCCGACCCCGACCACCTCGACCTCACCCGCCACCCCACCGGCCACCTGGCCTTCGGCCACGGCATCCACCGCTGTCTGGGAGCCCCGCTGGCCCGAGCCGAAGCCGAGTTGACCCTCCAAGCCCTCCTCACCCGCTTCCCCGACCTCCACCTGGCCGTCCCCCCGAGCTCCCTCACCTGGCGCCACACCCGCCTGACCCGCGGCCTCACGTCCCTGCCGCTCACCATGTGAGGCCGCCCACGTATGCGCATGCGGAAGTGCCGAACCGCCCATATGGTCGACGCGTGATCAACATGCAGGTACGCGGAGACCGGGGAAAGCCGGTAACTCGTGCTCAGGGGGGACTGGAGTGGACGGACCTCTTCCCTGCGCTGGACCCGGTGCACTTCCCGATGCTGTGGGCCCTGAACCCGTACGGGGATGCCGTCTTCAACGAGCGTCAGGTGCCGTTGCTGCTGGCGGAGCTCGATCGACTTCCCGCGGCCTACGGTGGCACCTGACCGCTTGACCGCTTGATCGCTTGGTTGTCTGATCGCGGGCTACTGATCGACCACCAAGTCCCGCTGATACCAACTTCCCGTCTTACCCCCGAGGTCAGACGGGCCAGCCGGGCCGACCAGTACGAACCCGGCTTTGACCAGCACCTTCCGGGACGCGGCATTCTCGTGGGCCGTGGCCGCCCGCAGTGCGCGCAGCCCGTACCGCGACGCCGCCAACCGGCACAGCTCCCGGACGGTCGTGGTCGCCACGCCGCGGCCGGCGACGTGCCGCGCGACCCGGTAGCCGAGGTCCGCGGCGCCGTCCTCGATGTCGACCAGGTTGAACCTGCCGAGTACCGAGCCGTTCTCGGCGACGAGGACGTGGAAAGCGCAGACGCCGGCCTCCTGCTCAGCCAACAGGGCTTGGTACCGGCTGGTGAACTGGTCGAAGAAGTCGTCGCCGCGATCAGGAACCGAGGCAGCGAAGTACTCGCGGTTCGCCAGCTCGAAGGCCAGGACCGCCGGGGCATGACCAGCATCCAGCTGCTTCAGCTCGGGCACGGCCCGACCCTAACCGGACGACGCACCGAGCTCACCTGAATTGCCAGTGACGCGACCCTCGCGGGAACTCAGACGTCACCGGTACTTGAAGGCCGTCATGTGTCAGCCGCACTCCGACTCAGCACCAGGCGGTCCCGTCAAGACTGGCTGTGACTTCCACGCCGAAGTCGTCGGAGTCCTCCCCGAGATCGCTGGGGAACCACACAGCGAGATGGGCGGTAGTGCCCGCGAGGGGCTTCTCGAAACAGAGCGCCGAGATGTCGACCGCGAGGCTGCCAGGTGCGGGGGACGGTGAGGAGTCGGCACTCTCGAGTCGCCAGCCGTCCTCTCTGGCGGCTTCGCGATAGAAGTTCAGCACGCCGGCCCGGGAGGTCGTGAGTCGGTAGTACTGCCCGGCGTAGGCGAACCCGTCGTCCTCGTCGCATCCGGAGTACCGCTCGTCCTGGGGCTGCGTCTGGCTCGGGCGCGCGTCGAGGATGGACAGGGACGCCAGGGTGGGCGCGAGCTCTTCGTCAGCCCTGGTACAGCCGTAGAGCCCACCGGACAGCGCCCACACTCCCGTTGCCGCGATGACGGCCATGCCGCCCGCGCCGACGAGTATGAGCTTGGCCACTGCCTTCAGCTTCATGGCGCGGAGCGTAGCGGATCTCCGACATGGGACGTCCACGACCCGAGGACAGAGGAAGCCAGGGCGGTCGACGCGGCCCACGTCCGCCGGGCGCTCACGAGCGTCGACGGGATCAGCCCAGACCAGAACCGTCGTCATGGATGAAACCTTCGGCGCCGCCCAGCAGCAGCCGTAAGTCGTGGCCGCAGGCACGGAGCAACGCACTGTTGTTCGTGGTTGTCTCGCAGTTGGGCACTCACCCCTCCGCTCCTCTCGGCTCGGTCGCCGCACCGGAGATCTGGCGCGCCAACTCCTCGACGACCTGCGGCACGACTCGTTGAGCGCCCTCGTCTTCCAGCGCTTGGGCAAGTGCCTGATGGACCGCCGTGAACGGCTGCCCCGCATATGAGGCACGGGTCCGGTCGACCGCCCGCTCGATCTTCGCGAGATGGGCTACCACGATCGGCATTGCCTTGTCGTACTCGCTGGGGTCCGTAGCCATGGGCTCAGCCGATCAGCACCGACCGATCGGGGCAAGGCCCCTTCCCCGCTTTTTCTGGTGCGGTCGTGGTGCGGCGCAGGCCAACGGGAGGCAAATGATCATTCGTACCAAAGTCCGGGAAGCGGTCCACGCTTGGTCGTTGCCGGAACACCGGATACGGTGCCGCCCCTTTCGAGGTCGCCCCGGATGTGCAGATAGAGGGAGGCCGCCGGCAAGCCGACGGTCTGGATCCAGCCCTTGCCGAGCACGTGGCCGGCGGCTTTCAGCTCAGCGGCTTGGCCCGGTGGGGCGATGCTCTCCGCGTAGCTTTGGCAGATCGTCTCGCCGCTGTCGGCGAATGCGTAGCGCGCAGCGTAGGCGTAGCCCTCGTGGAGCCAGACATACAACACGATCGGCTTGTCCAGCACCGCGCGGAACCACTCGGCGGCAAGCTCGGCGAGCTGTTCCGTGGAGCCCGTGGCATCAAGTGCCCAAGCACTGGGACGATCCGGGAGCAGATACAGCTGATTGTGCAGACGGTCCCCCCGGACGCGGTCACCGACCAGGTGCACACCCAGATCGATCAAGTGTCGGCGGGGCTCCGCCCGGTCGGACAGGCTGACATGAGCGAGGAGTGATTCCCAGTCGTCCGGGCGTCCGACCTCCCCGACAACATCAGTCGGCGCCCAGGCCGTGCAACGCCCGCTCAGCGCTGATACGAAAGCTCTCTCAGCGTCGTCGAACTCGAAGTCGTCGTCCGGATCATCGATCTCGAACCAAGCACGCGTCGTCATAGGACGGACCTTATGGTGAGACAAGGTGCGCCCGGACTCGGGGACGGAAGTCAGAAGCTGGCGCTTGTGTGGCGTTGCTACGGTGCGGAGACCGGTTTCCGGCGCCTGGCGAGATGGCGCCAGGCCACCCAGAGATTGATCACCAGCAGGACCGCTCCCGCGATGGGCCAGCCCGTGGATCCACCGTCGCGGTAGGACCGATGCCTACCGCCAGCACCATGCCACCGATCACTGGACCCATCAGATCCACAAAGCCGTCCAGGCGACCTGCGATCTTTGCGAAATTGGCCACGGCTTGATCGTGAGCTCGGGTCATCCATGAGCGCTTACCCGACTGGCACAAGCAGATAGACATGCAGCAACGTCAGAGGCTCCTAGGAAATTTCCTAGGAGCCTCTGACCTGCTACTTGGCTGTCGGGGTGGCGGGATTTGAACCCACGACCTCTTCGTCCCGAAGCAACTTGGGCGGGGGCGCTGCCTTGGGCTGGTGCGTATCTCACCTGCGTTGTTGGTCCGCTGACGTTCGCGGTCGTCCGCCGGTGTTCGTCGGCGTTGTCACGCAGTTAGACACTCACCGCTGATGCGTCCTGGAGGTGCTTGCGTAGAGCAGCATCTGATCCGTAGCTCTACAGAGATCGGGCGGGGACGGTCATACCGGTCGCTCGGGGATTTCTGAGGGGGGTTGGTGGTCGGGGGCGGTTGCTGGGGTTGCTGTATCCGGTTGCTGTACAGCTGCCGCAGCATCACGGACATGGGCGAGGTTGGCGCGGGCGGTGAGCGTGTCCGGGTGCTCGCCGCCCAGCAGCCGCTCCCGGTCGGCCACCACCTGCTCCAGCAGTTCGATCGCCTCGCCGGTCCGCCCCGTCTGCCAGTAGGAGGAGGCGAGGTTGGCGCGGGCGGTGAGCGTGTCGGGGTGCTCGCCGCCCAGCAGCCGCTCCAGGTCGGCCACCACCTGCTCCAGCAGTTCGATCGCCTCGCCGGTCCGCCCCGTCTGCCAGTAGGAGGAGGCGAGGTTGGCGCGGGCGGTGAGCGTGTCGGGGTGCTCGCCGCCCAGCAGCCGCTCCAGGTCGGCCACCACCTGCTCCAGCAGTTCGATCGCCTCGCCGGTCCGCCCCGTCTGCCAGTAGGAGGAGGCGAGGTTGGCGCGGGCGGTGAGCGTGTTGGGGTGCTCGCCGCCCAGCAGCCGCTCCAGGTCGGCCACCACCTGCTCCAGCAGTTCGATCGCCTCGCCGGTCCGCCCCGCCTGCCAGTAGGAGGAGGCGAGGTTGCCGCGG
>NZ_JBIBEN010000019.1:0-104759 GCF_042955065.1 Streptomyces sp. NPDC012510
GCAGCGGCAGCGGTTCGCAGGAGGTGACCAGTTCCCGCAGGGGATGGCGGGTGAGGACCTCGTCGACCTCCGGCGCCAACGCCGCCGCCAACCGGTCGTCGACCGGCAGGGTGTCGTCCCGGAGCCTCCGGACGGCCTCCGTCAGGACCGCGAGAAGGTCGGGCTCCGGCACGCCGGCGGCGGCGCGTTCGTACAGCTCGGCGCCCTCCTCCAGGACGAGGCCACTGTCGATGCCGGCCGGGATCTTGATCCGGGCGTGGTGCCGCCAGGTGGCGATCGGGTCGCCCCAGGCCTCCACGCGGTAGGTCCATCGGCCGACGGCGGTCGGGGTGACGTGGGCGCCCCAGCGGTCGGTTCCGGGGGCGAGTTCGCGCATCGGGGTCCACGGGGCCGGGCGGCCCTCCGGGTCCTTGAGCACGACATTGGCGGCGACCACGCCGTGGCCTTCCCGGAAGAGGGTCGCGGTGACCTCGAAGGTCTCGCCGACGACCGCCTTGGCGGGACGCCTGCCGCACTCGACGAGCGGGCGGACCTCCCTGATGGGGACGCGGCCGATGGCCGGGGTCGGGCTCATGAGTCTCACCTCCGCCTGCTCGGGATCGGCGCTGTGCCGAACGGGTGCTGAACCGGTCCTACCGCCCTGCCGTGGAACGCCGTCCGGACGGTGGACCACGTCGGGCCGAACGGGGCTTGCCGGGCTGCTCCTTGCGGGCCTGGCCGGGCTGTTCCTGTGTGCGGCTGCCGGCCTCCTCCGGGAGGTAGCGGCCGGTCTCCTCCTGGAGGTACATGGGCAGGCTCGTCTGCAGGTAGCGCTCGGCCGCCGCCACGGCCTCACGGGCGCAGCGCTTGCCCATCAGCACGCACAGCGTGTAGCCCGAGTCCTCGAAGTTGTCCCGGGCCGCGCGGTCGGTCGGGGACGCGAGCATCACGCGTTCCCAGGTGCGGTAGCGCCGCAGATGTCTGGCCACCTCATTCTTGGCGGGCAGCAACATGTGCTGATCACCTCCCGGCACTCTCTGTGGAGCACGCTTCCCGGGGGAGGTCGTGCACGGGGATCCCGACACCTGAGGGCGGAGCCGGGGGCTTCACTCATGGTGCACGGGTAACCACCACGCGTCTTGTTGGTTCTTCAACTACCTCAGGAGTCGCTCGTGTTGCACGAATGGCGTAGCCCACTCACTCTGGAGATGACTCAGAAGTGATCGGTGCTCACGCTTCGTGCTCGGGCCCGCTCCGTGAAGGACGACTCGGCGCTCGATCCCCAGGGACGAGAAGAAGCGGGAGCTTCGCCGGTGAGGAGCCAACGACGATGAAGACCGCAGTGCCTCGCTACTACCACCTCGACGTGGAAGTCAGTCCGGAACGGGTCGGACAGGTCAGGCGCATCCTGGCCGCTCACCTCCGGTTCTGGGACCTGGAGACCCTCGTCGAGCCCGTCTGCCACAGCGCCGAACTGCTGCTCCACGCGATCGAGGAGCACGCGACGGACAAGAACACTTCCATCGAGATGTGGTGGAACGGCCAGCACCTCATCGCCGCGGTCGGTGAGAACGACCGCGAGCTGCGCCCGGACAGGGAGCTGCGGCCCTGTCTCACCCGCATCGCGGCGCTGAGCGACGGCTGGGGCTGCTGCTCCACCCACACCGGCAGTACGATCATCTGGTTCACCCAGCGGGCCCCCGTCGACCAGTGCGTGCCCCTGGTCCCCACGGCGCCCGAGCCGGCCCTGAGCGAAGGGCTCCAGGTGCCGCGCGAACTCCCCGTCGCCATGCTCGCCGGTTCGCCCGGCGGTGAGATGTCGGCCGGCCTCGACGGCGCGCGGTGAGCGTGCGGCCGGAGCGGAAAGGGGTGCCCGTGTGGAGCGGGCACCCCTACCCGCTGGGAGCCTCCTTCGACGGCGCCGGAACCAACTTCGCGCTGTTCAGCGAGGTCGCCGACCGCGTCGACCTCGTTCTCGTCGACGACGACGGCCGTCATCGTGCGGTCCCGCTCACCGAGGTCGACGGCTTCGTCTGGCACTGCCGTCTCCCCGGCGTCGGACCGGGACAGCGCTACGGCTACCGCGTGCACGGCCCCTGGGACCCCGCCGCCGGTCACCGCTGCGACCCGGCGAAGCTCCTCCTCGACCCGTACACCAGAGCCGTGGACGGGTGGACGGACAACCACCCCTCCCTCTACGAACCCGGCGCCGACAGCGCCGGACACACCATGCTCGGCGTGGTCACCGACCCGTTCTTCGACTGGGGGGACGACCGCCCGCCCCACCGGCCGTACGCCGACACCGTCATCTACGAGGCCCACGTCCGCGGCCTCACCCGTACCCACCCCGACATCCCCGCCGAACTGCGCGGTACCTATGCCGGGTTGGCCCACCCCGCCGTCCTCGACCACCTCACCTCGCTGGGCGTGACCGCGATCGAGCTGATGCCCGTGCACCAGTTCGTGCACGACGGTGTCCTCCAGGACCGGGGCCTGGCCAACTACTGGGGCTACAACACCATCGGCTTCTTCGCGCCGCACAACGCCTACGCCGCCGACGGCACCCGCGGCCAGCAGGTCACCGAGTTCAAGTCGATGGTCAAGGCGCTGCACGCGGCCGGCCTCGAGGTGATCCTCGACGTCGTCTACAACCACACCGCCGAGGGCAACGAGAAGGGCCCCACCCTCTCGTTCCGGGGAATCGACAACTCCTCGTACTACCGTCTGGTGGACGGTGACTGGGAGCACTACTACGACACCACCGGCACCGGCAACAGCCTGCTGATGCGGCACCCGTACGTCCTGCAACTGATCATGGACTCGCTCCGGTACTGGGTGACCGAGATGCACGTCGACGGCTTCCGATTCGACCTCGCGGCCACCCTGGCCCGGCAGTTCCACGAGGTGGACCGCCTCTCGGCGTTCTTCGACCTGATCCAGCAGGACCCGGTGATCAGCCGGGTCAAGCTGATCGCCGAACCGTGGGACGTCGGTGAGGGCGGCTACCAGGTGGGCAACTTCCCGCCGCTGTGGTCGGAGTGGAACGGCAGATACCGGGACGCCGTACGGGACTTCTGGCGCGGCCGGCCGGACACCCTCGGCGAGTTCGCCTCCCGGCTGACCGGCTCCTCCGATCTGTACGAGCACAGTCGGCGCCGTCCGCGCGCCAGCGTCAACTTCGTCACCGCGCACGACGGTTTCACCCTGCGCGACCTGGTCTCATACAACGACAAGCACAACGAGGCCAACGGCGAGGACAACCAGGACGGCGAGAGTTCCAACCGGTCCTGGAACTGCGGGGTAGAGGGCCCCACCGAGGACCCCGGTGTCCTCGCCCTCCGCGCACGCCAGCAGCGCAACCTCCTGGCCACACTGCTGTTGTCCCAGGGCATCCCGATGCTCTGCCACGGTGACGAGTCGGGCCGCACCCAGCACGGCAACAACAACGCCTACTGCCAGGACAACGAAGTCTCCTGGCTCGACTGGCGGCTGGACGACGAACGACGCGCGCTGCTGGCCTTCACCCGCGACCTGATCGCCCTGCGCGCCGCCCACCCCGTGCTGCGCCGCCGCCGCTTCTTCCGGGGCGACACGCCGACCCGGGCGGACCAGCCGCTCCCCGACCTGGTCTGGCTGCGGCCGGACGCCCGGGAGATGAGCGATGCCGACTGGGACCGCTCCGACGCCCACGCGGTGGCCGTCTTCCTCAACGGCGACGCCATCGCCGAACGCGACCCCTACGGCGACCCCGTCGTCGACGACTCCTTCCTGCTCCTGCTGAACAGCCACTGGGAGCCGACGGTCTTCCGCGTGCCCGGTGCCACGTACGGCGAGCGCTGGACGACACGCGTCGACACGGCCGCCGAGCCGGACGGAGCCCGGGACGAGTCCGAGTACAAGGCGGGCGCCGAGATCATCGTCGAGGCGCGGGGGCTGGTGCTGCTGTCACGGCCGTCCCGGGCCCGCTGAACCGGCCCGCCGCCCACGCTGACCGCCGTCGGCTGCCACCCGGCGGCGGTCAGCGTGGGCGGCGTGAGGTGATCGTGAACTGGGCGCCGTCCGGGTCGCGCAACACAGCCTCGTCCGCGACGTGCGTGAGGACCGTACCGCCGTGGTGCTGAGCGGTGTCGACGCAGGCCGCCACGTCGGAGACGGAGAAGTGGACCTGCCAGTGCGGCCTGATCGTGGGGTCGGGTGCCGCTTCCAGCGCGCCGGAGGTGATCCGGGCCACGGCCTCGCCCTCGCTGCGCAGGACGACCTCGTTCCCCTCGTAGTGGACCTCGCAGCAGCCGGGCTTCTCGGTGGCCCACTCCAGGACCTCGCCGTAGAAGATCGCCGCGTCGAACGCGTCGCGGGTGTGGAGCCGGATGAAGGCGGGGGCGGCCTTGCGCCAGGTCTCCCAGTCGGTGAAGAGCGCACCCTCCCAGATCCCGAAGGACGCCCCGTGGCGGTCCGCCAGCAGGGCGGCCCGTCCGGGCGGGAAGGACAGGGGGCCCACCGCGACCGTGCCGCCGCGCTCCCTGGCCCGGCTCGCCGCCGCGTCCGCGTCGGACACGGCGAAGTACGGCGTCCAGGCCACCGCCATCTGCCACAGGTTCGCCACCCCGGCGATACCGGCGACGGGCACCCCGTCCGCCAGCGCGATCCGGAAGTGGTCGCCGAGCTTGGCCGTACGCCAGCGCCAGCCCAGCACGGCCGCGTAGAAGTTCTCCGTCGCCGGCAGATCCCGGCTTGTCAGGCTCACCCAGCAGGGGGCGCCGAAGACGGAATGGCTGGAGACGACGTTCTCCGCGCCCTCGAAATCGCTGTCGCTGTTCATGGCAGTCGTGTCCTGGTCTCGTCCTTCGGCACACACCGGCCGCATCTCAGTGTCCAACCGAATCGGGGACCGGTGCTCGTCGAGTACCCCGGCCCGGCGTTCCGACGCGGGTCAAGACGTGATCTTCGGACGACCGTTCGGGTGATGACCAGGAGTCCTGCTCCTTACCGTGTGTGACCCGGGTATGCGCTCCGTGCCGGATGAGGGGAGGATCCAGGCATGGCTGACATAACCGGAGGCCCGGGCAACGCCTGTATGCTCGCCCTGGCCGCGTTCTTCGCGTGGGTGTTCCACGGCATGGCCATCGCGCTCGCCCTCGTGTTCCTGTGCGCGCTCACGCACCCCGGCACACGGGCCACCGCAGACGCCGGCACACCTGAGCGGGTCTCCGCGCACCGCTGACCTGCGCCGACCTGTGCCGCCGCGCCGCGACGGCGCACGCTCGCGCCGGGCCTCACCTCACGTCGACTCACGTCGCACCAGCTCCGTCGGCAGGATCACCGCCGCCGGATCCTCGCCGCCGATCTGGGCCAGCAGGACCCGCACCATCTCGTTGCTGATGCGGTCGTAGGGCTGGCGGATCGTGGTGAGGGCCGGGACGGACTCCGTCGCGGCGGCGGAGTCGTCGAAGCCGCCCAAGGACACGTCCTCGGGGACCCGGCGGCCCGCCCGGCGGAGCGCGGCGAGGGCGCCCTGCGCCATCAGGTCGGAGGCCACGAACACCGCGTCCATGTCGGGTGCCCGTGCCAGCAGCCGCTCGGCGCCCACCTCACCGCTGGCCCGGCTGTAGTCGCCGGAGACGATGAGCCGCTCGTCGATCTCGACGCCCGCCTCGGTGAGCACCTCCTTGTACCCGGCGAGGCGGTCGACACCGCCGGGCGAGTCCAGCGGGCCGGTCACGACACCGATCCGGCGGCGGCCCAGCGACAGCAGATGGCGCACCATGTCACGGGCGCCGTCGCGGTCGTCGGCGGCCACGTAACTCACCTTGGAGCCGGGCGTCATGGGCTTGCCGCACTGGACGAGGGGGATGCCCGCCTCACGGAGTTCCCGGGTGACCGGGTCCGCCGAGTGGCTGGAGACCACCAGCACTCCGTCGACGTGGCCCGCCGTGATGTACCGCGTGATCCGGCGCCGTTCGTCCTCCGTGCCGGCCACCATCAGCAGCAGCGGGATGTCGTGCGCGGCCAGCGCCTGGGTGCAACAGCGCAGAAGAACGTTGAAGTTGGGGTCCTCGAAGAGCTTCTCCTGCGGTTCCGTCAGCAGGAAGCCGACCGAGTCGGAACGGCCCGTGATCAGCGAGCGCGCGTGCCGGTTCACGACGTAACCCGTCTTGCGGATCGCGGCGTTGACCGCCTCGGCGGCTGTCGGACTGACGTAGTGACCGCCGTTGAGCACGCGCGAGACCGTCCCCCGGGAGACTCCCGCCTCGCGCGCCACGTCATGAATGGTCGGCGGCTTGCGCCTGCCCCCCGTGTTGCTCATGGTCATGACTTTACGGCCCCGGAGAGCAGATCGAGGCTCCAGAACCGCTGGATGCCCAGGAAGAGGGCGATCAGTGGGATCACCGCGAGCAGCGCGCCCGTGATCACCAGGGTGTAGAGCGCCGGGGTGTTCGCGCCCTGTTCCAGGAGCGTGAACAGGCCCAGGGTGATCGGGAACTTCTCGTCGTCGCTGAGCATGATGTACGGCAGCAGGAAGTTGTTCCACACGGCCACGAACTGGAACAGGAAGACCGTCACCAGCCCCGGCACCATCATCGGCAGCGCGATCCGGGTGAAGATCCGCCACTCGCTCGCCCCGTCCATCCGCCCGGCCTCCACGACGTCGGCGGGGACGGCGGCAGCGGCGTAGATCCGGGACAGGTACACGCCGTACGGGGAGAGGATCAGCGGCAGCAGCACCGACCAGTAACTGTCCGCCAGGTCGGCCTTCGCCATCAGCAGGTACTGCGGGATGGCCAGGATCACCGGCGGCATCAGCACGCCCGCCATCAGGACGTTGAAGACGGCCTCTCGGCCCTTGAAGCGGTAGATCGCCAGCGCGTAGCCGCTGACCGCCGAAACGGCGGTGGAGAGGAGGGCGCCGAGACCGGCGTAGAGGGCGGAGTTGCCCATCCACTGCCAGTAGATGCCGTCGCGGTAGGCGTTCAGGTCGGCCAGGTTGTCCCTGAAGCCGCTGCCAGGCAGGAACGTGAACGTGGTGAACAGCTCACTGCCCGACTTGGTGGCCGCGATCAGCACCCAGGCCACGGGCAGCAGGCAGTAGATCGCGCCCAGCAGCAGGGTCAGCGTCGGGACGAGGGCGATTCGGCGGCGCAGCGGCGGGCCCTGGGCGGTGCCGGGCGTGGTGCCCTCCTCCACTCTCGACTTCGCTCGACCGGGGGGACCCCCATCCGGGGCGGCCTTGTGGACGGCAAGAGAACTCATCGTGCTGCCTCCTGCTTCTGACGGGAGTTCGCGGCCCTCAGGAAGCCGAAGGAGAGGGCCAGGGTGGCCACGGCGATGATCACCGCACCGGCCGCGGCCGAGTGGATGTCTCCCTCGCCGAAGGCGTCCCGGTACACCTTCATCAGCGGACTCCATGTTGTGGAGACCGAGTTGGTGAGGGGCTTGAGGGTGGTGGGCTCACTGAACACCTGGAGCGTGGCGATGATCGAGAAGAAGAAGGTCAGCACCAGCGACGGCGCCACCATCGGGATCTTGATCCTCAGCGCGATCTGCAACGGGCTCGCGCCGTCCAGCTTCGCCGCCTCGTACACCTCGGCGGGGATGGCCTGCAGCGAGGTGTAGATGACGATCATGTTGAAGCCGGTGCCGCCCCAGACCGCGATGTTCGACAGGGCCGCGTACAGCCCGCCGCCGTCGAGCAGGTCCGGCTGCGGGAGCCCCAGCTTCTCCAGCACGAAGTAGAAGGGGCTGACGTCGGGGAGGTAGAGGAAGCCCCACAGGAGGGCCGCCACGACACCCGGTATGGCGTACGGCAGGAAGATCGCCAGCCGGGTGAACGGGGCCAGCCTCACCTTGTCGCTGTCCAGCATCAGGGCGAAGACGAGGGCCAGGCCGAGCATGACCGGGACCACGATGGCCCCGTAGCCGAGGACGCGCAGCGCTCCGTCCAGCAGCTCGGAGTCGGTCAGGGCGTCGGCGTAGTTCTCGAAGCCCGCCCACACCTCGCTGCGCGCGCCCGAGCCGAGGCCGAGGCCCTTGACCTGCACCTTGTGCAGACTGAGCCAGACCGCGTAGCCGATGGGCAGCGCGAAGAAGAGGGCGAACAGGATCGTCGCGGGGAGGAGAAAGACGTAAGGGGCGCTTCGCGCTCGTCTGAGGGTGGTGGTGGGAGACGGGTGGGCGTACGGGGCCCCCTTGACCCCGTACGACCTCCGGGGTGCCGTCGTCACTCCGCGACCTCGAAGCCCTGCTTCTTCATGTCGGCGACCGTGTCGTCCTGCATCTTCTTCAGGGCGGCACCGAAGTCCGACTTGTCCTTGGCGGCGGCGCCGAACGCGTCCTTGAAGGTGGTGTACGCGACGTTCACGTTCGGGCCCCAGGCGGAGGCTGCCGTCGTCTTCGCGATCTCGGAGGCCACGGTGTAGAAGTCGGCCTGGTTGGAGAAGAAGGCCGGCGGCTCGGCGAACGCGTCACTGGTCTGCGCAGTGGTAGCGGCCGGGTAGATGCCACCCTCCTTCGCCAGCGCGGTCAGCGCCTCCGGGTCCGTGTTCAGCCAGGCGGCGAACTTCGCGGCGGCGCCCTTGTTCTTGGAGTCCGTGGTGACGGCCGTCGAGGAGCCGCCCCAGCTACCGGTGGTGTTCTCGGACGACGACCACTGCGGCAGCGGCGCCACCTTCCACTTCCCCGCCGTCTCCGGCGCGGCCGTGGTCAGCGTGCCCGGCGCCCACACCGCGCTGACCCAGGCGATCTGCTTGCCGGAGTTGAGTGCCTTGTTCCAGGCCGGGGTGTACATCGGCTGGTTGTCGATGGCGCCCTCCTTCACCAGGCCGCCCCAGAAGTCGGCGACCCGCTGCGTCGCCGCGTCGTCGATGCCGACCTTCCACTTCTGACCCTCGGTGGTCCACCACCGCGCGCCCGCCTGCTGGGCGAGACCGGCGAAGAGACCGGAGTCGTTCGCCGAGAAGGTCGCGAGGTCGACGTCCGCGTCCTCCTTCTTCAGCTTGCGCGCGGTCTCGGCGAACTCGTCCCAGGTCTTCGGAACGGTGAGGTCGTACTTCTTGAAGAGGTCCTCGCGGTAGTAGAACATCATCGGCCCGATGTCCTGTGGTATCGCGTAGACGGCGTCCGAGCCCAGCGTGGTCTGCTGCCAGACACCGTCGGCGAACTTGCTCTTCGCGTCGCCCGCCTCCTTCGCGATGTCGGCGACCGCGTCATTGCTGACCAGCGTGGGCAGCGCCTGGTACTCGGCCTGCACCAGGTCCGGGCCCTTGCCCGCCTTGTGCGCGGTGAGGATCTTGGTGACCAGCGCGTCGCCGGAGGCCTGCTTCTTCACCGTGACGCTGATCTGCTGCTCCTTGCCGGGACCCTTGTTCCACAGGTCAACGACCTTGTCCATGCCCGGCGTCCAGGTCCAGTACGTCAGCTTCGCCGGCCCCGACTGGGCCTCGCTGTCGTCCTCGGACCCGCCACAGGCGGCAAGTGCGGTGGCGCCGAGCGTGACGGCGACGGCGGCGGCCACAACGCGCCGGTGCTTGGTGATGTTGGGCATGGATCCTTCTCCCCTGACCTGGGTCCTCGCCTGCTGCGAAGACCATGCCATGCTTCTGTGAGCGTTCACAGATGCTGCGCCTGTGAGCGTTCACAGTAGAGAAACATCTCGGACACTTGTCAATGGTTGTGGCTGTGCGGTTATGTTGAAAGGGCCCTGCCGCCGCTGTGTGTGCACGTTCCCATATGATCGACAAAACGGGAGAGACCCATGCCGGAGACCACGCCCACGGGCCTGACCAGGCTCGCTTTCGGTGGGGACTACAACCCCGAGCAGTGGCCGGAAACCGTCTGGCACGAGGACGTGCGGCTGATGCGCGAGGCCGGCGTCACGATGGTGAGCGTCGGCATCTTCTCCTGGGCCCTGCTGGAAACCTCACGCGGCGAGTACGACTTCGCCTGGCTCGACCGCCTGCTCGACCTGCTCCACGAGAACGGCATCCGCGTCGACCTGGGCACCCCCACCGTCGTACCGCCCGTCTGGTTCTACCGCGAACACCCCGAGGCGCTGCCCGTGGCCGCCGACGGCACCCGCTACGAGTTCGGCTCACGCGGCGCCATCTGCCACAGCAACACCGATTACCGGGCCGCCGCCGCGACCATCACCACCAAGCTCGCCGAGCGCTACGCCGACCACCCGGCGCTCGCCCTGTGGCACGTGCACAACGAGTACGGCGTCCCGGTCTCCGCCTGCTACTGCGACTCCTGCGCCGCACACTTCCGCCGCTGGCTGGAGCGCGTCTACGGCGACGTCGCGGCGGTCAACGAGGCATGGGGCACCGCCTTCTGGGGCCAGCACTACACCGACTTCGCGCAGATCAACCCGCCGCGCGTGACACCGACGGTCGGCAACCCCGGCCAGGCCCTGGACTACAAGCGGTTCGCCGACGAGACGATCCGCGAGAACTTCGTCATGGAGCGGGACATCCTGCACCGTCTCGCACCCGGCATCCCGGTCACCACCAACTTCATGACCGCGCTCAGCCAGTGCGACTCCATGGACTACTGGGCCTGGGGCCGCGAGGTCGACCTCGTCACCAACGACCACTACCTGATGACCGACGGCCGTCGCACCCATGTGAACCTCGCCATGGCCGCCGACCTGACCCGCTCGGTCGGCGGCGGCGCCCCCTGGCTGCTCCTGGAGCACTCCACCTCGGGCGTCAACTGGCAGGCCCGCAACCCCGCCAAGGCCCCCGGCCAGATGGCCCGCAACTCCCTCGCCCATGTGGCACGCGGCTCCGACGGCGCGATGTTCTTCCAGTGGCGGCAGTCCCGGCGCGGCGCCGAGAAGTTCCACTCGGCGATGCTGCCGCAAGCCGGCACGGACTCGCGGGTCTGGCGCGAGGTCGTCGAACTCGGCGCCCGTATCGAGTCGCTCAGCCATATCAAGGGCACCCGGACCGTCGCCGACGTGGCCGTCCTGTGGGACTGGCACTCCTGGTGGGCGCAGAACCTCGCCTGGCGCCCCACCGAGGACCACGAGGCCCGCGAACGCGCCGACGCCTTCTACGAGGCCCTCTACGACCGCCACCTCACGGTCGACTTCGCCCACCCCGGAGCCGACTTGTCGGCCTATCCCCTTGTCGTGGTCCCCGCGCTGTACCTGATGACGGAAGCGGTGGGGAACAACCTCAAGGCGTACGTCGAGAACGGCGGCACCCTCGTCGTCTCCTACTTCTCCGGGATCGTCGACGAGCACGACGCCGTCCACGAGGGCGCCTACCCCGGCGCCCTGCGGGACGTGCTCGGCCTGACCGTCGAGGAGTTCTCGCCGCTGCTCGGCGGGGAGAGCGTGCGGATCACCGGGCCCGACGGCTCCGAGCTGACCGGCGACGTGTGGACCGAGTTCGTGGTGCCGCGCGGTGCCGAGACCGTGTGGAAGTACGCCGACGGGCTCACCGCCGACCGGCCCGCCGTCACCCGGCACCGGCTCGGCGAGGGCTCCGCCTGGTACGTCTCGACCCGCCTCGACGCGCACGGTCTGGACGCCCTCCTCGGCTGGGCGGCAGACGACGCGGGCATCGCGCCCCGCGATCTGCCGCGCGACGTCGAAGTGGTGTGCCGCGCGGGGGAGTCGGGCGACTTCCTGTTCGCGCTCAACCACACCGCGCTCGACGCGAAGGTGCCGCTGGACACGGACGGCACGGAGCTGTTGACCGGCGAACGTGCGGCGGGCCGGCTCGTCATACCCGCCGGCGACGTCAGGGTCGTACGCCTCGACACCTGACCGTCCGACGTGGCGGCGGCCGGCCACCGAGCCGATGGACGTGACGACCGCCGCACCGGCCCAGAGGCCGAGCACCGCTTCCGGGCCACGTGCCCGGAGCGATCACCGCCTCCGGGCCACTCCGCCCGGACCCGTTCACCCACTTCGGGTCACCCGCCCGGAGCCGTTCACCGACTTCGGGTCACCCGCCCCGGGCCCGTTCACCGACTTCGGGTCACCCGCCCGGAGGTCGGTCAGCGGCTCCGGCCCCGCGCCCGGGGGCCGTGCACCGGCCTCCGGGCCCCGTCCGGGGCTGTTCCCCCCAGCCTCGGGCCCTCCCCGACCCCGACCGGATTTCTAGGGGACGTCCGGTCGGTCCCGGCGGCGCCGCGCCCACGGCCTTCGGGTGCGGCGCCGCCACCCGGTACCGCTCAATCAAGGTCCCCGCCCTTGTCGAAGGGACGACGATGTTCCATGCGAGACGCGCCCTCAGGGCCCTGCTGATACCGCTGTTCGCAGGCCTGGCGCTCACCACCCTGCCCGCCGGCCCGGCGAACGCCGCCTCCACGCTCACCAACGGCGGCTTCGAATCCAACGGCACCGGGACCGCGACGCCGACCGGCTGGTCGACGTACTCCGCGGCCGGGCAGAACTCCGCCTCCTTCACCGAATCCGGTGGTCACGGCGGCAGTTACCGCCTCACCCACTGGTCGTCCTCCGCCTACAAGGTGGAGACCTACCAGTATCTCTCCGGGCTGACCAACGGGAACTACAAGCTCACCGCCTGGGTGCGCTCCGGCGGCGGCCAGAACTCCGCGTACCTCGCGCTGAAGAACTGCGGCGGCGCCGAACAACGCACCGACATCCCGGTCTCCTCCAGCGGCTGGATCCGGATTGTCACCTCCGTCGCGGTGACCAACAACCAGTGCACGATCAGCATCAACTCCGATGCCAAGGCGGGCAACTGGATCAACGTCGACGACCTGACCTTCGCCTCCGGTACGACGGGCCTCGCCATCAAGGGCTCCGACGTGTCCTCGCTCATCAAGAGCGAGGCCGAGGGCGGGGTCTACAAGAACAGTTCCGGCACCACCGGCGACGCGCTCGCCATCCTCAAGAGCGCCGGGCAGAACTACGCGCGCGTCAAGGTCTGGGTGAACCCCGCCGACGGTTTCAACAACAAGGCCCGTGTGCTCGCCGCCGCCAAGCGCGTCAAGGCGCAGGGCATGAAGCTGCTGGTCGACTTCCACTACTCGGACACCTGGGCCGACCCGGGCGCACAGACCGTGCCGTCCCCGTGGACCGGACACGGCTACACCCAGCTCAGGACGGACGTCTACAACCACACGTACGACGTCCTCAACGCCCTCAAGTCCCAGGGCACCACCGCCGACATGGTCCAGGTCGGCAACGAGATCAACGGCGGCATGCTGTGGTCCGCCGGCTCCACCTCGAACTGGTCGCAGCTCGCGGGTCTGCTCAACTCCGGCTACGACGCCGTGAAGGCGGTCAACTCCTCCACCCAGGTGGCGCTGCACCTCGCCAAGGGCGGTGACCTCCCCGGCACCCGCTGGTGGTTCGACAGCGCGGTCTCCAACGGGGTGAAGTTCGACGTCATCGGCCTGTCCTACTACGGCTACTGGCACGGCACGCTCGCCGACTTCCAGACCACCCTGGACGACGCGGCCTCCCGCTACTCCAAGCCGGTCTTCGTCGCCGAGACGGCCTACCCGTTCCGGCTGGACAGCGAGGACTCGCACGAGAACATCATCGACCTGTCGAGCGAACTCGTGTCCGGCTACCCGGCCACGACCGGCGGTCAGACCCGCTGGATGAGGGACATCGCGAGCATCGTCGAGGCCGTCCCCAACGGCCGGGGCCTGGGGATCTTCTACTGGGAGTCCACCTGGACCGCCGTCGCGGGCAACGGCTGGGACCCGACGGACGCGTCCTCGGGCAACGGCTGGGAGAACCAGGCACTGTTCGGGTACGACGACCGGGCGCTGCCGGCGATGGCGTGGTTCAGCCACCGCTGACGACGCGGCCGTGAGTGAGGAAGGGCCTGTACGCCTCGGCGAACGGGCCCTTTCGCCGTGCCTCGCCGCACGGTTTCCTGGACGCTGCCGAGGCCTTCGTCGGGCTCGTACGGTTCGAAAACCCGGCGCCGGTCGGGTCGGGGCGCCGAGGGCGTACTGGAAGGTGTCGTCGATGTAGTGGAAGGACACGTGGACGAGGGTGCCCAGTGTCGCCGCCCGCGCGCGGAAGGCGCCGGACTGCCTCTGGTGGGGCAGCACGGGACCATTGTTGCGGACGACGACGGCGGCGAACGCCACACCGTGTGCCGGCCAGGCCCGGCACACGGTGCGGCGGCCGGTGCGCGCCACGGACGGCCCTCGCGTTACGCTGGCGAACGGCCGCGATCCGACTCGCGGCGCGGCGGTGGGGCCCGCCGTACGCGAACCGCGGCGACGATGCCGCCAACGGTCCCTGCTTGCGACGGAGTACGCCCGGGCGGTGTCCGGGCCCCGGCGAGTAGGAGACGTACGCATGACACAGCCGCCCCCCGACAGGGGCGAGGCCCACACGGCCCCCGGCCCGGCGCCCCGCGGCCCGTCCCCCTGGCAGGGGCAGGGACCCGTCGTCGCCGTGGTGTCCCTCGGCGGTGGCATCGGCGCGACCGCCCGCTACGGCGCGTCGCTGCTCTGGCCGGCACAGCCCGGCGGCTTCCCGTGGACCACGTTCTGGGTGAACGTCGTCGGCTGCTCCGTGATCGGTCTCCTCATGGTCGTGATCACGGACATCCGGGCAGTCCACCGGCTGGTGCGGCCCTTCTTCGGCACCGGGGTGCTCGGTGGCTTCACCACCTTCTCGACGTACGCCGTCGACATCCAGCGGCTGATGGACGAGGGGCATCCACGTACCGCCCTCGCCTACCTTGCCGCCACCCTCCTCGCCGCCCTCGCGGCGGTCTGGCTGGCGGCTGTGACGGCACGCCGGGTACTGGCCGGGAGGCGAGCATGACAAGGCCCGAACGGGACCCCCGTCCCAACGCCGCGAAAGGTAAGAGGTCCACGTGAACTGGCTGCTCGTCGTCGTCGGCGGAATGGTGGGAGCGCCCCTGCGCTACCTCACCGACCGGGCCGTGCAGTCCCGCCACGACACGGTCTTCCCCTGGGGCACCTTCACCGTCAACGTCGCCGGCTCACTGGTCCTCGGCGTTCTCACCGGTGCCGTGACAGCCGGTGCCGCCTCCTCTCACCTGCAACTTCTCCTCGGCACCGGCCTGTGCGGGGCGCTCACCACATACTCGACCTTCTCGTACGAGACCCTGCGCCTCGCCCGGGACGGCGCGCGGTTCCATGCCGTCGCCAACGTGGTCGCGAGTGTGGTGGCCGCGCTGGGCGCGGCCTTCGTGGGGGTGGCGGCGGCCGAGTCCCTGTGGAGGTGACCTCGCGCTTACCCGGCTGTAGTACGACTGCCTCCACCGGTACGACCCCCGTCGTGCCCACGTACGTCGGCCACCCCCGGCCGGCCGTGCCGCCTGTCATGCCCTCGCCGAGCAGAATCCGGAGCCCATGAGCACCATCACCGTCGGTCAGGCCGTCGTCCTCGGAGCCGTGGAGGGAGTGACGGAGTTTCTGCCGGTGTCCTCCACCGGTCATCTGAAGATCACCGAAGGGCTCATGGGGATCCAGGTCGACGACAGGGCCGTCGTCGGGTTCTCGGCGGTCATCCAGGTCGGCGCGATCGCCGCGGTGCTGGTGTACTTCCGCAAGGACATCGCGCGGATCGGCACCGCCTGGTTCCGTGGGCTCCTCGACGCGGGGGAGCGGCAGGACCGCGACTACCGGTTCGCGTGGTGGGTGATCGCCGCGACCTTCCCGATCGTCGTCGTGGGGTTGGCCGCCCAGCCGCTCATCCAGGGACCGCTCGCCTCGCTGTGGGTGGTGGCCGTCTCGCTGATCGTCGGCAGCGGTGTGATGTGGGTCGCGGAGCAGGTGGGGCGGCGCCGGCGTGCGGAGGAGGACACCCGCTTCCGGGACGCGATGCTGGTCGGCGGTTCGCAGATTCTCGCTTTGCTCTTCCCGGGTTTCTCCCGCTCCGGCGCCACCATGTCCACCGCGCTGCTGCTCGACCTCGACCGGGTCGCGGCCACCCGGCTCTCCTTCTTTCTCGGCATCCCGGCCCTGACCGGCGCCGGTCTGTACGAACTGAAGGACGCCCTCGGTGCGGGGGTGGGCGCGCCGCCGCTGATCGCCGGAACCACTGTCGCGTTCGCGGTCGCGTACGCCTCGGTCGCCTGGCTGCTGAGGTTCGTGACCAGGCACTCCTTCACCGTGTTCGTGTCCTACCGGATCGTCGTAGGTGTGCTTCTCCTCGGGCTGCTCGCCGCGGGCGGACTGAGCTGACCAGCCCGGAGATCAAATCCGGGATGGAATCGGCGACCCCTTGACAGCCCCCTCCCGTCACCCCCAGGATCACCCCCGTGAACCTGTCAGACAGCCAGACAGGTGGGTCGGCACCTCGGCGCGTCAGTGCCATGGAAGCGGTGCTCACCCACCTCCGCGACGCCATCGAACGCGGCAAGTACGCCATCGGGGACAAGCTCCCCTCGGAGGCGGAGCTGTGCCGGCAGCTCGAAGTGAGCCGTCCGGTGCTCCGCGAGGCGCTGCGCGCGCTCCAGGTGATGGGGCTGACCCAGTCCCGCACCGGCAAGGGCACCTTCGTGATCGCGAACGCCGTCGAGGACCCCACCTTCGGCGACTACGCGGCGAGCGACCTGCTCGAAGTCCGCCGGCATGTCGAGATCCCGGTGGCCGGGTACGCGGCGGTGCGCCGCACCCCGGAGAACCTGGACCATCTGGCTCATCTCCTGGACCGGATGGAACGGGAGACCGACACCACCGCCTGGGTCGCCATGGACACGCTCTTCCATCTGGCCGTGGCCGAGGCCGCCCAGAACCCGGTATTCCGCCGGGTGATCGAGGAGATCCGGGACGCGCTGGCCCGCCAGTCGGCCTTCCTCAACGAGCTGGGCGGCCGGCGCGAGCAGTCCAACCGCGAGCACCGGGCCATCGTCGAGGCGCTGATCGACGGTTCCGCGAACGACGCGGTGGAGGCCATGGCCCACCACCTCGACCGCGTCGAGACCACCCTCACCGACATCGTGCGATCCCCACGCACGGACAGTCCCACGGAAGGCGGACACGAGGCGTGAGCGAGCAATCCCTCCAGCAAGACGCCGTACAGGCCGGACCCACCCCGACCGGTCACGTCGACGCCGGAGACGCCGGTTACAGCAAGTCCCTGAAGTCGCGCCACGTCAACATGATCGCCATCGGCGGCGCGATCGGCACCGGCCTCTTCCTCGGCGCCGGCGGCCGTCTCGTCGACGCCGGCCCCTCCCTCTTCATCGCGTACGCGGTCTGCGGAATCTTCGCCTTCCTCGTCGTGCGCGCCCTCGGCGAACTGGTCCTCTACCGGCCCTCCTCCGGCGCCTTCGTCTCCTACGCCCGGGAGTTCCTCGGCGAGAAGGGCGCGTACACGGCCGGCTGGATGTACTTCCTGAACTGGGCCACCACCGGTATCGCCGACATCACCGCCGTCGCCGTCTACACCCACTACTGGGGCATGTTCTCCGACGTGCCGCAGTGGGTGATCGCGCTGGTCGCCCTCGCCGTGGTCCTCTCCGTGAACCTGATCTCGGTGAAGATGTTCGGCGAACTGGAGTTCTGGTTCGCGATCATCAAGGTCGGCGCGCTGGTCGTCTTCATGTGCATCGGCATCTGGCTGCTGGTCACCCAGCAGCCCGTCGACGGCCACACCCCCGGCCCGTCCCTGATCACCGACAACGGCGGTGTGTTCCCCAACGGCGTCCTGCCGATGCTGCTGATCATCCAGGGCGTCGTCTTCGCCTACGCCTCCGTGGAGCTGGTCGGCGTCGCCGCCGGTGAGACCGAGAACCCCGAGAAGATCATGCCGAAGGCGATCAACTCGATCATGTGGCGGGTCGGTCTGTTCTACGTCGGGTCCGTGATCCTGCTGTCGATGCTGCTGCCCTGGTCCTCGTACAAGGCCGGCGAGAGCCCCTTCGTCACCGTGCTCTCCAACATCGGCGTCCCGGCCGCCGGCGGCATCATGAACCTGGTCGTCCTCACCGCGGCCATGTCCTCGCTCAACTCGGGCCTGTACTCCACCGGCCGCATCCTCCGCTCGATGGCGGTGGCCGGCTCCGCCCCGAAGTTCACCGGAGTGATGAGCCGTAGCCAGGTCCCCTACGGCGGCATCCTGCTCACCAGCGGCATCTGTGTGCTGGGTGTCGGCCTGAACTTCGTGGTCCCGGCCGAGGCGTTCGAGATCGTGCTCAACTTCGCCGCCATCGGCATCATCGCCACCTGGGGCATGATCATGATCTGCCACCTGCTCTTCTGGCAGAAGACCCAGAAGGGCGAGCTGACCCGGCCGAGCTACCAACTGCCCGGCTCCCCGTGGACCGAGCTGGTGACGCTGTTCTTCCTGGCGTCGGTGCTGGTCCTGATGTACGCGGACGGCGGCGTCGGCCGGACGACCGTGCTCTGCCTCCCCCTGATCGTGTTGGCGCTGGTGGCGGGCTGGTTCGGCGTACGGCGCCGGGTCGCCGGTCAGTCGGCCGGAGCGAAGAAGTGATTCGAGCAGTGACGCACGACCCCACGACCACCGGTGCCGCGGCGATCCCCGCCGCTCCGGTGGCCGCGGCCCCCGTGATCCGGGAGCCGCTCCACGCCCCCGTCGCCCACCTCGTACGCGGAGGTGTCATCGAGGGCATCCACTACGGCTCCGTCGTGGTGCTGGGTGCCGACGGGGAGGTGGAACTCCAACTCGGCGACACCGAGGCGGCGTTCTACCCCCGGTCGGCGCTCAAACCGGTCCAGGCCGTGGCCATGCTGCGCGCCGGACTCCCCTTGGACGGCGCACTGCTGTCGCTGACCGCCGCCAGCCACTCCGGCGAGGAACGCCACCTCGCCGGAGCCCGGCGGATCCTGGAGCTGGCCGGGGCCACCGAGGACGATCTGCGCAACGTCACCGACATGCCGTACGGCCAGACCGTCCGCGACCAGTGGATACACGAGGGACGCCGGCCCTCGCGACTCGCGCAGAACTGCTCCGGCAAGCACGCGGCCATGCTCTACACCTGCAAGCTCAACGGCTGGTCCACCGACGACTACCTGGACCCCGCGCACCCCTTGCAGCAAGCCATCGCCGAGATCGTCGAGGACCTCACCGGGCAGGCCATCGCCCGCGTGACCGTCGACGGCTGCGGTGCCCCCCTCTTCTCCGTCTCCCCGCACGGCCTGGCCCGCGCCCTCGCCCGGATCACCACCGCCGCCGAGGACACCCCCGAGCGCTCGGTCGCCGACGCCATGCGCGACCACGCCGAGATGGCGTCCGGCGCCGGGCGCGACGTGGCCGAGCTGATGCGGGCCGTGCCCGGCCTGCTCACCAAAGACGGCTTCGAGGGCGTCCAGGTGGCCGCGCTCCCGGACGGCCGTGCCGTCGCCGTGAAGATCGCCGACGGAGCCGACCGGGCCCGCGTCCCCGTCACCGCGGCGGCCCTCGCCCGCGCGGGCGTCGACCCGCGCGCCCTCGCCGCCTTCGTGGGCGCCCCGCTGCTCGGCGGCGGCCACGTGGTCGGGCACATCCGCCCGGTCAGGGCGCTCGACCCGCTCACGGACACCACATCCATGTGAACCCCTGACCCGCGCAATCTCGTCTCCTTGGCAGCCGCCCGCCGACGGCACGGCCCCACGAGGGCCGCGCCCGACGAGGGAGGCCCACCCGCACCCGCCTCAAAGAAGAGGACCCGTACCGCCATGACCGCCGCAGTGACCCGCAGCGAACACGATCTGCTCGGGGACCGTGACGTCCCCGCCGACGCGTACTGGGGCGTCCACACCCTGCGCGCCACCGAGAACTTCCCCATCACGGGCACCCCGATCTCCGCCTACCCCCATCTGATAGACGCCCTGGCCGCCGTCAAGGAGGCAGCCGCCCGCGCCAACGAGGAACTCGGCCTGCTCGCTCCCGAGAAGGCCGCCGCCATCATCGAGGCCTGCCGGGAGATCCGCGACGGCAAACTCCACGACCAGTTCGTCGTCGACGTCATCCAGGGCGGCGCCGGCACCTCGACCAACATGAACGCCAACGAGGTCGTCGCCAACCGGGCGCTGGAACTGCTGGGCCACGCCAAGGGCCGGTACGAGCACCTGCACCCCAACGAGGACGTCAACCTCGGTCAGTCCACCAACGACGTCTACCCGACCGCCGTCAAGATCGCGACCGTCTACGCGGTGCGCGAGCTGCTCAAGGCCATGGCGGTGCTCCAGGACTCCTTCGCCCGCAAGGCCGTCGAGTTCCGCGACGTGCTGAAGATGGGACGCACCCAGCTCCAGGACGCCGTCCCCATGACACTGGGCCAGGAGTTCTCGGCGTACGCGGTCATGCTCGACGAGGACCGCAGCCGCCTGGCGGAGGCAGTCGAGCTCGTCCATGAGATCAACCTCGGCGCGACGGCGATCGGGACGGGCCTCAACGCCCCCGCCGGGTACGCCGAGGCCGCCCGTCGCCACCTCGCCGCCATCACCGGGCTGCCGCTGGTCACCGCCGCCAACCTGGTCGAAGCCACCCAGGACTGCGGCGCGTTCGTGCAGATGTCCGGCGTACTGAAGCGCATCGCGGTCAAGCTGTCGAAGAGCTGCAACGACCTGCGGCTGCTCTCCTCCGGACCGCGCGCGGGACTGAACGAGATCAATTTGCCGCCGGTGCAGGCCGGTTCCTCGATCATGCCCGGCAAGGTCAACCCGGTGATCCCCGAGGTCGTCAACCAGGTCGCCTTCGAGGTCATCGGCAACGACGTCACCATCACCATGGCCGCCGAGGCCGGACAGCTCCAGCTCAACGCCTTCGAGCCGATCATCCTGCACTCCCTGTCGGAGTCCCTCACCCATCTGCGCGCCGCCTGTCTCACCCTCGCCGAGCGCTGCGTCGACGGCATCACCGCCAACACCGAGGCACTGCGCGCGACCGTCGAGAACTCCATCGGCCTGGTGACCGCCCTCAACCCGTACATCGGCTACACGGCGGCCACCGACATCGCCAAGGAGGCCCTCGCCACCGGCCGTGGCGTGGCCGAGCTCGTCCAGGAGAAGGGCCTGTTGCCCGCCGAACGGCTCCAGGAGCTGCTGCGGCCCGAGGTGCTCGCGGGCAGCGGAGCGCCTCCGGTTTGAGTCACCCGGAGTCGGTGGCTCCCCGCCCCCATTCCCGCCCCCGGCCACATCCTGACCTGCGACGACGCGTCAGGGGCCGGCATGGAAGGCACAATGGTGATCATGACAACGACGTCGTCCCTCACCTTCCAGCCGGTCCTGGAACGCATCGCCGAGGAGATCGAACGGGCCCCCGACCGGGGCCGGCCCGCCCACTACATCCCGGCGCTCGCGGCTCGCGATCCGCGCCGTTTCGGCATGGCCGTCGCGGAACTCGACGGCACGGTGTACGGAGTGGGCGACTGGCGGGAACCGTTCTCCACACAGTCCATCACCAAGGTCTTCACCCTCGCACTCGACCTGGCCCGGGAGGGCGACACCCTCTGGGAGCACGTCGGCCGCGAACCCTCCGGCAACCCCTTCAACTCCCTGGTCCAACTGGAGTACGAGAACGGCATCCCGCGCAACCCCTTCATCAACGCGGGCGCGCTCGTCGTCACCGACCGCCTCCACACCCGTACCGGCGACGCGGCCGGTGCCCTGCGGTCCTTCCTCCGCTCGGAGAGCGGCAATGCGGACCTGGACTTCGACGAGGAGGTCGCCGCCTCCGAAGCGGCCCACGGCGACCGCAACGCCGCCCTCGCCCACTTCATGGCGTCGTACGGCAACATCGGCAATCCCGTACCGGCCCTCCTCGACCAGTACTTCCGTCAGTGCTCCTTCACCGCCTCCTGCGCCGACCTCGCCCTCGCGACCACCTTCCTGGCCCGCCACGGAGTCCGAGCCGACGGCACCCGCCTCCTGACGCGCAGCCAGGCCAAGCAGGTCAACGCGGTGATGCTCACCTGCGGCACGTACGACGCGGCCGGTGACTTCGCCTACCGCGTCGGCCTGCCGGGCAAGAGCGGCGTGGGCGGCGGCATCATCGCGGTCGTCCCGGGCCGCTGCACCCTGTGCGTATGGGGCCCGGGTCTGGACGAACGGGGCAACTCGGTGGCGGGTGTGGCCGCGCTCGACCGCTTCACGACCCTGACGGGGCTGTCCGTTTTCTGACCTGCTTCGTCACGGTCATGTTCCGGCCCCGGCTCGTCGCACCGAACGAGCCGAGTCGAGCCGAGTCGAGCCGAGCTGAGCCGAGTCGAGCCGGGCCGGGCCGAGCCGGGCCGAGCCGGGCAGGGCTGTCCGGGCGCCGTCGGCGCTCGCGACCCGATCGGTCAGTCGCGGACGAACCGGCCTCCCCTGAGCCGAAGGAACAGCGCCACGGCCGCCGCACCCAACCCGGCCGCGCCCGTGACGGCGCAGGCCTCCGGCCAGCCGAAACCGGTGGCCTCCTCCTTCTCCTCCCGCAGGGGCGGCGCCGACGCGGGGCCGGCCTGAGGCCCGGCCGCCGGGCCCGGCGGTTGCAGCGACCCCACGGGGTCGACGCGCCCGGTGGCCCGGAAACCCCAGTCGAGGAGCGAGCGGGCTTCCTCGTACACGGCGAGGCCGCCACCCCACTGGGGCCGCATCACCGTCACCACGAGGGTGCGCCCGCCTCGTTTCGCGGCGGCGATCAGGGTGTTGCCCGCCTTGCTGGTGTAGCCGTTCTTGACGCCGATCAGCCCCGGATAGCGCTCCACGCCGACGCCGGTGAGCAGCCGGTTGGTGTTCTGGATGCCGTAGGACCAGCCGCCCGCGGGGAACTTCGCGGTGGCCGTCGAGCAGTACTCGGCGAACTCCGCGTTGCGCAGCCCGGCCCGCCCGAAGACCGCCAGGTCGTACGCGGACGACACCTGGCCGGGCGCGTCGTACCCGTCGGGCGAGACGACACGGGTGTCACGGGCGCCCAGGTCGCGGGCCTTGTCCTGCATCTGCTGGGCGGTGGCCCGCCAGCCGCCGTTGAGGGAGGCCAGGACGCGCACGGCGTCGTTGCCAGAGCTGAGGAAGACACCCCGCCACAGGTCGGACACCCGGTACGTCTGGTTCTCCTTGACTCCGACCAGGCTGCTCCCGGCGCCGATGCCCTCCAGTTCCTCGCTCTTCACGGTGTGTCTCAGGCCCGCCGGGAGGCCCGGCAGCACGGTGAGTGCGAACAGGGTCTTCAGGGTGCTGGCGGGCGGCAGTCTGCGGTGCGCGTCGTGCGCGGCGAGCACCTCGCCGGTGCGGGCGTCGGCCACCAGCCACGACACCGCGGACACGCTCCGGGGCACCCGGGGCGCCCCCTCCCGTGGCCGCACCTGTGTCCCCGACCGGTACAGCGGCGCCGACTTCTGCGTGGCCTTGCCGTCGTGCCCGCCCGCCTCGTCCGGGTGACGGGAGTCGTCCGGGGTCACCGCGAGGGCCAGGGAGCCGAGCACACAGACGGCGGCGCAGCCGACGGCGACGCGAGAGACTCGGGTGGCGCCGGAGGAGAATCCGATGGTCATACCGCAAACCTAGGAACGGTCGCGCGCAGGGCCTGGATGCCAGGGCCGAGCGAGGGGACCGAGCACCCAGATGCCGCACCGTACGTGTGATGAAAGGCAAGGGGCGCAGCCCCGCCTTTCAGGGGCGCGGGGAACTGCGCGAGCAAGGACGAACCACCCGCACCGCCGACGCACCCGAACCCGCACCGCCGACGCACCCGGACCCCGAGCTCTATCGCGACAACCGACCCACGAACGCCGCGTTGTTCGGGGTGGCCCGCATCCGCTCCAGCAGCACCTCCAGACCCGCCTGCCCCTCGCGGGACCGCAGAGCACGCCGCAGCCCCCGTATGGCAGTCAACTCGCCGGACGCCAGGAGCAGTTCCTCACGGCGCGTCCCCGACGGGGTGACGTCGACGGCGGGGAAGACACGCCGGTCGGCGAGCGCACGGTCCAGGCGGAGCTCCATGTTGCCGGTGCCTTTCAGCTCCTCGAAGAAGAAGTCGTCGGCACGGGAACCGGTCTCCACCAGGGCCGTTGCCAGGATCGTGAGGGAGCCGGCCTCCTCGGTCAGCCGGGCGGCGCCGAAGAGCCGCTTGGGGCCGTGCAGCGCGGCGGCGTCGACACCGCCGCTGAGCGTACGGCCACCGGCGGCGGCCGCGTTGTTGTGGGCGCGGCACAACCGGGTCAGGGAGTCCAGCAGGATCACGACCTCCTCGCCCTGTTCGACGAGCCGCTTGGCCCGCTCCACCACGAGTTCGGCGAGCGCGATGTGGTGTTTGGGTGACTGGTCGAACGTCGAGGCGTACACCTCGCCCCGCACGGAGCGCCGCATGTCGGTCACCTCCTCGGGCCGCTCGTCGACCAGCACCACCATCAGGCGGGCGTCGGGGTGGTTGGCGGCGACCGCGGCGGCCACCTGCTGGAGCAGCACCGTCTTGCCGGTTTTGGGCGGGGCCACGATCAGTCCGCGCTGCCCCTTGCCGACGGGCGCCACGAGGTCGATCAGACGGCCCGTCAGACCGCTCGCCGGGTGTTCGAGCCCCAGCCGCTCGCGCGGGTGCAGCGGGGTGAGGTCGTGGAAGTGCGGGCGGCCGCGCAGGTCGTCGGGCGTACGGCCGTTGATCAGCTCGACCTCGGTGAGGCCCCTCCGGCCGTCGCGCAGGCCTTCGACGGTGTCACCCTTGCGCAGTCCGTACCGGCGGATCAGCGCGGCCGGGACCTGGGGGTCTGAGGGGGTGGGCAGACCGCGTTCGACGCGCAGGTGTCCCTGCCCGCCCTGAGCGATCTCCAGGATGCCGGTGATCCGGGCCGGAGACTGTCGATCGGTGGATGTGCGTTCGAGTGTGGTGGTGGTCATGAGTGGAAGGTCCCTTCGAGGACGGAGGACATCAGGAGAAGCGCATGAGGAAGGGGAAGGGGAAGGCGCACACCCGGGGCGCGGCGAAGCCGGGTCGGCCGCACGGAAGAGGCGGGCCGAGAAGTGTCGCGGGTGGTGCGGGAAAGCCGATGGCCGGTCGGGAATCGACGAGCGGTTCGGCGAAGGGATCTGACGATCCGGGAGAACGGCACCGGCGCCCGAGAGGGCGATACACACGTGCCGAGGCCACCTTAGCACTATCGGCGGCCGACCGTCGGGAGGTTCCTTACCGACGGCTTACCCGTGGCCTTTGAACCGATCTCGCGGACCCCTCGTACACAAGGGGGCACCGCCAGCGGTCTTCGCACGGAAGGAACGTCGCGTGTCGCTCTCCACGCGCTCCAGCCACCTGTCCGACACGGATGACACGGACGAGACGAACGACACGGACGAGACCGTCGGGTCGTCGACGGACGAGACGGCAGAGACCGTTGAGTCGTCGACGGACGAGACGGCAGAGGCCGTTGAGTCGTCGACGGACGAGTCCGGTGAGCGCGTCGGCCGCTGGACGAGACTCCGGGGGTACCCGCAGGCGTTCCGGCACAAGCACCCCGTCGCGGCGCGGAGCGTGTCGTGGGGCGTCACGGCCCTGGCCGCCGCCCTCGTGTTCTTCGCGCTGCTCATGCCGGGCAAGGTGGAATACTTCCAGGCGCGGCAGTTCCTGCGGATACCCGTGGAGCCGATCCTCGGCGCCGCGCTGCTGATGGTGCTGCCGCGTCGGCCGAGGCTCGTCTCGGCCGTGGTGATCGGGGTGGGGCTCGCCGCGTTGGTCGTCGTGAAGCTGCTGGACATCGGCTTCAACCAGTTCCTCGGCCGCGGCTTCAACGTGGTCCTCGACTGGGGGCTGCTCGACGACGCCGAGTCGTACGTCCAGGACACGCTCGGCTCCACGGGCGCGCTGGTTGCCCTGATCGGCCTGGTGGCGCTCGTGCTGCTGCTGTTCGTCGTCATGGCGCTGGCGGTGGTGCGCCTTGTGAACCTTCTGGCCCACCACCGGGACCGGGCGACCAAGGGCACGATCGTCGCCGGAACCGTCTGGATCACCTGCGCGGCGCTCGGCCTGACGACCGTCGAGGACACCGCGCTCGCCTCCAGGAACACCATCGGCTTCGTGCAGGACCGCTGGGGCCGGGTGCAGGAGACCCTCCGGGACGAGGCCGCGTTCGCCAAGGAGGCCAAGCAGGACGAGTTCGCGGATGTGCCGGCCGACCGGCTGCTGACCGGACTGCGCGGGAAGGACGTCATGATCACCTTCATCGAGAGCTACGGCCGCGCCGCGCTGGAGGACCCGGCCGTCGCGCCCGGCGTGAACGCGGCCCTCGACGAGGAGGGCGAGGCGCTGACCAAGGCCGGGTTCGCGGCGAAGAGCGGCTGGCTGACCTCCGCGACATACGGCGGCAGCAGTTGGCTCGGCCACTCCACGTTCCTGACCGGTCTGTGGATCGACAACCAGAACCGCTACCGCACGGTCACCGCCGGTGAACGTCTCACCCTGCCAGGCGCCTTCGCCAAGACCGGCGCCTGGCGGACGGTCGGGGTCGTGCCCGGCGTCCAGTACAACTGGCCGGAGGGCGACTTCTACGGCTTCGACAAGGTCTACGACTCCCGCGATGTCGGCTACCGCGGGCCGAAGTTCAGCTGGTCGACCATGCCCGACCAGTACGCCCTCTCCGCGTTCGAGCGTCTGGAGGCCGCGAGGAAGGGCGACAAGCCACTGATGTCGGAGATCATCCTGACCTCCAGTCACCAGCCGTGGGCGCCGCTGCCGGAGATGGTCGACTGGGACGAGGTCGGCGACGGTTCGATCTATGAGGGCATCGAAAAGGCGGGCAAGGACCCGGCGGACGTCTTCACCGACCCCGTCAAGGTCAAGGAGGAGTACGGCAAGTCGGTCCAGTACTCGCTGCACAGCCTCCTGCGGTACGTGGAGAAGTACGGCGACGAGAACACGGTGCTGGTCTTCCTCGGCGACCACCAGCCCATGGCCAGCGTCAGCGGCAACGGCGCCGGCCACGACGTACCGGTCACCCTCGTCGCACGCGACCCCGAGGTCCTCGACAGGATCGACGACTGGGGCTGGTCCGACGGGCTGCGCCCCGGCGACGACGCTCCCGTATGGCGGATGGACTCCTTCCGGGACCGCTTCCTGACCGCCTACGGCGACGAGCCGAAGGTGGCGGAGCCGAAGGTGGCGGAGCCGAAGCGGTGAGGGAGCCGGGGCTCACCGCCCCGGCTTCTCGCGTTCCCTCCCCGTCGGCTGTCAGCCGAGCGCGAAGATTCCGTACGCGAAGCCCCGCGCGGTGATCGTCCCGTTGGCGAACTCCACGCCCCGGGTCTCCAGGGCGCTGCGAACGTTCGCGTGCGTGGTGGGGCAACTCGCCTCATGACGCTGCGGGTTGACGACCACCAGATAGCGCCCGCCCCGCACGTACACGAACGGATATCCCATGTGCAGCACCTCCACCGAGCCGCTGGAACCCAGCTCCGGTGTCCGCCGGCGCAGGGCGATCAGGCGGTGGACGAGGTGGAGGAGCGAGGTCTCGTCGGCGCGCTGGGCGGCGACGGTCGGGCGGTCCGGGGAGGGGTCGAGGGGGAGGTAGAGGCGATCGGCGGGGGCCGTGGAGAACCCGGCGTTCGGGGTGTCGTCCCACTGCATGGGGGTGCGGGAGCCCGCGCGGTTGTAGCGGGGGCCGAGGACGCTGCCCTCCTTGTCGGGCAGGCCCGTGACGTACCGCATGCCGATCTCGTCGCCGTAGTAGATCGCCGGGAGCGTCGGCCAGGTGAGCTGGAAGGCGAAGGCCGCGGGGAGCTGTTCGGCCGTGCGGGGGCCGCAGTTGAGGCGGGAGAAGTCGTGGTTGGCGGTGGGCAGGGCGATGAAGCCCGTGCCGTCGACGACCGTGCGAGCCTGTCGCCAGGCCTCGACGAACGGGCCCGGTGAGCCCCCGCCGTTCGCGTCGAAGAAGCAGTCGAGGGGGTCCCAGTCCTCGTGCACCGTGCCTTCGCTGTTGTTCCACAGCGAGCGCAGGGCGAGGCCGTCGGTGGGGCCGCCGAAGTGGAGGAAGAAGTCGGCGTGGAACCCGGCCGGGATCGACACCTCGGGCTCGCCCCACTCGGCGAGCAGCACGGCGTCCGGGTGGGCGGAGTCCAGCCAGCGCCGCAGTTCGGTCCACACACGCGCCGTCTCGATCCGGCCAGGGTCGTCCTTGACGAGTGAGGCGGCCATGTCGACACGGAAACCGGAGAGACCGAGGCCCAGCCAGTGGTCCATGATCGTGCGCAGGGCGTGTCGGTTGGCGCGGGGGCCCTCGGCGCCGACCGGCAGCCGCCAGGGCTCGGCCGGATTCCCCCGCGCGTAGCCGAAGTTCAGGGCCGGCTGGGAGTCGAAGAAGTTCGGGAGGTAGGCGCCGGGGCGGGTGCCGGGGGAGGGGACGAAGCCGTCGGGCCGGCCCTCCGTCGTCCAGATGTAACGGTGGTCCTCCGGGTCGTTCGCGGAGGCCCGGAACCACGGGTGGTCGACGGACGTGTGGCCGGCGACGAGGTCCAGCAGGACCCGGATGCCGCGGCGGCCCGCCTCGTCGACGAGCGCGGCCAGGTCGTCGTTCGATCCGTAGCGCGGGGCGACGTTCAGATAGTCGGCGACGTCGTACCCGGCGTCGCGGAACGGTGAGACGAAGCAGGGGTTCAGCCAGACGGTGTCGACACCCAGCCAGGACAGGTGGTCGAGGTGGTCGATGATGCCCGCGAAGTCGCCGATGCCGTCCCGGTCGGAGTCGGCGAAGGACTGCGGGTAGATCTGGTAGAAGACGGCGTCGGCCAGCCAGGTCGGGGCAGGACGGAACGAAGTCATGTCCTGGACGATAGGCGAGGGCATACGACGACCGCTGCCCCGAGCCAAGGCCTAAGCTGAGGTGATGTTCACCCCGCAAGGCCCCAGCCTCCGCGAACTCGCCGTACAGGCTCTCTCCTCCGTCGAACGCGGCTACGACCTTCTCGCGCCCAAGTTCGACCACACCCCGTTCCGTACCCCGGACTCCGTCCTGGAGGCGGTCGAGGCGGCCCTGTCGTCGATGGGCCCGTTCGAGCACGGCCTCGACCTCTGCTGCGGCACCGGGGCCGGGATGGAGGTGCTGCGCCAGGTGTGCCGGGAGAGCGTGACCGGCATCGACATCAGCGCGGGGATGCTGGCGGTGGGGCGGGAACAGCTGGGCTCCGGCGCCTCTGGCCCCACCGGTCCGCGGGGGGCCGACTTCGACTCCCACGGCGTGGTGTCGTCCGGCTCCGACTCCGGGGCTGCGGGGTCGTCGGGCGCCGACGTCGAGGGCGCGGGCTCGTCGGGCGACCTGTCCGGGGCTGCGGGTCCGTCGGGTGCCGACGTCGAGGGCGAGGGTTCGCCCGCCCGGACCTTCAAGGGCGAGGGTTCGACCGCCCGGACCTCGGACGGCCCCCGCGTCTCCTGGGTGCGCGGCGACGCCCGCGCCCTCCCCTTCGCCCCCGTCTTCGACCTGGCCGTGAGTTTCGGCGCCTTCGGGCACTTCCTGCCGGACGAACTGCCGGGACTGTTCGCCCAGGTCCACTCCGCGCTCCGGCCGGGCGGCCGCTTCGCCTTCCCCCTGCCGGCGCCCGCCCCGCCGAACTCCCCCTGGTACTGGGCCGTTCTCGGCTTCGACGCGGCGATGCGGGTGCGCAACGCCGTCTGGCGGCCCCCGTTCGTCATGTACTACCGGCCGTTCCGGCTCGGCGTCGTACACCGTGACCTGGAGCGGGCCGGCTTCGAGGTGGAGCTCTTCGCCCTGCCCGAGTTCGGCCGACGGCCCGACGGCAGCCCGCGCTGCCGGATGGTGGTGGCGACCCGCAAGGGTGGCTGATCCGGACGTCCGCCGGATCCGTGGTGCTCACCCACCCGGCGGCGCGGAACGCAGGTCGACGTCGCCGCCGACTCGCTCCCGGAGAAGTCGCGCCGCGACGCGATTTCCGGCGCCCGGCGCAGGGTCTCCCCGGCGCACCGGACGCCGCCTGTGTGACTCGAGCCGCCGACAGGCCTCGGCCCGTCAGCTCCTCCCCGGCCCGGACCGGTGTGTCACAACACGCTGTACAGCGCTTCTACCAGCGCCATCTTGCGCGGGTCGTCGGCGATGTGGGGGCCCATGCGGTTCATGACGTAGCCGAGGGAGACACCGGCCTCCGGGTCGGCGAGACCGCAGGAGCCGCCGTAGCCGTCGTGGCCGAAAGCCCTCGGGTTCGGTCCGTACGAGCCGTACGGGCCGCTCAGCCACAGCCCGAGCCCGATCTCCGTGTCCCGGCCCAAGCCGGCGCCCAGCACCAGGTCGCGGCAGGCGCCCTGACTCTCACGGACCCGCTCGGCCGCCTCCCGCGACAGCACCCGCTGCCCGTCCCAGACGCCGCGCCCCGCGAGGATCCCGTACAGCGCGGCGACCGCCCGGGCGGTGCCGTGGCCGTTGGCCGCCGGGACCTCGGCGGCCCGCCACGCGGGGCTGTTGGCCTCGTCCGCGCCGACCAGCGGGTTGGCGAGGGCGGCCAACGCGGTGGGCGTCAGCTGGGCGAAGACAGCGGCCTGTTCGCTGGTGGCCGCGGTCGGCGGATGCACCAGCTCGGCCGCCCGCCCCGCCTCCCCGTCCGGCAGCCCGATCGTGAAGTCGATACCCAGCGGCCCCGTGACCTCCCGCTCCAGGAAGGCGCCCGGCAGCAGCCCCGAGACCCGCCGAACCACTTCGCCGACGAGGAAGCCGAACGTCATGGCGTGGTACCCGGACCGCGTGCCCGGCTCCCACCAGGGCTCCTGCGCCGCGAGCCGCTTGACCGTGAGCTCCCAGTCGCAGAGCTGCGCGAAGGAGTGCGGATCACGCGGACCGGCGAGCCCCGACCGGTGCGACAGCAGATGCCGTACGAGCACAGCCTCCTTGCCGGCCGCCGCGAACTCCGGCCAGTACCGGGCCACCGGGGCGTCCAGGTCGAGCAGTCCCCGGTCGGCGAGGATGTGCGCGCACAGCGCGGTCGGTGCCTTCGACGTCGACCACACGTTGACCACGGTGTCCCGCTCCCAGGGGCGGGTCCGTGCCGCGTCGGCCCAGCCGCCCCACAGGTCCACCACGATCTCCCCGTGCAGCGTCACGGTGACCGCCGCCCCCAGGTCGTCGCGCTCGCGGAAGTTCTCCTCGAACACGCTCCGCACGGCCTCGAACCGCGCCTCACAGTGACCCCGCACCTCAGCCATGCGCCCTCCGTCGTCCACCGCCAGCCCCTCGGGCGAGAACCGCCTGGTGCGATCAACATACCGACTGGTCGGACAGTGGGGAACCCGTGCGGCGGGACCGTCCGGGCACCGCCCCACGAGCGGGCTCGTCCCGTGGCCTGATCCGGCGGCTTGTCTACAGGAGGAACAACGGCCGGGCGGGCTCCCGGTGGAGCGGGATCACGTGCCAGTAGTCCCGGGTCTGCACGGCCAGGCCGACCGAGTCGAACCGTACGGCCCACGCCCACTGCCACGCCCCCACGAAGCGCTGGGCGGCCGCGACCGTGTTCATCCTCTCCGGCCCCGTCAGAACCGCGCGGCCAGCCAGCGCAGCCTGACCTCCTCCTGGAAGGGGCCGCCGCCCTCGTGGTCGTTGAAGTCGTAGACCTCGATGTGCTTGTCGGGCTCGGCCCAGGCATTGAAGGCGGCGAAGACCGTGGACGGCGGGCAGGTCTGGTCCTCCAGTGCCACCGAGAACAGGGCGGCGGCCCGGCCGCGCGTGGCGAAGTGCACGGCGTCGAAGTAGGCGAGGGTGCGCCCGACCTGCTCGGTGCGGCCGCGATGCGTCCTGAGGTACTTGCCGATCTCGCGGTACGGATCGCAGTCCGTGATCGTCGTGGAGCGCGGAAAGTCGCACAGGAACGGAACGTCGGGCGCGACCGCCACCAGGTCGGGGACGAGCCCGCCGACCGCGATGGAGATGCCGCCGCCCTGGCTACCGCCGATGACCGCCGTGCGCGAGGCGTCGGTCCGGGGGTGCGAGCGGGCGGCCTCCACGGCGCGCACTGCGTCGGTGTACACCCGGCGGTAGTAGTAGTTCTCGGGGGCGTCGATGCCCCGGGTCATGAAGCCGGGGAAGGCAGGCGCGCCGCCCACCGGGTCGGGGGTGTCGCCGCCACCACCCCAGGCACTGGCGCTGCCCTGGCCCCGGGTGTCCATGACAAAGTGCGCGTAGCCCGCCGAGGCCCAGAGCAGATGGGTGTGGGGCAGGCCACGTCCCGCGCCGTAGCCGATGAACTCCACGACGGTGGGCAGTGGTTCACTCGCACCGGCCGGCAGGACCAGCCAGCCCTTGATGGGGTGCCCGCCGAACCCGGAGTAGGTGACGTCGTACACATCGACCGTCTTCAGATGGGTCTCGACCGGCTCGAAACGGGCGTCGAGGTCGTGCTCGCGGGCTTCCTGGAGCGTCTTCGCCCAGAAGGCGTCGAAGTCCCCGGGCTCAGTCGAAGCGCTTCGATAACCACGAAGCTCGTCCAACGGCAGGTCGAACAGGGCCATGAAGACCACCTTTTTGAGTTCTGATTGCGGATGATCACACGGTACGCGGGAGATCGCGGGCCCGCCAAGGGTCTTCCGGGCCCGCGACGCCCTCACCGGCTCACCTCTGGTCGGCTCCGATCAGGGCCCGGACCTCGAAGTCCTCGTACACGGTCTCCGCCTGCTTCGGGCCCAGTCGGGAGCCGAGCCACCCCAGCAGGAAGCCCGCCGGGATCGAGACGATGCCCGGGTTCTGCAACGGGAACCACGCGAAGTCGACGTTCGGATAGACCGAGTCGGGGGCGGAGGAGACGACCGGAGAGAACAGCACGAGCAGAACCGACGACATCAGACCGCCGTACAGGCTGAGCAGGGCGCCACGGGCGGTGAAGCCGCGCCAGAACAGGCTGTAGACGATGGTCGGCAGGATGGCGGAGGCGGCGATCGCGAAGGCGAGGAACGCCAGGGTCGCCGTGTTGGTGCCCCAGGCCAGCAGGGCGAACATCACGCCGAGGACGCCCATGGCCACCGCGGCGACGCGGGCGACGCCCAGTTCCTCGGTTTCCTTCGCCTTGCCCTTGCGGATGACCTCACCGTAGAGGTCGTGGGCGACGGACGAGGCGGCGGCGAGCGTCAGCCCGGCCGCGACCGCGAGCAGCGTGACGAAGGCCAGGGCCGAGACGATCGCCGTGAGGACCTCTCCGCCCAGCTCGTGGGCGAGCAGCAGCACGGCCGCGTCGCCCTTGTGGTCGATGTCGGAGATGGTGTCCCGGCCCACGATCGCGGTGGCACCGAGGCCCAGCACGCCGGCCATCAGGCACACGAACCCGACCAGACCCACGGCCCACACCACCGAGGCCCGCAGCACCCTGGTCCTGCGGGGCGCGAGCAGCCGCATCATCACATGGGGGAGGGCGGCGAGCCCCAGCACGATGGCCAGTTGCAGGCTGAAGAAGTCGATCTTGCTGATGGGGCCCGCTCCGTAGCGGAGCCCCGGTTCGAGGTACGTGGCGCCCAGCCCGCTGCCCGCCGTCGCGGAGGCCAGCAGTCGGTCGATGTTCCAGTCGAAGCGGTTCAACACCAGCACGGCGACGATCGAGACACCGGCCACGAGCATCACGGCCTTGACCACCTGGATGAACGTGGCGCCGGGCATACCGCCGATGGCCGCGTAGATCGTCACGATCGTGCCGATGATGATCACGACCATGGTCCGTGTGGTGGGGCCGGGTTCGCCGACGAACTGGGTCATCAGGGCGATGCTGCCGACCAGTTGGGCCACCAGGTACAGGGTGCACACGGTGAGGGTGCAGAGGGCCAGTGCCAGCCGGACGGGCCGTTGCTGCAGCGGGAGCCGCCGGGCCAGGGCGTCACCGAGCGTGAACCTGCCCGAGTTGCGTAGCGGTTCGGCGATGAGCAGCAGCACCATCATCCAGGCGACGACCGTGCCGCCGAGGTAGAGCAGACCGTCGTACCCGGTCAGGGCGACAAGACCGGTGCTGCCGAGCAGCGTCGCGGCCGAGAGGTAGTCGCCGCACATCGCCAGGCCGTTGCGCAGCGGCGACATGTCACGGTTGCCGAGGTAGAACTCGCTGATCTCGTCACGCTGCGGAGCCGTCAGCAACGCCGTGAACAGGGTGATCACGACGACGGACAGGAACAGTACGAAGGTCAGCCGCAGGCTGAACGCGTCGGCCACACTCGCGGAGAAGGTCACCATGTGCGGAACCGCCGTCCGGCCGGGACGCGACGCTGCTCGGCCTCACGGTCCTCGAGCTGGGTGCGGAGCCGCCGGGCGACCGGGTCGAAGTTCTTGCGCATGTGCCGTACGTACAGGCAGGCGGTCACACCCATGACGGCGAACTGGGCCAGGCCGAGGGTCAGGCCCACCGTCAGATGGCCGATCAACCGCTGATTCATTACTCCTGGTACGAAACTCGACAGTAGGACGTACGCCAGGAATCCACCGACGGACAATGCGGTCGCCCATGCCCCGAATCTGCGATATGCGGCGCTTATTGAACGAAATTCAGGATGTGCGTGCACGGGCTGTCGGTTTGTCCGCGCGTGGGTCGCATCGGATGCGGATGCGGGAGAGAAGGAATACGGATCACCTCCCTGGTTGCGTCGGGGAGGAAACGGGACGGAACTGTCGTACCGTGCCGTGTAGTTGGACACAATGCACCCTCTTCGCTGCCTTATGCCTCGCAGTCGACTCTGTCCGGTCGCGGTGGCTGCCCAGGGAAATTCGACAATCGCGGGAGTCGAGTCACTGTGCGGAACTGTGGGGAGGAAGCGGAGTATGGCATCTGGGCTATTGAAGTATCAACTGCGTTGGGTGCATGGATTTTGTGGATGTTTCGCGGGTGGCCGAAATGCGGTGAGCAGCTATTAGCTGAGCAATGTTCTGGTCTCGCTCATGCCCGGCGGTGTCTCCACTCGGGTCCCGTCCGCGCCCACTCCCGCTCCCATTCGGCCAGCCGGTGACGGGTGGCGACCCGGCGGACGGCGAAGTGCCCGAGCAGGACGACGGCGACGACACCGCCCGTGGTCCAGGTCCCCATGGCGAGCGCGTGCTGCCAGACGGCCGTGTCGGTCGGCGGCGCCGGGACGCTGCGGCCCGCGGAGTCCAGCCACACATCGGCGCGGTCGCCTCGCTCGGTGCCCGCCTGCACCCGGGCCTCACCGGTGCGTGAGCCGCCGTCGGGCTCGGTCCAGCGGGCCTGCACCCAGTACTGGGGCTGCTTGTCGCCGTGTGCGGTGGGCGCCGCGTCCGGGGCGTCCTCGACGACCACGGCGCTGACCAGGTCGAGCGCGGCCCGCTCGGCCACGGCGTGCGCCCGCGCGTCCCCATGCGCCCACCAGCCCACCGCGACCCCGGCGGCCGGGGCGCCGAGGACGAGGAGGAACAGGACGAGCAGCACCGTCCACGCCTCGACGACGTCCGAGCGTCGGCGCAGCGGGTTACGGCGCCAACGCCATCCGAACACCTGGCCTCGCATTTCGCCCTCCCTCACCGGTGCGGCCCTCATGTACGAGAACCCCGGTTAGGACCGGTCCGCACTTCCGGTGTACCCGAAAGAGGGCGAGATGGCATGGTTTGCGCAGGAGATAACGGACGTGCGGACGGCAGGCGCGCGAAGCCGGGGCCGCAGAGTCGGACCGAACCGCTCGGGCGCATGGGATCCAACGTGACGGCGGTGGCTCTTGCGTCATACAACCGTACGTGTCCGGGGGCGGTGATTCGGCCGTGGAGCGAGCGGTGGTGATTGCGCCCGTATGAACTCACCCGAGTCCTGGGAATAGAGATCCCGCGATCTTCCTTGCCAGTAACAGTCGATGCCGGTCGATGCCGGTCGATGCCGGTCGGGGACGGTCGCCCGGTGACGGGTGACCGGTGGCCAAGGAGGAGAAGTGGGAGAGCGCACGTCCGAGTACGCGAGGGGGAGCGAGGGGGCGGACACCGTGCCGCACGTCCTCGACAACCCCGCCCTCGCCTCGCTCACCGGCCCGCACGCGCACTTCGCCGAGCGACGCGGCCGGGTGCTGCGCTACCCCCTTGACGTGTCGCCGTGGCTGGCCCTGCCCGACGAGCCCGACGCGGACGACTGGGCCGACCTGGCGGCGTTGGCCGGTCCCGGTGCAGAGGTGCCGATCCCCGCCTACAGCGGGGGTTTCCCGGCCGGCTGGGAGGTGACCTTCGACCTCGCCGGTGTGCAGCTCGTGGACGACTCGGTCGCCGCCGCCCCTGACGACGAGGCCGTACGGTTGGGCCCCGCCGACGTGCCCGAGATCCTCGACCTGGTCGCACGCACTCAGCCCGGCCCCTTCCTGCCCCGGACCGTCGAACTCGGCACCTACCTCGGCATCCGCCGGGGCGGCGCCCTCGTCGCGATGGCGGGTGAGCGGCTGCACCCGCCCGGCTGGACCGAGATCAGCGGGGTCTGCACCGCCCCGGCCTTCCGAGGCACAGGCCTCGCCACCCGGCTCGTCCACGCCGTCGCCCACGGTATCCGCGAACGCGGCGAGACCCCGTTCCTGCACGCCGCCGCGACCAACACGAGCGCCGTCCGCCTGTACGAGAGTCTCGGCTTTCGCCTGCGCCGCACCACTCGCTTCATGGCGGCCCGAGTGCCCGCCGTGGCGGCGGGGGAGGGAAGGGTGCGCGTATAGCGAGCGGGCGGGCTGGTGAGCCGGGCGCTCGTCAACCTGCGTGACTGCCGAGCCGGGTTCTCCAACCGCGTACACCCCTTGGTGGTTGGCCGTTGAGACTTGTGGGGAGCCCGGGCCGGTCGGTCGGGGCCGTGCGGTGATACCTGGCCGGTCGGTCGGGACCGTGCGGGGAGGCCGGACCGGTGTGACGGGGCCGTGTGGGGAGGCCGGGCAAGATCATCGGGCCGCCGGGGACGCCACGGAGGGGAGGGCTGTCGGGGCCCCGAGCAGGGCGCGGGGCCCCGACAGCGGGGCCCCGAGCAGGGCGCGGGGCTGGGCCCGGGCCAGGTCCTTGGGGCCGCGTGGCCACCACCGGGCCCGTTCGACGCACGGGCCGGTGTGCCAGGCCTCGGAACACGCTTCGGCAGCCGCCCTCACGACCCGTAGTGCCCTTGAAGTCGTGTCCTGACCATGGGGTAGGGTGACCGGGCCAGTCATCACGTGGACCGAGGAGGTGGGCCCCATTACCGCTGTGTCAGGTCGGGTGCTCTCACCTCAACGCGGCGCGGTGCATCGCCGATAGGCCACCGCGGGAGCGCCCTTCGGCCCACCGAAAGGCTCTCGGCTGTCATGCCATCCCTGTCAACCACCTCTGTCGTCACGGCACTGCGCGCTGCCGGCTGCGTCTTCGCCGAGGACGAGGCGAAGTTGATCCTCACCACCGCCCGCACCCCCGACGAGGCCGCCGCCATGGTCGACCGGCGTGTCGCGGGCCTGCCCCTCGAACTCGTCCTCGGCTGGGCCGAGTTCGCGGGGCTGCGCATCACCGTGGAACCCGGCGTGTTCGTTCCCCGGCGCCGCACCGAGTTCCTCGTCGAGCAGGCCCTCGCCACCGTCCCCGGCGCCCGCGTCGTCGTCGATCTGTGCTGCGGCTCGGGCGCGGTGGGTGCCGCCCTGGCCGTGTCGCTCGACGCGGCCGAGCTGCACGCCGCCGACATCGACCCGGCGGCGGTCCGCTGCGCCCGCCGCAACATCGCGCCGCACGGCGGCCAGGCCCACGAGGGCGATCTCTTCGCCGCGCTCCCCGCCCGTCTACGGGGCCGCGTGGACATACTCGCGGCGAACGTGCCGTACGTCCCCACCGGCGAGGTCCCGCTGCTGCCGAGCGAGGCCCGCGACCACGAACCCCTCGTCGCACTCGACGGAGGCACGGACGGCCTGGACGTCCTGCGCCGGGTCGCCGCCGAGGCCCCCGCATGGCTCGCCCCCGGCGGCTGTCTGCTCGTCGAGACGAGCGAACGTCAGGCCTCCCTCGCCCTGGACATCTTCCGCCGCTCCGGCCTCACCGCGCACACGGCCGTCTCGGAGGAGCTGTACGCCCACATGGTGATCGGCACCAGATCCTGAGGCCCGGCTCCGGCCCGCACGGTCGAGCCGCTCCCCGCGTGGTGTGGCCTTGCCCTCAACCATTGTGCAACTAGTTGCATAAACGGCGTGGCGTCGTCTACAACAGTCGGACGACGCCACGCACGGAGGCACCACATGAGCCGTTACCCCCATTTGCTGAGCCCCCTCGACCTGGGCTTCACCACGCTCCCCAACCGTGTGCTCATGGGCTCCATGCACGTCGGCCTGGAGGAGGCCGAGCGCGGCTTCGAGCGCATGGCCGAGTTCTACGCCGCCCGGGCACGCGGGGGAGTGGGCCTCATCGTCACCGGCGGCATCGCGCCCAACGACGCCGGACGTCCCTACGAGGGCGGTGCCAAGCTCACCACCGACGCCGAGGCCGAGCGGCACCGCGAGATCACCGACGCCGTACACCGCGAGGACGGCCGGATCGCTCTGCAGATCCTGCACTTCGGGCGGTACGCATACCACCGCGACCTCGTCGCGCCGAGCGCCCTCCAGGCCCCCATCAGCCCGTACGTCCCGCACGCGCTCACCGACGCCGAGGTCGAGCAGACGATCGACGACTACGCGCGGGCCGCCCGCCTCGCCCGGCAGGCCGGGTACGACGGCGTGGAGATCATGGGCTCCGAGGGCTATCTGATCAACGAGTTCATCGCGGCCGGGACCAACCACCGCGACGACCGCTGGGGCGGCTCGTACGCAAACCGGATGCGGTTCCCCGTCGAGATCGTGCGCCGCGTGCGCGAGGCGGTCGGCGAGGACTTCATCGTCGTCTACCGCCTGTCGATGCTCGACCTCGTGCCCGGCGGCTCGAGTTTCGACGAGGTGGTCACCCTGGCCAGGGCCGTCGAGGCGGCCGGGGCGACCATCATCAACACCGGCATCGGCTGGCACGAGGCCCGCATCCCCACCATCGCGACCTCGGTGCCGCGCGGCGCGTACACCTGGGTGACGAAGAAGCTGATGGGCGCGGTCTCGGTGCCGCTGGTGACGACCAACCGCATCAACACCCCCGAGCTGGCCGAGGAGTTGCTGGCCGACGGCCACGCGGACATGGTGTCCATGGCTCGCCCGATGCTCGCCGACCCGGACTTCGTCAACAAGGCCCGCGACGGACGCTCCGACGCCATCAACACCTGCATCGGCTGCAACCAGGCCTGTCTCGACCACACCTTCAGCGGCAAGATCACCTCCTGTCTGGTCAACCCGCGCGCCTGCCACGAGACCGAACTCGTCCTCTCCCCGACCCGGCTGCGCAAACGCGTCGCGGTCGTCGGGGCCGGCCCGGCGGGGCTCGCCTGCGCGGTGAGCGCGGCCGAACGCGGCCACGAGGTCACCCTGTTCGACGCCGCACCCGAGATCGGCGGCCAGCTCAACGTGGCCCGCAAGGTCCCCGGCAAGCAGGAGTTCGACGAGACCCTGCGCTACTTCCGTACCCGACTCGACGCGGACGGCGTCGACGTACGACTGGAGACGAGGGTCGCGGCCGACGACCTCACGGCGTACGACGAGGTAGTCGTCGCCACCGGCGTCACCCCCCGCACCCCCGACCTCTCCGGCGTCGACCACCCCAAGGTCCTCGGCTACCTCGACGTCCTGCGCGACGGCGCACCCGTCGGCGACCGGGTCGCGATCCTCGGGGCAGGCGGCATCGGCTTCGACGTCGCCGAGTACCTGACCGACGGCGGGGACAAGACGAGCGAGGACCCGGCCGCGTACTTCCGCCAGTGGGGCGTCGACATGGACTACCGCTCCCCCGGCGGCCTCACCGCCCCCGAGCGTCCCGCCCCGCCGCGCACGGTCCACCTCCTCCAGCGCAGGACCTCCAAGGTCGGCGCGGGACTGGGCAAGACCACCGGCTGGATCCACCGCACCGAGCTCAAGCACCGCGGCGTCACCATGGTCCCCGGCGTCCAGTACGACCTGATCGACGACGCCGGGCTGCACATCACCGTCGACGGGGTCCGCCAGGTGCTCGAGGTCGACACGGTCGTGCTCTGCACCGGGCAGGAACCACGCCGCGACCTGTACGACGACCTGGTCGCCGCCGGGCGCTCCGCGCACCTCATCGGCGGTGCCGACGTCGCGGCCGAGCTGGACGCCAAGCGGGCGATCAAGCAGGGGACGGAGCTGGCGGCGGCGCTGTAGAAGGTCACAGGAGGTCGTGGATGTCGTGGATGTCGGGGGAGGCCGAAATGAGGGTCCGTGCGGCCTCCGGGCGCCGTGGGCCTTCCTAGGATGAGCCCATGTCACTCCCGCACGCGATCCTTACCGCCCTGCTCGAAAAGCCCTCCTCGGGTCTGGAGCTGACCCGGCGGTTCGACCGGTCGATCGGCTACTTCTGGTCGGCGACCCATCAGCAGATCTACCGCGAGCTGGGGAAACTGGAGGCGGAGGGCCACATCAGGGCTCTGCCGACCGAGGCACCGACACGCGGACAGAAGAAGAGCTACGAGGTCCTGCCGGCCGGCCGTGACGAACTGGCCCGCTGGACCTCCGCGCCCCAGGACCCCAAGCCGTGGCGTGACGCGCTGTTCGTACGGCTTCGCGCCGCGGCGGTGGTCGGCACCACCGGCCTCGAGGACGATCTGCGCCGCCATCTGGCCCTGCACCAACAACAGTTGGCGGAGTACGAGGAGATCGAGAAGCGGGACTTCGGTCGCGGCCGGAGCACGACACAGGACCGGCTTCAGCATCTGATCCTGCGGGCCGGTATCGATCTGGAGACCTTCTGGACGCAGTGGCTGGTGAACGCGCTCGCGGAGTTCGAGCGGTTGCCGGGGGACATCGGCGACCGGGACGAACATCCGGCGAGCGAGTAGGCGGCCGTCCCCCTCACACGCACGGGGCGGCCGCCCACACGGGGCTCACAGCCGGTGCGGCTTGGCGCGGCGGCGCAGGTACCAGACCGCCGCCGCCGTGCCCACCGCCACCATGGCCCCGCCGCCCACGAGGGTGAGGGTGCCGTACTCCTCGGTGGCTCCGCCGACACCGCCCATGACGCCCCGCGAGGGCGAGGAGGGTGCGGAGGGCCTGGGGGGCGAGGAAGTCGTGGAGATGGTGGGGGTGGCGACGGTGACGATGATGGACTGCGTGCCGGCCGTGGTTCCGTCCCTGCACACCACGATCACGGTGTATGTGCCCGGCAGCACGTTCGACCAGGCGGCCGACTGATTGCTACTCGTGCCGGTGAGCGTCGCCTGCCGCCCCTGGGAGAAGCTCGACTGCCCGTTGGAGAGCAGCGAGGCCGTCCCGAACGCGCCGTTGGCGCTCTCGGGGCAATCGCTGGTGTTCACCGTGACCGAGGATCCCGTGGTGCTCACCGAGATGCCTGAGGGGACGGCGGCCGCCGACGACGGGGTCAGGGCGATCGGCAGCGCGGCACCGGCCACGGTCAGGCCGGAGCGGAGGAGTAGCTGAGACATACGCATGGGTCTGCCCTCCGGCGGCACGGTCGGCGGTACATCCCTTGCGCCGCCCTGGATCGGAAGACCCGTGCTGCCTGAGGGTGAGCCAACGTGCCCCGCGTCCCGCCCGCATGCCGACGGCCCCCGGCCAGGTGACGGATTCCGCCGTGCGGGGGACCCGCTCACCCACCGGTGGTCACCGTCCGCTGTGCCGAGGACCGGCCCAGGCGCCGTCCGGCAGCTTCGCCCGGATCCGTCCGGTGATCTTCCGGAGGCACCGGACGCCCGGTTCCACATCACATGGTCGCTGGTGGCGCGGCTCGCCGTGGCGGTGACACAGGGCCGGGGCCGCAGGCGGTCGGCGACCGGGGGCTTCCGTACGCTGAGCAGGCGGTGGTGAAAATCAACGATCCGCAGAGCAGCGGTCCCCGTACGAGTGCCGTGCCGGCACGGTAACGCGTGGCACGATCCCGCCTCCCGGTCGTCATCGCCGCCCGTCGAACAGCCGCGGGACTGGTCCGTACCTGCCACCCTGCCCTGCATGGCGTGACGGACGCGGTCACAGCAAGAGGTGGGGCGGAGGCTTCTGGGCGTTCGTATCCGTGCGTGCGTGCGTCCGTCCGTGCGTGCGTCCGTCCGTGCGTGCGTCCGCCCGTGCGTGGGTCCGTCCGTCCGTCCGACTGCCGGCCTGTCCGTGTGCCGTCCGTGTGTCGTCCGCGTGTATCCACCGGACGCTCGCCACGGTCCCGGCGCGGTTCACGGCACGGTGTTCGGCTACGTATGCTGATGTCCTGACGCGGCGTGAACTCGCCTACTCTCCAACTCAGTTCACGTCGTACGGCGCGGGCCGCTGTCGTCGTCGAACCCGCGCCGACGAGAGCGGCCGAGCGGCCGGGACCGACTTCGGTCCGGGCCCTCGGCCGCGCACCCCGTGCCGAGGGCACCATGATCCGTCCGGCCCTCTCCCGGTGGCCGTCCTCTCCGACCCGCACCAACTTGGGTGAGTGTCCGTCAATGTCCCCTCAGGAGAGGGTTCCTCATCGTGCGTGTCCGCTCATGGATGCCGGCCGCCGTCGGCGCCCTGCTGGTCCTCGTCGCCCTGCCCGCGCCGGCCCATCCGCAACGGCCCCCGCACCGTGAGGGCGGTGTCACCGCCGCAGAGCTGCTGGCGAAGGTACGCGGCTGCGTCCGGGTGTCCGAGGGGCTCCACCGCAGCGATGCCGGTGCCCCCGCGGTCATCCCTGTCTGCGGTGTCGACGGCGCGGTGTTCTGGAAGGCCGACATGGACATCGACTGCGACGGCCGGCCGAGCCCGCGCTGCAACCGCTACACCGACCCGTATTTCCAGCCCGCGACGTCCTTCCGGCAGTCCGACGGCCGGTACCTTCGCTCCGAGAACCTGCCGTTCGTCGTGGTCCCCGCCCCCAGCCGCACGTGGGACTTCCGAGTTCACGGCATCCGGGGCGGTTCGGTCGCCGCCGTCATCCACAAGAACCGGGTCCAGTACGCCGTCGTCGGCGACACGGGCCCCCGGGGCATCATCGGCGAGGCCTCGTACGCCACCGCCGAGGCCCTCGGTGTCCGACCCGATCCGCGCAGCGGCGGCACCGACTCCGGGGTCACCTACATCCTCTTCGAGGACTCCCTGGTGAGCCCGATCGAGGACCATGACTTGGCGGCGGCGCAAGGGGAGGCACTGGCGCGGAGGTTGGTGGAGGGATAGCCATGCGGGAGGGAGCGTGACGCCCGCAGGAGCCAGTGCCCGAAGTCCGCTGCGCGGGAGCCGACGTCGGCGGGGCCGCCTCGTCCTCCGACCCGCGTCGCTTCCCGGAAGCTCACTCCTTCCGATACGAGTACGCGTCCGAAGCCGCGGCCGTGACTGCCGCGAGGTCGGCGCCCGTCGAGGCCGTGACGACCGCGGCGACGGCGCCCTCGACGAACGGGGCGTCGACCAGACGGGTGTCCACGGGGAGTTCGTCGCCCTCGGCGAGCAGGGCCTTCACGGTGAGGACGGCACTCCCGAGGTCGGTGAGGACCGCGACTCCGGCGCCCCGGTCGACAGAGGCTGCCGCCGCCGAGATCAGCTCGGCGCTGGTGCCCAGACCGCCGTCCTCGGTGCCGCCCGCCGGGGCGACGGGAACGGCGGCGCCCGCACCCGCGAGCCCCTTCGCCAGCTCTGCGACGGACGCGGCGACGGCGGCACTGTGCGACACCAGCACGATGCCGACCAGCCTCTCGTCAGGCATCGACGGCCCCCGTGGCCTCGGCGGCCTCGGCGGCGGACGCCAGGGCCGCGATCAGCAGTGCGGCGGACGTGGCGCCGGGGTCCTGGTGTCCGATGCTCCGCTCGCCGAGGTAGCTCGCCCTGCCCTTGCGGGCCTGCAACGGTGTGGTCGCCAGGGCGCCTTCCTCGGCGGCGGCGCGCGCGGCGGTGAACGAGTCGGCGAGCGCGGCGACGGCTGGGACCAGAGAGTCGATCATGGTCTTGTCGCCCGGCGCGGCACCGCCGAGCGTCATCACCGCGTCGACCCCGGCGCGCAGCGCGTCCGTCAGTCCGGCCTCGCTCACCTCGGCCGCGTCGCCGAGCGCCTTGCCGGTACGGCGCAGCAACGTGCCGTAGAGCGGGCCGGACGCCCCGCCGACGGTCGAGATCAGTTGCCGTCCGGCGAGTACGAGGACGGCGCCGGGCGTGTCCGGTGCCTCCTTCTCAAGCACGGTCACCACGGCGGCGAACCCCCGGTGCAGATTGCTGCCGTGGTCGGCGTCCCCGATCGGTGAGTCGAGCGCCGTGAGCCGCTCGGCCTCGCGCTCCACCGAGGCGGCGGCGGCCGTCATCCAACGACGGAAGAAGTCGGCGTCGAGCACGTGATCTCCTTGCGTGGCGGTACGAGATTTGACTGGCTGTGAGGTCGGTGTTCGGGCTTTGGGTCCGGGGGAGACGGGCGCCTGCGGAGATCCGTCCCGTCCGGAGGCGGTGCCTCACACACCCCAGCGCAGCCCCGGGGTCCGTACCGGCGCGTCGTACAGCCGCAGCAGCTCCCCGTCGACCTGGCAGAGGGTCACCGACGCCCCGGCCATGTCGAGCGAGGTGACGTAGTTGCCGACGAGGGTGCGGGCCACGGCGACCCCGCGTTCGGTGAGTACCCGCTGCACCTCCGCGTTGAAGCCGTACAGCTCCAGCAGCGGCGTCGCCCCCATGCCGTTGACGAGCAGCAGCACCGGGTTACGGGGGTTCATGTCCTCCAGGATCGCGTGCACCGCGAAGTCGGCGATCTCGCGGGAGGTCATCATCGCGCGCCGCTCACGCCCCGGCTCACCGTGGATGCCGACGCCCAACTCCAGTTCACCGGACGGGAGGTCGAAAGTCGGGCTTCCCTTGGCCGGGGTGGTGCAGGCGCTGAGGGCCACGCCGAAGCTGCGGGAGTTCTCGTTGACCTGGCGGGCCAGCGCCTCGACCCGCTCCAACGGCTGCCCCTCCTCGGCGGCCGCTCCCGCGATCTTCTCCACGAACAGTGTCGCCCCCGTGCCGCGCCGACCGGCCGTGTAGAGGCTGTCGGTCACGGCCACGTCGTCGTCGACGAGCACCTTGGCGATCTGGATGCCCTCGTCCTCGACGAGTTCGGCGGCCATGTCGAAGTTCAGCACGTCACCGGTGTAGTTCTTCACGATGAAGAGCACCCCGGCCCCGCTGTCCACGGCCGCCGCGGCCCGCACCATCTGGTCCGGCACGGGCGAGGTGAACACCTCACCAGGACAGGCCGCCGACAGCATCCCGGGCCCCACGAAGCCTCCGTGCAACGGCTCGTGCCCCGAGCCACCCCCGGACACCAGCCCCACCTTCCCGGCCACGGGCGCGTCCCTGCGCACCACCACCCGGTTATCCACGTCCACGGTCAACTCCGGATGCGCGGCGGCCATACCCCGCAAGGCGTCCGCGACAACGCTCTCCGCGACGTTGATCAGCATCCTCATGGGTACCTCCTGGTGAGATGAGCAGGACACCCTGCGCCTCGACTGCGATGACGGGGCGTCAGGTATCTGGAGTGGTCGGGCACGGGTCGGCAGGATCGCGTCTGTTGGAAGTATCGACCTTGCAGCAGCGAAGGTCACGCGCATGGACACTCCTGAGCGCGCCAGGGCGCCTGAAGCACTCTGCCGGTCGGGCCACGGCGGTCCGGAAAGAGGGCGATGCATGCGTGCGGCCGATCTGCGCGGCAGGGCGGGTTCCTCGCGGGCATGCGGACCGCGCGACCGATCGACTGACGGGTCACTCAGAACGTGGCGTCTTCGGTGTACTTGGGCATGTGCGGGCCCGCCGTCGGCGAGGAGGATGACGCCCGGCGCGAAGGGGGCTCGGTGACCCGCTCGACGGCCAGGCGGGACGGTGTCTGTTCCAGGGCAGGGCGGTTGGTCATGGGCCGGACCACCCCGACGAGTGAGGACCGGTCGGCGGCCTGCCTGCGCGAGTCGGCCTGGCGGTGTTTCGTCGGAGGTGCTGCCGGCGCGACGGCAGGTCGATGAGCGCAGTACGGATGCCCGGAAGCGTGGAGCGGTGGCGGATGGCTCGGCCCGCAGCATGCCCCCATCGGCCGGGTAGTCGCTGCCGAGGGCGACCGCGGGCGTCACATCCAGGAGGGGCTTGCCTGCCTCGTGCACCGCTCGCGGCCTGCGCCACAGCACCCATGCCACCGACATCGCCTCGTCCACACCTGTCCTGCGGACCGTCTTGACCGACCGCAAGGGCTCGGCCTGGGACCGCCGATCGGCCGCCGCCCTCGACATGAACATGGGCATGGGCATGGGCATGGGCATGGATATGGACATGAGGGTACGAAGCGATTCGCTTCCTCACCTGAGGAGTGCGACTTTCCCGTTTCTCGACGACGGACAGGACCCTGGACAAGTCACGTCATCCTGGGTCAAAAGATTCCTCGCTCATTTGATCGAGCAACGGACAGGTGGCCGCATGAAAGTGCGAGGCTAGAGGACTGGCGCCTGCGGCCCGTTGGGTGCCTGCATGCGCCGGTCGACCACGGCCTGCGCGATCTCGGTAACTTCGCTCACAGGGACCTGCCTGTAGCCGTCATCGGTAACGAGCGCGACGAGCGGGAACAGACGCCGGGTCAGATCGGGGCCGCCGGTGGCCGAGTCGTCGTCCGCGGCGTCGTACAGAGCCTGCACGGCCGCCGTGATGACCTCACGTTCGGACAAGCCGTCCCGGTAGAGCTTCTTCAGGGAGCCGCGTGCGAAGACCGAACCGGATCCAATGGCGGCGAAACCCTTTTCCTCGGTCCGGCCGCCCGTGACGTCGTAGGAGAAGATGCGCCCGACACCCTTGTCCACGTCGTAACCCGCGAAGAGCGGCACCACCGCCAGGCCCTGCATGGCCATGGCGAGGCTGCCCCGCACCATCGTCGTGAGACGGTTCGCCTTGCCGTCCAGGGAGAGGGCGGTGCCCTCGATCTTCTCGTAGTGCTCGAGCTCCAACTGGAACAGTTTGACGAGTTCCACCGCGAGGCCGGCTGTGCCGGCGATTCCGACCGCGGAGTGTTCGTCGGCCGGGAAGACCTTCTCGTACTCGCGGTGCGCGATGACGTTGCCCATGGTGACGCGGCGGTCCCCGGCCAGCAGTACACCGTCCTCGTATGCCGCTGCGACGATGGTGGTGCCGTGAGGCGCCTCCAACGGGCCCTGCGTGGCGGGCAGGGTTCGGTTGGCGGGCAGCAGCTCCGGGGCCTGCGCCGACAGGAAGTCCAGGAAGGAAGACGTTTCGGAGGCCATGAAGGCAGGCGGAAGGCCACCCTGCCCGCGCCGGTCGATTGTCATGTATATCCCTTCCTGAGATGGATTCGTGGCCGACCGGGGACCTTTCGGCACCCCAGGGGCACGCCCCTGCTTGCCGCACATTACCCCGGGGTGCGCGTGCGCAACCGTGGGATACGTGTGGTGGGTATGGCTGAAAATCGCTGCCCTTGGAACAAGTTGACGAGTAAGACTAGGCGCGATGCCATGGCTGCAGCGGGCGTCGAGTGTTGGCGTCCTGCGGCCGATCGCGATGAGTGACCTGCTGTCCAGATACTCGGGGGTCCGTGGCGCGTGAGCAGTCCTCATTACCCGTTGCCGCAGGTGCGATACCGGGCCTGCCGGGGCTCGGCTCCTGAACGCACTCCGGTCGAACGAACGCGGCGTTCCCGGGTCGTGCAACGGGTGTAAGTCCGGTGCCCTTGTCTGTACACGACACTTCCAGAAACTTCACTTTCACATCAGCGAAATCCATCCGCGAAATCCCATCCGTGAATTCCCATCAGTGAAATCCTTCAGCGAGATCCTTTCTTGTTGCCCGGTGGTCCCCTCGGCGTGCCGCTGCGCTCGATGTCGTGACCGCACTCAGTCACAGAGGGATGTGTCATGTCGCGCCCACTCAATCCGATGAACGTGCCAGGAAGGGCGAGCTTCCTGGAGGAGATATTCCGGGGATGCCTCCGGCTGGATTTTGTTCACCCGTTTCCCGCCCAACCCCAGAGTGACCGCAAGGACGGCGACGCGCTCGTCGCAGAAGCCAAGGAGTTCGCCCGCGAGACGGTAGATCCCGTTCTTCTGGAAGAGACGGCATCAATGCCCCAGGAGGTGTTCGACCGGCTGCGCGGCACCAGTTACGTCAAATTACAGAGCCCGCCGGAGGTGGGCGGACCGGCCCTGTCCGACCTCAACACCTTCCGCGTCATCCAGGCCATTTCCAGCTGGTCGCTGCCACTCGGTCTCGTCATCGCGGTGCAGAACTCGATCGGCTTCGCCCCGCTGATCCAGATCCTGCCCGACGGTCCGCTGCGCGACATGCTCCGGGACCGGGTCACCGAGGGCCTCATCTCCAGCTTCGCCGACACCGAACCCACCGGCGCGGCGAACCACAGACGGGAGACCGTGGCCGTACCCAGTGAGGACGGGGCGGCCTACCTGGTCAGCGGCGAGAAGGTCTTCAGTGGTAACGCGCCCGTCGCGGAGCTGATCGGTGTGGTGGCCACCTTCCAGGAAATGGGGCGGGAATTACGCCGGCTTGTGGTCGTGGAACCGGACGCGCCCGGTGTGCGACTGTCGGCCGAGCACGAATTCATGGGGATCAAGGGTTTCCCCAACGGGGGCTTCACCCTGGACCAGGTGCGCGTGCCCCGGGAGAACGTGTTCGTGGAGAAGCCCAGCGCGCACGACGTGCGTATCACCGCCGAAGCCGGAGGGCTGGCGATCCTGGGCAGGATGTACCTCATCGCGGCGCCCTCCCTGGCGATCGCCAAGCAGTGTCTGGAATGGTCGCGCGGCTTTGTGAAGCGGCGCAGCGTGGACGGTGTACCCCTCGGGGAATACGAGGAGATCCAGCATCTGCTCGGCCAGTCCCTGGCGGACACCTTCGCGCTCGAGGCGGTCGCCGAGTGGAGTCTGCTGTGCGAGGACGCCGGCTTCAATCCGCTTTTCGAGCAGGTCGTGGCCAAGAACCTGTGCTCGACGCTGTGTTGGGGCATCGTGGACCGCACCATGTCGCTCTTCGCGGCCGAGGGCTACGAGACCGCGTCGAGCAAGGCGCGGCGCGGTGCGCCGCCCGTACCGCTGGAACGTTCCTTCCGTGATGCCAGGAACTTGCGGATCTCCGGCGGGGTGGATTTCCAACTGGATTACTGGCTTTCCAAACTGGCGATCTTCTCCTATTACCGTGCGGGCTCCCTCGACGACGGCGAGGGAGCTAGGCAGGCTGCCGAGGCGCGAAGGCAACTCCATGCGGCACTGACCGAGCGCAACCAGGGCCATCTGACCCAACTGCACGAATCCGTCGAGGAATTCTGCGGTTGCTGCGCGGGCCTCGTGGGCGCCTGTCCGGACGACGAGGATCTCTTCGCGCAGGAGCACACTCTGATCGCCGTGGCCCGCTGGGGCACCGAGATCATGGCAGCGGTCCTCGTCCTCGCACGGGCGGCACGGCGCTCCGCCGAAGGGGACACCGAAGCACAGGACCTGGCCGACATCTACTGCACCGCCGCCCTGCGCCGGATCACCGAGTACGCGTGTGAAGCACATGAGCGGGAGCGGCCCGACACCGGCAGGGTGAGCCGGCGGTGGATCAGCGGAGACGGCCACGAGGGACTACTCGACGACGTCATCACCGACCCGGCCGCGTCCTGACCGGACCCGGTAGCCGTACCTCGGCGCGCAGGAAGAGGAATCACCATGGTCTCCCGTCCCGCACACCCGTTGTCCCCGTCCCAGTCCGGCATCTGGTACGCGCAGAAGCTGGATCCGGACAGCCCCGCCTACAACTGCCTGCAGTACCTCGACATCCGGGGTGACATCGATGTCCGCGTATTCGTGGAGGCCGTCAGGCTGGTGGTCCAGGAGGCGGACGGGCTGCACGTCTGTTTCGACGGCCGCGCCGACCCGCCACGCCAGATCCTGCTGACACCCACCGCACCGCGCATACCTCTGCATGATCTGACCCATGAGCCCGATCCCCTGGCCGCGGCACAGCAGTGGATGCGGAACAACGTGCGCGTGCCCTTCGACCTGGAAGCGGGCCACGTCTGCGACTTCGCCGTCCTCCAGGTCGCCCCGGGCCGGACCGTCTGGGTGCAGCGCTACCACCATGCGGTCGGCGACGGATACACCTTCACCCTCATCGCCCACCGTGTCGCCGAGGTCTACCGAGCGTTGCGGGCGCACAGAGCGGTTCCCGGGACACGGTTCCAGCCACTGGGCGCCGCGCTCGACGAGGTGGCCCGCTACCGCGCCTCGGCACAGTTCGCCGATGACCGGGCCTACTGGCACAAGCGCTTCGCCGACCGCCCGGAGCCGCTGGATTTGACCGAGGGGAGCGGCACCGCCCTGGCCGCGCACGAGGTGCGCCGGACGGCCTTCTCGCTGTCCGCCGAGCGCTACCAATCCCTGCGCGCGGCGGCGCGGGAGGCGGGGACCAACTTCTCACGGCTGCTCATCGCCGCCATGGCCGGGTACGCGCACCGGATGTCGGGGCGCGAGGACGTCGTGGTGGGTCTGGCCAGCCGCAGTCGGCAGACGCCCGCGTCAGAGAACTTCCCCGGGATGATGTCCGATGTGCTTCCGCTGCGGCTGCGGGTGGGGGCCACGACGACATGGACCGAACTGCTGGGCGACACGCGTGTGGCCGTGGCCGAGGCCGTGGCGCACCACCGCTACCGCAGTGAGGATGTGCGGCAGGAGCTCGGCTGGCCGGAACGCAGGCGTTTCGCCGGCCCCCTGGTGAACCTGGTGCCGCCGCTGGGAGAGATCGACTTCGGCAGCGCCTCCGCGACCCTGCACAACCTCTCGATCATGCCCACCGAGGACCTGAGCCTGTGCTGCTATCTGCATCCCGGAGGCGATCTGCGGCTCACGCTCGACGTCCACCCCGACAGGTGTGACGAGAAGGGACTGGCCGACCACCACGAACGGCTGACCACCCTGCTGCAGGAGCTGGAGCCGGATTTCCTCCGCTCGCCCGTGACCGCCTCCCCGTTCCTCGGCCCGGTGGAGCGCGAGCGGCTCCTGGAAACCTGGAACGAAGCGCCTCTGCCGCTGCCCGACGCGCCCCTGGGCGAGCTGTTCCGGAAACAGGCCGCCCGCACTCCGGATGCCGTGGCCGTAGCCGGTGACGGCACGCAACTGAGCTACGGCGAACTCGACGCGCGGTCGGAGCGGCTGGCCGGCCTGCTGCGGGAGCGGGGCGTCGGCCCGGGGGGCGCCGTCCTGGTGTTCATGGAACGCTCCGTCCGGCTCCTGGTCACGTTGCTCGGCATCGTCAAGAGCGGCGCGGTGTACGTACCGCTGGACGAAAGGCAGCCGGCCTCGCGCCTTCGCATGTCGATCTCACAGGCCGATGGCGATCTGATGATCGTGGACGGTGCCACGCGCGACCTGCCGGTGGTACGCCAACAGGCCGACTCCGGGCTGACCGTGCTCGACGTGGCCTCTCTCGACCAGGTGTCCCCGGATGGTGCGCCGCACGAGCGGTACGAGGCGGTGACAGTGCCCGCCGACGCTCCCGCCTGCGTGATGTTCACCTCCGGTTCGACCGGCGTCCCGTGCGGTGTCCAGGTCACCCATCGGAACATCGTGGCCCTCGCTCACGACCGCTGCTGGCGGGGAGGGGCCCACAGCCGGGTGCTGTGGCACTCGCCCCACGCCTTCGACGCCGTGCTGTACGAACTGTGGGTCCCCCTGTTGTCGGGCGGACGGGTCTGTGTGGCGCCGCCCGGGCCGCTGTCGGCGGCCGTCCTCCGGGAGATGCGCGCGCGTCACGGGGTGACGGCGGCGTGGCTGACCGCCGGGCTGTTCGCGGCCCTCGCCGAGGAGGAGCCCGACTCGCTGCGCGGGCTGAGCGAGGTGTGGACGGGCGGAGACGTCGTGTCCGCCGCGGCCGTGGCCCGCGTCTTCGACGCCTGCCCGGACATCACCGTGGTCAACGGCTACGGGCCGACCGAGACGACGACGTTCGCCACGCGGCACCGGATGACCCGGGCGCCGCAGGGGCCGGTCCCCATCGGCAGGGCGATGGACAACACCACCCTGTATGTGCTCGACCCCGACGGGCGTCCCGTGCCCGGGGGCGCTCCCGGCGAACTGTGGATAGGTGGCGCCGGCGTCGCGGCCGGATATGTCAACCCTCCCGCGGCGGTACGGGAGCGCTTCCTGGACAACCCTTTCCACCCCGGTCGCATGTACCGCACGGGCGACTTCGTGCGTCTCTCACCGGACGGCGCGCTCGCCTTTCTCGGGCGCGCCGACGACCAGGTGAAGATCAGGGGTTTCCGCGTCGAGCCGCAGGATGTGGAAGCCGGACTGGAACAGCACCAGGACGTGGCCAGGGCCGTCGTCGTACCGCAGGACGTCGCGGGAGACGGGAAACGCCTGGTGGCCTACCTGGTGCCTACGGCCGAACCGCGCGTGGAAGCGTCGGACGGTGGCGCGGGGGCAGCCGACCGGCAACGAGTGGACGAGTGGCGGAACGTCTACGAGGACATGTACCGCGACAGCGGCCGGGCGGAACTGGGTGAGGACTTCGGCGGCTGGATGGACAGCTACAGCGGCGCACCCATCCCACGGCAGCACATGCGTGAGTGGCGCGACCGTACCGTCGACCGCGTTCTCGCGCTGCGCCCGCGACGGGTGCTGGAGATAGGAGTCGGCAGCGGGCTGCTGCTGGCCCGCCTCGCCCCGCACTGCGAGGAGTACTGGGCCACAGACTTCTCGGAGAGTGCCCTCTCGGGGCTCGGCGAGAGGGTGCGCGACGACGGGCGGCTCGCCGACCGTGTGCGGTTGCTGCGGCGCGAGGCCAGGGACCTGTCCGGGATTCCCCTGGACCACTTCGACTGCGTCGTCATCAACTCGGTGACGCAGTACCTGCCCAGTGGCGCGTACCTGTCCGCGGTACTGCACGGCGCGTTGGACGTGCTGGTGGCCGGAGGGCACCTCTACGTAGGGGACGTACGACCACGACGTCTGCTTCGCGAGTTCCGCACCGGAGTGGAACTGCGGCGCGTCGGAGCGGACGGCGACCCGGCGGAGCTGAAGCGTGCGGTGGAACGCTCGTTGCTGCACGAGAAGGAACTCCTCGTGGAACCGGAGTTCTTCACCGAGCACCTCGGCGCGCACCCCCAGGTCGCCGGAGTCGACGTGCGGTTGAAGCGTGGCCGCCATCACAACGAACTCACACAGTTCCGCTACGAGGCCGTGCTGCGAAAGGCTTCCGCAGGTACCGAAGCCGGCATGGAGACGTACTCGTGTGCCGACGCGCCGCTCCAGCGGTGGGGCCATGACGTCGACAGCCTGCCTGAACTGGGGCGTTACCTGCGCGACGAGCGGCCCTCCGTGCTGCGGGTCGCAGGGGTGCCCAACACGAGGGTGCTCCCGCTGCTCCAGGCGGAGCGGGAGGTACATGCAGGCAGCGGCCTCGGCGCGGCGCTCGACGCTCTGGACGGCGGGAACGGCCACGCCTGCGATGGCCTGCCCGACCCCGAGGACTTCGCCGCGCTCGGCCAGGGCCTCGGACTGCGCACCGTACTCACCTGGTCGGGTACGGCGGCGGACGGCAGTCTGGACGTGCTGTTCCTGGATCCCGCGGCCCTGCCCGGCGGTGCCACGGAACGGACGCCGGACTTCGCCGCCGACGTCTATCCCGTGCGTCAGGCCGGGGGCGCCTCGGCGCAGACCTACACCAACCAGCCGATCCGCGAGGAACGCCGCCCGGAACTGGCCGCGGCCGTGGAGGCGTACGCACGACAGCAACTGCCGGACTACATGGTGCCCTCCGTGTACGTCGTGCTCGATCAACTGCCGTTGACCGTCAACGGCAAGGTGAACCGCAGCGCGCTCCCACCGGTCGAGCATCCGGAGTACTTGTCGCCCGACGGTGACGAGACCGTGGTGGGGCAGGCAACGGATGCCGACGTCACCGAAACGGAGCGGGAACTGGCCGAGATCTGGTCGGATCTGCTGCGGGTCCCGGTCGAACCGGCCACACGCCCCGACTTCTTCGCCCTGGGCGGGCACTCCCTCCTCGCCACCCGCCTCGCTTCACGCATCGCCACGCGCCTCGGCGTGGAGATCTCCTTGCGCACGGTCTTCGAGAACCCTCGCCTGGACTCGCTGGCGCTGCTGCTGGACCAGCGACGGGCACCCGCACCGGCTGAGCAGGAACCGGCCGATCCCGACGGCGGGTTCGCCCTGTCCGGCTTCCAGGAACGGGTCTGGCTGGACGAGCGGCTGCGCGGCACCGGCGCCTTCTACAACGTCCCGCTGGCCTGGCGAGTCCAGGGCGGGATCGATCCGGCCACCCTGCGCGACGCGCTCGCCCGGGTCGTGGCGCGGCACGAGGTCCTGCGCACCCGCTTCGTCGAACGGGACCACGACGGCAGCCCGTATCAGATCGTCGGCGACCCCTGGGTCCCGGACGTGGTGCACCGCGTCGCCGCGGGCACCACGGACGAGAGCCGCATGGCGGACGCCCGGGCATCGCTCCACGCGTTCGCGCAGCGGCCCTTCGACATCTCCTCCGGGCAACCGCTGCGCGTCATGCTCGTGGATCTCGAGGAGGACGGGCGCGATCAGTTGCTCATGTGCTGCCTCCACCATCTGGTGTGGGACATCGGCTCGGAACCGGTCTTCCTGCGGGATCTGGAGCAGGCGTACCAGGAATCCGTACGGCGCGGGGCGCGGTCCGGCCACGAGGAGCGGGACGCCACCCCGCACCAGCAGCGCATGGCCTTCGTCGAACGCTTCGAGCGGGGCACCGTCTACGAGGACGCCCCCGTCTACCACAACGTGTCCTGCCTGCTTCCCATCGACTCCACTCCCGAGGAGGCGGAACTGCGCCGGGCGGCGGCAGCGGTCCTGGAACGCCACCCGGCGTTGCGCACCACGGTGCAGTTCTCCGGCGAGACGTGCACCCAACGCGTTCACGAGAGCATGCCTGCCTCGTGCACATGGCTCCCCGTACACGGCGACGCGGCCGCCGGGCCGGCCAACATCGAGGAGCGGGGAGCCGACGACGACGCGTCCGGCGAACTCGTCGCCTGGCTGCGCCGTCCCTTCCACCTCGCCGAAGGACCGCTGTTCCGCGTCGCGGTCCAGCCCGACGGCACGGGTCGCTGCGTCCTCGCCGTGGCGGCGCATCTAGCGGTGGCGGACCGGGCGTCGGTGCGGACCGTCGCCGGGGAGATCAGGGCACTGCTTCGCGGCGACCGGCTCCCGCCCGCACCGGAGCCGTTCACGCGATGGTGGGAGAACCGGGACACCGAGTCGGTACAGCGCCAGGTGGCCCGGCTCGCGGAGCTGACCGACGGTGTCAGTGACCCGCTGCACCTGCCCGTGGACCGCCCCAGGGCCGCCGTTCACGTGTACGAGGAGCACTCCGTTCCGGTCGGCGTACCGGCGACCACCGACGTCTTGGGCTTCGCCGTGCGTGAGGGAGTGAGTGCCGAGGCTGTGCTGCTGGCCTCGTACGCCGCTCTGCTCATGTGGTACTCCGGCCAGAGCGACTTCACGGTGGGGGTGGCGGTCGCACGTCGCGACACGAGGTCCGCGGGGGTCGTGGGGCCGGTGGACGACGTGCTGCCGGTCCGGCTGCGCGGCCCGCGCGAACAGTCCTTCGCCTCCTGGGCGCACGCCTGCGAGGCCGCGCTACGGGAGGTACGTGCCTGCGGGCTCGCCCCCTTCGATGAGGTGGTAAGGCGTGTGGCCCCGCCCAAGGACATGAGCCGGACCGCCCTGTTCGATGTTGTGTTCGACTTCGAGTGTGACTCCGATGCAGGGCACGACGCGCTCGACGAGTACCTCCCCACGCCCGTCGTCGGCCTGGGCAAGTACGACATGCGCCTGACGCTGCGGCAGACCGCGGAGGGCGTCACCGGCCGACTCCTTTACAACGGTCTCTACTACGACCGCGACCGCATGCGGGCCCTGGCAGGCCACTGGCGGCAACTCACCCACGAGGCGGTCGGCCGGCCGGAGGCTCCCATCGGTGCGTTCGAACCGCTCACGGAGGAGGAGCGCCGACGGCAGACCGAGGAATGGAACGACACGGCCGCAACGTACCCGGAGAGCACGCTCACCCGACTGGTGGGCGAGCGGGCCGAACAGTCCCCGGACGGCGTGGCACTGGTCAGCGGCGCCGACGCCGTCACCTACCGGCAGTTGACCCGACGTGCCCAGCGGCTGGCCCGGGTGCTGATCGGCCACGGCGTACGACCCGGCGGCTTGGTCGGACTGCGGATCGCGCCGGGACCCGCACAGGTCGAGGCTGTCCTGGCGGTGCTGTTCGCGGGGGCCGCCTACGTCCCCGTCGATCCCGCCGCTCCCGCGGAACGCGCGGCGTTCATCCTCAGGGACAGCGCCGTGCAGGTGTTGCTGACGGACGACGCAACAGCCCAAGGCGTCCGGCTCCCCGGATTCACGGGCCGCGCGGTGCTGCTCGACGAGGTGGACCTCGACAGCCCGATGGACCCCGACACGCCCGTCGCGGCCCTGCCCGAGCCCGCGCCGGACGACCTCGCGTACGTCATCTACACCTCGGGCACCACCGGCAGGCCCAAAGGGGTGCGGGTCACCCACCGCAATGTCGTCCGGCTGGTCGTCAACGATCGGCTGCCGTTCCGCTTCGGCCCCGACGACGTGTGGATCCTGGCCCATTCGTACGCCTTCGACTTCTCGGTGTGGGAGATCTTCGGCTGCCTCGCGCACGGTGGCCGGCTCGTCGTGCCGCACGATGACGACCTCCGTGACCCGATGCGACTGGCGGAGCTGGTACGCCGTCGCCGAGTCACGGTCCTGAACCAGACCCCCGGCATGTTCACGCAGCTCATCCAGGTCACGGGCACCGCCGAGCGAGCCATGGAGAGCCTGCGGTACGTCATTCTCGGTGGGGCCAAGTTCACGCCGGCCGCCCTCGGGAGCTGGCCGACCGCACACCCCGGTACCGAAGTGGTCAATATGTACGGGATCACCGAGACCACCGTCCACGTCACCTCCCGGACCATCACCCCGGAGGACGTCGCGGGCGACCGCAGCCCCATCGGCACCCCGATCCCGACCACCACCGTCCACGTCCGCGATCCGCACCGCACCGCCGGCCGGCACCGCCTGCTGCCGGCCGGTGCGGTGGGGGAGATCTGCGTCGGAGGCGAGGGAGTGTCCGTCGGCTACCTGGGACGGCCGGAACTGGAGAGCGAACGGTTCCTGCCCAACCCGTACGGCCACGGACGCCTGTACCGCAGCGGTGATCTGGGCCGCTATCTGCCCGACGGCACGCTGGAGTACCTGGGGCGGATGGACGACCAGCTCGCGGTACGGGGTTACCGCATCGAACCCGGAGAGGTCGAGACCTGCCTGATCGAACATCCGGACGTGGTCCAGGCGGTCGTCACCGTGGACGAAGCGGACACCGACCGCCTCGTGGCCCATGTGTGGTGCCCGGAGAACGCCCCCGCCGCCGGCGAACTGCGCGCGCGGCTCGCCGAGCAACTGCCCGAGTACATGGTCCCCTCGGTCTTCCGTGTGGTGGACCGCGTCCCGCTCTCCGTGAACGGAAAGGTCGACCTCGAGGAGTTGTCCGCCCGGGGCGTCGTCCTCGCGGACACCGACGGCAGCGCCCCGCGCACGGAGACGGCCAGGACGCTCGCCCTCCTGTGGGAAGAGCTGCTGCCCGTACCGGAGATCTTCGCCGGCACCTCCTTCTTCGAGGCGGGTGGGCACTCCCTGCTCGCGACCACCCTCCTGTCCAAGGTGCGTGAGTGCTTCGGCGTCGACCTCCCGGTGCGGCAGGTGTTCGAGAACCCGCGTCTGCAGGACCTGGCGGACAGGATCGACGAGGCGCTGTCGGGGCCGGACGGTGGCACAGCCGGTGTGGCGGAACCCGTCGACGACCACGAAGGACTCCTGGTCCCCGCCTCGGACTTCCAGCGCCGCATCGCTCTGGACGAGCAACTGCCGGGGGCCCGGAACCGCTACGCGGTGCCACTGGTCTGGCGGGTGCGCGGCGGACGGCTGCGGCCCGAGCCGCTGCGCCGGGCCCTGAACGCCGTCGTGGAGCGGCACGAGGCACTCCGCACCGGCTTCGTGGAGAGCCGAGGCCGGTTGTGGCAGCGCATCGGGGCACCCTGGCAGCCGCACCTCGAAGAGGTGGACCTGACGGGCCTGTCGCCGGCCGGGCAGGAGGAGCGGTGGCGGCAGTGGGTGCACGATGCCGCGTCCACGCCCTTCGACCTGGCATCGGGCCGGTTGTTGAGGTCGGCCCTGTTCGACCTGGGCGAGCACGGTCAGTTGTTGGTGCTCTGCCTGCACCACCTCGTGTGCGACGGCCCCTCCCTGGCACCCGTCGTGCGCGACATGAACACCGCCTACGAGGCTGGGGGTGGTGGGGGTGAGGTGGTGCAGTACCGGGAGTTCGTGCGTGAGCAGGAGGAGCTGCAGCGTTCCGTGGCCGGCCGGGGAGGGGTGGAGCGTTGGTGTGAACGGCTGGCGGGGGCTCCGGCGTATCTGCCGTGGCCTGCTCCGGCCTCGTTGGAGCCGTGCGGTGTCGTCGAGGTCGAGTTGCCGGACGGGCTGCTGGAACGTCTGCGGGAGGTGTCCGAGCGCGAGAGTGTCTCCTGGTTCATGACGGTGGCCGCTGCCTTCGCCGGTGCCCTGCACCGCTGGACGGGGGAGGCGGACATCACCTTCGGCTGCCCGGTGGCCAACCGGCCGGAGGAACGTCACGCCTGGATCGTCGGACCGTGTACCAACACCGTCGTCATCCGCTCCACCGTGGAGGAGGACACCTCGGTCGGGCAGTTGCTGCGCGCCACCCGCGAGCGGGTCCTCGAAGCACTGGAGGACCAGCACGTCTCCTTCGACAAGGTGATCGCCGCACTCAACCCACCCCGCAGGTACGGCACCACCCCCTACGCGGACGTGGTGCTCAACCTGTTGCCGCTGGACGAGGACTATCCACTGGGCGACACCACTCTGACCCCGCTCACCAGCAGTCAGCTGGCCACGGAGCTGAAGTTCGCCGTCACCGTCACCCTCTTCCGCGAGGAGGGGCGGGATCGTGTGGGCCTGTCCTATCGGGGTGACCGTCTGGCCCGGAAGGATGCCGACGCCCTTGCCGCCGTCTTCGGCGGGCTGCTCAGGGCCCTGGCCGGCGCACCGAACCGCCCTGTCCTCGCCCCGGATGCCGAGGCTGGGGGTGGTGGGGGTGAGGTGGTGCAGTACCGGGAGTTCGTGCGTGAGCAGGAGGAGCTGCAGCGTTCCGTGGCCGGCCGGGGAGGGGTGGAGCGTTGGTGTGAACGGCTGGCGGGGGCTCCGGCGTATCTGCCGTGGCCTGCTCCGGCCTCGTTGGAGCCGTGCGGTGTCGTCGAGGTCGAGTTGCCGGACGGGCTGCTGGAACGTCTGCGGGAGGTGTCCGAGCGCGAGAGTGTCTCCTGGTTCATGACGGTGGCCGCTGCCTTCGCCGGTGCCCTGCACCGCTGGACGGGGGAGGCGGACATCACCTTCGGCTGCCCGGTGGCCAACCGGCCGGAGGAACGTCACGCCTGGATCGTCGGACCGTGTACCAACACCGTCGTCATCCGCTCCACCGTGGAGGAGGACACCTCGGTCGGGCAGTTGCTGCGCGCCACCCGCGAGCGGGTCCTCGAAGCACTGGAGGACCAGCACGTCTCCTTCGACAAGGTGATCGCCGCACTCAACCCACCCCGCAGGTACGGCACCACCCCCTACGCGGACCTCGCCCTCACTCCCATCGTCCCGGAAGCCAGGCGGCCGTCACTCGGTGGCCACCCGATGCGGCGTTTCCCGGTGGGAGCGGAAGGCAGCGAATGGGCCGCCAAGGGCGCGGTGACCGCGTCCTTCCAGGAGGAGGGCGGCACGCTGCGGGGTCTGCTTGCCTACCGCGGCGACCGTGTTGGACGAGAGGAGGTCGAACGGCTGGCCCTGCTGGTGGCCACGGTCCTCGACACCGTCGTCCACGACCCCGGCCGCCGGCTGCTCTCGCTGGCCCGCATCAGTCCCGGGGAGCGCGCCGCTCTGGCCGCATGGGAGGAGGGGCCCGCCGCCTCGCGGCCCACCACGGTCCCGGAGCTGATCGCCGAGCGGGTGCGGGCGACGCCGGACGCCACGGCGATCGACACGTCCGAGGGGCCACTGAGTTACGCGTCGCTGGACGCCCGGGCGAGGCGGCTCGCCGCGCACATCCGCAACCTGATACGCCGGGACGGCGAGGAACCCGTGGTGGCCCTCCTGCTCGACAGGGGCGCGGACCTGGTCGTCGGCATGCTGGCGGCGTGGTACGCCCGCTGTGCGTACTGCCCCGTGGACCCCGGCTATCCCCCCGCGCGGATCGGCTACATCCTCGACGACCTCCGGGCGCAGGTGGTCCTCACCGGCCCCGGTCACCCGGTGCCGAACCCCTCGGCGGGTGGGGTCACCGCGCTCGATGTGACGCGGGCAACGGCACGTCCGGCCGCCGAGAGCGGCCACGTCCTCGACGACCCCACCGCGGAACCGGACCTGCCCCGCCCTGACGACACCGCCTACGTGATCTACACCTCGGGCTCCACGGGCCGCCCGAAGGGCGTCGTCGTCCGGCACCGGGGGCTCGCGCAGCACGCCCGGTGGTACGCGGAGACATTCGCCCTGCGGCCGGACGACCGGGTGAGCCAGCTCATCAACATCGCCTTCGACGCGGCCAATTCGGAGATCTGGCCGGCGCTGATCACCGGTGCGGTACTGGTGCCGCACACCGGCCCCGTCCTGCCGGGTGAGGTCTCCCGCTGGCTCGACCGCAACCGGATCACCGTCGCCGGCGTTCCCACCGCCCTCGCCGAGGCCGTGTGGGACCACGGCGAGGCACCCCGGGCGTTGCGCTGGCTGGTGTACGGCGGGGCGGTACTCGGTTCGGCCCCACCCCGGGACCTGCCGTACGGGCTCGCCAACTGCTACGGGCCGACCGAGGCGACCGTCACCGCGGCCAGTCGTATCGTCATCCCGAGTGAAGGCCATGTGCGGCCGGGCCGAGTCGGCCGCCCGGTGACCGGGGTGCGTATCCACGTGGTGGACGAGGCGGGCAACCGCTGCCCCGTCGGCACCAAGGGCGAGATCCTCATCGGAGGCGGTGGTGTGGCGCGCGGATACTGGCGGCGCCCCGAACTGACCGCCGAGCGGTTCCTCCCCAGCGGCCCCGACGGCGCGGCCGGGCCCGTGTACCGCACCGGGGACCTGGGGCGCTGGCTCGCGGACGGGACGCTGGAGTTCGTCGGCCGGGTGGACCGGCAGCTCAAGGTACGGGGCCACCGCATCGAGCCTGAGGAGATCGAGGCGAGGCTGGCTGCCCATCCACTGGTCAGGCAAGCCGCCGTGCACGCCTTCGAGTACCCGTCCGCGAGGCTGGTGGCGTACGCCGTGAGGCAGTCCCGAACCGGCCCCGACCACGCCGCCGGACAGGAGAGCGCGACCGTACTGGGGAACCTGCGCGAAACGCTGCCCGCCCATCTGGTGCCGGACGCACTCGTCTGGATCGATCAGCTGCCGCTGACACCGCACGGCAAGGTGGACTACGAGGCCCTGCCTCAGCCGACCCGGGACGACTTCCTGGGCGCGGCCCCGGCCGTGGCGCCCATGGGCGACCGGGAGGTCCGCATCGCCGGTCTGTGGCGTGAAGTGCTGGGTGTCGACGACATCGGCGCGCACGACAACTTCTTCGATCTGGGCGGTGACTCGCTCCGCCTGGCCGCACTGCACCGCCGTCTGGAGAGCACCTTCGGCGTCGATCTGCCGATCCAGCGGCTCTTCGAGCACTCGACGGTCCGTGCTCTGGCCCAGGCGATCGGCGCCGCGCGGACGCCGGACGCCGTCGACACGACGGCGAAGTCGGCTGCGGACGATCTTCAGGAACGGGCCAGGAGGAGCCGTCAGGCCAGGCGGAGGGAGCGCCGCACGGCGCACGGCCCGCAGGAGGGTACCGATGCGTGAGGACGCTGTTGCGATCATAGGAATGGCGTGCCGGCTGCCGGGCGCCGCGGACGTCCGGCAGTTCTGGGACAACCTGGTGGCCGGCCGTGACACGGTCTCCCGCTTCACGCCGGAGCAGCTCTCAGGCGCGGGCATCGACCCCCGGACCACGGCCAGACCCGATTTCGTGGCCGCGCGCGGAGTGGTCGACCACGCCGACCGCTTCGACTGGTCGTTCTTCGGCTACAGCCTCGGGGAGGCCCGTGGAATCGACCCGCAACAGCGGATCTTCCTGGAATGCTCCAGCACCGCACTGGACGACGCGGCCATCGACCCGCACCGCTTCCCGGGCCCGATCGGAGTCTTCGCCGGGTGCGACGCCGTGCCCCTGGGCGCGTCACAGGAAGAGCTCGTCGCACAGACCCTCGGCCGGGACAAGGACTTCCTGGCCACCCGTGCGGCGTACAAACTGCGGCTCACCGGGCCGGCGATGACGGTGCAGACAGCCTGCTCCACCTCGCTGGTCGCGGTGCACCAGGCGGTGCAGAGCCTGCTCGGATACGAGTGCGACGCCGCCCTCGCGGGCGGCGTCGGGCTCTTCTTTCCACAGGTGACCGGTTATGTGCACCAGGAGGGCGGCATTCTGTCGCACGACGGTTACTGCCGGCCGTTCGACGCCGACGCCGCCGGCACCGTCTCCAGCTCCGGCGCGGGCGTCGTGGTCCTGCGCAGGCTGGAGGACGCCCTGCGTGACGGCGACCGTGTGGTGGCGGTCATCAGGGGCACCGCGGTCAACAACGACGGCGGAGGCAAGGTCGGGTTCACCGCGCCCTCGCTGGGCGGGCAGCGCGACGTCATCCTGTCGGCCCTGGCCCGGTCGGAGGCCGACCCGGCGGACATCGGCTACGTCGAGGCGCACGGCACGGCCACCCGGCTGGGTGACCCGGTGGAAGTGGCGGCGCTGACCGCCGCGTTCCGTACGAGCACGGACCTCGTCGCTTCCTGCGCTCTGGGAGCGGTCAAGGGCAACATCGGGCACACCGGCTCCGCCTCCGGCATCAGCGGTCTGATCAAGACCGCGCTGATGCTGCGGCACCGGGAGCTGGTACCCACCGCGCACTTCCGGCGACCCAATCCCCTGATGAAGATGGAGACCACGCCGTTCACGGTGGCCGAACGGCACGGCCCCTGGCCCGAAGGAAGGCCGACGCTCGCCGGCGTGAGCTCCTTCGGGGTCGGCGGCACCAACGCGCACGCGGTCCTGGAGGCCGCACCCACGGTGTCCGCCGCGACCGTCGCCGTGAGCCACTCGGGCCCGCGTCTGCTGGCGCTGTCGGCCGCCTCGCCGAAGGCGCTGCGCACGGTTCGCGGCGAGCTGGCCCGGCATCTGAGGAACGGCTCACCGCCGCTGGACGAGGTGGCACGCACCCTGGCCGACGGCAGGCGCGTCCACCGGTACCGCACCACGCTGGTCGTCCGGGACACGGAACGCGCCGCCCGCCTGCTCGCGACGCCCGAGCCGGAGCGCCCGGCGGCGGCCGCACCTCAGTCGCCCCAGGTGGCCTTCCTGTACCCCGGGCAGGGAACGCTGCGTCCAGGCGGATCCGCCGCCGGAGCGCATGCCGTACTGCCGGTGTTCGCCGAGGCGTTCGACGAGGTGCGCGCATGGGCGCTGCGCGAGGCCGGCACGGACCTCGCGGCGTTGTTACGCCCGCGGACCCCACTGGAGTGGTATCACGATCCGGTCCATCAGCAGCTCGGGCTGTTCGCACTCGGACACGCCTTCACCCGCACCCTGCGGAGCTGGGACATCCGTCCCACCGCTGTGCTGGGCAACAGCATCGGCGAGTATCTCGCGGCCCTCGCCGCCGGGGTGTGGGAGCTTCCCGACGCCTTGCGACTGGTGTACACACGCGCGCGGGCCACGCGTTCCACGCCCGCCGGGCGGATGCTCGCCGTCGAGCTGACCGGAGACGGCGTCCGCGAGGCCGTCGATGACGTTCTGTCGGCCCTTCCGGAACCGAAGCCCGTGGTGGCCGTGGACGGTCACGACCGCTTGGTGCTGTCCGGCTCGGAGGAGGCTGTACGGCGGGCGGAGGACCGGCTCGGCAGGTGGCCCACGAGTCTGCTGGAGACCCGCAGGGCGTTCCACTCCCCCTTGATGGAGCCGGCCGTCGCCGATCTTCGGGCCTGTGCCGGACGGCTTCCCGCCCAGGCTCCGCAGATCCCCCTGGTGTCCAACGTGACCGGCGGCTGGGCCGAGCCGGAAGCCGTACCCTCCGCTGATTACTGGGCCGCCCAACTGCGCGGCACGGTACGCCTCGGGCAGGGCATGGACACGCTCCTGTCCGGATCCGCCGACGTCTTCGTCGAACTCGGCCCGGGCACCTCCATGACCCGGGCGCTGCGCGGTCACCCCCGCTGGAGCGCGCGGTACACCGCCGTGCCCCTGCTCGACGGCAGGACGCAGGACACCGAGGCGGGGGTGGCCGAGGCGGTCGGCAGACTCTGGGAGGCAGGTCTCGGCGTGGACGTCGGGCAGTTCGCCGGCCCGTCCCGGCAGCGCTGCTCCCTGCCACCGCACCCGCTGGACTCACGCCCTTGCGGCACCGGCACGGAGCAGGCCGTGGCTCCCCGGCCCGCACCGGTCACGGCTGCTCCCTCGCCCGCACCGGCCACGGTGACCGCGTCGCGCATCGCCGACCGGTTGGAGCCCGCGCCCGCCACCGGTCCCACCCTGTCCCAGCGGCCCGACCTGGCCCGTCTCCTCGACACCTACACCGCGGCCCTGATCACCCGGATGGCGCTGCGGATCGGCGGCCTGCGGCCCGGCGACTCGGTGGCCGGGGACCTCCTGCTGGACCGCCTGGCCGGCGGTGGGACGTTCGAGCGGCCGGCCAGGCTGATGGTCAAGGCCATGACCGAGCAAGGGTTCCTGACCCCGGACCCGGCCTCCGGCGGCCACGGCGTGCTGGTCCCGGTCGACGTCGACGAGCGGCTGGGGCCGGCACTCGACGCGGCCGGCCTCGACGACGTCAAGGGCGTGCGCCGGATGCTCGACCACTGCGCGAACGCCTATCCGGAGGTCCTCGCCGACCGCCGAAAGGCGGTGTCCGTGCTGTATCCCGACGGCACCGACACGTTCCTGAGGGCCTGTCTGACCGGCAACTCCATCGACGTCTCGGACGCGGCGCCCCGCGTGGAACAACTGGCCGCGGCCGTGGCCGTCGCCCGGAGCCTGCGGGAGACGGAGGGACCGTTCCGTGTGCTTGAGGTCGGCGCGGGGAGCGGAGAGCTCACCAGACGCGTCATGGCGTCCTGGCCCGCCGGTCCGCATGACTCGTACACCTGCACCGATATCAGCGGACTGGCCGTCAACCAGGCCGGCGAGCTGGCAGGCGAACAGGGCTGGCGGCAGTTCACCAGTGCTCGGCTGGATCTTGCCCGGGACCCGGCTCAGCAGGGGTTCGCCCCCGGCAGTTTCGATGCCGTGATCGCCTACAACGGTCTCCACGTCGTACCGGACCTGCCCGCGACACTGCGTCGTCTGCGGCGACTGCTGGCCGATGGAGGCTGGCTGGGCGCCGTCGAGGTCACGCGTGTCGCACTCTGGACGCACTTCATCTGGGGACTGGCGCCCGGCTGGTGGGACTTCGACGACGACCTGCGTACCGACTCGGTCCACCTGCCCGCCGACCGGTGGCGACAGGCCCTTGACGACGCGGGGTTCACCGATGTGGCCGTCCTGGAGCGGCCTGCGCAGGACCACGCGGTCCTGCTGGCCACCACGCACACGAGTACCCCGTCCGGGACGGCGGCCCTCGCGACGCCCCCTGCCGAGCTCGCCGCCGCCGAGGTGCCGCCCCCGGCGGGGCGTACGGATGTCTCCGGAGCGGCACCGAGCGGCGATGCCGTCGGCCTGGCGCGGATCTGGACCCAGTTGCTGGGGACGCCCACGGTGCGCGACGAGGACGACTTCCTCGCTCTGGGAGGGGACTCGCTCATGGCCGTGCGCCTGCGTGGACGCATCAACGAGGAGGTGGGAGCGGCCGTACCCCTGGCGGAGTTCATGGAACAGCCGACGTTCGGCCGGTTGGTCGCGCTGGCCCGGGACGCGGCGGGCGAGCGGCCGGTGCGATCCCCGGAAGTCCCCCGCGAGCTGGTGGTCTTCCACGAGGGCGGACCTCGTACGCCGCTCTTCCTCGCCGCGCCGGCGACCGGGAGCTCGCTGTGCTACCGCCGGTTCGCCCGGCACAGCGGCGGGGAACGCCCTGTCTACGGCATCGACGCCCCCGGGCTGCTCGACGGCAGGCACACGCCCGAGCGGATCGAGGACCTGGCCGCTCACCACGTCCAGGTGCTGCGGAAGGTACGCCCGCACGGCCCTTACGCCGTGGGGGGCTGGTCCGTGGGTGGTCTGGTCGCCCACGAGATGGCGGTGCAGCTGGAGCGGGCCGGTGAGACGGTGGAGCTGTTGCTGCTCCTGGACGGCTTCGCGCCGGACAGCGGCGGTCGCCCCCTCGGGTTCACACCGCAACACCTCGCGGCGGGTATGGGGCATCAGGCACTGGCCGCTCTCAGACTCGGCCCTGCCGGAAGGACGGTTCGGTCCCTGCCCGGTGTGGGTGGGGTCTTCCGCTCCTACGTACGGGCCATGCTCCGCTACCGTCCGCGGGCCGTGTCCTGCAGAGCGGTGTTGTTCAAGGCCGGACTCACTCACCGGACGGCCCTGCGACTGGGGGACCGGCTGAGTGCCATGCACCCGGCCGGGCTGCGCGTCCTGCCGTGCTCGGGCAGGCACTGGACCATGCTGACCGAACCGCACGCGGAGCTCCTGGCCCGGCAAGCGAGCTGGGAACTGGCCCGGCAGGCGAGCTGGGAACTGGACCGGCCAGAAAACTGACGGACCGGGCGCGGGCCGGCGGTCGGGCAGGGGGAGGCGGGCGCCCCGGGCCTGATCACGGTCGAGATCATCCGCCGTCGTCCCACGAAAACGGACGGCCTGAGGCCGCCGTATCGATCGAAGGAGTCAGATGCCATGGGTGCCGATCCGGACACCAGGCCGACGGACGCCCGGTTCCACCGCGCTGTCACCGTCTCACCGCTCCACGGCTACGAGGACCGTGCCGAGCGCGACCTGCGAGCGCTGACCACCTGGTTGCGCCGGTACGTCAGCCGTCCCCATCCAAAGCTGGGCCGCAAGGGCCCGATATGCCCCTTCGTGCCGGTGGCCCTCAACGCCGAGGCCGTCGGCTACCACCTCCAGTACGAGATCACCGGCAAGGACCCGGACGAGCTACGTGAAGTCCTGGCCCACCATCTCCAGCGGTTGCCCGTGACCGGAACTACCTGGCAGGGGGCGTCCCTCGACAGTCTCATCGTGGCTCTGCCCGATCTGGTCCAGGAGGGCTGGGAGGCCCTGGACGAGGCACATGCCCGGCTCAAGGACTTCGCGGTCGAACGCGGTCTCATGATCGGCCAGTTCCATCCCGGCTGCGACGAACGCTCGGTGCGCAACGACGGGTTCAGCGTGTCCCGGTCACCGATTCCCTTACTCGCCGTGCGTCATATGGCCTCCCACGACATCCTCTTCCTGCACGAACGCCCCCACTGGTTTGCCGCGTACCGCTCCCGGTTCCACGCACACCACGCGCACGGGCGGATCCGTGATCCGCTCATGCTCGAACTCTTCGCGGCGGCGGAGCGGCGCCGCATGCCCTGGAGGGAAGCCTGATGCGGCCGGACGAACTCGACAGCGCCGTGGAGGCGAGGGCACTGCTGTACGCTCCACTGGTTTCCCGGGCGCTGTGCAGCGTCGTCGAACTGGGCGTCCCGGACCTGTTGGCGTCCGAGCCCCGCACCGCAGCCGAACTGGCCGGACTGACCGGTGCCCACGAGCCGAGCCTGCGCCAGGTGATGACCGCGTTGACGGCCTTCGACGTCTTCGCGGCCCATGCGGACGATCGCTTCGCACTCGCCCGGATCGGCTCGGCCCTGGTCTCCGACGCTCCCGGCAGCGCGGCGGCGAGCGCGCTGATGGCGCTGGAGATGACGGGCCGGGCGTGGAACGGCATCCCCGGCACCGTGCGGACCGGAGTGCCGGCCTTCGAGACGGAGTTCGGGGCCGACTTCTTCGGCCATCTGGACGGGCGGTCCGATCTGCGCACCGTCTTCGACCGCACGCAGGCCGCCGACCTCGATCTGGAGATCGCCGCCATCCTGGGGGTGTACGACTTCTCCGGCACCCGCACCCTCGTCGACGTGGGGGGCGGAGACGGCGCGTTGCTCGCCCGCCTGCTGGACACGTATCCGCAGCTTCACGGCGTACTCGTCGACCGCCCGAACGCGGTGGCCGCGGCCGGCGTCCGCCTGAAGGAGGCCGGGTTCGCCGCCCGCGCCGATCTGAGAACGGGGGACTTCTTCCAGGACGTTCCCGAAGGGGGCGATGTCTATCTGCTCCGGGAGATTCTGCACGACTGGGACGACGACCGGTGTGTCGACCTCCTGCGCGTCTGCCGCCGTGCCATGCCGGAGGAGGGGCGTCTCATCGTCATCGAGCTCGCCGCGGACGACACCACCGGCGGTGGCCCCCAGGCCAGGATGACCGCCCTCATGTCGCTCTACATGCTGTCCGTGCTGCCAGGCCGGGAACGCACCACGCGCGAGTTCGCGGCGCTGTTGTCCGAAGCCGGACTGAGACTCGACGCCACGTACCGCCTGACGGGTCAGAAAGTCCTCATCGAGGCGTCCGCCGATCCCGAGGCGGGACCTTCGGGATCCGGGGCGGGCCGCGAGCGGGACTGACACGCCATCGTCCACAGGTTGCCCCGGCGAGGCCACAGGGGTCCGTGGCCATCACATGTCGTCACAAGCGGTCCGTCCGTGGGGCGGTGCCGCGTGAGGGGAGATACACATGTCCGCATGGAACCGCCGTCAGTTGATCCGTGACGCCGTCGTCGCCGCTTCAGGGAGTGTCGGCGGACTGGCACTGGGAACCTCCGCACCGGCCAGGGCGGCCGCCCCCGCGGACAGTGGCTGTGCGGCCCCGTTGGGCCCGGTGACCGCCGGTCCGGACGACCCCCGGTACGCGTACCTGGTACAGCGCGGTCCGAAGCGCTGGACGGGAACCCCGGATTATGTGCGGGTGGTCGGATCGACCCGGCAGGTCGTCGCAGCGGTGCAGGAAGCCGTGGACGCCCGGAAGAAGATCGCGGTGCGCAGCGGCGGGCACTGTGCCGAAAGCTGGGTGGACGACCCGGCTGTTCGCGTGCTCATTGACATGTCTGGGATGACACAGGTCTCGTACGACCCGACGCGCAGAGCCTTCGCCGTGGAGCCGGGTGCCACGCTCGGCGAGGTCTACCGGCGCCTGGTCCTGGGCTGGGGGGTCACGATCCCGGCCGGCTGGTGTCCCGGCGTCGGGGCGGGCGGCCACATCTGCGGCGGTGGCTACGGAGTGCTGTCACGTGCCATGGGCCTTGTCGTGGACTACCTGTACGCCGTCGAGGTCGTCGTAGTCGACAAGAGCGGTAAGGCATCCGCGGTGGTCGCCACGCGCGAGGACTCCGATCCCAACCGAGAGCTGTGGTGGGGACACACCGGCGGCGGTGGCGGGAACTTCGGGGTTGTGACCCGGTACTGGCTGCGCGGGTCGGACACGGAGACCGCCGATCCGACGCGGCTGCTGCCACGGGCTCCCGAGAGTGCGATTGCCTTCTCGGCCCAATGGCCCTGGCGAGCACTGGAGTTGGACGAGACGAAGCTCACCCGTCTGATCAGTAATCACACCGACTGGTGCGAGCGCAACAGCGCGGCCGACACGCCCAGCGCCCGGCTCTATGCCGACCTGACCGTGGGCCGCAAGGCCAACGATCTCAACCTCGCCAGTGGCCAGGTGTTCGGCCCCGACGCGGACAGGCTGCTGGACGACTATCTCGCCGCCCTCGGTGCCGGGGTGGGCACTCCCGTCAACGTCGTCCGAGACCGCCGACCATGGCTGGCGGCAGCGCTGGCCGGCCCGGACTCCAGCACGTTTCGCCTCAAGGTCAAATCGGGATATGTGCGCAAGGGCTTTTCCAGCACCCAACTTGCCGCCATCTATGAGAACTTGACTCGCGAGCAGGACCCGAATCTCCTGTTCGGCTCCGTCGGCATCGCCAGCTATGGAGGTCGGATCAACGCCGTCGCCTCCGATGCCACCGCGTTCCCGCATCGCGATGCCGTGATGCGCATCCAATATACGGCGGCATGGGCCGATCCCACGCTGGACGACCGCTACGTGGGCTGGCTCCGGAGGCTCTACCGCGAGATCTACGCCGACACGCGAGGGGTGCCTGACCCGAAGGACGGCGCCTACATCAACTACCCGGACGACGACATGGCGGACCCCGCCGTCAACACCTCGGGCATTCCGTGGTCCACCTTCTACTACAAGGACAACTACCCGCGCCTGCAAAGGATCAAGGCTGCCTGGGACCCGAGAAACATATTCAGCCACACACTGGGCATCGAAGCCCCGGGCACCACGGCCTGACACCGCCGACCCTGTCAGTCCACAGCCGCGCGGACGTGGATGCTTGTGTGCTAGGGCGAGAGTGGGCCTCCCGCTGCCCGGCCTGCCCGCCCGGCGCACCCTGATGTGCCTGGATCAGGGTGCGGGTCTCGCCCCGGGCAGGACTGCCTCAGTCATGGGGGACGATGGAGACGGGACACCTCAGTCATGGGGGACGACGGAGACGGGACAGCGCCCATGATGGAGGGCGGCGTGGACGACATGGCCCAGGTGGGGAGCCGGTCCGCGGTGGTGTCGACGACGGCCGACGACGAGAAGCGCCGCGTCCTGGCCCGCCTCTACGGCGGCCTTGGCAGGGCTTGTGAGTCGGACTTCGCGGGCCACGTCCACCTGCGGGTACTTCTCGCTCCAAGGCCGGAGCGCCTTGCTGAGCTGCTCCTGAGCGTCCTGCGTCAGCTCCTCGGTGACGTGGTGGTCCACGCCCCAGGGCACGCGTGCGTGGAGCGGGACGCTGCGGCCGTGGACGACCTGAAGCGGCGCACCCCTGGCCGCGGCGGTGTGGAAGGCGAAGTCGAGCAGTTCGTCGCCGCTCGACCCGTGCAGTTTCAGCGCCACGACCACGCGGTTCGCGGCCACCGCAGGTGTTCCCTCATCGCGGGCCTCGGCGCGCACCAGCACGACGGGCCGATCCGCTCGCGCCACCACGGGCATGCTCACATCGCCCAGGAAGTAGCTCTCCACGGAGGCCATGCCTCGCGAGCCGAGCACGATCATCTCCGACTCCGGCGCGGCCTTGAGCAGGGCATTCTGGGCGTCGTCCGCGACCAGGTTCCCCACGATGGACAGTCCGGGGTGGCGGGCCTGCAGCTCCGCCCGCGCGGTGTGGACAAGGCGCTTCGCCCAGTAGTTCTGGTCCACTTCCGAGGGGAGACGCGTCGGTTCCGGCACCAGTTGCGGCCAGGCGTGCAGCAGGCGCAGGGCGAGTTTGCGCTTCTCGGCCTCGTCGGCGGCCCAGCGTGCGGCGGCGAGGCTTTCGGGTGAGCCGTCCAGGCCCACGGTGACGACTGGTTGCATGGCAACGGCCTCCGTCTCGTACGAAGCTGGACTGTCTCCCCGGACGTGTCGCGCCGGGCGTACGCCCGGCCGCCGTGCCGGACGATCCACGGGACGGCCGCCAGGGTCTCGACGTCGTGGGCCACGGTCGGCGCGTCCCGCAGTCCGCTCTCGGTGGGGTACGACGGGCGGGGCCGGGCGCGTCCGCGACCGCCCTCCGGGCCCGCGCCGACACGGTCTCGTCACCGGCGACGTAGGAGCCGGCGCCCTGGGCGACGTGGTGGTCCAGAGAGGTGGCCCGGCACAGCACCACGCCCTGACGGGCCCCGCACGCTGAACAGGCCGGAGCCGGACCCTCCAGGACACGCCCCGTGTCGGCCTCCCTCAGCAGCCTGTCGTCGCACGGACCCGGGTGGCCCGCGCCGCCAGGGGCGGCCACCGCGCTCCCGGGGCCCGGCGCCATGACGCCCCAGGGGCCCGGCGCCATGACGCCCCAGGGGCCCGGCGCCACCACGCCCCCGGGGCCCGGCGTCACCAGAGACCGAGCGGATCGGTTGAGCGCCATGCATTCATCGTGGAGGAACGCGCACAAGACCGCAGCCGGGGAGACCGGCACGGGCATGCCGATGTGGAGGGGCGAGGAGGCCGGCAGCGGTTGCCTTCGCACAACAAGCGGGTTCCTACCGGGAAATGAGCGACAACGTTCCCCTGCTAAGGTGCGCCGATGTCATCGATCAAGAAGTTCCAGGTCACCTTCGACTGTGCGGAACCTGAGCGCGTCGCCCGCTTCTGGTGCGAGGTGTTGGGGTACGTCGTTCCGCCGCCGCCGGAGGGTTTTGCCACCTGGGACGATTTCGATCGCTCTCTGCCGCCTGAGCGGCAGGGTGCGGCGTTCGCCTGCGGCGATCCCTCGGGTGTGGGCCCGCGGCTGTATTTCCAGCGTGTCCCCGAAGGCAAGGTTGTCAAGAACCGGGTGCATCTGGACGTGCGAGTCGGCACCGGGCTCGTCGGTGAGGAGCGCCTCGCCGTGCTCGAAGCCGAGTGCGCACGACTGGTCGCGCTCGGCGCGGTCCGTGTGCGGCTGTTGCTTGCCGACGACCACAACGAGTCGTGCATCGTGATGCAGGACATCGAGGGCAACGAGTTCTGTCTCGACTGAGCACCCTCGTACCCTCGCACCCCCGCACCCTCGCATCCTCCGAGACGGCGAGGCGGGAGCCGTCTCCCTCATGCCTCCCGTACGCCGGTGAGCCGTCCGAGCTCAGACCGCCTCTGCCCCTCCCGCCCCGTGCTCGGCGGCACGTGCAGCCCCCGCGACCGTCCAGGCCGCCATGGACCAGAGGGAGAGCGCGGAACTGAGGCCCACCACGAGACGAACATTCCCGTCCGGGCCGTTCGCGAGCCAGACGATCACGCCCGCCGCGCCTGAAGCGATCAACAGGGCCGCCGGTATGCGCAGTCGGGGCTGCTCGAACACCGCCGCCAGCGGCAGGAAGTGGAGCCCGACGACAACCGCGATCAGCGGGGGGATGAGCGTCGGCACCTCGAGGTGACGGCAGACTGCGGCGATGGCGATGATCAGCAGCCACTGGATCCCGTTGATCTGGTTGAACCGCCGACGTCGGCCGACGGGGAACGGTCCCCCTGCCGACGAGGGCAGGAAACGGCGTGCCGCGAGCATCAGCCCCACCGTGACGACACCGCCGGCCACGACCAGGACCTGACGCGGCAGCCCGTCGAACGCGCTCGAGCCCAGAAGCCACCAGCCGAGGCCGAACAACGCTAGGAAACCCACCCCTGACTTGAACATGATCGAACCCTAGACGAAAAAGCGGCCGGCCACCCCGAGGGTGCTCGACCCGACGCGGGCGCCCTTGGCCAGCCGCGCCCACCACCCGTCGCCGACGCCGCGGTCGCGCCCCTTCCGAGCAGAGCCGCGATGAGGAGGGCGAACGAACGCCGTTCGATCCGGCACCGCACCCACGTCAACAGCGACGGGAGAGCTGCTCCTCGAACCGGTGTTATGGACAGGGTTTGTTGTTGCCCGTTGTCCAGTGCCAACGGCCTGCTGTGATGTCTCTGACGTGGATCCCCGGCTGGAAGTGGCCGATCGGGAGGTGAACGCACACCCACGCCGTATGCGTGGCCGTAGCTATTGTCGTCAGTGTCGTATCAGGCCCGCTCGTTTGACGGTCGCCAGCAGCGGGGTGGTGTCGATGACGGTGACCGTTCCAAGGGGCCGACGGCGTTGGTGAGGAAGGTGTACAGGGCGTCGAGGTTCGCGGCGGCGACGGCGGACCGCGTCCGCACCCGCGCTTACCGGCCTGCCTCCGGAACCCGGTCGGCACCGACGAGGCACTGCTGTACCTGTGGTTCGCCGGCACCGCTTTCCTCGGTGCCGTGACAGGCGGTGCCCGTGTGGACGTCGCCGGCACCGACCTGTTCACCGCCGGCAGTGGAGCCTTCACCGCACAACGCCACGTCGAAGACCTGCTCCCCCTCACCGGCCAACCGCGCCCGGACCACACCGGATCATGACCGGGTCAACGCCGGACAGCAAGCGGCGGCCGCATTGTGAAAGTCGATGCGGCCGTCGCTGCCTTGAGAAGGTTCCGTCGCCCGACGGTGATGCCGGGACGACGAGAATCAGACGCCGTAGGGGTTTTCGATGATGTAGACCCAGTCCCCCTCGGCCGTCCTCCTCATCACCTCGACCGACTTTCCTTGCACCGTGCCGCTCTCGCTCTTGATCCGCCAGGGCACCTGGACCATCGCCAGGTCGCCGTTCTGATGGACCGACGCGGCCCCCATCTCAAAGGTGCCGGGCGAGGCGAGGTAGGGCTTCAGCGCCTCCTTGATACCTTCTCTGCCGTAGACCGGCTCCTGTCCCGGTCCCGGCACGAACATCGCGTCTTCGTCGAACAGGGAACCCAGTCCGTCGAGGTCCCGGTCCTTGAGGTACTGGGCGAAGCGCTCGTGCACGACTTCCGGCTTCATATTCTTTCCTTTTCTCTTCGTTTCTTCGTTGCGGACGAGCGGGTCGGCCACAGGCCGATCCATGTGAGCCATTGACCGGTGACGGACGGCGTCAGCCCCAGAAAGCTGCTGGGCGCTGTCGTGCGCGCCAGTGCGGTGACCGCAGCCGCTCCCGCGACTGCGGCGGCATAGGAGGAGCGGGCCGGTGCGCCACCGGTACTGGGTGAGGTGTCAGCGGGTGTGCGGCTCCGGCAAGGTGACGGGCTCGCCCGGGGTGGGCCAGTGCAGCGGGGGCCGCATCGAGAACGTGGATACGGCCGCCGCTGCCGTGAGGAACTTCCCTCGCTCGACGGTGATGCCGGGATGCCGAGAATCAGACGCCGTAGGGGTTGTCGATGATGTAGACCCAGTCCCCCTCGCTCGTCCTCCTCATCACCTCGACCGCCTTTCCTTCCACGGTGCCGCTCTCGCTCGTGATCCGCCAGGACGGCTGGACCATCGCCAGGTCGCCGTTCTGATGGACCGACGTGGCCACGACCTCCATGGTGCTGGGCGAGGCGAGGTAGGGCTTGAGCGCTTCCTTGATGCTTTCCCTGCCGTAGACCGGCTCCTGTCCCGGTCCCGGCACGAACATGGCGTCTTCGTCGAACAGGGAACCCAGTCCGTCGAGGTCCCGGTCCTTGAGGTACTGGGCGAAGCGCTCGTGCACGACTTCCGGCTTCATATTCTTTCCTTTTCTCTTCGTTTCTTCGTTGCGGACGGGCAGGTCGGCTACCGGCCGATCCATGTGAGCCATTGACCGGTGACGGACGGCGTCAGCCCCAGAAAGCTGCTGGGCGCTGTCGTGCGCGCCGATGATCCTGTCCGGCACGGGGGCGAGGCCCTCATGCAGTGCGGTAACCGCGGCCGCTCCCGCGTCTGCGGCGGCATGGGAGGCGGCCGGTGTGTCGGCGGCGGCGTTGAGGTGTCAGAGGGTGTGGGGGTCGGGCAGGGTGACGGGTTCACCCGGGGTGGGCCAGTGCAGCGGGGCGCCGGCGGCGTCGAAGGTGTGCTGGACGTGGCTGCGGTCTTCGGTGTAGTGGGCCCAGCCCTCGGCGTGCACGGCGACCACGAGGGGGTCGCCGAGCAGGCGGCGGGCCTCGACGGCCTGGACCGCGGTCAGCGACAGCCGTACGTCACCGAATGCCTCGAAGCCGGCCGCGCCCAGGTGTAGCAGCGCCACGTCGATGCGGTACCGGTTGGCCAGGGCGCTCATCGCGTCCAGGTCAACGGTGTCACCGGAGACGTACACGCTCGGCGTGGAGCCGTCGTCGGTGTGCAGGAGGAAGCCGGTGACCGGACCGGTGATGTCCTCGGTGCCGATGGGGCCGTGGCGGGCGGGAACCGCGGTGATGTTCAGCGGCGTGCGGCCCGGCATCGACAGGGTCCGGGTCTGCCAGGGCTCCAGGCCGACGGCCGCACCCCCGAGATCGGTGGCGCCGGCGACGGTGGTGAACACCTGCGAGGCACCGGAGGCCACCGCACGCCCGGCGGTGTCGAGGTTGTCCAGATGCCCGGTGTGGCTGACCAGGACCGCGTCGAGAGCGGGCAGTTCCCCGGGCTTCAGCGCCGGGCCGGCGGTCTTGCGCACCGGGACCGGGCCGTCCTGGTACTCGGTGCCGGCGGCGTCGAAGGTCGGGTCGGTCAGCAGCGTCCAGCCGGCCAGGCGGATCAGCGCGGTGGGGCCGCCGAGCACCGTCACGGTGTTCGAGTCACGGGTCACGGCGTCGTCGGTTGCCACGGGTTACTCCTTGACGATCAGGGGTTGGTCCCCTCACTCTGACCGAGTTACTTTCTAGAGGGAAGTACATACCTTCAGGTGAGGTGAGCACGTGCAGGAAAGCACGCGAGGCAACGTCCGTAATCCCGCCTGCCCCGGCAGGCAGCTGTTCGACCTGGTCACCGCCCGGTGGGCCGCCCTGGTCCTGGTCGACCTCATGAACGGCCCGCAACGCTGGTCCGAGCTGCGCCGTCGGGCCGGCGGCGTCAGCGACAAAATGCTCGCGCAGACCCTGCGCGACCTCGAAACCGGCGGACTGATCACCCGCACCGTTCACACCGGCCGCCCACCGACGGTGCAGTACGCCCTGACCGACCTCGCCCGCGACGCCACCCCCGCACTGCAACACCTGCAGAACTGGGCCGAAGAACACACCCACGACTACGACCACCACCGACGCACCCACACCACCCACCCGACACCCTGAACAAGGCAGGTTCAACGCACACACGTCACCGCGCTTCCACCGTCTGAGTCAGCGCTCTGACCAGCATGAACCGCGTGCAAACCTCAGGACTCGATCACGGCCCGCCGCCACTCGCGGTAGATGCACGACGGCTTCAGCCGTTGCCCGTCACCGCCGAGGGCTCGTCGGCGGTGTTCGTGCGGGTCACCAGAGAACCCAGCGGCAAGGGTGCAGGTCGAAGCGGCACGACAGTCTCCGGCGTGCCCAGGTGCGGATGCGGCCGGTCTGCGGTCCCGTCAGGCGGACGGGCCCGACGTGCCCGATCCGGCCCGCGTGGCGTCCCCGCCCCCGGCTGCGCCTCCAGTTCAGGGGAGCGTGCGCGAGCGGGCAGTCCGTGTCGACTCCGACGTCGTCGGCGGCCTCCGCGATCATCTGTCGTGGCCGGGCCTCGTCCAGGCGGTGAACGGGATAGCCCAGGAGCCGAGCCAGGTAGCTGGTACTGGGGAAGGGCTCACCTCGGCGGGCGGAGGCCAGGCGCGCGGGTGCCGCTGGCAGGGGGTGCCGACGGCGGCGGAAGTCGTCCAGCAGTTCCGCCAGCGCGGTGGGCAGGTCAGGGCCGACGGGCGGCCGGGCATCGATGGCGTCGCGCTCTGCGCGGGCCGCCAGGACATCGTCGGCGAAGTCGTCGACGAAGCGCATCGCCCAGCTCAGCAGCGGTCCCACGATCTGCTCGGGGATGCGGTCGGTGCGATTCTCGCCGCCCGCGCGGCGGCGAAGGCGTGCCCATGCTTGCCGCAGAGGCCGTCGCAGCGGGTCCTGCCCGAGGTGGTCGGGCAGGACGTTCCTGTAGGCCCAGAGCATCCGCACCGCTCGCCGGTTGCATCGGGTGGCACCGCCGGACAGCCGAAGCGCCGTGATCTCGCGGTGGTAGTCGTCCAGGTCCTCGCCGTCGAGCTCCCGTAGGGTGCGGTCGCGGCTGTGGACCCACCACAGGAAACGCCGCACGCAGCCGAAGTAGGTGCGGATGCTGTCGATGGCCAAGGGCAGCTCCCCTGGCGGGGCGTCGTGGGCGAGGAGAGCGAGGAACAGCGGTTTGGCGACATCGACCAACGGAGGCGGCAGAAGTGTGAAGTCCAGCCGGAGGGTCTTCTGATCGGCCGGCAGCCAGGCCGGCGTCAGCACCCACACATCATCGGCGTACCGGGACGTCTCCTCCAGGGCGGCGTGATCGCGCAGCGGACGCCCGGTCAGCACCGGTGTGTCTTCGGGCATCGCGGCTGGCCTTGCGGCGGTTTCGAAGGCACTGGTCAAGGTGCTTCCTTCAGGCCGTCCAGCAGGTCGAGCGGCAACGCAGGTTTCCGCTGGGCTGCCGAGGCATGTTGGGCGGGGCTGAAGCGGGCAGGATGTCGCGGGTGAGGATCTGCCAGGTCGTGCCGTGCCAGGCCGTCCACTGCTCGGCGTCTCGCTGCTGGAGATCCTCACGCAGGGCGTCGACCAGGGCGAGGAGAGCGGGCAAGTGCCGCTCCAACACAAGCGCGTTGGAGCAGCTGAAGCAGCTTAGGAACGGGCGTCGGCATCGGCCGCCAGCCGGATGGTGCTCCATGTCAAGACACGAAGTGGCGAGCGTGTCGAGCTCTCCCACCTCCGCTTTGCTCCGTGCGGACTGCGGCACGGCCCTGGGGTCCGCGCCGGCCAGGCGGATCATGACGCCGCGGGCGTGGTGTTCGGCGTCGGTGATTGCCTCGGTCAGCACGTCGGCGGCCCATTCGGTGATGAACGGATCCGCTCGCAGGTAATGGGCGAAGGACGTCTGCGCCGTGTTGGTCAGCCGGGCGGACGGTAGGTGCCCGCCGACCCGCTTGGCCGTGCGGGCCTCGACGGTCTTCTTCATCCGGGTCACCAACATCTCAAGCGGCGCCCCGTCGTCGCCGACCAGACCGTGGCGGTCGGCCCACGCCCTCAGCTTCAGCTTGCGGGCCAGCTCAGCATCGAACGGGCCGCAGTGCCCCGCGGTCGCGGCATGCCTGGCGCCGCCACGACCGCTGCCCGCCCAGATCGACCACACCGAGGAGGTATGGGAGAACGCGCGGCTGCGCGCCATCATCCGGTGCAGCAGCAGGTAGAAGCTGCCCATCGTCCTCAGGTCCCGGTCCGGATCGACACTCCAGTGCACGGTCGCCCGGGAGTTGGCCTTGCCCCGGCGGCGCTTGGTCAGTGTTACCGCGATCGCCCGTTCCTCCAGCAGTCGGTGCTCGGCGGGCAGTTCCTTGAGCGTCTCCGGGTTCCTACCGCTCAGCCCTGCCGCGTAGATCAACAGCGGGGCGAGGTCCGGGTCGATGACGAACAGCTGCCGCGCCTGTGCGCAGCAGGCCGCCGGATACTCGCCCGCCGAAAGCCCTCGGTAGTCCACCTGGACCCGGCCCGTACGCGCCATCGCCTCCAGTCGCACGCCCTGCTCCCGTTCAGCGGGAGTCAGGGAATCGGGGGCCTCGAGGAAGCGCCGCAGCAGGCTCTCGCCCGCCGCGATCCAGTCACGGATGGCCGCCACGTCCGAACGAGCCGCAGCCATGACGGCTTGGAACTCCCGGTCCGAGTACCCCGAACGCATCTCCTGCTGCGCATCCACCCCGTGGCCGCGCTGCCCGGCGTAGTCCGCTGCCGTCCGATCCAGACGGTCCTGGCCCGGCAAGGCGCGCACGATCCGCAGCAGACCCTGGAGATCTCTGCGAACGGACTTCTCCGAGCACGTCTCCCGCCGGGACATCAGATACCGCTCCAGGTGACGCGCCCACAGGTCCTCCACCCGCTGCGGCGGAACAGGAAGGTGGCCCAAGAGCAGGAGAAACCGTTTGATCGACTGCCACTGGCCGCTCGCCGCCCGCTGTGTCCGGCACCCTCCACCAGGCCCGATCCGCACCTGCAGCGCGTACGCGAAGTCCAGATGCATCCCCGGCAGCGGCAACTCCTCGAGCCGGAACACGCACTCGCGCCCGTCCTCCCCGGTGAATCGCACTACCGGCGATCCCCCGTCCTCGGGAACCTCCACCACCGGTGGCGGCTGATAGAGCCCCTCAGGTACAGCCGCCGCACGCCCGCGGCCCGCACGCGGCGAGTCCTTGCTCACGCGGCGGCCACCGCCGACCGCTCCAGCCAGCCCTCCTCGCTGAAGCCCGCCGTCTCCCACGCCCCTTCCGGCACCAGTTCCAGGCGCGTACGCATCTCCAGCTCCTGCAAAGTGTGCAGGTAGATCGCCGTGGTGGTCGCCGACCGGTGACCGAGCCTGATCCGCACCCAGTCCAACGGATCTCCGAACACCCGCTGATACGTCAGCCGCTGCTGCTCGTTCATCTCGCCCAGCGCCTGCAGATGTCCCGCCACAACAGCTCCAGCGTGGTCACCGCGTAGGAATGGCGCAGCATGTGCGGCGTCGCCGCAACGCCGACGCCTCGGGCACGGCACCGGTCGTTGGCATCGGCGAAGACCTGTTTCCACCCGGAGACCGTCATCGGCAGGCCCCACTGGTTCAACCACACCATCGCCGGCTCCCATCCGCCGTCCGCTGTGGCCACCAGTAGCCGGCGCCGCTCAGCCGCGTCCAAGCGAGCCACCGACACCCAGCGGCCACCGATCCGTACTCTGGGCGCGGCCGGGTCTTCTACCAGCAGCGACCGGCGGGATGGGGTGTAGAAGCCGCGCGAGCGGCCGTAGTCGAGCATCTCGGCCCGGTCCCATTCCATGTAGTCCCGCACGTCCCGCAGCACGGACACCGGCCAGTACACCGCCCGCCCCGAGTTCCCCTTGGAGATGGCGTGCGGCAGCATCGCCCGTGCGTTGACGATCCCGGATCCAGGCGGCGGGGACTCGGGCAACTCGAACACTGTCAGCGTGAGTGCTCGCACAGCCGCAAACCTGTGCGGATCATCGAGTCTGCGTAGGCTGCGTTCCGCGCCGCCCACCTGCCCCGGAAGGCTCGCCTCGGCATCTCGTTCGCGTCGAAACCGCTCAGGCCCACGTTGCGCCACAGTCGGTACGACCTCGGCGGCAGCCACTTCACCTCGCGCCGTGGCCCCGTGTGCGAAGCCTCGGCCGGCACCTGCCGCCCTGTGCTCCCGTCAGCCCCGCGCCGCCAGGGCGACCACGCCGCAGCAGCGCGCTGGCGGACGGGATTGGCTCGTACGAGGTCCCACTCGATTGCCCACAGGTAGAACTGGTTAACCGTGGAGACCTCCCGGTCCCAGCTGGTGTCTTCCACGCGGGGCCCGAAGTCGTCGCGACGACGCCACCACTCGTACGCCGCCCGATCGTCTGTGGACGCATCACGCCAGTCGCACCGGCCTCGCCCGAACCACAGGAAGTCGAAGTATGTACGCAGGTCCCTGGCATGCGCCGCCTGAGTGTTCCACGGTGAAGATGCCAGCCACACCGAGAAGTAGCGGTTCAAGGCGACGTCGTACTCGGCCGACGGACTGATCAGGAAAGGCTGACCTTCGGGCACGCCCAGGTCATCCAGCCGCTGATCCAGATCGCCGAACAGCGCGCTGAACTCCCGTATGCATGGGCTTACTTCCCTTGGCCACGCCGGGTCTCGCCGGGCGAAGTGCACCCGCCAACCTGTGATCGACATGACTCTGGACGTTAGCCGCGGACAGCTCAACAGTGCATAACCCAAGGACGGGCCGCCGGCGGACGTCCGGCGGATCGCACCGGAAAGCCACTCGGCGAAGACGCCGGCCCCCGGCCGCATCCCGCGGTGCCGTCGAGACATGACGTGACCTGAAGCCGTCGTCGGGGAGATCGGCTGCCGAGGCCGCTGCGGAGCCTCGGCAGAGGCCTCCGCACAGACTCGTCGCCGCCCCGAGGACTGCTCTGACCTCAGTGAATGGATCGTCATCCGCGCACAAAGATGCGTCAACTCGTCGTTGACGGTGAAGTGCGGCGGGGCCAGGCTGAGGGGGACATCGGATTCCGATCACCTGTTTCCGGTCACCGAACTGCGTGCAGGAGGCCGTGATGCTCCAGACGGAAACGAGGTACACATGCCGACCGCCGCGGCCGTCGGGGAAGTGCTGGGCAGCCTGCACGCGGCGAGCGCGGGCGACGCGACCCTCGCCGAGGAGTTAGCCACCGACGACAACTTCCACGCGCTGCGCATCGAGCCGTACCTGCTGGCGACAGCCGCCGCGCACCCGGGTCTGGCGCCCGAAATCCAGGGCCTCGCCGACCGCACGGCGGGGACCCGTCTGGTCCTGGTGCACGGGGACGTCAGCCCCAAGAACATCCTCGTCGGACCATCGGCGCCTTCGCCGTCTCCGTCGCCTCCCGGGTCGGGCCGGACCGCCGCCGTGGAGCGTAGGGACGCGTTGTCCGCGGACAACCGATGCCGGGCCCGCCATGCGAGGCAGGGGTCCGTCGAATCACCCGCATGCTTTCCCGAAAGTGGGGTAACCGCCAGGTCGTCGGCCGCAGAAGGGCAGGTCGGCGAGGCTGCCGAGGGAGGGACTGGGACGTGACGGTGACGACGGCATCTGGTACGCGGACCGACGCGGAGGGGTTCGTCGCTGAACTGCCCGACGTGGCGGACCCGTTGAAGGTCGCCCCGAAGGACGCCCGGTCGTTGTCGAAGAGGTTCTTCGAGCGGCTGGCGGTCCTGGAAGAGGGCACGCACGAATACCAGTACGCCCGTAACACGCTGATCGAGATGAACATGTCGCTGGTGAGGTACGCGGCGGGCAGGTTCCGCAGTCGCGGCGCGGACGAGATGGAGGACATCGTCCAGGTCGGCACGATCGGACTGATCAAGGCCATCGACCGGTTCGAGCTGTCGCGTGAGGTGGAGTTCACCTCGTTCGCCATCCCGTACATCGTCGGCGAGATCAAGCGGTTCTTCCGCGACACGACCTGGGCCGTGCACGTGCCTCGCCGTCTGCAGGAGGCCCGGGTCGAACTGGCCCGCGCCACCGAGGAACTCCGCTCCCGTCTGGACCGTATGCCCACGGTCAAGGAGCTGGCCGAGCTGATGAACCTGTCCGAGGAGGAGGTCATCGAGGCCCGGATCGCCGCGAACGGCTACAACTCCGCCTCCCTCGACGCGACTCTGAGCGTCAGTGACGACGGCGAGGCGGCCCTGGCCGACTTCATCGGCACCGACGACGAGGCGATGGAGCTGGTGGAGGACTTCCACGCCCTGGCCCCGCTGATCGCCGGTCTGGACGAGCGGTCCCGCCGGCTCCTCCACTGGAGGTTTGTCGACGAACTCACCCAGGCCCAGATCGGTGAACGCCTGGGCTGCTCCCAGATGCACGTCTCACGTCTGCTGTCGCGCACCCTGAAGCGTCTGCGTGAGGGCATGCTCACGACCGGCTGAACCGCGCGCCCACCCCACCGTTCCGTGGTCGCCGTGCCTCAATCCATCCTCCAGGGGTAGCCGTTGTAGGGAGGTCGCGGACCAGGGAGGAGTCGCGAATGACTGAGTCGACGCTACGAGCGGTGGGCTGGGCGCGGTCGTTGCCCTTGCACAGCGATGTCAAAACGGCACGGGACTGGACCCGTGACCATCTACGGAAGCTGGGCTGGACCACCAGCGCACCGCAGACGGTCGACGCTGTACTGCTGACCGTCTCGGAACTGGTCACGAACGCCCACACCCACGCCCACAGCAGCGCCCAACTGGTGATGACCTGGGACGAGCGCTGTCTGCACGTCGCCGTGCACGACGGCTCCGCCACGCTGCCCGCACCCAAGCCGCCGAGCACCGAACGCACCGGCGGGCGGGGTCTGTTCCTCGTCGCTGCCCTGGCCGACAGCTGGGAGGCTCACCGGTGCCCCGACGGCAAAGCCGTCATCGCCTGCTTCCGCTCACCCGCCATGACCGGCGACCGCCACTGACCCGCGGCGCCCCGCAGCGGCGACGTCAGGGCCGGTCCTGGTCGAGGTGGAAGCGCACAGTGGTCCCGGTGGACGTGGTGTGGACGCGAACCAGGTCGCTGACGCAGTGGACCAGGAGCAGACCACGACCGCCCAGTTGCCCGGGCCGAGGCGGACGGCGTCCCGCCAGGGGGTCGGCGAGGTGCCCTTCGTCGGTCACCTCGCAGATGACCTGACCGTCGGCGGCCCAGAGGCGCAGGATGCCGGAACCACCGGCGTGCACGACGCTGTTGGTGGTCAGCTCGGCCACCGCCAGGGCCAGGTCCTCCAGCCGATCCCTGGACAGGCCCAGGGAGGCGGCGCGACCGGTGACGAACTGCCGTGCCTGCGGCAACCGGTCGGCGTCGAAGGAGAAGGAGGCCACGCCGGGCGGATGACGCAAGGCCTGGTTGTAGGCGGCGATGGTGTCGTCCGGGGCGTAGCCGTGGCTGACGCGTTCGACCGTGTCCTCGATGACGACGGGATGGGTGGCGTGGGCGTCGGCGATGACCCGGGGGGCGAGCGTGCCGGTGTCGTACGGGCACAGGATGGTGACGTGCCGACCGGTGAACGCGTGGTTGATCAGGGCCTCGTGCTGGACGCAGGCGGGGTACTCGTCCTCGCTCCGCCCGGCCCAGATCGGCTCACCGATGATCCGGACCCGTCGGTCGGCGTGGGCGTCGGCGAAGGCCCGCAGCACCCGAGGGATGATCCGTCCGGGGTTGCGGCCGGCCTCCTCCATGTCGATGAGCCGAACCTGGTCGGCGTCGGCGCCGAGCGCACCACGCAGCAGCCGCAGCCGAGCGGCGGGCACCGCTACGGCGACGGGTTCACCGGCGGCCAGCCCGTGCGTGATGAAGGGCACGGTGCCGGTCAGGTAGCTCTCCTGATCGCGGTAGAACAGGGCCGGGTGCACGAACGGCTCGGCCGTCATGCTGCTCACCTCGTCACCTCGATCGTTTCCAGGTCCGGCCAGAACATGTCCAACGCGCGCCGCAAGGACGGCGGTGGTTGTGCCAGGAGGATCCGTCGAGGCACCGTCAACCGCTGCGCCGCGTGCGCGAGGATCCTGGTTCCGGCGACGTCGATGAACGTCAGCCCGGCCAGGTCCAGATAGACGTCGTCGTCCTGGGCCACCAGACTCTCCAGCGCCGCTTCCCAGGCCGCCTGGGTCGGCAGACTGATCTCACCGGTCGCGCGCAGGCCCGGTCGGCTGGGCAGAGGGTGGAGGTCGAGCAGCGGCTCGACCCCGCCGGCAGTGGGGGAAACGGCCATCACCGCGACCTGCTCGCCCTGCCCGTGTCTCCTCGCATGAGAGGCATCATGCCACGGCCCACGCGGCCCGGGCTCATGTGCGCCGCCCGGGGCCGCACGCTCCGGCCCGGGTTCCGAGCGGCGGGGGCGAGCGGTCCGGCGCGCTTCAGACCACACGGATGCCCACGATGCAGGTGTCGTCGTCCGTGTCGGACCTGCTGTGGGTGAGCAGGCGGTCCAAGTGCTGGTCCAGCGTGGGCGGCACCGTGCGCGCGGCGGTCAGCAACTGTGTCAGGGACTCGTCCACGGACCGGTCGCGTCGCTCGATCAGACCGTCCGTGTACATGAGCAGCGTGTCGTCGACGGCGAGTTGGATCTCGTGCTCCTCGTAGGTGGCCTCGGGCACGGCACCGAGCAGCAGCCCGCTGACACGGGGCAGCGGAGTCGCCTCGGCGCCGCGCACCATGACGGGCGGCAGATGGCCGGCCCGGGCCCAGCGCAGCCTGTGACGGTCGGGGTCGTACAGGCCGCAGACCGCCGTGGCGGTGACGGCGCCCGTCAGATGGTGCGCCACCATGTTGAGCCAGGCCAGCAGTTGGCCCGGTCCGGCGCCCGTCACGGCGAGCCCGCGCAGTGCGTTGCGCAGCACGACCATGCTGGTGGCCGCCTCGATACCGTGCCCGGCCACGTCGCCCACGCACAACAGGACCAGCCGGGACGGCAGCACGACCGCGTCGTACCAGTCCCCGCCGACCAGATGCTGGGTCTCCGCCGGCCGGTAGCGCACGGCCACCTGCAGTCCGGGAATCTCCAGCGGTGCCTGCGCCGGAGGCATGATGGCGTGCTGCAACTGCAGGGTGAGGCGGTTGCGTTCGCTGGCCTGCTGCTCGCTGTGGGCGAGCTGGTCGCGTGTGGCGGCGAGGGCCACCTCCGTCCAGTGATGGGCGGAGATGTCCTGGTAGGCGCCGCGTACGACGTACAGCCTGCCGTCGGCGTCGATGACCGGTTCGGCCACGACGCGGATGTGGCGGGTGACTCCGTCGGGGCGTTGGAGGCGGAAGGCGGTGGACGCGGGGCGGCGGTGGTGGAGCAGCGCGCGCAGGAACCGGCCGATGGCGACGGCGTCGTCGGGGTGGGCGTGGGCGGGCAGGTCCTCCAGAGGCACGGGGGCGCTGGAGGCGGGCCTGCCGTAGAGGTGGTAGAGCTGGCCGTTCCAGGTGATCTCGCCGGTGAGGAGGTTCTCCTCGAAGCCACCGATGCGGCCCAGGCGCTGGGCGTGCTGAAGCAGGCTTGCCAGGCGGGCGGTCTCGTCCTCGACACGCCAGATGAGCAGGACGCTGCCCCCGTGCCTGCTGATGTTGATGTCGGCGACCGCCGCCAGTGGGACGTCGTCCACCAGGGCGGTGAGCCGGGTGCGGTGGGCGCGGTAGGGCTCGCCGGTGGCGTAGACGCGCTGTATCCGCTCGAAGAGCTCGCTGGGGCCGGCGGCCATCGGGTACGCCTCCAGCAACAGGGCGCCGTTGATGACACCGCGCGGCCGGCCGGCGGGGTCCAGGAAACGGCCGTTGGCGTGGTGGATACGGAAGTCGACCAGGCCTCCGTGGGCGTCCAGATGCGGGACGAGCACCAGGGCGGGGTCGTGGAGCCCGTCGGCCAGATCCATCAACTCGCTGACGTCCGGCAGGACCCGTGGGCCCGGCTCCCCGTCGGGACGGTCCGGCGGGTAAGTCTCCAAGGTGTGCGCGCACAGCTCGGCCAGGGCCTCGATCTGGCGGACGATCTGCGGGCGAGGAGTATCCAGGGGCGCGGACCAGGCGATCTCCAGCACCCCGAGGATCCGCCCGCCGGCACCGGCCGGTACGGCGACCCGGCCACCGTCGGAATGACGGTGCTGACCGATGGAGGGCAGGCCGGTCTCGGCCAGACTGCGGATCCACTGGCCCGTTCGCTCACCGAGCCCCCGGCGGGCCACGGTCGCCACGCCCGGGGGCACATGCCGCCAGCGTCCGGCCTCGGCGGAGGAGAACCCGGCGCTGCCCGCCAGCGTGAGGGAGCCGTCGGTGTTCAGCGCCCAGATCGCCACCGCCTCCGCGCCCAGCGGGACCAGAGCGTGTTCCAGCAGCGCGTCGGCGACGGCCTGGGTGTCGTGGGCGGCCAGCGCACCGCTCTCGGCGGCCCGTAGCCGCACGGCGGAGGAACGGCCGTCCCCACGGTCCAAGTCCTCGGCATCGCCCGCGGTAGCCGTGAGGAAGGCGGTGGTCACCTCCGAGAACCGGTCGCGCGAGGCCTGGTTGACGACCTCGACCGCGAACTCGAGCAGTGTGGTGCCCGCCTGTTCGGTGAGTTCGGCGAGCTGCCGCGCGGCCTGCGTCGGCCCGCACCCGAGTCGCTCGACCAGGATGCCTTTGGCCAGTTCGATCAGCGCGCGCCCCTCCGCCTCCGCCTGGGCCGCCCGTACTTCCCGGCGCAGCCGGTCCACGGTGGCCGCGAGCCTGCCGACGGGGGAGGTCTCCGCCGGTGTCCTCGAGTCACCGTCGACGGCGACGGGTGCGCTGTCGGTGGCACCGGGCGGCTCGACGGCCGTCGGGCCGACGCCCTGCGGTGCGGACGGTTCGCCCGCGGGGGCGTGGGGGCCCTTGGGGCCGGACGGATGACGGCGGTCACTCACGGTCTTCCTGTTCCTCGGCTGGGACGTCGGGCACGTCGGGCGCGTCGGGGACGTCGCGCGGTCGGCTGGCGGGCGCCGCGTGGCGGCTGTGACGCCTGCTCACGCGGGAAGCCAACTTCGGACGCGAGCCATGAGGTCACCCGTGTCGACGGGCTTGGTGATGTAGTCGTTCGCGCCTGCCGCGAGACTCTTCTCCTGGTCACCCGGCATGGCCTTGGCGGTGACGGCGATGATGGGCAGCTCGGCGTACTGGGGCATCGTACGGATCTCCGCGGTGGCGGCGTAGCCGTCCATCTCCGGCATCATCACGTCCATCAGGACCAGGGAGATGTCCGGGTGGGCGAGCAGCATCTCGATGCCCCGGCGGCCGTTGTCCGCGTGGAGGACCTCGAAGCCGTGCAGCTCCAGCACCCCGCTCAGCGCGAAGAGGTTGCGCGCGTCGTCGTCGACGACGAGGACCGTCCGGCCGAGGAAGGCGTCGTCCATGACCTCGGCGGCGGGGCGCTGGGGCTCCTCGGTGCGCACCAGCGACAGGACGTCGCCCGGCTGCTCGGCGGACAGGTGCAGGGTGATGCGCTCGCGCAGCTCGTCCAGGCTGGACAGGAAGTCCAGGGGCCGGTCGCCCGCGCGGGAGCGCAGGGCCTGTTCCTGGGCCAGATCCACGCGATGCCCGGTGTGGACGAGGACCGGCACGCTGGCCAGGGCGGAGTCGCCGCGCATGGCCCCGAGGAAGTCAGCGCACTCCTCGTCGGGCATGCCGAGTTCGAGGACGACACAGTGACAGGCTTCGGCCGCGAGCGTGCTCGCCGCCTCCTGCGCTCCGACGGCCGTGATGATGTCGATCGCCCCGTACGGATCGTCGGCATCCTGCGCGAGGTCCGCGACGGCGCGCTCGGCGACGAGAGTGAGCAGACCGCGTGGACGCTCCTCGACGACCAGCAGGCGTCGCCTGCGGCGTTCGGGAGTCACCTGCTGGCCGGTGAGTGCACGGTGCTCCGGTTCCCCCTCGGAGGCGACGGCGGCGTGGGGCTGCTCCACCGGCCGGCCGCCGCCGTCCGACAGTTCCTCGAAGTCGGCGCGCGCCACGGGCAGGTAGAGCGTGAACGTGCTGCCCTGGCCGGGGGTGCTGCGGACCGTCACCGCGCCACCGAGCAGATGGGCGATCTCCCGGGTGATGGACAGACCGAGACCGGTGCCACCGTACTTGCGGCTCGTCGTCCCGTCGGCCTGCTGGAACGCCCCGAAGATCGTCTCCAACTGCTGCTGGGGGATACCGATGCCGGTGTCCCTCACCCGGAACGCCACGACCGGGCCACCACGGTGGACGGCCGGGGGCACCTCCTGGTCGGCAGCGGGTTCGATGCGCAGCTCCACGCCTCCCTCCTCGGTGAACTTCACCGCGTTCGACAGCAGGTTGCGCAGGATCTGGCGCAGCCGGGAGTCGTCGGTCAGCAGGTCGGCGGGTGTGCCGGGCGCGGTGGCGACCGTGAAGTCCAGGCTCTTCTGGGTCGTCAGCGGCCGGAACGTCGCCTCGACGTATTCCAGGAGCCGACGCAGCGGGACGCGCTCGGGAGCGACGTCCATCTTGCCGGCCTCGACCTTGGACAGGTCGAGGATGTCGTTGATCAGTTGCAGCAGGTCCGAACCGGCCGAGTGGATGATGCCCGCGTACTCGACCTGTTTCGGGGTGAGGTTGCGCGAGGGGTTCTGGGCCAGCAACTGGGCCAGGATCAGCAGACTGTTGAGCGGGGTGCGCAGTTCGTGACTCATGTTGGCCAGGAACTCCGACTTGTACTTGGAGGCCAGCGCCAACTGCTGCGCGCGGGTCTCCAGTTCCTGGCGGGCCTGCTCGATCTGCAGGTTCTTCGCCTCGATGTCGCTGTTCTGCGAGGCCAGCAGTGAGGCCTTCTCCTCCAGTTCGGCGTTGGAGCGCTGCAGCTCCTCCTGCTGGACCTGCAACTCCGCCGACCTGGCCTGCAGCTCCGAGGTCAGGCGCTGGGACTCCTCCAGCAGCTCGTCGGTGCGGACGTTGGCCACGATGGTGTTGAGGTTGACACCGATGGTCGGCATCAGCTGCGCCAGGAAGTCCTGGTGGATCTGGGTGAACCGGGTGAGCGAGGCCAGCTCTATGACGCCGAGAACCTGTTCCTCGACCACGATGGGCAGCACCACCAGGGCGCTGGGCACAGCCTGCCCGAGACCGGAGGAGACGGTGACATAGCCCGCGGGCAGCTCCTCCACGGTGATGGGGCGGCGGTTGCGTGCCGCCTGGCCCACCAGTGAGGCACCTACCGGGATGCTGGTGGGCAGGTCGGCGTCGTCGGGGCGTCCGTACGAGCCCACCAGCCGCAGTTCGAGACCGCGCTCGGTGTCCTCGGCAAGGAAGAAGGCGCCGTACTGGGCCGAGACCAGCGGCGTGAGCTCGTCCATGATCAGTTCGGCGACCACCGGCAGGTCGCGGTGGCCCTGCATGAGGCTGGAGATACGGGCGAGATTGGTCTTGAGCCAGTCCTGCTCCTGGTTGGCCCGCGTGGTCTCCCGCAGGGACTCCACCATGGAGTTGATGTTGTCCTTGAGCTCGGAGACCTCGCCCGACGCCTCCACGGTGATCGAGCGGGTCAGGTCGCCCTCGGCGACGGCACTGGTGACCTCGGCGATCGCACGGACCTGGCGGGTGAGGTTCCCGGCCAGTTCGTTGACGTTCTCCGTCAGCCGCTTCCAGGTGCCCTCGACGCCCTCGACCTCGGCCTGTCCGCCGAGCCGCCCCTCGCTGCCGACCTCGCGGGCGACGCGGGTGACCTCGGCGGCGAACGACGACAACTGGTCGACCATCGTGTTGATCGTGGTCTTGAGTTCCAGGATCTCGCCGCGTGCGTCGACGTCGATCTTCTTCGACAGGTCGCCGTTGGCCACGGCCGTGGTCACCAGCGCGATGTTGCGCACCTGGCCGGTGAGGTTGTTGGCCATGGAGTTGACGTTGTCCGTCAGGTCCTTCCAGGTGCCGGCCACGCTCGGCACGTGCGCCTGTCCGCCGAGGCGCCCCTCGGTGCCGACCTCGCGGGCGACGCGGGTGACCTCGTCGGCGAACGCGGACAGCGTGTCGACCATCGTGTTGATGACGTCCGCCAGGGCGGCGACCTCACCCTTGGCCTCGACCGTGATCTTCTGGGACAGGTCGCCGCGCGCCACGGCGGTGGCGACCTGGGCGATCGAGCGGACCTGACCGGTCAGGTTCGACGCCATCACGTTGACGTTGTCCGTCAGGTCCTTCCAGGTCCCCGACACGCCCCGGACGATCGCCTGACCGCCGAGGTTGCCCTCGGTGCCCACCTCGCGGGCGACGCGGGTGACCTCGTCGGCGAAGGCGGAGAGCTGGTCGACCATCGTGTTGATGGTGTTCTTCAGTTCGAGGATCTCGCCGCGTGCGTCGACGGTGATCTTCTGGGAGAGGTCGCCCTGCGCGACCGCGGTGGCCACCTGGGCGACGTTGCGGACCTGCGCGGTGAGGTTGCCCGCCATGAAGTTCACCGAGTCCGTGAGATCGCGCCAGGTGCCCTTCACCCCCTTGACGTCCGCCTGTCCGCCCAGCCGGCCCTCGGTGCCGACCTCGCGGGCGACGCGGGTGACCTCGTCGGCGAAGGCGGAGAGCTGGTCGACCATCGTGTTGATGGTGTTCTTGAGTTCGAGGATCTCGCCGCGTGCGTCGACGGTGATCTTCTGGGAGAGGTCGCCCTGCGCGACCGCGGTCGTTACCTGGGCGACGTTGCGGACCTGCGCGGTGAGGTTGCCCGCCATGAAATTCACCGAGTCGGTCAGGTCACGCCACACCCCGCCGACACCCGGCACCTGGGCCTGTCCGCCCAGCCGGCCCTCGCTGCCGACCTCGCGGGCGACGCGGGTGACTTCGTCGGCGAAGGCGGAGAGCTGGTCGACCATCGTGTTGACGGTCTCCTTCAGCTGGAGGATCTCGCCGCGCGCGGGAACGTCGATCTTCTGCGACAGATCACCCTTGGCCACCGCGGTGGCGACCTGGGCGATGTCACGCACCTGCGTGGTCAGATTGCCCGCCATCGCGTTCACCGAGTCGGTCAGATCCGCCCACGTACCCGACACCCCCGGCACTTCCGCCTGACCGCCCAGCGTGCCCTCGGTACCCACCTCGCGGGCCACGCGCGTGACTTCCGACGTGAACACGGACAACTGGTCGACCATGCCGTTGAAGACCGTGGCGATGTCGCCGAGCAGACCTTCGCCGTCCGCCGGGAGCCGGGTACCGAAATCACCGTCCCGTACGGCGGTGAGCCCGGCCAGCAGTTGCCGCAGCTCCTGCTCGCCCGGTGCCCGCTCCTGGGTGTTCGTCGACTTGCCGGTCATGCGCATCCTCGTTCCGCTCCCCAAGAGTCCCCACCACGAGGACTCGGAACCGCGCAAGGGCCCGTTCACCAGCGATGATTCCGCCGTTCACGGATCCTCCACATCAGAAATCCGTGGCAGGTTAACCCAGTTGACGAGCGGCGGCCAAAGCCTGGACAGGGCATGGCGGTTCACCGGAAAAAGGCGGCATCAAAGGGGAATGGCGGCGCCGATGAGGGGTACTCGCAAAGGTTTCACACCCGGCACTCGGCACTCGGCGCTCGGCGAACCGTGCTCGTCACGGCACGAGAGCCTCACGCAGGGTCGGGTGACAGGTGACGACGGCGTCGAGTCCCACGAGCCGCACGGTGCGCAGCACGGCGCCCCCGGCTCCGGCGAGTCGCAGCCACCCCTGCGCGGACTGCGTGGCCTGGTGGGCGGCGATGAGGGCGCTGACGCCACTGGAATCCATGAAGGTGACGCGGCTCAGATCGACGACGACCCGGTCACCGGTGGTCGGATCCTCCGGAGGCAGCGCCCGGGTCAGAGCACCCACGCTCTGGTAGTCGATCTCTCCACGGAGATCGAGGACGGTGATGCCGTCGACATCCGTACGGTTCACGGACAGGTGGCCGGGGGCCACTTTTTCCTGGTCGTCCACCACTCGCGTCCTCTGCGCACTTGTCGGAAACCGGGCCACTTCTCCTCGCCATCACTGCCCCCGGGGGCGGCACACGATGCGCGATGCGACCCGTTCGTCGTCATCGCGCAGGACTAGGTCCGAGCCTCCGGGGTAATCGCAGGCCCATGAACGGGGAAGTGCAGATCGTGGGCAGGGAGCCTGTCGCGCCCGAGGAGTGTTCCCGGATGCCGGATGCCGCACCTGCCGAAGTGACCGTGGCCCTGGACGGTGCGGACGGCTGTATCGCCGATGCGCGGGGCCAGGTGCTGGAGTTCCTGACCCGGGCCCAGTCCGAGCACGGGCTGCCGGTGTCGGCCCGCACCATGGACCTGGCGCAGCTGGTGGTCAGCGAGCTGGTCACCAACGCGTTGAAATACGCGCCCGGGCCGGCCCTGCTGCAGTTGGGCATCGTCGACGGCATGGTGGAGATCGCCGTATGGGACACCGATCCGGTGCTCCCGCTCGCCCGGGCCGCTGACGTGGGGCGGGTGGGTCAGCACGGTCTGGAGATCGTGCTGGCGGTGGTGCAGGGCTTCCAGGCGCACCGGGAGCCCGTCGGCAAGCGCATCACCGCCCGGCTCGCTCTCTTCGACGATCCGTTGCTGGGCTTCGGCGGCTGACCGGCACGAACGCGAGCCCTGCTGACCGGCGGCCGGTTGCCCGCGCACGGCCGACTTGCCCGCGCACGGCGTGCAGCCGTCCGGCGGCGGTGTGCCATGCCCGTCACCGCACGGGTGCTCCTGTCCGCTCACCGGGTGTGTGGACCGGCGCCTGCCGTACGGGGTCGTTGCGCGAGGGCCTGAGGCAGCCTCGCCAAACCCGCCATCGGCTCATACGGCCCGGCGGTCGGCCGCGGGGGGCGCGGGCCTGGCGGGACAGGCCCCGGGAGAGACCCCCGGCGGCCGGAGCGGGTGACCGCGGCGGGCCCCGATGTTCGGGATGGTCCGGAGTGACCGTCCCCCATGGGCCTCGTTGGGAGAGCGTGCGCGTACGCGGAAGCGCTGTGAACGGCGGCAGTCGCCCGCTGCCGGGGCCACGCCCCGGGCAGACGGCGTCACTGCCGCCGGTTGCCGTGCTCACCGGAGCGGCGCGCGAGGTGGGGCGGAGCGTCGCCGCCCGTCCCGACCGGGACGGCTGCCGGCTGGTGCTCGGCGACATCGACGTCCCCCGGCTGCGCGGGACCGTGGCCGAACCCGGCCCGGACCACGTGACGTCGTCCCCCGACGTGGCCCGCACGGACGCGGCGCGTGAACGGGCCGCGTTGGCGTTCGGCCGTCGCGGACGGCTGGACGAGTGTTGCCCGCGCGCCTCCACAACACCGGCGACAGACTGCTCCGTACGGACCACATCTCGTTGGAGGTCGACACTGTTGCCCGCACCACCTACGAGTCCGAGCTGAGGAAGCGGGTGACGACACCGTGAAGCAAGCAGCCGCCCCCTTTCCCCCGTCACCGTGGCACCTCACCGGAGACATGATCGTCTCGCTGTGGCGCGTCCCCACACGCGATCTGCCGTCCTGGCCGCTGCCCGCCGGGACCCGCCCATGGGTCGTGCGGGGCCGCGCCACCCTGATCACCTTCTGGGTCGACTACAAACCCGGCGGCGTCCTCACCTACCGCGAGTTCCTCGTCGCCCTCGCGGTACGACACGGGCGCCGCCCGGCCGCCAGCACCGTGGCCGCCTGGGTCGACGACGAACGGGCCCTGACCGGAGGACGCACCCTTTGGGGCATCCCGAAGGAGCCGGGCCTGATCACGTTCCGCGTGCAGGGCCGGAGCACACGAGCCGAACTGACCGCCGCCGACACCCCGTCCGTCCGCGCGACGCACCACGACGCGCTGCGGCTGCCGTGCAGACTGGCCGCCCGCGCCCACCTGATCCAGCAACTCGCCGACGGTACGACATGCCGCGTCCCCCTGCGGATCAGCGGCCGCCCCTCGCTCGGCCACAGCCGCGTCACGACAGAGCCCGAAGCTCCCTTGTCCTTCCTCACGCACCACCGACCGCGGTTGTCCTTCGCCCTTCACGACTTCCGCAGCACTGTCGGCAGCTCTCAGGAGCACAGCGCGCCCCGGTAGCACGCCCACGAACGCGGATCAGGGGAGGGCTGTTTCTCGCAGACGGGCCCGACCGCTCGGCCCCGCGTCACCGTTCGTCGGCGCCCGCCACCCGCCGTACCAGGTCCACCCAGGTGCTCTGCGGACGGGCGGCCCGCACCGTGGCCCGGTCGGTCGCGTCAGGGGGCGGTCACAGCGCGGTGCCCGTCTCCTCGGTCAACGTCTCCAGGAGGAGCTCCTGGAACGCCTCGTCGTGGACGGCGCGGTGCGGCTGGAGCCGCCGGCGGTGATACCAGTACCCGCCGGTGGTCAGGGCCTGGGGTTCGTCGCTCGACGCGAGCCACTCCTGCGTCCGATGGCCGAGCTCGAGATCGTCCGGTGCGTTCGGGCCCCCCATCTTCGTGGGCACCCAACCCGGATCCACGGCGTTGCTCAGCACTCCGGGACGCAGTCGGGCCACCGCCGCCGCGAGCGTCGTCACGAAGAGCTTGCTGTCGGAGTACGAGCCCGCGCTCCCTCCGCGCCAGTCGACGTCGGCGAGAGAGGGGCGCCCACCGAAGTGCGAGCTGCTGCTGAGGTACACCAGCCGGCGCGGCCCCCGCAGCAGCGCCGTGAGCAGGTAGGGCGCGACGATGTTGACCGGCATGACCGCCGGCCCGCTCCACACGCCGGCGTTGTGGATGACTGCGTCGAGCGGCTCCGCGTCGTTGAGCGCGGCGGCGACGCTCCGTACGGCCGCACGCTCCCCGAAGTCACCGACCACGAGATGCGCACCGCGATCGACCAGCGCGTCGAGGGCCGCCGCGCGCTGCCGGTTCCGGGCGTGCACCACCACGTCATGGCCGGCGGACAGCAGCGAATCCGCCGCGGCACGCCCGAGGCCGTCCGCGGAACCGGTCACCAGAATGCGGCTCAAGGTCACACCACCCCTCCGACAGGCGAGGCCCCGCGCACCGTCGCGGGGGCCCAGGCTGATGAGTATGGGTCAGAAGGTCAGGAGCACGCGCCGAGGCGCGGCGGGCCGGCTCGCCCCGCCTCGGCGCGTGGTGTCAGGAGATCCAGGTCTACTGCAGGAGCTCCCAGTCCTGGGAACCGTCGCTCACCGCGGTCTGCAGGGTGAGCTGGCCCCCGGCGGTCGCACCGGTCAGGTACAGGCCGGTGTTCTTGACCGACTGCAGCTTGTAGAAGCCGTCGCCGGTCCTGACCAGGTTCCAGCTACCCGTCTTGCTGTTGTCGACCCACTGACCGATCTTCTGGCCGACGGTCGCGTTCCCGGTCCAGATTGCCGCCGCGCGCCCGCCCGACTTGTTCAGCAGGGTCACGCCACCCTGCGGCTCGGTCATGAGGTGCCAGTACTGGGTGTCCGGGTTCGCCGCCGAGCCGGGGGCCTCCAGACGGACGTCGGGGACGTCGCCGTTGCCGATGTTCGCGTCGTTGGTCTTGTTCCCCGTGCCGATCACCTGGTCGGTCCTGCGGTTCACCAGTTGGTAGTAGGCACCCTCCGAGTGACCGAGGTCGACCTCGGCGAACTTCAGCGTCGAGGTGCCCTGGTTGTTGAGTATGGAGATGCGGCCGGTGCCCTCGACGTACTGCAGGCTGCGGCTGTAGGCGCCGGGCGAGGTCGTCTGGTACTCCTTCCACTCACCGCCGCTTCGTCCGCTCTCGTTGACCCAGACGTTGCCGCTGCCGGCGGCGTTGTAGACCAGACGCCCACCGGGGAGCTGGATGAGGACCGGGCTGCCGCCCATCGACAGTGGGCGTGAACCGGTGTCGAGCGGGAGGCCGTTGACACCCGTGCCGGTCGCCGACCCGGCGAAGAACTTCAGCGGGTTGTCGGCGATCTGGTACCTGGTGTTGGCCCCGCCGCCCCAGTACTCGTAGGTGATCATCCACTTGCCGTCCGTCGTGCGGACGACGTTGGTCATGCCCGGCCGGCCGCCGCCGATCTCCGTCTTGCCGTTGCCCATGCTCTGGGTCAGGCCCGGGACGTCGACGACGGGGGCGCTCCACGCCGAGCTGCGGCCGTCCCAGGTCTTGTGGACCAGGATCTGACCCTGTGAGTCCGTGGCCGTGTCGTTGGCCGGGTCCAGAGTGGGTACACCGGTGGTCGCGTTGAAGCCGGTGTAGTCGTTCTCGTCGGAGTAGTAACAGACGAGCTGACCCTTGTGGACCATCAGGTACGGCTCCCAGAGCGGGTCCACCTGCTTGCCGGTGTTGGCGTTCGCGATGTTCTGGCCGGTCGCGCCCGCGCTGCCGCCCTGCCAGCCGCCCGTCGCGACGACGTTGACGACCTTCCAGGTCGCGCCGTCGTCGGTGCTGGAGTACAGGGCGATCGCCAGGTCCTTGCGGTCCCCGTCGTTGGACGGCGTCCAGTTCGGGTCGGCGGCCTTGTGCTCCTTGTAGTAGTAGTCGTCACCGGACACGACACTGGCGAGGAGCAGCGTGCCCTGCTTCAGGTTCCCGACGTCCTGCGGAAGGGCGTAGAGGTACGGATTGGTCCAGTTGCTCGTGTACTTCGCGTACTGCGGGTCGCTGGAGAGGTACGCGGGAGCCTTGACCTCCGACAGCGGCTGCCACGTCGTGCCGTCGTCGTCGCTCTTGTAGACCGGCATGGTCTGCTTGTCCGCGCTGCCCGTCTCGGTGACGACGGTGGACTTCTCGAACGCGGCGACCAGGCGCCCGCTCGGCAGTTGCGCCGACTTGGGGTAGACCGCGCAGTTGCCCCGCCCCTTCAGACACGGCTCGTTGCCGAGCTGGTACAGGGTCCCACCGGTCGGGTCGTACGCCTGCGCGCCCGACGCGGGTATCGCGAGCATCGCGGATGCCGCGGCGAAGGTGCCGAGCACCCTGCCCGCTCTTCTTCTGTTCATGGCCACTCCTTCGTGGATGGATCAGGGCCGGTCGCTCGCCTCGGCCGCCGGTGTCCCTGCGGCGTCGGCGCGGACGACGACACGGACGTCCCAGGGGCCGAGCTCCAGTGCCGAGCCCGCGGGGACGGGGGTGCCCGTGAGGGCGTCGGAGAAGTCCACCGGTGCCAGGACGCTCGCGGGCTCCCAACTCCAGTTGTGGACGATGTGGACGCGGCGCCCCTCGGGGGAGGTGCCGGTGGTGGCGGTGACCGACTCGGGAAGGTCACGCCACCCGCTGAGTGCGGTGGGCGCCAGCCACTCGGCCAGCGCTCGGGCGAGGTCGCGATCCGGCACCGTGCCCACGCAGGTGACACGGCCGTCGCCGTGACGGCGGGTGGTGACCGCCGGCCAGCGGCCGAAGTGCGGGTCGTCGTAGACGGCGAGGACCTCGGCGTCGACGACCGTGAGGCCCTCGATCCACCGGGTCGCCGTCGCGTCCCCCGGCACCGCGAACGGACTGCCCGGCACCGCGCGGACCGGGACCTCACGCGAGAGGTTGCTGAACTCGTCGTAGTGGACGCCGGTCGCGCCGACGAGACGTCCCGGTGCCGGTTCCAGGCGCGCACGGGCCTCGTGGTCGGCGTACGCCGTGCGCGGGCCGAGCACGAGGTGACCGCCCGCCCGGGCGTACGCCTCCAGCCACTCCAGCATCGAGTCGTCGACGACGTAGAGCGCCGGGGCGACGAGGACGGGGTGGCGCGGTGCGGCCTCCTCGGGCGTCATGCCTATTCGATCGCCGCTCGGGTCGTGCAGTTGCCGTGCGTGGACGATGCGCACCTGACGGCCCGCGTCGAAGGCACCCCGGTAGAAGGGGTCGAAGAGACGGTGATAGGCGGCCGGGTCCGGGGTGCCGTCGGCGGTGGCGAGCGGGGGGTACTTCTGCATCAGCCACTTGCTCGGCGTGGAGTACACCATCGTGATGTCGGCGTCCGGCACCAGGCCCGCGACGAGCGGGCCGGCCTTGTCGAACTCGGCTCCCAGCCGGGCCAGTTCGGCGTACGTACGGCCGGGCTGTCCGCTGTGCGGCAGGACACCGCCCCAGTAGGTCTCCGCGCCGAAACGCAGCGTCTGCCACTGCCAGTACTCGATCATCCGCGCGCCGCGCGCGACATGCGCCCAGGCCGCCTGGCGCCACTGGCCGTCGTAGCCCGGGCGGTTGTCCCAGGCGAACCCGATGGAGTTCGCGTTGGTCTCGGTGACCAGGAACGGCTCCTGGCGGGAGGAGAACATCCAGTCGGCCGTCTGGTACATCGACCAGACACCGGTGGTCTTCCAGATCTGTTCGTGGTCGTCGGGTGTCGGGTCCGGCAGCAGCAGGCCGTCCTGCATGTCGTAGTACGGGTTGCCGGAGGCGATGTCGAGCCGGGCGGAGAGTTCGTCGTCCGCCACACCCTGGCGGGTGTAGGAGATGCAGGTGGTGACGAACTGGCCGGGTCGCGCGTACTCGCGGACGAGGTCCGCCTGCCAGCCGATGAACTCCGTCACCTGGCGGGCCTGGAACTCCCGCCAGGCCACGTCGTACTGGGGCTGCTCGTTGCCGTCCGGGCTCCACAGGTCGGCCCAGGTCGACAGCCGGTGCGACCAGTAGACCAGGCCCCACTCGCGGTTGAGGGTCTCGATGTCGCCGTACTTCTCCCGCAGATGGTCCACGAACCGCTGGAAGACGCCGTGGTTGTGGAAGAGGTGCAGCCCGGGTTCGTTGTCGACCTGGAAACCGATGACGGCGGGGTGGTCGGCGTACCGTCCGACGACCTTCCGTATGACCCGCTCGGCGTGGAACCGGAAGCCCGGGTGCGTGAAGTCGACCTCCTGGCGGGCACCCCAGCCGATCCGCTCGCCGGTGCGGTGTTCGCCCGTGATCTCCGGGTACTGGCGGGCCAGCCACGGCGGTACGGCGTACGTCGGGGTGCCGAGGACGACCGAGATACCGCGCTCGTGGGCGCCGTCCAGGACCGGCTGGAGCCAGTCGAGGTCGAAGCGCCCGTTCTCGGGCTCCCAGGTCGACCAGACAGATTCGCCCACCCTGATGACGGTGAAGTGCGCGTCGGCCATCAGGTCCAGGTCGGTCTTGAGGCGTTCGGCGGGACGCTCGTCGCTGTAGCCGGGGTGGTACTCGTGGTAGTAAGCGGCGCCGAAGAGGACGCGGGCAGGCAGAGCCGCCATGAAGGGGAACCTCCGGAGGAGTGGGGGAGTGGGGGAGTGGTACGGGGAGTGGGCGGCCTACTGCTTGACGCCGCCGGTGGCCAGGCCGCTCTGCCAGTACCGCTGCAGCATGAGGAAGGCCACGACGAGCGGGACGACCGAGATCAGCGAGCCGGTCACCACCAGGGCGAGCATGTCGCTGCCGGCGCCGGCCCCGCCGTTCTGCGTCTGGTCCGCCCAGGAGGCGAGTCCGACCGTGATGGGGTACAGGTCGGGGTCGTTGAGCATGATCAGCGGCAGGAAGTAGTTGTTCCAGGTCGCCACCAGCGTGAACAGCAGGACCGTCACCAGACCCGGGGCCAGCAGTCGTAGGGCGATCCGGAAGAAGATCCGCGCCTCGCCGGCGCCGTCGATGCGGGCGGCCTCCAGGAGGCTGTCCGGGATGGCGTCCTCCGCGTACACGCGCATGAGATAGAGGCCGAACGGGTTGACGAGGGACGGCAGGATGATCGCCCAGGGGGTGTTGACCAGGCCCGCCTGCGCGAAGAGCAGATAGGTCGGGATCGCGAGGGCGGTGGTGGGGACCATGACCGCGCCGAGGACGAGGTTGAAGGCGGCTCGGTCCCCGCGGAAGCGGAACTTGGCGAACCCGTACCCGGCCGCCGCCGCGAGCAGCGCCGCCCCCACCGCGCTGACGCCGGCGTACATCACCGTGTTGCGCAGCCAGTGCAGGAAGACCCCGTCGTCCTGGGCGAAGGTCGCCTTGATGTTGGACAGCAGCTGCGGGGCGTCGGAGAACCACAGCCCGAAGCTGTTGAACAGGTCCCGTGTGCTCTTCGTCGAGGCGATCAGCAGCCAGAAGAGGGGGAGCAGGAAGTAGGCAAGGGCGGCCAGCATCGCGATCGTCAGCGGTGTGCTGCGGCGGTTCGGACGCTTCTTCGTAGGGCCGGTGCCCACCGGCTTCGCGACTGTGGGCGCGACTGCGGGCGGAGACGTGGTGGTCGTCATGCGGTCCTCCTCCGGTTCACGGTGAGCAGGACGGCGTAGGAGGCGATCACGATGACGAGGCCGAGGAGGAAGGACACCGTGGCGGCGTAGTTGACCTGCTGACCGGTGAAGGCGAGGGAGTAGGCGTACAGGTTGGCGGTGTAGGAGCTGCTGATGACGTCGGGGGCTATCTTCATCAGCAGGTTCGGCTCGTTGAACAGCTGGAAACTGCCGATCACGGAGAACAGCAGGGTGAGCAGCAACGCCGGGCGCAGCGCGGGGAGTTTGACGGACCAGGCGATACGCCAGGCCCCGGCTCCGTCCGTCGCCGCGGCCTCGTACAGCTCGTGCGGGACGGTGCGCAGCGCGGCGTACAGGATGATCATGTTGTAGCCGACGAACTCCCAGGTCACGATGTTCGCCAGGCTGCCCAGCATCCATCCCTCGCTGAGGAACCGCGGGACAGGCAGGTCCAGGTTCCGGCTCAGCTGGGCGAATGGGCCGAAGTCCGGCCCGTAGAGGTAACCCCACATGAGCGCGGCGACCACGCTCGGGACGGCGTACGGGACGAAGATGCCCAGCCTGATCACTCGCGCGAGCCACAGCAGACCGCTGTCGAGCGCGAGGGCGAACAGCAGCGCCAGGAGCAGCATCACGGGGACCTGGACCACGAAGAACAGGGCGACCCGTCCGACGCCGTGCAGGAACTGGGAGTCGCCGAAGGCCTGGACGTAGTTGTCGAGGCCGACGAACACCGTGCCGCCGACCAGGCGTTCCTGGAACAGACTGAGATAGGCGGCGTAGCCGAGCGGGGCGAGGAACAGCAGGAGGAACAGCACCATGAAGGGGGCGACGAAGAGCGGCCCCGCCGAGACGCGGTTCCCCCTGGCGCGGGCCGTGGCGGACGCGGGCGTGCCCCGTCCGGGCCCGGTCGAGGACTTGGCGGAGGCCATCTCAGTTCCCCTTGACGGTGAAGCCCTGGCTCTCGGCGTACTTCGTCAGCCGTGACTGCCAGGTGCCGAGCGCGCGCAGCGTGTCGGTCCGGTCGGCGAGGGACTTGCCCACCGTCTCGGTCCAGTCGGTCGCGGCCTGATCGAGGAACGGCGGCCACTGGAAGGAGGCGTTGACCGTACCGCCGATGTCGGCGAAGACCTGGTTGACCTTCTGGCCGCCGTAGAAGGAGGGAGCGTCCGAGACGAACTCCGCGTCCGAGAGCAGCGCCTTGGTGGCCGGGAAGAAGAACTGTTCCGTGGCGAACATCTTCGCGCTCGCCGGGTCGCTGTTGAGGAACTGCGCGAACACCGCCGCCGCGACGGGGTTCTTGGTCGACCGGACGACCGCGGTGGTCGAGCCGCCCCAGTTGCCCGAACTGGGCTTGTCCGCGTCCCACTGCGGCAGCGGGGCCGCCCGCCACTTGCCCGCCGTGGACTGGGCCGAACCGGAGAGGAAGGCCGGCCCCCAGGCGGCGGTGAGCCAGGTGGCGTACTTGCCCTTGTTGAACCCGGTGTACCAGCCGTCGGTGAAGTCCGGGTCGGTGCTGATGACCCCCTCCTTCGCCAGACCGCCCCAGTACTCGCCCAGCTTCCTCGACACGGCGTCGTCGACGCTGATGGAGAGCGTGCTCTTGCCGGACGTCGCGTACGGCCTGGCGCCCGCCTGCCACAGCAGGCCGTGCCAGGCGGCGGGTTCGTTCGCCGCGAGGTTGGTCAGATAGACGTCCGGGTCGGCCTTGTGCAGCTTGCGCGCGGCTGCGGCGAACTCGTCCCAGGTCGTGGGGACCTGGATGCCGTGCTTGTCGAAGATGTCCTTGCGGTACAGCATGCCCATCGGGCCGGTGTCCTGCGGTATCGCCCAGACCTCGCCGTTCGGTCCGCCGACCTGGGCCCAGGTCCAGTCCACGAACGTGTCCTTCAACGTCGAGGCGCCGTACGGTCGCAGGTCCAGCAGGCTGTCGGTGATGGTGAACGTGGGGATGGCCTGGTACTCGATCTGCACCAGGTCGGGGGCGCCGCTGCCGGCCTTCAGGGCGGTGCGCAGCTTGGTGTAGTGCTTGACGCCCTGTCCGGCGTTGACGACCTTGACCTTGACGGCCGGGTACTTCTTCTCGAAGAGGGCGATCTCCTTGGCGATGTTCGGGACCCAGGTCCAGAAGGTCAGCTCGGTGGGCGTCTTCATCGCCTTGTCGATGTCGGCCTTGCCGACGGGCTCGGCGGAGGAGGAGCCGCCGGAATCACCGCCGCCGCACGCGGTGAGGGCGGCGCCGAGCGACAGGGCGCCGCTCGTGGTGAGGAAGAGCCGGCGGCTCATGGAGGAAGGGCTGGCTGTGAACACGGTTCTGGGCATGGTGGACTCCCGCCGGTGGCTGGGCGGCACGCCTGGCGAGGGCGTGCGCGGGGGGTGTGGGAAGACAGGCACGGACGCGACGGTCGGCCTGCGGGCGCACATGGCCGGGGTGGTGCCCTCGGACGGGCACGACGACGCACCACGTGTCGCGCAGTGGTGGAGCGGCTCGGAGAGGCGAGGTGGTGGAGCGGCTCGGAGAGCTGAGGTGGTGGAGCGGCTCGGAGAGCTGAGGTGGTGGAGTGGCTCGGAGGGGCTGAGGTGATGGAGCGGCTAGGAGCAGCCGATGGCGTCGGTCAGATACGGGGAACCGACTGACGCCACGCCGGGGGAAGGAAGACCCGGATCAGGTGGAGGGGCCGCCGTTCGTGCGGCGGGGCGGTGGCGCTGTCGACGCGCGGACGATGAGGTCGACCGGTGGGCCGCTCGGTGCCAAGGCGTCCGCGTCAGGGTTCTCGATGGCGTGCACCAGACGCTTGAGGCCCTCCTGTGCCACGGCGTCGAACGGTTGTCGCACCGTGGTCAGTGGAGGGGTCACGTAGGCGGCGACGGGGATGTCGTCGAGGCCGACCACGCTGACGTCCTCCGGCACACGCCGGCCGGCCTCCGTCAGCGCGCGGATCAGCCCGATCGCCATGTCGTCGTTGGCGGCGAAGACCGCGGTGACGGAGTCGTCCCCGGCCAGCTCGCGTCCCACCAGATGGCCGGACGCGGCAGACCAGTCGCCCTCAACGGCCGGAGGTACGTCCCGACCCTGTTGGGTCAGTGACGCCCGCCATCCCGTCAGACGGTCCCTGGCGGCGTACCACCGTTGCGGACCGGCCAGGTGGTGGACGGTCCGGTGGCCGAGAGCCAGCAGGTGCTCGGTGGCGGCGCGTGCCATCAGATCCGCGCCGTCCCCGGCCGTCAGCACCGTGGGTGCCGTCACGGGCGGTGGCGGTGCGCCCAGGGCGAGGACCGGTACGTCGACGCGGAGGGGGTCGCAGCCGGCGGGGCTCTGCTCGTCGATCGGTTCGGAGATGACGATGCCGTCCACGCCCTGATCGAGGAGCGAGTCCACGGCACCGGCCAGACCCGCCGGGTCGCCCTCCATCGTGTTGACCACGCGCAGCGCGTATCCCGTGTCCCGTACGACCCGCTCGACCCCGATGAGGAGGGAGGCGGGTCCGTACAGGGCTGTACCCAGGGTGACCACGCCGATCGAGCGGGTTCGTCCGGAGGCCAGTGCTCGGGCGGCGTTGTTGCGCCGGTAGCCGAGCCGCTCGGCGGCTTCGAGGACACGTCGACGGACGTCGGCGGACACGTACGGCTCGTCGTTGAAGACCCTGGAGACGGTCTTCTGGGAGACCCCGGCCACCCGGGCGACATCCACGCTGCTCGGTGCCGCGGAGCTGCCGCCCCGCCCCGTCTTTCCTCGCGTCATGGTGTCTCCCCGGTGACCGCACGAATCAGTCCGCATTCCGCATGATGTCAGACGCTTCCTGACTGACTTAGCAGTCATGTCTGCGCAGTCATGTCTGCGCAGTCATGTCTGCGGTGACATGTCTACGCAGTCATACGGATCACGTCAAGACTTTGGACGCATCGTGTGGCGAGCCCGGCGGGGCCGGAAGTCCTCCCGCGGCGTCTCCCGGTGTCGGCCGCGCGGCGTTGGGCGGGGGAGTGAGCGCCAGTGAGTGCCGTCGGCCGGGTCTGGCGGGTGACCCGGTCAGGTCTGCGCATCCCGGACGACCCGAGCGTCGTCGGCTTCGACGACCTGCCGGTCATGGCCCTGGGCAGACCCGCCCCTGACCACCATTCACCAGCTCCTGAGTGCCTCTTTCGATCCTCGGCCGGGCGTGTGGGCCTGTGGCGTTGAACCGTCTGCCCGGCTGCGGTACGCGCCGATGACACGACGGGGCCGGGCCCGGACTCCGCTGAGGAGTCCGGGCCCGGCCCCGGCGTGCGGCGCGCGGCGTCGGAGGGCG
>NZ_JBIBEN010000019.1:104767-183967 GCF_042955065.1 Streptomyces sp. NPDC012510
GGCCCGCGCCAGTCCCCCCCCGCCGCCGGAGGTGGTCCCCTGCGGCCCGCCCCGGGGGGGGGGGGCGGCCGGCGGCGGGGCGGCGGGGGCCCGGCCCCGTCGTGCGGCGCGCGGCGTCGGAGGGCTCAGTCCCGGGACGCCACCACCCTGGTGAGGGTCAGCACGCGTCCCCCGTCACCGAGGACCGTGTCCGTCTCCCCCCGGGCTGGGCCGGCCGTCCACTCCGGGTCGCCGAACTCCGCGCAGGTGCGGCTCCACAGCAGCCACTCCCGCCAGCCGTCCTCCAGGCTGTCTGCGGTCTCCACCGAGACCACCCCGCTCCGCTCCCAGTGCCGACGCCACCACGAGGAGGTGCGGAACGTCCAGAAGTCCGCCTCCGTCTGCCACTCCGACAGGTGCTCCGGCACCGGCTCGGGGTCCAGGTCGATCGTCGTCCCCGGGGCCGCCATGCCGATCTGCCCGCCCGGCCGCACGCACCGTGCCAACGTCGGCAGATAGCGGACGTCCGTCCCGAAGTAGTGGTACGCGTCCACGCTCACGACCGCGTCGAAGTACCCGTCGGCGAAGGGCAGTTCATGCGCCTCGACGCGCATCGGCGTCACCGATCCCGCGCCCGTGTCGGTCTCGCGCAGGCGCCGCCAGTTCTCCCCGGGGGCTATCCACAAGTCGGCCGCTGTGACGTGCACGCCGAACTCCCGGGCCAAAAACACCGAGGTGAGAGCTGTTCCGCAGCCGAGGTCGAGCACCCGCATGCCCGGCTCCAGCTGCATCGCTCCGGTGAGCCACTCCGTCAGCCACAGCGGGTGCGGTCCCATCACGTTGGCCATGACCCACGCCGGGTCGTACGCCGCGCTGCGCGGATACCGCGGCAGCGTCAACCGCTCGGCCAGCACGCCGGGTTCGGCGACGGGTGACTTCCACAGCGAGACCTGCCCGCCGCCGTCGCCCGTCTCTTCGGGTTTCCGGGCGACGACCCGTGCGAGCCCCAGCGTCCGTCCCGCGTCCGCCCGCAGCATCGCGGCGACGCCGGCCGAGCCCCGCTCGGGGTCGGCCGCGAGTACCGCCTCCTCCCAGGCGAGCCAGTTCGCCGCGCCGTCCGGGAGGAGGTCCGCACGGTCGATGTCCACTTTCCCCGAGGACTCCCACAGCCGCCGCCACCACTGCGGGGTGTGCCAGCCGTTGAACTCCCAGTCCCACCACGGCGCGAGGTGCTCGGGCGCGCGGCCGTCCAGCTCCTGTGTGGTGCCCGGGGTGACGACGCCGATCTGCCCTCCGGGCCGTACGAACCGCAGCAGGGACTGCAGGAACCAGTGGTCCGTGCCGAAGTACTCGTAGGCGTCGACGCATACCACCGCGTCGAAGTACCCCTCGGCGAACTTCAGGTCGTGCGCGTCGGCGCGCAGCGGGACGACCGAGTCCTCGACGCCGGCCGCGCGGATCCGCTCCCAGTTCTCGGACGGGTCGATCCACAGGTCTGCGGCGGTGACGTGGACGCCGAACTCGCGGGCGAGGAAGACGGACGTCAGGGCGCGCCCGCAGCCGAGGTCGAGGACACGCATGCCCGGCCGGAGATCCATCGCGGCGGTCAGCTCCTCGACGAGCCAGAGGGCGTTGGGCCCCATCTGGTTCTCGAGAACCCAGTCGGCCGGGTAGGCCGCGGCGCGCGGCGCACTGCTCACGGCAATACGGTTCTGAAACTTTGTCAGGTCAAACGAAGAGTCGCTCATGGCGAGAGAAAGGTTCCTTGTCGAGGGAGATCAAGGACCCGGAGAACTGAACGGACGAAGGGTCGCGGCGTCAGCCCCGGGCCCGGAAGGCGGGGATGGCGGAAGCACTGCGCGCGGCAGCGCCGAACCCGACGGTCATCAACCCACCTCCTCATGCCTCGAACAGCTCCCCGAACGACGGCGTGCACAGTACCAGACCGCCCGTGGGCGTGGGCTCTTGGCCCGGATCACCCCCGCGCGGACCGGCCGCATGCATGAGGCGCTCGACCGTGCAGCGGGCCACCTCGAAGCCCTCGCGCAGGAGGGCGGAAGTGGTCCTTCACCATCTCTCGATCAACATCGCTCCTCGTGGCGCACAGCTCCGCGGCGAAGAAAGCCGAGGCGGACTTCAATATCGCATTCGCCCGCCGCAGTTCCCTCACCTCCCGCTCCAGCCCTGCGATCCGGGCGGTATCCGTGCCGGTGGTGCCGGGCACGATGCCCTCGTCGGTCTCGGCGCGCTTGACCCAGCCGCGCAGGGCCTCGGGGTGCACCTCCAACTGGTCGGCGATGCGCTTGATCGCACCGGCACGGCCGGCCGGATCCTTGCGGGCTTCGATCGCCAACCGCGTCGCACGCTCGCGCAGTTCGTCGGAGTACATACGGGGAGCTGCCGTGATCGGCGTCCTTCAGGGTCTTCGATGTCTCCATCAAACCCGGGGCGGTTCAGTGTTCGGCAGGGGGCCGTGTGTGAAGAGCCGAGGAGGCCGGGACCTGGCCCCAGAGGGGGAAGCATCCTGGCCGACACGGATACCGTCTGCTGGTGGCTTGACGCCCGGCGTCACTTCAGGTGCCGGGCGAGGAATCGGCCTGCTTCGTCGCCTGCGGACTGCGGGACGCCGGTGTGCCCGCCCATGTTGGCGTGCAGGGTCTTCTCCTTGGAGCCGAAGGCGTCGAACAGGTCCAGGGCCGCCTGCCGGTCGTTCCCTTCGTCGTCCCACTGCAGCAGGACGTGCAGCGGAATGGTGACCTGGCGGGCCTCCTCGAACATGGCCCGGGGGACGAAACTCCCGGCGAACAGAACGGCGGCCGAGATGCGCGGCTCGACCACCGCCAGCCGGGTCCCGATGGAGATCACTCCCCCCGAGTACCCGACCGGGCCGCCGATCTCGGGCAGCGACAGGAGGGCGTCCAGGGCGGCCTGCCATTCCGGGACCGACTTGTCGACGAGCGGGAGGATGAGGGCGTCGATGATCTCGTCGCTGACCGGCTCGCAGGCCTCCATGGCCCGGCGCAGGTCGGCGCGGGCCTGCTCAGCGGCGGGCCAACGGGGCCGGTCGCCGCTTCCGGGGAGCTCGATGGTAGCCGTGGCGAAGCCGTCCGCCGCAGCGTGCCGGGCCCGGGCCACCAGCCGGGGGTACGTCTTGCGCAACCCGAGGGGAGGGGGGCTGAGCAGGATCAGCGGCGCCGGTGCGGACGCGGATGCGGGCGTCCACAGGATGCCGGGGATCTCACCGAGGGTGAATTCGCGCTCGAGGACAGCGTCGTCGAGGCGCTGTTCAGAAGTGAAGTGCATGGTCGTACCTTTCGAGGGCGCCTTTGAACGGCGCTCCCGGACGACCTATCGCCCGACCGTGACCCCGGAGGGGAGCACCCATGTCGATACGTTCACGGGTACCACCTCCTCGCTCTCTCGCACGGCTTCCGGAAACGTAGCAGTGGCTGCCGTGGTTCCGCCAACGGGTTTTGCGGAGGCTCTGTGGCCGAACACCATGGTGTCGGAGTCTCGCCTGTCACTGGTTTCGCGATCGCCGGGCTCCGATCTCGGGGGGTCTTACGGTGCGCTGCGGGGCGGCGGATAGCGTGCGGGCATGGCGATGACGGGGAAGCGTCGGGTTCTGCACCGGCAGGGCAGCGGGTTCTGGAGGATGACGGCGAAGTGGGTTCTGGTCTTCGGGGTCCTGTACCTGCTGGACGGCGGGCTGCTCCGGTCGTGGGGCGAAGCTCTGGTCTGGCCGCTGATCGGGATCCTGCTGTGGGTGCCGTTCGGGATAGGCGTCGTCTGGTACCCGAAGAAGGACCAGCGCGTCGAGCTGACGGCGCGTGAACTGCGTGTTCGGCGCAAGCGGCTGCCGATGGAGAAGGTGCACCTGCTGCACGTGGCGCGGCTGTGGCTGGAGGGGCGGTCAACCGCGGATGACCAGCCGGTGCTCGAATGGACACGGTCCGACCGGGTGGTATGGGTGCCGCTGCGGGACGGCCGAGCGTTCGGCGTGGAGTTCCGCGACCCGGCCGCCTTCGCCAAGGTTTTCGGCGCCTTCGCGGTCGAGGCGTGCGGTGGGCCCGACATCGTCCGCGCGAGGGCCGCAGCGGAGACCTACCCGGAGCCGCGCCCGATGCGGCCCCGCCCCGCCGACGACCCGGGCTCCTGGCTGGACCTCCTGGACATCTTCAACTGACAGCCGCTAACGCCGGCGAAGGGCAGCACTCCGTCAGGGACACGGGGAACCGCACAGGGCCGGCGTTTCAGACCGACTCCCCGGGAGGCGTCTTACACGAACACCTGCCGGTCCGCGAGAGGAGTAAAGGTCACGCGCGTGATCACGGAGGTGGTCTGCGGACGCTCGGCCAGGACGCCGTCCTCGAACTTCGTTCCGAAGCCCGCGCCACCGCCACCTGTGGGAGGCTCCGTCGATGGAATCTTCGAAGGTGATCGAAAGACTGTGGGACCGGATCCAGGCTCGGGACTGGGCAGGCGTCGCCGAGTTGATCGCGGAGGATGTCGTAGTCGAGTGGCCGATCAGCCTCGAGCGCATCATCGGCCGGGAAAACTTCGTCGCGGTGAACCGTGAATATCCGGCGGGCTGGTCGATTCGGGTGCTGAAGGTGGTGGCCGAGGGCGATGAAGTCGTCTCCGAGGTCGAAGTGCCACACGACAGCCTTGGCGTCTTCCGCGCGGCATCGTTCTGGACTGTCCGTGACGGGCAGATCGTCCGTGGGACGGAGTACTGGACGAGCCTGGGAGCGGACCCGCAGCCTGAATGGCGGGCCGACCTCGTCGAACCGATGTAGTACGGCCGGCCTCTCCGAGCCCGGTCTCCATCGCACCAGGGCTGTTGGAGGCACCTGCCTCGCAGAAGGAGGCCTGGACCCGCCGCGTTCGCCGGAAGTACGGGCCCACTGGCGTGCGTCGACGGCAGTCGCCAGGCTGACCCGTGGCGCGAAGAAGCGGCCCCGTCGCCCGGATGGACAGGGCGACGGGGTCAGCGTCGGCGGGGTGCCCGTCGGCGGGGTGCCCACGCTCCAGGGCGCCGGCGTCGGGCGCGATCCGTACGGCGACGTTGCCATGTCTTTCCAGAGGCCGAACCGCAGGCCGCTCGCGCGCGCGGATCGAGGCCGACGCCGCCGCCGGGGCACGCCGCCGTGCTGAGGACAAGGAACGCTGCTGTCAGGAGCGCGGCGGCTACAAAGACGAGCAGGCCGTCGCCGACGCCGGGGACAGCGGCGAACGAAGCCCAACTCCCCGCACTGCGCGAGTCGGGGGTGATCCGCCCTACGACGGTCGAGGTGGATTCCGCCGCGGTCGACGGACGAGTGCCGGCCTTTGCCATGGTCGACTCATCCGCATGGATCGGCGACTCCGGCGAGTGCTTCGCCGCGATCCCTGAGCTGCAGGAAGCCCACATCATCGCTGGGCAGCGCGTCGGTCCTGGTCAAGGTCAGGACCGAGACGACCGAACAACTCCAAGACGTCCTGCGGCGGTTGTACGAGATCGAGGGTGTCAGCGGCACCCATGCGACGGTGGCCCTGGAGACGTTCTTCGAGAGCCCGGTGTCGACGGGAGTCTGAGCAACGCTCATGTGCCGATAGCAGGTGAACAGGTGCGAATTTCGGCCCGGGCGACGGAGCGTCATCGGCGCGCTGGAGCATGTTCGGCTTCACGGAAATCCTGGCAGAGCCGTCGGGATTCCCGTTGGCGGCCAGCTAGTGCTCCGGTCAGACTTCGTGTGGCGTGCTGCTGGGTCCGCCGGGCATGGGCGCCGAGCGCCGCAGACGGGGCGTACTGGTGACGGGCGGACTCGTCCTGCTCATCGCCTGGGACTTCATCTACTTCTTCCCGCTCTACTCAGGCTTCACGATCCCGTATCCCGACCGGCGTTCCCGACTGTGGCTGGACACCTGGTTCTGAGTTCCAGTGCGCGTAGCACGGCCACCATGTCCTCGGCCCCGTACCCCTGTTCGACGGTCTCGCCGTACAGGGCGTGGCAGACGTCGAGGAGGGGGGAGGCGAGGCCTGCCGCGCGGGCGGCTTCCGCGATCAGCCGGTTGTTCTCCAGGACGTTCGTCGCCGCGGCCTGGACCGTGAAGTCGCGGCCCAGCAGTTTCGGCCCCTTCACCCGGGAGACGGCGCTGGCCATGGGGCCCGCGTCCAGGACGTCCCGGAGCAGGCGCTGGTCGAGGCCGTGCCGGTCGGCGAAATGGAACGCCTCGGCGAGACCGGTGACCATCGTGATCAGGAAGAGGTTCACGGAGAACTTCATCAGCAGCGCGCCCGGTACCGCGCCGCAGCCGAACGTCTCCCGGCACACGGGTGCGAGCAGGGACCGTACGGTGTCGACCGTGTCCTCGTCACCTGCCAGCATCCCCACCAGTTCGCCCTGTTCGGCCGGGACACGGGAGCCGGAGACCGGCGCCTCGACGTAGCGGCCGCCCGCCGCACGGAGGTCGTCCCGCAGGCCGGTCGAGTAGGTGGCCGAGGTCGTGCCCATGTGGACGACGGTGTGCCCGGTGACGAGCGGAGCGAAGTCCGGGGTGCCGCGTCCCAGCACGGTGTCCACGGCGGTCTCGTCGGCCAGCATCAGGAACACCGTGGCGGCACGGTCGAAGACCTCGGCGGGGCTGGCCGCGATCTCGGCTCCGGCGGCATGGACGAGGTCACACCTGGCGGGGGTGCGGTTCCAGACGACGAGGGGCGTGCCGGCGCGGGCGAGGTTGAGGGCCATGGGCTGTCCCATGACCCCGAGACCGATGAAGCCGACGGTATCGACGGAATCGGCGGAATCGACGTTCACGATGCACTGCCTTTCCGGGCTGATGCGCTGTGCGGGCGTCACCGCGCGTGTGTCACCGGGGCTATGACAGCGGTCATAGTAGTCGGTGTCATGACCGTGGTCATAGTGTGAGGGCGGTGTATTCGCGTGGTGCGGTGGAGGTCGAGCGATGGCGAAGTCCGAACGAGGGCCGCGTGAGCGGATGGTCTTCAGCGCGGCCCAGCTCATCCGGCGCGGCGGGGTCGCCTCGACGGGTATGCGTGAGGTTGCCGTCCATGCCGAGGCGCCGCGCGGTTCGCTCCAGCACTACTTCCCCGGCGGCAAGGAGCAGCTCGTCAACGAGGCGGTCGGCTGGGCGGGCCAGTATGCGGGCAACCGTGTCGCCCGTTTCCTCGCCGCGCTGCCCGAGCCGACGCCGGGCGGGCTGTTCGCCGAGATGGTGCGGCAGTGGACCGACGAGTACGAGGCCACCGGTTTCGCCGGCGGCTGTCCGGTCGCCGCCGCCACGGTGGACTGCGCGGCGTCCACCGTGTCAACGCGCGAGGCGGCCGCCGCCGCGTTCGCCGGCTGGACCGGGCCGGTGGCCCGGGCCCTGACGGACATGGGGGTGCCCGAGGAGCGGTCGCGTTCTCTCGCCACACTCATGATCAGCGCCCTGGAGGGGGCGATCCTCATGGCCCGTGCCGAGCGGGACGTCCGCGCCCTGACGACCGTGGCCCGCGAACTGGTCCCGCTCCTCGACGAGGCGGTGGGCGGGCGCCACTGACGGCCGCCGGCCCGGTGCTGAAGTCGCGTCGCCGCATCGCTACATCGAGGTCGCATCGAGCAGTGCACGGAGTGACGGGAAAGCGCTTTCTGGGGTGAAGCTAGGGGTGCCGCCGTGAACGCATCAATAGATGTGTACGTGATCCTTGTCTGCATGCGTGAACGAGCATGGAGGTGCCGGTGCTCCGTTCCGCGACCTCCCTAGACGGCACATGACGGGTACCCGAGCGCGCGTGCGCGACCGCCGGGCCAGTAGAGTGCGCCCCTGTTGCCTCCCGGAGAGGCGATCGAGAGCCGTCCGCCAAGAACGAGGTAGCGCGCAGTGACCCCCGCACGACCAGGACCGATGCCTGCCGTCACCGTCGTCGGGATCGGGGCCGACGGCTGGCAAGGGCTCCCCGAGGTCTCCCGCACCACGCTGCGTGAGGCCGAGGTGGTCATCGGGGGTCGGCGCCAACTGGACCTGTTGCCGTCCGAGTGCGCGGGGGAGCGGACCGCCTGGCCCTCACCGCTGCGGCCCGCCGTGGCCGGGCTGCTCGCCGCGCACGCCGGACGCCGGATCGCCGTACTCGCCAGCGGTGACCCCATGTTCTACGGCATCGGCCGGGCCCTCGCCGAGGAGACGGAGGCCTTGCGCGTCCTGCCGCACCCTTCCTCCGTCTCCTACGCCGCCGCCCGCCTCGGCTGGCCGCTGGAGGACATCGAGGTGGTCACCCTCGTCGGGCGGCCCCTGGCCGGGCTCGCCGCCGCCTTGCACCACGGCCGACGACTCCTGGTCCTGAGCGCGGACGCCGACACCCCGGGCGAGGTCGCCGCCCTGCTGCGGGACCGCGGCTTCGGACCCAGCCGGATGCGGATCCTCGAACAACTCGGCGGGGAGCGGGAGAGTACGAGCGACGAGACCACCGCCGACGTGTGGTCGCGGCCACGACCGCCCGGCGATCCCCTCAACATCGTCGCCGTGGAATGCCGGCGGGCCCCGGACGCGCTACGGCTCGGCGCCGTGCCGGGGCTCACGGACGAGGCGTACGAGCACGACGGGCAGCTCACCAAGCGGCATGTGCGCGCCGCCACGCTCGGGGTGCTCGCCCCGGCGCCCGGCGAGTTGCTCTGGGACGTCGGCGGCGGCTCGGGCTCGATCGCCATCGAGTGGATGCGTACACACCCCTCCTGCCGGGCGGTCACCGTCGAGCGGGATCCGGTGCGGGCCGAGCGCATCACCCGCAACGCCGAACGGCTCGGTGTGCCGGGGCTGCGGGTCGTCACCGGTGACGCACCCGCCGTACTGGACGGACTCCCGCGGCCCGACGCCGTGTTCGTCGGCGGCGGGCTCACGGCGCCCGGCCTCCTCGACGCGTGCTGGGAGGCGCTGCCCGACGACGGTCGGCTGGTCGCCAACACCGTGACGCTGGAGTCAGAGGCGCTGCTCGCCGACGCCCACCGGCGTCACGGCGGCACGTTGGTGCGGCTCGCGGTGGCGCACGCCGTGCCCGTGGGCGGCTTCACCGGGTGGCGGCAGGCGATGCCGGTGACCCAGTGGGCCGCGTGGAAGACCCTCGACACCCTCTCTGGAGCAGACAGATGACCGTGTACTTCATCGGCGCCGGCCCCGGTGCCGCCGACCTGATCACGGTGCGCGGCGCCCGTACGCTCGCCGTCTGCCAGGTCTGTCTGTACGCGGGCAGCCTGGTCCCGCGTGAACTGCTGGCCGAATGCCCGCCGGGCGCACGGCTGGTGGACACCGCGCGGCTCGATCTGGACCAGATCACCGCCGAGTTGGTGCGGGCCCATGAGGAGGGCCACGACGTGGCCCGGCTGCACTCGGGGGATCCGTCCGTGTTCAGCGCGGTCGCTGAGCAGATGCGGCGGCTGGACGCGGCCGGAGTGCCGTACGAGGTGGTGCCGGGAGTGCCCGCCTTCGCCGCGGCGGCGGCATCCCTGAAGCGGGAGCTGACCGTGCCGACCGTCGGCCAGACCGTCATCCTCACCCGTGTCGCCCACCGGGCCACCCCCATGCCCGAGGGCGAGGACCTGGCCACGCTCGGCCGCAGCGGCGCGCTGATCGTGCTGCACCTGGCGGCCAGGTACGTGGACCGCGTGGTGGACGAGCTGCTGCCGCACTACGGCGCCGACTGCCCCACCGCGGTCGTCGCGTACGCCTCGCGGCCGGAGGAGCTGATCATCCGGGGCACGCTCGACGAGATCGTAGGGAGGGTGAAGGATGCGGGTGTGCTGCGCACGGCTGTGATCATGGTCGGGCGGACGCTGGGGGCGGAGCAGTTCCGCGACAGCCACCTGTACTCGCCGGGGCGGGAGCGGCACAGCTGCTGAGGGGCCGGGTGCGTTGTCGGGTGCGGGTGGGTGAGGGCTTCTCGCGCAGTTCCCCGCGCCCCTGAAAGACCAGGCCCCCGCGCCGCTGGAAGAGCAGGCTCCCGCGTCGCTGGAAGGCCAGGCTCCCGCGTCGCTGGAAGAGCAGGCTCCCGCGTCGCTGGAAGGCCAGGCTCCCGCGTCGCTGGAAGAGCAGACCCCGCGCAGTTGGAAGACCACGTCTCCGCAGGCCTGGAAGCGGACGGCTCTGCGGGCCGAAGAAGTACAACTGCGGGCCGAAAAAGGCACGGGGGCAGCCCCTGCTCCTTAGGGGCGCGGGGAACTGCGCGAGAAGCCCCACGCACCCGCGCCCGACAACGCATGTGACGAGTGGGCCCGGCGCGTCAGCGCACCCCGCTGCGGCCCACGATCGTCCCCGCGCGGTCGACGCAGATCACGTCGACCGCGACGGGTGCGCCGCGCAGCACGGCCAGGGCCTCGTCGCGGGCCGCCGTGGCCACCAGGTCGCCCAGCGGCACCCCGGCCGCCTGGCAGAGCTGGAGCGCGGCGAGCCCGGTGTTGGCGGCGGCCACCTCGGCGGCCAGCGTCTCGTCCGCGCCGCCCCGACGGGCCAGTTCGGCGAGGAAGCCCCTGTCGACCTGGGAGCGGGCGGAGTGCAGGTCGAGGTGGCCGGCGGCGAGCTTGGAGAGCTTGGCGAAGCCGCCGCAGATCGTCAGCCGGTCGACGGGGTGCCGGCGGACGTACTTCAGCACCGCGCCCGCGAAGTCGCCCATGTCGAGCAGGGCGTCCTCCGGCAGGTCGTAAGCGGCGACGACCGTCCTCTCCGACGTCGACCCCGTGCACCCGGCGACATGCGTCCGCCCGGCCGCCCGCGCCACGTCCACGCCCCGCCGGATGGAGTCGATCCACGCCGAGCAGGAGTACGGGACCACGATCCCGGTGGTGCCGAGGATGGACAGACCACCCAGGATGCCGAGGCGCGGGTTCCAGGTGGAGCGGGCGATCTCCTCGCCGTGGTCGACGGAGACGGTGATCTCGACGTCGCCGGTGCCCCCGTGGCGGGCGGCGACCTCGGCGACGTGGGCCCGCATCATCTGGCGGGGCACCGGGTTCACGGCGGGCTCGCCGACGGGCAGGGGCAGCCCGGGGAGGGTGATCGTCCCGACGCCGGGGCCCGCCCTGAACACCACCCCGGCCCCCGGCGCCAGCCGCCGCACGGTGACGCGGACCAGGGCGCCGTGCGTGACGTCCGGATCGTCGCCCGCGTCCTTCACGATCCCCGCCATCGCGGTCGTACCGGTCAGTTCCTCGGCGGCGAGCGCGAACGACGGGGTCTGGCCCTTCGGCAGGGTGATGGCGACCGGGTCGGGGAACTCCCCGGTCAGCAGGGCGGTGTACGCGGCCGTCGTCGCCGCGGTCGCACAGGCACCGGTGGTCCAGCCGTGCCGAAGCCCGGTGTGCTTGAGTTGGGCCGCGCGACCACCCTTCGCCGCACCGGCCGCCCCACCGGCGCCTTGCTCTCCACTGCTGCTCATGAACGGATCCGGACTCCCATGCACGTACTGATACTCGGCGGAACCACGGAGGCCCGCCGCCTGGCCGAACTGTTGCACGGCACTCCCGGCCTGCGGCTGACCACCTCCCTGGCGGGACGTGTCGCCAACCCCCGGCTGCCCCCGGGCGAGGTCCGCGTCGGCGGCTTCGGTGGCGCCGAGGGGCTGGCCGGATGGCTCGGTGACCACGGGGTGGACGCTCTCATCGACGCCACCCATCCTTTCGCCGGGACCATGAGTTTCCACGCGGCACGGGCTGCCGCCACCGCCCATGTTCCCCTGCTGGCGCTGCGCCGGCCCGGCTGGGTCCCGACGGACGGCGACGACTGGCACGACACCGCCTCCCTGGAGGAGGCCGCGAAGCTGCTGCCCACCCTCGGCCGGCGGGTGTTCCTCACCACCGGACGCATGGGCCTGGCGGCCTTCGCCGCAATGGACGACCTGTGGTTCCTCGTACGGTCCGTGGACGCGCCCGAGGCTCCCTACCCGGCCCGGACGGAGGTGGTGCTCGACCGGGGCCCCTTCACACTCGACGGAGAACGTGAGCTGCTGCGCCGCCACCGTGTCGACGTCGTGGTGACGAAGGACAGCGGGGGAGCGGCTACCGCGCCGAAGCTGACGGCCGCACGGGAGGCAGGGCTGCCCGTCGTCGTGGTGCGCAGGCCGCCCGTGCCCGAGGACGTTCCCGTGGCGACCGACCCCGAGGGGGCCACCCAGTGGGTCGAGGAGCGCCTGCGCACCCGCTGAACCCGACGGTGTGCAATGCCCACCCGTGGTGCGGCACGACGGGGTGCGGCGCCCGTGTCCGTGGCGCGGCGCGACAGGGTGCGGCGCCGCTCCCGTGGCGCGGCGCCGCACGTCCTCACCCCTCCGGATACCGGCGAGGCGTCCAGACGATCTCCTCGCCGTCCCCACGCCGTACGGCTTGCGTCTGCGAGGAGCCGACCAGCAGGATCGTGCGCATGTCGACCTCGGCCGGGTCCAGGTCGGCCAGCCGAACGATCCGGACGCGTTCGCCGGAGCCGCCCACGTCCCGCGCGACCACGACCGGCGTGTCCGGCGCCCGGTGCTCCAGCAGCAGCTCGCGAGCCTTGCCGACCTGCCAGGTGCGGCTGCGCGAGCCAGGGTTGTACAGGGCCAGCACCAGGTCCGCCGAGGCCGCCGCACGCAGCCGCTCGGCGATGACCTCCCACGGCTTGAGCCGGTCGGAGAGGGAGAGGACGGCGTAGTCGTGCCCGAGCGGGGCGCCCGCGCGGGCCGCCGCCGCGTTGGCGGCGGTCACGCCCGGCAGCACCCGCACCGGGACATCCGCGTACTCCTTCTGCGAGGCGACCTCCAGGACCGCCGTCGCCATGGCGAAGACCCCCGGGTCCCCACCGGAGACGACCGCGACCCGCCGACCGCGCCGGGCCAGGTCCAGGGCGAACTCGGCGCGCTCCGACTCGACCCGGTTGTCCGAGCCGTGACGGACCTGGCCCGCGCGCCGCGGCACCCGGTCCAGATAGGTCGTGTAACCGACCAGGTCGTCGGCGGCGGCGAGCGCGCCCCGTGTCTCGGGCGTCAGCCACAGCGGACCGGCGGGCCCGGTCCCGACCACCACGACCTCACCCCGCTCGCGCGCCTCGGGCCGCTCGGCGTCGACCTGGCTGGGCAGCACGGCCACCGAGAAGTACGGCACCGACTCCGGGTCCACGTCCGCCAGTTCGCCGATCCGCTCCCCGGGCATGGTGGCCCGTTCCACATAACGGGCCTCGCCGAGCCGCCCTGAACTCTCCAGCGCGCCACGCACCTTGGTGAAGGTCCGCCCCAGCTTCATCACCACGGCCACGTCCGTCGCGGCGAGCCGCGCGGTCAGCTCCTCCTCGGGCAGGGTCCCGGGCAGGATCGTCAGCACCTCCTCGCCCTCGACGAGCGGCGCGCCCAGCCGGGCGGCGGCGGCGGACACGGAGGTGACACCGGGGACGACCTCGGTGTCGTAGCGGTCCACCAGCCGCTTGTGCATATGCATGTAGGAGCCGTAGAAGAGCGGGTCGCCCTCCGCGAGGACCGCGACCGTGCGGCCCGCGTCGAGATGCGCGGCCAGCCGGGCCGACGCCTCCGCGTAGAACTCCTCCATCGCGCCCTTGTAGCCGCCGGGATGGTCAGTGGTCTCCGTCGTCAGCGGGTAGACCAACCGTTCCTCGATGTGGTCGGCGCGCAGGTGCTTCGCGGCGATCGAGCGGGCGATGGAACGGCCGTGCCGGGCGCTGTGATACGCGATCACGTCCGCCTCGGAGATCACCTCGACGGCCCGGACGGTCATCAGGGACGGGTCGCCGGGGCCGAGCCCGACCCCGTACAGCTTGCCGCTCACTCTTCCTCACTCGCGATCGCGTTGAGCGCGGCGGCGGCGATCGCGCTTCCGCCCCGACGTCCGCGTACGACGATGTGGTCCAGGGCCGAGGGGTGTTCGACGAGCGCGTCCTTGGACTCGGCGGCGCCGACGAACCCGACGGGCACACCGATGACGGCGGCGGGCCGGGGAGCCCCCTCGTCGATCATCTCCAGCAGCCGGAACAGCGCGGTGGGCGCGTTGCCGACGGCGACCACCGAGCCCTCCAGCCGGTCCCGCCACAGCTCCAGCGCGGCGGCGCTGCGTGTGGTGCCCAGCTTCGCGGCCAACTCGGGGACGCCCGGGGCGGAGAGCGTGCACAGCACGTCGTTGTCGGCGGGCAGCCGCTTGCGCGTCACCCCGCTGGCCACCATCTGGACGTCGGTGAAGATCGGTGCCCCGGCACGCAGGGCCTCGCGGGCGCGGGCCACCACGTCGGCGGTGTACGCCAAGTCCCGTACCAGGTCGACCATTCCGCAGGCGTGGATCATCCGGACCGCGACCTGGCTGACGTCGGCGGGCAGGGCCGCGAGGTCCGCCTCCGCGCGGATGGTGGCGAAGGACTGCCGGTAGATCGCCGGGCCGTCCTTCTCGTAGTCGTACGTGGTCACGGTGGTCTTCTCACTGCTCTCGTCGTCGTACGGGTGTCGTTGGTGCGGGTGTCGTTCGTTGCTGTTCTTGCTGTTCGTGCCGTTCGTGGTCTTCGTGTGCTGCGTGTGCTGCGTGGGACTAGGGGGTTATCTCTGCGAGGGCGGTGGCGAGTTGGCCGGTGCCGGCCATCGACGCGGTGCGTGGGGCCTGTCCCGGGGTGGTGCGGGAGAGTTCGTAGCCGCCGCCCGGCACGGCCACCACGTCGACGCGTTCGCCCCGGGGGTGCCCGCAGCGGCGCTCGCATCCGGACCAGTACAGGGGGAGGCCACCCGTGTGCCCGGCCGCGTCGAGGCTCGCGGTCGCGTCCGCCCGTACGTCCGCAAGGGACTTGGCGCACCCGGGCCGCCCGACGCAGGCCCCTACGCGGAGCCAGGGGGAGGCGGGATCGGTGACGAGGCCGGTCATGGAGAGCCGGGCGAGCGCGTCGGCCGCCCGCTCCTCGCTCAGGCCCGGCACCGGGATCACGACTCCGCGCCAGGGGGTCAGCCGCAGTTCACGACGGGCGGTGGTGGACGCGAGTGCGGTCAACTCCCGCCACTGAAGGGCGGTGAGGCGACCGAGTGGGGCGTGTACGGACAGGGCGTCGCAGACGGCTCCGAGGGGCGGCCCCCCGGCCGGGGGCCTCCCGGTCTCCGTACGGGCCCGGCCCACCGCGTCGATCCCGGCGGCGGCCAGACGGTCGCGGACCCGGTGGAGCAGCTCGTCCTGGAGCGGCAGTTCGGTCACCCGCCAGACCCGGGCCCCGCTCTCCCGCGCCGTCCGCAGAAAGGCCTCGGCTGCCGTGAGCGCGGCACGGGGTGCGGCGTCCCCCGGGAGCAACAGGGTTTCCTCAGCCGTTCCCAGGAGCAGCGCCGCCCGGCCGCGCCCGGCCGCCCGGACGGTCACATCGGCGTCGAGTCCCGCCACATCGCCCCGCCCGTCGTCGAGCGCGAACAGGAAGCGGCCGGACAGCTCCCGGGCCGCCTCGCTCGCACACAGCGCCGTGTCGAGGGCCGACAGCCAGGGCCGTACGTCCCGCAGGCCCCGCCCGTCGAGACCGGACAGCGGAGAGGCGACGATGTTGCGCACCCGCTCGTGCCCGGCGGAGGGGAGCAGCCCGGCCGCGTCCAGCGACTCGGCCAGCGCGGCCCCGCAGCCGTCGGCCAGGCCCCGCAACTGCACATTGCCGCGAGAGGTGAGGTGAAGATCACCATCGCCGAGCCGTAGTGCCGTCTCCGCGAGAGCCTCGGCCTGCCGGACGGTCAGCACACCGCCCGGTACCCGGACCCGCGCCAGCGCCCCGTCGTCCGCCGCGTGCAGCCGCAGCGTCCCCGGGCAGGCGTCGCCACGGTCCCGTGTGACCGCTGTGGCCTGGGAAGATGAGCGCAGGGGAGGCGTGGGCATGGCGGCGAGCATACCCATCGGCACCCCGGACGTATCCTCCGCCCTTTTGCGGCGACCCTCTTTTTGAGGCGACCCTTACTATGCTGCTTGGTGGATCATCCGGTCCATCGACGCCACCACGGCGACAGGGGAGGAAGCCCGGTGTGAGTCCGGCGCGGTCCCGCCACTGTGAGCCCGTCCCTGGAGGGTCGGGCGAGTCAGGAACTCCCTTCCCCGTACCGCTCGGCCCCGCCCGAGCAGGGGAGATTCAACGATCCGACACCGCCCGGGGCGCGGACCCCGAGGAAGGCCAGCCGCCGCATGCAGCCATCGCCCGGGGAGCGCTCCGCGCAGCCCCGTATCCTGCTCCTGTCGACGTCCGACACCGACCTGCTCAGCGCCCGCGCGGCCGCCGGCCCGGTCCCGTACCGCTTCGCCAACCCCTCCCGCCTCGCACTGGACGACCTCCCCGCTCTCCTCGACGGCGTCGAGCTGGTCGTCGTACGCCTCCTCGGTGGCATCCGGGCCTGGCAGGACGGCCTCGACCTGCTGCTCGCCGACGGCCGCCCGGTCGTCGTCCTCACCGGTGAACAGGCCCCGGACGCCCAGCTGATGGCCGCCTCCACGGTCCCGGTCGGCATCGCCGCCGAGGCCCACGCCTATCTCGCCCACGGCGGCCCCGCCAACCTGGAGCAGCTGGCCCGCTTCCTCTCCGACACCGTCCTGCTCACCGGGCACGGCTTCGACGCGCCCGCGCCCGCCCCGTCCTGGGGCCCGCTGGAGCGCACCCCGCGCGCGGGCACCGACGGCCCGACCGTCGCCGTGCTCTACTACCGGGCCCACCACATGAGCGGCAACACCGCCTTCGTGGACGCCCTGTGCGAGGCGATCGAGGACACCGGAGCCCGCGCACTCCCGCTGTACGTGGCGTCCCTGCGCGCTCCCGAGCCCGAGCTGATCGAGGAACTCCGCGCCGCCGACGCCATCGTCACCACCGTTCTCGCGGCGGGCGGCACGAAGCCCGCCACGGCCTCCGCCGGCGGCGACGACGAGTCCTGGGACGCGGGGGCCCTCACCGGTCTCGACGTGCCGATCCTCCAGGCCCTGTGCCTGACCGGTTCGCGCGCCGCTTGGGAGGAGAACGACGAGGGCGTCTCCCCGCTCGACGCGGCCAGCCAGATCGCCGTGCCCGAGTTCGACGGCCGTCTGATCACCGTCCCGTTCTCCTTCAAGGAGATCGACGAGGACGGCCTTCCGGCCTACGTCGCCGACCCCGAGCGCGCCGCCCGGGTCGCCGGGATCGCCGTGCGTCACGCGCGACTTCGTCACATCCCGGCCGCCGACAAGCGCCTGGCGCTCGTGCTGTCCGCCTACCCGACCAAGCACTCCCGCATCGGCAACGCGGTCGGCCTGGACACGCCCGCCAGCGCCGTCGCACTGCTGCGCCGACTGCGCGACGAGGGCTACGACTTCGGTGGCGCCGACGTCCCCGGCCTCGCCTCCGGCGACGGCGACGAGCTGATCCGCGCGCTCATCGAAGCCGGTGGCCACGACCAGGACTGGCTCACCGAGGAGCAGCTGGCCCGCAACCCGGTCCGTATCCCGGCGGCCGACTACCGCCGCTGGTACGCCACCCTCCCCGAGGACCTGCGCACGTCCGTGGAGGAGCACTGGGGCCCGGCGCCCGGCGAGATGTTCGTCGACCGCAGCCGCAACCCCGAGGGCGACATCGTCCTCGCGGCCCTGCGTTTCGGGAACCTGCTGATTCTCATCCAGCCCCCGCGCGGCTTCGGCCAGAACCCGATCGCGATCTACCACGACCCGGATCTCCCGCCCTCCCACCACTACCTGGCCGCCTACCGCTGGATCGCCGCCCGTGCCGAGGACGGCGGCTTCGGAGCCGACGCGATGATCCACCTCGGCAAGCACGGAAACCTGGAGTGGCTGCCGGGCAAGAACGCGGGCCTGTCGGCCGCCTGTGGCCCCGACGCAGCCCTCGGCGACCTCCCCCTGATCTACCCGTTCCTGGTCAACGACCCCGGCGAGGGCACCCAGGCCAAGCGCCGCGTCCACGCCACCCTCGTCGACCACCTGGTCCCGCCGATGGCCCGCGCCGACTCCTACGGCGACATCGCGCGCCTGGAGCAACTCCTCGACGAGTACGCCCAGATCTCCTCCATGGACCCGGCCAAGCTCCCGGCGATCCGCGCCCAGATCTGGACCCTCATCCAGGCCGCCAGGCTCGACCACGACCTGGGCCTGGACGACCGGCCGGAGGACGACGGCTTCGACGACTTCCTGCTGCACGTCGACGGCTGGCTCTGCGAGGTCAAGGACGCCCAGATCCGCGACGGTCTGCACGTGCTGGGCGCTCCTCCGGGAGGCGTCGACCGCGTCAACCTCGTCCTCGCCATCCTGCGCGCCCGCCAGATCTGGGGCGGCACCACGGCCCTGCCCGGTCTGCGGGAGGCCCTCGGCCTCGACGAGTCCGCCGCGACCCGTACCACCGCCGACGAGGCGGAGGCCAAGGCCCGCGCCCTGGTCGAGCGGATGGAGGACCTCGGCTGGGACCCGGACTCCGTACCCGACGAGCACGGCGAACAGGTCACCGCCGTCCTGGAGTTCGCCGCCCGTGAGGTCGTCCCGCGCCTGCGCGCCACCACCCTCGAACTCCATCACGTCGTCCACGCACTGAACGGCGGCTTCGTCCCGGCGGGACCCTCGGGCTCACCCCTGCGCGGCCTGGTCAACGTCCTGCCGACCGGCCGGAACTTCTACTCGGTCGACCCCAAGGCCGTGCCGTCCCGCCTCGCCTGGGAGACGGGCCAGGCTCTCGCCGACTCCCTGCTGGAGCGCTACCGCGCCGACAACGGCGAGTGGCCCACGTCCGTCGGCCTCTCCCTGTGGGGGACGAGCGCGATGCGCACCGCCGGCGACGACGTGGCGGAGGCCCTGGCCCTGCTCGGCGTCCGCCCGGTCTGGGACGACGCCTCACGCCGGGTGACCGGCCTGGAGGCCATCCCGTACGAGGAGCTGGGCCGCCCGCGCGTCGACGTCACCCTGCGGATCTCGGGCTTCTTCCGGGACGCCTTCCCACACACCATCCAACTGCTCGACGACGCCGTACGCCTGGCCGCGTCGCTGGACGAACCGGCCGAGGCCAACCACGTCCGTGCCCACGTCCAGGCGGACCTCGCCTCGCACGGCGACGAACGCCGGGCCACCACCCGTATCTTCGGCTCCCGCCCCGGCACCTACGGCGCGGGTCTGCTCCAGCTCATCGACTCCCGCGACTGGCGCACCGACGCCGACCTCGCCGAGGTCTACACGGTGTGGGGCGGCTACGCCTACGGCCGTGAGCTCGACGGGCGCCCGGCGCGCGAGGAGATGGAAACCGCGTACAAGCGGATCGAGGTCGCCGCCAAGAACACGGACACCCGCGAGCACGACATCGCCGACTCCGACGACTACTTCCAGTACCACGGCGGCATGGTGGCCACGGTCCGCGCCCTGCGCGGCACGGCCCCCGAGGCGTACATCGGCGACTCCACCCGCCCCGAGACAATCCGCACCCGCACGCTGGTCGAGGAGACCTCGAGGGTCTTCCGGGCCCGCGTGGTCAACCCCAAGTGGATCGAGGCGATGCGTCGCCACGGCTACAAGGGCGCCTTCGAACTCGCCGCCACCGTGGACTACCTGTTCGGCTACGACGCCACCACCGGTGTGGTCGCCGACTGGATGTACGACAAGCTCACCGAGACCTACGTCCTGGACCCGACCAACCGCGAGTTCCTCCAGCAGGCCAACCCCTGGGCCCTGCACGGCATCGCCGAGCGACTGCTGGAGGCGGAGTCGCGGGGGATGTGGGAGAAGCCCGACCCGGCGGTCCTGGAGGAGCTGCGGCAGGTGTATTTGGAGACGGAGGGAGACCTGGAGGGCGACGAGGGCTGACGGCCGCGTGGCCGCCTCCGCCCCTGGGCGGAGGCGGGACCACCTCACCCTGGGGCGGCTCAGAGCGAGCCGTCCGCCGGCATCCCGAGCCGCAGTTCGGCAGTTCGTCGACCTCGGTGACGTGGTGGACGCGACCGGCATGTGACGTCCGTGGCGGCCGGTGCCGTCGTGGTCGGCCCTCGATCGCGCAGAGGGGGCCTCGACGAGACCCGCCGGGTGACCGCTCGTCCGTGAATGCCACGAGGAGGCATCCCCCGGTGCCTACTGCTGCTTCTCGCCGGAGGCGAAGCGCGACGCGAGATGATGCGGCGGCGGACATGACTGCCTTCCGTGCTCTTAGGTGGTGTCGGAGGCGGGGCCGGACGCGCTGTCGGACGTAGGGCTTCCCGCGACCTCGCCGGAGGCGCCGGAGGAGGTGGTTCCGGGGAGGCTTCCGTCCGGCCGGCCACGCCCTCCATGGCGGCGACCACGTGCTCGTCCTTCCAGCCGCGGTCGAACTCGGCGACGGCCCGCCCGTGGAACATCACCACGAGGCGGTCGCACACCTTCAGATCGGCCAGTTCGTCGGAGACGATCAGCGCCGTCTTCCCACCGTCCGCGATCTGCCGGATCCGGCGCAGCAGGAACTTCTTCGATTTGACGTCCACCCCGTTGGTGGGCCGGATCGCCACCAACACCTGCGGGTCGGTGGCCAGGGCACGGGCGACGACGCCCTTCTGCTGGCTCCGCCACACTGCGGTTGGTGACCAGGCCCTGCAGATGCCGGTCCTCCGGCACCAGCCCGACACCGACGGACGGCGCCGACGGCACGCTGCCCCCGCGTACACGCCGTCCGCCGACCGAGATCGTGCCCGCCTCGGGGCGACGCAGCCCGGCGACGGCCTCACCCACCAGTACGTGAGTTTGAACGGCCACTACCTCACCGTAGGGGTGAGGATGATTCCTCCGATGTATCTCGGACGTCGAGGACGGTACGACGGTATTGCCGGGGTTGACAAGAGGTCACTGTCGGAGAAGTCGACAGTCCGGTCGCGGGGCATCCGTGATACCTCGATGGGCTGATGTCGCATATGACGGATCCGTGGGCTGCGGGAAGGCTCTCGGTGATCGAATACATCCGAGGAATACGTTGTCAGGTTGGGGGACTGGCCTTAAAGTCGCCGGTGCGCCATTCCTCCGATGAATGAAGGACATCCTCCATGGCTAGGGAGTTGCCCCGGTGAAACTGCTACGCGTCGGTGCCGCCGGCGAGGAGCGGCCTGCTGTCCGCATGGACGACGGCCGGCTGCTGGATTTGTCCTCTGTGGTCTCGGACATCGATGGCGCTTTTCTGGTCTCGGGCGGAGTGGGCCGGGCTCGTGCGGCGGTCGAGGCAGGCGGGTTGCCTGTCCTGGACGCGGTCGGCCTGCGGGTTGGTGCCCCTGTCGCCCGTCCGGGCAAGATCGTCTGTGTCGGGCTGAACTACCGCGACCACGCCGCCGAGACGGGCGCGCCGATCCCGCCGCGTCCGGTGGTGTTCATGAAGGACCCGGGTACGGTCGTCGGCCCGTACGACGAGGTGCTGATCCCCCGTGGTTCGGTGAAGACCGACTGGGAGGTCGAACTGGCGGTCGTGATCGGCCGCCGGGCGCGCTATCTCGACGGACCGGACGCCGCGCGGGAGGTGATCGCGGGCTATGTGGTCAGCCATGACGTCTCCGAGCGTGAGTTCCAGCTGGAGTACTCCTCGCAGTGGGATCTGGGCAAGTCCTGCGAGACCTTCAACCCGCTCGGCCCTTGGCTGGTCACCGCCGACGAGGTCGGCGATCCGCAGAATCTCGGGCTGTGGCTGAGTGTCAATGGTGTGAAGCGGCAGGACGGTCACACCCGCGACATGATCTTCCCGGTCGACCACATCGTGGCGTACCTGAGCCGGTTCATGGTCCTGGAGCCCGGTGACGTGATCAACACCGGTACGCCCGCGGGTGTGGCCCTCGGGCTGCCCGGCACCCCCTTCCTGCGCCCCGGTGACACCGTCGAACTCGGCATCGACGGGCTGGGGAGCCAGCGCCAGACCTTCGGCCGAGCGTGAAAGGCACTGTTGTGACTGCAATCCCCGGCCGGATCACCGCGGTCGACACCTATGACATCCGCTTTCCCACCTCGCGGGAGCTGGACGGCTCCGACGCGATGAACCCGGACCCCGACTACTCGGCCGCGTATGTGGTGCTGCGCACGGACGCCGGCGACGGCCTCGAGGGCCACGGTTTCACCTTCACCATCGGTCGGGGCAACGACGTCCAGGTCGCCGCCATCACAGCTTTGCGGCCCCATCTGGTGGGCCGTTCGGTGGCGGAGGTGTGTGCCGATCCCGGTTCGGTCAGCCGTGACCTGGTCGGTGACAGCCAGTTGCGCTGGCTCGGTCCGGAGAAGGGTGTGATGCACATGGCGATCGGCGCTGTCGTCAATGCCGTGTGGGACCTGGCCGCCAAGCGGGCCGGGCAGCCGCTGTGGCGTCTGCTGGCCCACGCCTCACCGGAGTGGCTGGTCTCCCAGGTCGACTTCCGCTACATCGCCGACGCTCTCACCCCCCAGGACGCCCTGCGGCTGCTGCGCGAGGGCCGGGCGGGGCTGGCCGAGCGGGAGGCGACCCTCCTGGAGCGCGGCTATCCCGGCTACACCACCTCACCGGGGTGGCTCGGCTACTCCGACGACAAGCTCACCCGGCTGGCCGAGCAGGCCGTCGCCGACGGCTTCACCCAGATCAAGTTGAAGGTCGGCGCCGACCTCGACGACGACCTGCGCCGGATGCGCACCGCCCGGGCCGCCGTCGGCGACGGCATCCGCATCGCCATCGACGCCAACCAACGGTGGAACGTGGACGAGGCGATCGAGTGGACCAACGCGCTCGCCGAGTTCGATCCGTACTGGATCGAGGAGCCCACCAGCCCCGACGACGTCCTCGGCCATGCCGCCGTCCGCCGGGGAGTCGCCCCCGTGAAGGTCGCCACCGGCGAACACGTGCAGAACCGCGTCGTCTTCAAGCAGCTCCTCCAGGCCGGCGCCCTCGACTTCCTGCAGATCGACGCGGCCCGGGTCGGCGGCGTCAACGAGAACCTGGCGATCCTGCTGCTCGCCGCCAAGTTCGGCGTCCCGGTCTGCCCGCACGCCGGGGGAGTGGGACTGTGCGAGCTGGTGCAGCACCTGTCGATGTTCGACTACCTGGCCCTCTCCGGCACCACCGAGAACCGCGTGATCGAGTACGTCGACCATCTCCACGAACACTTCACCGCGCCCGTGGTGATGCGCGACGGCCACTACACCGCCCCCCTGACGCCCGGCTTCTCCGCCACCATGCACCCCGAGTCCCTCGCCGAATACCGTTACCCGGACGGCGCCTTCTGGGCCGCCGACCTCGCTGAACGGGAGGAAGTCGCATGACCGGATTCACAGGTGAACCGAGCGGACCCACAGATGAGCCGAGCGGACCCACAAGTGAACCGAGCGGACCCACAGGTGAACTGACCGGGCTCAGGGCGATCGTCACCGGTGGCGCCTCCGGTATCGGGCTGGCGACGGCCCGACTGCTGGCCGCACGGGGCGCCGCGGTGGCCGTACTCGACGTCGACCCCGCCGGAGCGACCGCGCCGCTGCTCGCCCTCAAGGCCGATGTCACGGACGACGCCTCCGTACGGGCCGCCGTGACGGAGGCCGTGGAACGGCTCGGCGGCCTCGACATCCTCGTGAACAACGCCGGCATCGGCGCGCAGGGCACCGTCGAGGACAACTCCGATGCCCAGTGGCACCGGGTCCTCGATGTCAACGTCCTCGGCATGGTGCGCACCAGCCGTGCCGCCCTGCCCCACCTGCGTCACTCGTCGCACGCGGCGATCGTCAACACCTGCTCCATCGTCGCCACCGCCGGCCTGCCCCAGCGTGCCCTCTACTCCGCCAGCAAGGGCGCCGTCCTCTCGCTGACCCTCGCCATGGCCGCCGACCACGTCCGCGAGGGCGTCCGCGTCAACTGCGTCAACCCCGGCACCGCCGACACCCCCTGGGTCGGGCGTCTCCTTGACGCCGCCGACGATCCACAGGCCGAGCGTGCCGCTCTCAACGCCCGCCAGCCCCTGGGTCGCCTCGTCACCGCCGACGAGGTCGCCGCCGCGATCGCCTATCTGGCGAGTCCCGCGGCGGCCTCCGTCACCGGCACCGCCCTTGCCGTCGACGGCGGTATGCAGGGGCTCCGGCTCCGCCCGGTCGGCTCATGAGGACCGGCACCCTCGGCCGCACCGACGTCCGCGTCACCGATCTGGCGTACGGCGCCGCCGCCCTCGGCAACCTCTTCCGCCCGGTGACCGACGAGGAGGCCGCCGCCGCGATCGACGCGGCCTGGGACGCCGGGATCCGCACCTTCGACACGGCGCCCCACTACGGCCTGGGCCTGTCCGAACGCCGCCTGGGCGCCGCGCTCGGGGGCCGCCCCCGGGAGTCGTACACGATCTCCACCAAGGTCGGCCGACTGCTGGTGGAGAACGAGACCGTCGCAGGCGACGACCTGGCGAACGGCTTCGCGGTCCCGGCGACCCACCGCCGTGTCTGGGACTTCACCGCCGACGGCGTCCTGCGTTCCCTGGAGTCCAGCCTGGAGCGGCTCGGCCTGGACCGCGTCGACATCGTCCTCCTCCACGACCCCGACAACCATGTCGAGCAGGCCCTGCGCGAGGCATACCCGGCGCTGGAACGTCTGCGCGACGAGGGCGTCGTCGGAGCCATCGGCATCGGCATGAACCAGTGCGCCGTACCCGCCCGCTTCCTGCGGGAGACCGACATCGACGTGGTGCTGCTGGCCGGCCGCTACACCCTCCTCGAACAGGAGGGGCTGGACGAGCTGCTGCCCGAAGCCGCCGCCCGGGGGCGGAGCGTGCTGATCGGCGGTGCCTTCAACTCGGGCCTGCTGATCGACCCCAAGCCCGGCGTCACCTACGACTACGCCCCCGTACCGCAGCCCGTGCTCGACCACGCCCTGCGGTTGAAGGCCGTCACCGAACGCCATGGGGTACCGCTGCGCGGCGCCGCCCTGGCCTTCCCCTCCGCCCATCCGGCGGTGGCGGCCGTGCTGACGGGCGCGCGCTCCGCCGAGGAGGTGCGTGACGCGGTCGACCTGCTCGGCCGCCGATTCCCGGCCGCCCTCTGGGACGAACTGCGCGCCGAGGGGCTGCTGAGCCCGAACACCCCCGTTCCGCACACCGAGGAGCCGTCGTGAGAGTCGCCCTGCACACCAAGGTCCGTGCCGACCGCGTCGAGGAGTACGAGGCCGCGCACCGCGAGGTCCCCGAGGAGCTGACCACCGCGATCCGCGCCGCCGGGGTGAGCGAGTGGACGATCTGGCGCAGCGGCACCGACCTCTTCCATCTGCTGGAGGTCACGGACTACGCGGCGATGATCGCGGAACTGGAGAAACTTCCGGTCAACATCGCCTGGCAGGCCCGTATGGCCGACCTTCTGGACGTCGTCCACGACTACTCGGCCGGGGGCTCCGGCGCGGGACTGCCCGTGGTGTGGGAACTGTGACCGGCACGGACGACACCGACGCCTGGACCGTCGACGCCCACCATCACGTCTGGGACCTCTCCGTCCGTGACCAGGACTGGATTACCGGGCCCGAACTCGCCCCGCTGCGCCGGGACTTCACGCTCCACGAGCTGGAGTCGGAGGCGCGCCTCGCCTCTGTCACCGCCACGGTCCTGGTGCAGACGATCACCGTGCCCGAGGAAACCCCCGAGTTCCTGGCCCTCGCCGCCGACAGTGACGTGGTCGCCGGGGTCGTCGGCTGGACCGACCTCACCTCTCCCGCCGTCGCCGACGCCCTGGCGAAGCTACGCGAAGGCCCCGGCGGCGAGCATCTCGTGGGCATCCGCCACCAGGTGCAGGGGGAAGCCGACCCGCACTGGCTGACACGCCCGGACGTACTGCGCGGCCTGGCCGCCGTTGCCGACGCGGGGCTCGTCTACGACCTGCTGGTCAAGCCGCACCAGCTCCCGGCCGCCGTGGAGGCCGCGGCCCGGCTCCCCCACCTCACGTTCGTCGTCGACCACCTGGCCAAGCCGCCCATCGCATCCGGCGAGCTGGAGCCGTGGGCGGGGGAGATACGGCGACTGGCGGCTCTGCCGAACACGGTGTGCAAGCTCTCCGGCATGGTCACCGAGGCCGACTGGCACTCCTGGCGCGTCGCGGATCTCGTCCCGTATGCCGACACCGTGCTGGACGCCTTCGGCCCCGACCGGCTGATGTACGGCTCGGACTGGCCGGTCTGCCGGCTCGCCTCCGACTATGCCGGAGTCCTCGGCGCGGCCGAGGCGTTGATGTCCGGACTGAGCGCGGCCGAGCAGCGGGAGGTCTTCGCGGGCACCGCCGTCCGTGTCTACGGCCTGCGGATCTGAGGCAGCCGCAGACCCGCTTCGGTGTCCGCCCCTGCCAGGGCGGCCAACTCGTCCGGGCTGCGGGGGCCGAGCTCCTCCTCGCTCAACAGACCCCGTCCCCGCAGGAGGTGAGTCACCGCGACCCCCCACGGCAGCCGCAGCCCCGCCTGTTGCAGGAGGTCCGTGCGGGCGAGCATGGTGGCCACGGGGCCGGTGCGCGCACCGGACGGGGTGAGCAGTGCCGCGTCGTCGGCCCACCGCAGGGCGAGGTCCACGTCGTGGGTGGCCATCACGACGGTGGTGCCGGACCGGCGCAGCTCGTCCAGGGTGGCGAGGAGCCGTTCCTGGCCGTCGGGGTCGAGCCCGGCGGTCGGCTCGTCGAGGATCAGGACACGCGGTCGCATCGCGACGGCCCCGGCGATGGCGGTCCGCTTGCGCTGGCCGAAGGAGAGCAGATGGGTGGGCCGGTCGGCGAGCGCGGTGATGTCGAGGGCGGCGAGCGCCTCGTCCACCCGGGCCCGCACCCGCTCGTCGGGCAGCCCGAGGTTCAGCGGCCCGAACGACACGTCCTGTGCGACGGACGCCGCGAAGAGCTGGTCGTCGGGGTCCTGCACGACCAGTTGCACGGTCGTACGCAGCCGGGTCAGGCCCTTGCGGTCGTACCTGACCGGCTGCCCCTCCACCGTCAACTCGCCGGTGCGGGGCCGCAGTCCGCCGCTGAGCAGCCGCATCAGCGTGGTCTTACCGCTGCCGTTGCGGCCCAGCAGGGCGAGCGCGCGACCCTCGGGCACTTCGAAGTCGAGGTCGCTGAGCACGGCCGGGCCGTCCTCGTACGCGAAGGACGCGCCCCGCAGGGAGACCAGCACGGGCTCGCTCATGTCAGCGGCCTTTCCAGGACGAAGGTGAGAGCGGCCACGGCCGCGAGGAGCGCGACGCTGGCCGCGGTGAAGCGGGCGGAGACCCGGGCCTCGGGCACCAGAACGTGCAGGGCGCCGTCGTACCCCCGTCCTGCGAGCCCGGTCTGCAGCCGCGCCGCCCGGTCGAAGGCCCGCACGAACGCGGTGGCGCCGAGACCGGCGAGCGAACGCCAGGCGGCGGCCCGTGTGGTGTGCCCGAGACGGGCCGCCTGTGCCTCCCGGATCCGGCGCACGGAGTCCAGCAGCAGGAAGCTCATGCGGTACGTGACCAGGGCGACGTCCACGACCGGCGCGGGCACCCCGGCCTTGACCAGACGGGGCAGCAGGTCGGACATCGGGGTGGTGAAGGCGAACAGGAGGACGCCGAGGGACGCGGCGGAGGTGCGCAGCAGCAGCTCACTGGCGCGGACCGGACCGCCCTCGGCCAGGGTGACGAACCCGTCGGGCCCGCCGACCTGGACGAGCAGGGGCAGCGCCCCCGTGACACAGAACCCCAACGGCACCCGGTAGGCGCGCCACAGTCGGCGGCCGGGTACGCCCGCCGGGCCCAGCAGCACGGCGAGCGCGGTCAGCAGCACCAGGGCGGAGCCGGGCCACGGCGGCAGGGAGATCGCGAGCAACGTGAGGCCGAGCCCCAGCACGGCCTTGTCCACGGGATGGCGGCGGCGCCAGCGGCTGCTGTGCGCCGCCGCGTCGATCGGCAGCACGAGGGGTCAGCCCCGTCCGGCGGTGGATTCTCCGGAGCCATCCGGTGATGTCCCGTCACTCGCCCGGGGTGCGGCGGTCGAGGAGGCGGACGGGGCCCCCGGGGCTTTCGTGTCCGACGGGGCCGCCGGGCTCGCGCCGCCGTCCTCGGCGCTGTTCCACCCCGCCCGTGCGCGTGCCTCGCCCTGCCGTCGCCCCCGGTGCAACCCGAAGTAGTACGCGAGGACGCCCGCGCCCAGCGCGGCCTGGAGGGCGAACAGGGCGGACTCGATCTCGCCGGAGGGCGGCTCGTACAGCGGGGAGAACCACGGCTCGTAGTCCGGCTCGATCTCGGTGATCGCCGTCTCCGCCTCGCCGTCGGCGCCCGCGAAGGGCTCCTCCTTGTGGTCGCCGAGGCCGAGGGCCAGCGGCAGGACGGCGAGCGCGGCCACCACGAGCAGCAGCAGGACGTTGATCCTCGTGTTCCGGTTCATCGGGCCACCGCCTCGGCATCGGTCTCGGTCCGGTTCGGCTTTCCCGCCAGGAGCACACCGAGCCGGGTCAGTTCGCCCTTGCTCGACTGCACCAGCAGACGCATCACCAGCACGGTGAGCAGACCCTCGCTCACCGCGAGCGGGATCTGGGTGACGGCGAAGATGGAGCCGAACTTGCCGAGCGCGCCCGGGAAGCCGCTGCTCGGGTCGGGGAACGCCAGCGCCAGCTGGACGCTGGTGACGCAGTAGGTGACCAGGTCGGCGACGAACGCGCCGAAGAACACCGTGACCATCAGAGGCACGTCGAACCGCCGCAGCAGCCGGTAGAGGCCGTAACCGGCCCAGGGTCCGGCGATCGCCATCGAGAAGACGTTGGCGCCGAGCGTGGTCAGGCCGCCGTGCGCGAGCAGCAGCGCCTGGAAGAGCAGGGTGATGGTGCCGAGCACCGCCATGATCGGCGGCCGGAACAGGATGGCGCCCAGCCCGGTGCCGGTGGGGTGGGAACAACTCCCGGTGACCGACGGCAGCTTCAGCGCGGACAGGACGAACGTGAAGGCCCCCGAGGCGCCGAGCAGCAGTGTGCTCTCGGGATGCTCCCTGACCTCACGGGTGAGTGACCGTACTCCGTGGACGACGAACGGCGCGGACGCTACGCCCCAGGCGATCGCGTGCGCCGGGGGAAGGAAACCCTCGGCTATGTGCATGGCTCAGCAGACCCTCTCCAGCACCTCGTGGATGGTTGACGCGCCTTGGCCGGTCTCCTGGCTCACGGGTACCACCGCCCGTGCTCCGCCTTCCCGGGTCACAAGGACCCAGTGGCTGCCCGCGAGGGCCGGAGCCGGACTTCCCGATCACAGTGGCGAGGGCCGCACCGGCATCACACCGGATTTCCCGTTCACCAAGGCGTGGTGACAGTAGTGCCCGTACAAGGGCGCTGACAAGCGCGGGACGAGGGCGCGAAAGCGGTGGTGAACAGCACACACCCCGCCGCACACCCCCTCAGTCACACCCGGCACACACTGTCGGGGCAACGGGCGGCCTTGCCCGGGTGCGACGACTTCACCGGTGCGACCGGTCTCCCGGTGTGCCCTGGTCACCCTTGGCCGGGGTCCTCGCCCTGCGCTTGAATGCACTCTTCACACCGCCGTCACAAGGGAGTTAGCCGTGCACCGCCCGACTCTGGCACCCAGTACGCGCCGTCTCGGCGTCCTCACCGCCGTCGCGTTCGCGGTCACCGTCGCCATCGCGGCACCGGCCGCGGCCCACGCCGAGGTCGAGGCGGAGGGCGCCCGAGCCCTCGACCAGAACGTCGAACTCACCTTCTCCGCGGAGTCGGAGTCCTCCTCCGCCGGCATCACCAAGCTGGAGGTGATCCTGCCCGAGGGAATCGCCCCGGCCGACATCACCTACGAGAAGGGACCGGACGGCTGGAAGTTCGCCTCCACCGGCCGGGGCTACACCGTCTCGGGGGAGAAGCTCGCCGTGGGGGCGGACGCCGAGTACGTCGTCACGGTACGGCAGTTGCCCGATGCGAAGTCCCTGGTCTTCAAGACGCTGCAGTCCTACAGCGACGGCAGGGTGGACCGCTGGATCGAGCTGGACGACGCCGGCGAGGACGACCACGGTCATGGCCATGGTCACCCCGCGCCCAGCCTGGACCTGAAGGCCGCCGCCCCCGGCGCGAAGCCCGTGAGCCCGGCCCCGAGCCCTTCGGAGGAGCCCTCGACGGCCGCGTCCTCGTCCGAGCCGAGCACGCGGGCCTCCGCACCGTCGGCGGAGTCCGCGGCGGACAGCACCGACGGCGACGACGGACTCCCCCTCGCCGTCCCCCTGGGCATCGGCGCGGCCGTCCTCGCCCTGGGTGCCGGAGTGTGGTGGTTCCGACGCGGCCGCCGGAGCGGCACCACCTGACGGAACCGGCGGGGACTGACGCCCGGCTGCCAGGGGTAGCCCTTACTGCGACTAACATGCAACAGCGTGTTTTCTGCAGTAAGGGTGTGAGGCTCATGACGTCCCGACCGATACGAGGCGCCGCCGTCGCGGCGGCGGTGGCCCTCGGGGTCACCGCGTGCTCGGCGCCGGGCGGTGGCGCGGACGGCGGTGACTCCGCCGAGGCCGTCGTGATCGGGGTGGCGTCCGAGCCGGAGACCCTCAGCCCGCTCCTCGGCTACGGCAAGGACGGCAACTCCAAGATCTTCGACGGTCTCCTCGCCCGGGACGCCGATCTGGAGCTGAGACCCGCGCTGGCGAAAGCGCTGCCGGAGGTCGCCGACGGCGGCCGTACCTACACCTACACCTTGCGCGAGGGCGTGGAGTTCAGCGACGGCGAGCCCCTGACCTCAGCCGATGTGGTCTTCACGTACCGGACCGTCCTGGACGCGAAGACCAACAACACCGCCCGCAGCGAACTGGACGCCGTCAAGGAGGTGCGGGCGGACGGCGACGACAAGGTCGTCTTCACCCTCAAGTACCCCTACGCGCCCTTCGCCGGCCGCACGGTCCTGCCGATCGTCCCCGAGCACATCGCCCGCGAGCAGGACCCCAACTCCGGGTCCTTCAACACCGAGCCGGTCGGCACCGGCCCGTACGTCCTCTCCGCCTGGAGCAAGGGCGAGAAACTCACCTTCAAGGCCAACCCCACCTACTGGGGCGGTGCGCCGAAGGTGAAGAAGTTCACCATGGCGGTCATCGACGACGACGACGTACGCGCCACCCGGCTGCGCTCCGGCGACCTCGACGGCGCGGTCCTGCCGCCCAACCTCGCCGCGACCTTCAAGGACGACGGCGCCCGCAGGACCTACCAGGCGGAGTCCTACGACTACCGCACCGTCACCCTCCCCACCGAGAACGAGGTCACCGGCGACCGGGCGATCCGACAGGCGCTCGACGCCGCCGTGGACCGCGAGGCCATGGTGGACAAGATCCTCGACGGGGCGGGCCACCCGGCCTACGGGCCGCTGCCCACCGAGGACCCGTGGTTCGCCCGGGGCATCGAACGCCCCCAGGACCTCGGCAGGGCCGGGCGGATCCTCGACGAGGCGGGCTGGAAGGCCGGCGCGGACGGCATCCGGGCCAAGGACGGCCGCAAGGCGGCCTTCACCCTGCTCTACCCCTCCGGCGACAAAGTCCGCCAGGACCACGCCCTGGCCTACGCCTCCGACGCCAAGAAGGCCGGCATCGAGGTGAAGGTGGAGAGCGCCACCTGGGAGGTCATCGAACCGCGCATGAAGAACACCGCGGTGCTCGCGGGCTTCGGCAGCACCGGCGACCCCGACTACGGCCTCTACACGATGCTGCACTCCTCCCTCGCCGGCGACGGCTTCAACAACATGGGCCGCTACGACAACCCGGCCGTGGACCAGGCCCTCGACACCGGCCGCCGCACCCAGGACGAGGCCGCCCGCAAGACGGCGTACGACACGCTCCAACGCGAGCTGGTGAAGGACCCCGGCTACACCTTCCTCACCCACATCGATCACGTGTACGTGCTGGCCGACCGCTGGGACGGGCTGACCACGCAGGTCGAGCCGCACGAGCACGGCTTCGCCAGCGGACCGTGGTGGAACATCGAGGACTGGCAGCCGAAGAAGTGACCCGACTCCCCTGGGGAGCGATGGCACGACTGGCGGGACGGCGGGCCCTGTTCGCCGTCCCCATCGTCCTCGTCGTCACCTTCGGCGTGTTCGCGATCGCCGCCGCCTCCCCCTTCGACCCCGTCAAGGCGTACGCGGGCACCGCCGCCCTCGGCGCCGACCAGGAGACCCTGGACCGGCTACGGGCCAACCTCGGCGTGGACGAGCCCTTCGCCGTGCGCTGGTGGCGCTGGCTGACCTCCGCGCTCACGGGTGACCTGGGCCGGTCCACTGTGATGCGGCAGCCGGTCGCCGAGGTGATCGGTGAACGCCTCGTCTGGTCGACGCTGCTGTGCGCCGTCGCGTTCGCCGTCGCCGTACTGCTGGGGACCGTGCTCGGTGTGCTCGCCGCACGCCGCCCGGGGAGCCCGCTCGACCGGGCCGTCACCTCCGTCGCGTACGCCCTGGAGGCGGCCCCCGTCTTCTGGATCGCCCTACTCGCCATCTGGCTGTTCGCCCTCCGACTGGACGTGCTCCCGGCGGGCGGTCTGACGGACACCGCCAGCGAAGTGGTCACGGCGGGGCAGGTCGCGAGCCATCTCGTCCTGCCGGCGGGTGTACTCGCCGTGTCCCAACTGCCCTGGTTCACCCTGTACGTACGGCAGGGCGTGGGCGACGCGTTGGCGGAGGACCCGGTACGCGGCGCCCGCGCCCGAGGCCTGAGCGAAGGCACGGTCCTCCTGGGCCACGCGCTGCGCTCCGGACTGCTGCCGGTGCTCACCCTGATCGGCTCCCGCGTGCCCGAACTCATCACCGGCGCCCTGCTCGTGGAGAGCGTCTTCAGCTGGCCCGGCATCGCGGCGGCCACGGTGGAGGCGGCCACCGCCGTCGACTTCCCGCTGCTCGCCGCCCTCACCACGCTCGCCACCGTCGCCGTCCTCGTCGGGAATTTGCTGGCGGACCTCCTGTACGGCCTGATCGACCCGAGGGTGAAACTCAGTGAACTGTGACGGTGATTCCCATGGCTGAATCGACAGTGGCCGACAAGGCGGCGGGCGCCGGGGAAGCGGCTGACCGGGCGACGGGTTCCGGGACGGCGGCCGACAGGGCGGGCGGGACACCGCCCGAGTCGGCGTGGCGGTCACGGGGCACGGACCGTCGCTCGACCCACACCCTGCGGCTCCGCACCTCCGCCGCGCTCGTGGCGGTGACCGTGCTCGCCGTGCTGCTCGTCCCCCCGCTGGTCCAGCTCGACCAGCAGGCCGTCGACCTGGCCGCCAAGCTGCAACCGCCCTCCTGGGCCCACCCGTTCGGCACCGACGACGTCGGCCGCGATCTGCTGCTGCGCTGTGTCTACGGTCTGCGGGTCTCCCTGCTCGTCGGGCTCGCGGCCGCCCTCACCGCGACCGTGATCGGCACGGCCGTCGGGGCCACGGCAGGGGCGCTGGGCGGTTGGCCCGACCGCCTCGTCATGCGGCTGGTCGACACCGTCTCGTCGGTGCCCCATCTGCTGCTCGGCATCTTCATCGTGGCCATGTTCCGGCCGGGTGTCTGGCCTGTGGTGGTCTCGGTCGCGCTCACCCACTGGCTCTCGACCGCGCGCATCGTGCGCGCCGAGGTGCTGTCCCTGCGCTCGCGGCCGTACATCGACGCCGCCGTGTCCGGGGGCGCCTCCCGGTGGCGGGTGACCGTACGGCATCTGCTGCCCGGCGTGCTGCCCCAGGCCGCGCTCGCCGCCGTACTGATGGTGCCGCACGCCATGTGGCACGAGTCCGCCCTGTCCTTCCTCGGACTCGGCCTGCCCACCCACACGGCCAGCCTCGGCACCCTCGTCCAGAGCGCCCGGGGCTCCCTCCTCGCCGGCCAGTGGTGGCCGACCCTCTTCCCCGGCCTCTTCCTGATCGTCCCCACCCTCGCCATCGCCGGCCTCGCCGGAGCCTGGCGCGAACGGATCAACCCCCGCCGCCGATCGGAGCTGATGCTGTGACTGCCGGACCCGACGCGGAGCCGACCGAGGCCGGTGACCGGGCCGTCGGTGGTGTGGGCGGGGCCGACGCCGTGGTCGCCGACGCCGTGACCGTCGATGTCGTCGCCGAGGGCGCCGGAGCCGACGCCGGGACGGCCGGAGCCGCTTCCCAAGTCGCGGCCGTCGACGCCGAGATCGCAGGGGTCGTCGGCGGGGCCGCCGGAACCGAGGCAGGGGGTGCCGGAGTCGACGCTCAGGCCGTCGGGATCGCCGGGCCTGACGCCAGGACTGCCAGGCTTGTCGGCGGTGCCGGGGCCCCTGACGGGGGCACCGGTGTCAGCCCCGGTACAGCTGGGGCCGTCCGGACCGGCGCAGGGCACTGCGGAGCGGACGCCGTCGTCGGCGGAAGCGTCGCCGTGGCCCGGCGGCCCGCCGTGCTCTCCGTGCGCGGGCTTTCCGTACGCTTCCTCATGCCCGGCGGACGCCGTGTCGCCGCCGTCACCGACGCGTCCTTCGACGTCGGGGCCGGTGAGTGTCTGGCCCTGATCGGGGAGAGCGGCTGTGGGAAGTCCGTTCTGGCGTCCGCCCTCCTCGGACTGCTCCCCGCCAACGCGCAGACCAGGGGAGAGGCCCGGCTCGGCGCGCTCGACCTGCTGGGCGCCGACGAACGCACCCTCGCCCGCACGGTGCGAGGCCGTCTGATCGGCCTCGTCCCGCAGAGCCCGGCGGCGCACCTCACCCCCGTACGCACGATCCGTTCGCAGGTGGAGGAGACGGTCGCTGCACTCACCGGTGTGCGGGGCCGTGCGGCCCTGCGCGACGCCGCCGAAGCGGCCGCCGAGCGAGCCGCGTTCCCGGCGGACCACCTCGACCGGTACCCGCACGAACTCTCCGGCGGCCTCGCCCAACGTGCCGCCACCGCCCTCGCCCTCGTCGGCGACGCCCCCCTGCTGCTCGCCGACGAACCCACCACCGGCCTCGACCGCGACCTGGTGGACCGCACGGTCGACGAACTACGCCGTCACGTCGACGCCTCGGACGGCGAGGACGCCACCGGCCGGGCCCTGCTGGTGATCACCCACGACCTCTCTGCGGCCGAGCGCGTCGCCGACCGGGTCGCCGTCATGTACGCGGGCCGCATCGTCGAACTCACCGACGCCACGACGTTCTTCGGCACTCCCGGCCCACGCCACCCGTACAGCCGGGGCCTGCTCGAAGCCCTGCCCGACCGCTCCTTCACCCCGATCCCCGGCATGCCGCCCGAACTCGCCGACCTCCCCGCAGGCTGTGCCTTCGCCGCCCGCTGTGACCGGGCCACCGACATCTGCGCCACGCCGCCACCGGTGACCGACGGCATCGCCTGCCACCACCCGCACGGCCGCAGCCCTCACCGGGAGGACTCCCTCCGGAAGGACCCTCTTCGGGAGGACCCTCTTCGGAAGGACCCACAGCCCGTCACACCCACCTCGGAGGACATCCGTGCTTGACCTGAGCGCCATCACCGCCGGATACGACCGGCGCGCTCCCGTCGTGCGGGACGTCTCCCTGACCGTCGACCCCGGCGAGGCCGTCGGACTGCTCGGCCCCAGCGGCTGCGGCAAGTCGACCCTCGCCCGGGTCGCCGCCCTGCTGCACCGCCCCGACGCCGGAACGCTCACCCTGGAAGGCGCACCCGTACGCCACTGGAGGCACCGCGCCCCACGTGAGCAACGCACCGCCTTCGGCGTCGTCTTCCAGCAACCCAGACTCTCGGCGGACCCCCGGCTGCGGCTCACCGATCTGATCGCCGAACCCCTGCGCGCCAACGGGCGCCGAGCGGAGGCACCGGACCGGGTCGCCGAACTGGCGTCGACCGTAGGGCTCACGCCGGACCTGCTGAGCCGACGCCCGCACGAAGTCAGCGACGGGCAGCTCCAACGGGCCTGCCTCGCCCGCGCCCTCGTGCTCCGCCCCCGCTGGCTCATCTGCGACGAGATGACCGCCATGCTCGACGCCTCCACCACCGCCGCGCTCGTCGCCGTCGTCGAGGAGTACCGGACCACCACCGGCGCTGGCCTGCTCGCCGTCGGCCACGACCGCGAACTCCTCGGGCGCTGGTGCGACCGCACCGTCCACTGGGAGAACCTGACCTGACCGAAACGTGGCATGAGCTTTACTGCCACCTTCTTGCAGCTGCCAAGATGTCGCACAAGGCTGAAGGGACTCGACGACCCGCGCTGCACACCAAGTGAGGCACACGCCGCATGGCCACCGTTCCCGACACCGCCCGCCCGACCGCCACCCCCGAGCCGGGCGGCTTCTCCTGGCGTCGTGTCCGCGCCTCCATGACGCGCAAGGAGTGGACGAGCCTCGGCGGGATGGCCGCCTCCATCCTGGCGCTGCATGTCATCGGCTGGTTCACCCTGGTGGTGATCGTCGCCCCGGAGCACTACAGCGTCGGCAGCAAGACCTTCGGCATCGGCATGGGGGTCACCGCCTACACCCTGGGCATGCGCCACGCCTTCGACGCCGACCACATCGCCGCCATCGACAACACCACCCGCAAGCTCATGGGTGAGGGGCAGCGCCCGCTGTCGGTCGGTTACTGGTTCTCCCTCGGCCACTCGTCCATCGTGTTCGTCCTGACCTTCCTGCTCACCCTCGGTGTCAAGACACTCGCCGGGCCGGTGCGCGACGACGGCTCCGGCCTGCACGACATCACCGGCTGGATCGGCACCACGGTCTCCGGGGCCTTCCTGTACGTCATCGCGATCGTCAACCTGGTGATCCTGGTGGGGATCTGGAAGGTCTTCCGTGAGATGCGCTCGGGCGCCTTCGACGAGGCCGCGCTGGAGGAGCACCTGAACAGCCGGGGCTTCATGAACCGGCTCCTCGGCCGGCTGATGAAGTCCCTCACCAAGTCCTGGCAGATGTACCCGATCGGCCTGCTCTTCGGTCTCGGCTTCGACACGGCGACGGAGGTGGCGCTGCTCGTGCTGGCCGGCTCGGGCGCGGCCTCCGGGCTGCCCTGGTACGCGATCCTGTGCCTACCGGTCCTGTTCGCGGCCGGCATGTCACTCCTCGACACGATCGACGGCTCGTTCATGCACTTCGCGTACGACTGGGCGTTCTCCAGGCCGGTCCGCAAGGTCTACTACAACCTCACCATCACCGGCCTCTCGGTGGCCGTCGCCTTCCTCATCGGCACGGTCGAACTGCTCGGTCTCATCGCCGACAGGGCGCACCTGCACGGCGCGTTCTGGGACCGGGTCTCCGGTCTCGACCTCAACATCGTCGGCTATGTCGTCGTCGGCCTGTTCTTCGTCACCTGGGCGGTCGCCCTGCTGGTGTGGCGGTTCGGACGGATCGAGGAGAAGTGGACGACAGGCTGAACCGTGCCCAGCCACTTCGCTACGAGTACCAGCCGCCCGCCTCCAGCGGTGCGACGACCAGCCGCCGCACCGACCCTCCCTGCGAATCGGTCTCGAATCCTGGGCCCGGCCTGGGGCGCCGATGACGATCACGCCATCATGAGGCCATGAACCGGCCACCGCCGCGCCTGCACACCCCCGAGTGGTTCACGGCCGACGACTCCACCCTGAACGTCGCGCTCGTCTTTCCCATGCAGGGCCCCGCCGGGATCTTCGGACCCGCCTGCGGGGCGTGCGCACGGCTGGCCGCCGAGGAGGTCAACAAGGCCGGGGGAGTGCTGGGCAGGGAGCTGCGGCTGATCGAGGTCGACGGCGGGGCCGGTCCCCGGCGGGTCGCGGAACACGTCGAGGCCCTGGTCGCCTCGGGCGTGGTGCAGGGGGTCACCGGCTGGCACATCTCCTCGGTGCGGCAGGCGGTGGCGCCGCGCATCGCCCACCGGGTGCCGTATGTGTACACGGCCCTGTACGAGGGCGGTGAGCGCACGCAGGGTGTCTTCATGACGAGCGAGACGCCCTCCTGGCAGTTGCTGCCCGCGATGCGTCTGCTCGCCGAGTCACGGGGAGTGCGCCGCTGGTTCGTCGTCGGCAACAACTACGTGTGGCCCCGGCACACCGCCCGCGCGGCTCGCGGGTACGCGCGCGAGTCCCGGGGCCGGGTCTGCGGCGAGGCGTATCTGCCGCTCGGCACCGAACACTTCGAGGACGTCCTGCGACGCATCGAGCGGGCCGACGCCGACGGGGTGCTGATGCTCCTGGTCGGCAGTGACGCGGTCCGCTTCAACCGCGCCTTCGCCGCCTCCGGGCTCGACCGGCGGTGTCTGCGGCTGAGCACGCTGATGGACGAGAACATGCTGCTGGGCAGCGGTCCAGAGGCCACCCTCGACCTCTACAGCACGGCCGGTTTCTTCGCCTCGCTCGCCGATCAGAACACCCTGGACTTCCACGGCCAGTACGCCGCCCGCTTCGGCCTGGAGGCGCCGGTCCCGGGGAGTCTCGGCGAGTCCTGCTACGAGGGCGTCCTGCTGCTCGCCGCGCTCATCGAGCGGGCACGCGCGCTGGACGTGGCCGCGATCGGGGCGGCCGCCGACCGCGTCTCGTACGAGGGGCCGCGCGGCCTGCTGCGCCTGGACGGCCGGCATGTGCGCCAGCGCATCTACCTGGCGCGGGCCGACGGTCACGACTTCAACGTGCTCGCCCAGCTGCGCGCTCCGTACGACCTGCGCTGATTCCGCCCCGGCCGTCGTCGTTGCGGCCCTCCAGGGCCCGGGCCAGCCGGTCCAGCAGGACTTCCAGCCGCTTGACGTCCTCCTCGCTGGACAGGGGCTCCAGCTCGGCCCAGTCCGCCCGTACCTCACGGGCGAGCAGCTGCCGGCGCTCCATGCCCCGTGGGGTGAGGTGGGCGAGGACGCGGCGCCGGTCGGTGGGGTCGACGCGACGGAACACCAGGTTCTGGTCGACGAGTTGGTCGATCAGCTTGGTCAGGCTCGGCGCCGGGAGGAAGGCGTGCTCGGCGAGGGCCGTCATGTTGTGGCCCTGCCCGTCGGAGAGCAGATCCAGGACCCGCCATGTCTCCACGGAGCAGTCGAACCCGTCCAGCACGGACTGGACTCGGCGCACGGACAGACGCTCGGCACGGGTCAGCAGATGGAGCAGTTCCTGGGGCCGCCTCGCCATCGCTCTCCTCAACTCGCGTTCCCACGCCCCTGCCACGGGGATGCCCCGAGCCTACCCGCGAACAGGGCGCCCCTGACGGCGAAGCCGGGAACAACCTTTCCACAGGAAGTAATAAATCTTCTGTGACCTCGAAAAATACTTCCCCTGGAAACTGTTCTTCAATTGCCCCGAAACACGAGGGAAACACTTCGCTCGCAGGCTGTGGACGCACTTCCGCTCCCCTTCGCAACGCCCTTCGTGGGCAAGGAGGTATTGCATGTCCGGGTTCAGTATCAGCAGACGCGGTCTCCTCGCGGGCGCTTCGGCGGTCGGCGCGACCGCCGCCCTCAGCGCGTGCGGCGCCAAGACCGGCAGCGCCACGCCGTCCTCCGGCGCCCAGGCGGACACCTCCGGCGACACCGTCAAGGTCGGTCTGCTGAACTCGCTCTCGGGCACCATGGCCATCAGCGAGGTCACCGTCCACAACGCGCTGCTGCTCGCGGTGAAGGAGATCAACGCCGCAGGTGGCGTCCTCGGCAAGAAGCTGAAGCCCATCAGCCAGGACGGCGCCTCCGACTGGCCGACCTTCGCCGAGAAGGCGGAGGCCCTGATCACCGACGACAAGGTGGTCGCCACGTTCGGCTGCTGGACCTCCGCCAGCCGCAAGGCTGTCAAGCCGGTCTTCGAGCGCTACAAGTCGCTTCTCTTCTACCCCGTGCAGTACGAGGGCCTGGAGCAGTCCCCGTACATCTTCTACGTCGGAGCCACCACCAACCAGCAGATCGTGCCCGCCCTCGACTACCTCAAGAAGCAGGGCCTGACACGTCTGTACCTGGTGGGCAGCGACTACGTCTTCCCGCGCACCGCAAACAAGATCATCAAGGCCTACGCGGAGGCCCAGGGCATGAAGGTGGTCGGCGAGGACTACGCCCCGCTCGGCTCCACCGAGTTCAGCACCATCGTCAACAAGGTCAAGGACGCGGGCGCGGACGCCGTGTTCAACACTCTCAACGGCGACAGCAACGTGGCCTTCTTCAAGGAGTACAAGTCCGCCGGGCTGACCGCCAAGAGCCTGCCGGTGCTCTCGGTGTCCATCGCCGAGGAGGAGGTCAAGAGCATCGGCACCCAGTACCTGGAGGGCCAGTTGACCGCCTGGAACTACTACCAGACCACCCCGGGCGCGGCCAACACCAAGTTCGTGGCGGCCTACCAGGCGGCGTACGGCAAGGACAAGCCGACCAGCGACCCGATGGAGGCCGCCTACATATCCGTGTACCTGTGGAAGGAGATGGTCGAGAAGGCCGGCTCGTTCGACGTGGCGAAGGTGAAGAAGGCGGCGGACGGCATCGAACTCGACGCCCCCGAGGGCAAGGTGACGGTCGACGGCGCCACCCAGCACGTCTACAAGACCGCCCGCATCGGCAGGATCGGGTCGGAGGGCCTGATCGAGGAGGTCTGGAACTCCGGCAAGCCGATCGAGCCGGACCCGTATCTGAAGGGGTACGACTGGGCCGCCGGGCTGTCCTGAATCTGACGGTGAGTGGGGTTGCTCGCACAGTTCCCCGCGCCCCTGAAATCAGAGGCTGCGCCCCGTGCTTTTCGGCCCGCAGGCCGTCGTCCTTCAGGCCCGCAGGGCCGGATCTTTCAGGGGTGCGCGGCCTGATCTTTCAGGAGCGCAAAAGGCCTGACCTTTCAGGGGCGCGGGGAACTGCGCGAGCAACCCCCCACCGACCCGCACCCGCCAAGGAACCTCGTACCCCCGACCCGGAGCCGCTCCATGACGGTCATCCTCAACCAGTCCTTCACCGGCATCAGCATCGGTGCCGTCCTCCTGCTCATCGCTCTCGGTCTGACCCTGACCTTCGGGCAGATGGGCGTGATCAACATGGCGCACGGCGAGTTCATCATGGCCGGCGCCTACACCACCTACGTGCTGCAGGAGTCGATCAGCGGCGCCGGTGTCTCCCTGCTCCTCGCCCTGCCGCTGGCCTTCCTCGTCGCCGGCACCATGGGCGCCCTGCTCGAATGGCTGCTCATCCGCCGCCTCTACACCCGCCCCCTGGACACCCTGCTGGTCACCTGGGGCGTCTCCCTGATGCTCCAGCAGCTCGCCCGTGACATCTTCGGCGCCCCCAACGTCCAGACCCGCGCCCCCGAGCTGCTGACGGGCAACATCTCGGTAGGCGGTATCACCTTCGCGAACAACCGGCTGTTCATCCTGGGCCTCGCCCTGCTGTGCGTCCTCGGCCTCACCCTGATCCTGCGGCTGACCCCGCTCGGCCGCCGCATCCGGGCCGTCGTACAGAACCGCGACCTCGCCGAGGTGTCCGGCATCGCCACCGAGCGCGTGGACCGTACGACGTTCTTCATCGGCTCGGGCCTCGCCGGCGTGGCCGGTGTCGCACTCACCCTGGTCGGCCCGATCGGCCCGACGATGGGCACCAACTACATCGTCGACGCCTTCCTGGTCGTGGTCGTCGGTGGCGTCGCCCAGCTCAAGGGCAGTGTCATCACCGCCTTCGCCCTCGGCGTCCTGCAGTCCGTGTTGGAGTACTCGACGACGGTCAGCGTCGCCAAGGTCATCGTGCTCGTGGCGATCGTCGCCTTCCTGCAGTGGCGACCCCAGGGCCTCTACACACTGCGCACCCGGAGTCTGGCATGACGACGACCACACCCATCCCCGAGAAGACGGCTCCCGTGGCCGAGCCGCCGGCCTCCCTCCTGGAACGCTTCCGCGTGCCCGGCGCCTTCCTCCTCGCCGCCGTCCTCCTCGTCGGCGTTGCCCCGCTCGCCCTCTCCGACTTCCGGCTCAACCTCCTCGCCAAGTACCTGTGTTACGCGATCGTGGCGGTCGGCGTGAGCCTCGCCTGGGGCCGCGGCGGGCTGCTCGTCCTCGGCCAGGGCGTCTTCTTCGGCCTCGGCGGCTACGCCATGGCCATGCACCTCAAGCTCGCCGACGCCGCCGCCACCGGCCAGACACTGCCCGACTTCATGCAGCTGTACGGCACCGGGGACACCCTGCCCTGGTGGTGGCAGCCCTTCGCCAACCCGGTCTTCGCCCTGGCGATGACCGTCCTGCTCCCGATGGCGGTCGCCGCGCTGCTCGGCTTCTTCGTCTTCCGTCGCCGGGTCAAGGGCGCCTACTTCGCGATCCTCAGCCAGGCACTGGCCGCCGCCCTCGCCATCTGGCTCGTCGGCCAGCAGGCCACCACGGGCGGCACCAACGGCCTCACCGACATCCAGGGCTTCTTCGGCTACGACCTCAACGACCCGGTCAACCAGCGCATGGTGTACTTCATCATCGCCGTGGTGCTCCTGCTGCTGATGGCCGCCGCCCGTCAGCTGTTCGTCAGCCGCTACGGCGAACTCCTGGTCGCCGTACGGGACTCCGAGGAGCGGGTCCGCTTCCTCGGCTACGACCCGGCCAACGTCAAGCTCGTCGCGTACGTAGTCGCCGCCGGCATGGCGGGCCTCGCGGGCGCTCTGTTCGTCCCGGCGGTCGGCATCATCTCCCCGGCGCTGATCGGCATCGTCCCGTCCATCGGCTTCGTCATCGGCGCGGCCGTCGGCGGCCGGGCCTCCTTGGTGGGCGCGGTCCTCGGCGCCGTCGCCGTGGCCTGGGCGCAGAGCACCCTCTCCGACGCCTTCCCCGCCGCATGGACCTATCTCCAAGGCCTGCTGTTCGTGCTGGCGGTCGGCTTCCTGCCCGGCGGCCTCGCGTCCCTGGCGAGCGTGGTGCGCGGGCGCCGCACGCCCAGGACCGGGGCCACGACCACGAACCAGGCCCCGGCCCAGAACCAGGCCTCGGCCCCGACAGGAGGAACGGCATGAGCGGCGAGGGACTGACGGTCCGCGACCTGCGGGTGACGTTCGACGGCTTCAAGGCCGTCGACGGCGTGGACCTCGACATCCGCCCCGGCGATCTGCGCTTCCTCATCGGACCGAACGGCGCCGGCAAGACCACACTCGTCGACGCGGTGACCGGACTGGTCAGGTCCACCGGGTCGGTCCGCTTCGGCGGTGAGGAACTCATCGGCAAGCCGGTGCACCGGATCGCCCGCCGGGGCATCGGCCGTACGTTCCAGACGGCCACCGTCTTCGAGGAACTGACCGTCCTGCAGAACCTCGACATCGCGGCGGGCGCCGCACGCGGCCCGCTGACACTGCTCCGGCGCCGCAAGGGGGTGCCGGAGGCGGTGACCCGGGCGCTGGAGACCACCGGTCTGACGGCGCTGCGGGACCGTCCGGCGGGTGTGCTCGCCCATGGCCAGAAGCAGTGGCTGGAGATCGGCATGCTGCTCGTCCAGGACGTACGGCTGCTGCTGCTCGACGAGCCGGTCGCCGGGATGAGCCACGACGAACGCGAGGCCACCGGCGAGCTGTTGCGACGCGTCAGCGAGGACCACACCGTCGTCGTCATCGAACACGACATGGACTTCATGCGCTCCTTCGCCCGCAGTGTCACCGTCCTGCACGCCGGCAAGGTCCTCAGCGAGGGCTCCGTCACCGAGGTCCAGGCGGACCCCAAGGTCCAGGAGGTCTACCTGGGCCGCGCGTCGGAACCGGAGCCCGCCGCCGCACCGCTCGCCGCTCCCGTCCCCGTCGCCGAGGAGGCCTGACGCCATGCTGGAGATCGACTCCCTTCACGCCGGCTACGACCGGACGACCGTGCTGCACGGTGTGACCGTCTCCGTTCCGAAGGACGGCGTCGGAGCCGTCCTCGGCCACAACGGCGCCGGCAAGAGCACCCTCCTGCGCGCCACGATGGGCCTGCTCAAGCCGAGGAGCGGGACCGTGCTGCTGGACGGCGAGGACATCACCCACCTCGCCCCGCACCAGCGGGTGGCCAGGGGCATGGCGTACGTGCCCCAGGGCCAGCAGTCCTTCCCGCACCTCACCACTGCCGAGAACCTGCGGCTGGTAGCCGACGGCCGTGCGGACGGCAGGGAGGCCGTCGCCGAGGCGCTTGACCTGTTCCCCGTCCTGCGGGAGCTGTCCGGCCGCCGTGCCGGCCTTCTCTCCGGGGGCCAGCGCCAGCAACTCGCCATCGCCCGCGCCTTGATCACCCGCCCCAGGCTCCTCCTCCTCGACGAGCCGACCGAGGGCATCCAGCCCTCCGTCGTCGCCGAGATCGAGGAGACCATCCTCGCCCTGACCCGCCGAGGCGGTCTCGGTGTCCTCCTCGTCGAACAGCACGTGGGCTTCGCCATGCGCGCGGCCGAGCGGTACTACGTGCTCGAAGCGGGCCGGGTCACCTCGTCGGGCGACGGCGGCACGGGCGCCGAGCAGACCGTACGGGCGGCGCTCAGCGTGTGACATCACGGCGGCACTCAGCGTGCCACACGGGTGGCACCCAGGGTGCGAGATCCGCGGGTGGGCGCCCCGCGTGCCCGCCGACGCCTGGCGCGGGTTCCGTTCCGGGTCCCGCCCCCGGTGCCGGTTCCGCCTACGTTCCGGCGTGCAGACCGTCCGCGAGCCGGCCGTGGCTGTGCCGCCAGCCCGCCCTTACGCGCCGGGCGCCGACCAGATGCGGGTGCCCGACGGGCAGGTCCGCGTGCACGTGGGCCATGGGGGGCGACGCCGGCCACAGCCGTACGGCCAGCAGCGCGGCGGCCGAGGCGATCGAACCCAGGGCGAGGACCGTCCAGTCGAGTCCGGCGGCCGCCCCCAGCCACCCGGCCAGAGGATAAGTGAGCAGCCAGCAGCCGTGCGAGAGGGAGAACTGCGCGGCGAACGCGGCCGTGCGCTCCCCGGGCGGCACCGAGCGGCGGACGAGCCGTCCCGCCGGGGTGAGCACCGCCGAGCACGCGGCACCGAACGCGGCCCAGACGACGAGCAGCGCGGGCAGCCGCCAACTCCCGCCCGACACTTCCGTGACGACCCCGAGCCCGGCGAAGACGACACCCAGCGACAGGGCGCCCGGCAGCATCACCGCCCGGTCCGGCACCCGGTCCAGGACACGCGGCAGCACCAGGGCCACGACCATCGACCCGGCCCCGTACGCCCCGAGCGCCAGCGCCACGGCCCCCTCCGACAGCCCCAGTACATCGCGGACGTAGACCACGGAGTTGACCGTCACCATCGCGCCGGCCGCCGCGACCGCGAGGTTCAGGGCGAGCAGGGCCCGCAGCCGGGGGACGGCGAGGAAGAGGGGGATGCCCGTGCGGGCGACACGGCCACCGTCGGGTGCCTTCGGACGGGCGGTCCGAACGGGCAGCGCGGCGGACACCACCAGCGCGGCCGACGCGAGGAAGCCGAGCACCGTGCCGGTGAAGAGCCAGTCGTAGGTGACCACGGACAACAGCGCCGCCGCGAGCGCGGGGGAGAACAGGCTCTCCAGGTCGTAGGCGAGCCGCGACATCGACAGCGCCCGCGTGTACCGGCGTTCGTCTGGCAGGACGTCGGGGATGACGGCCTGGAACGTCGGGGTGAACACGGCCGAGGCGGACTGCAGGAGGAAGACCAGCACGTACACCTGCCAGACCTCGCCGACGAACGGCAGGAACACGGCGACCCCGGCGCGCACCAGGTCCGCCGCCACCATGAGCGCCCGACGTGGCAGCCGGTCGGCGACCGCCCCGACGGCCGGGGCTATCACGACGTACGCCACCATCTTGATCCCGAGTGCGGTACCCAGCACCGAACCGGCGTCGGCGCCCGCTAGGTCGTACGCCAGCAGCCCGAGCGCCACGGTCGCGAGCCCCGTGCCCACCAGGGCGATGACCTGGGCGGTGAAGAGGTGCCGGTAGGTGCGGTGGCGCAGGACGGCGAGCATACGGACGAGTGTAGCCATCATGTGCGCATCTGCGCACATGATGGCCAAGCCGAGCGTCTGCCCCGCCCTGGCCCGCGGCCCATGGCTCTAGGCTGGACCCATGCCTGAACGCCACGCCGTGTCACCTGCAGCCGGTGCGCATCTGCGCGCCCCCGACAGCGCACGGCTCGCCGAGGCGACCGGCGTCTTCGCGATGCTCTCGGACGTCACCCGGCTGCATCTGCTGTGGCTGCTCGCCGAGGGCGAGTCGGACGTCGGTTCGCTGGCCGAACGCTGTGAGGCCTCCCGGACGGCGGTCAGCCAGCACCTCGCCAAGCTGCGCCTCGCCGGCCTCGTCGACACCCGCAGGAAGGGCCGCCACATCTACTACAGCCTCAGCGACGGCCATCTGCGACGCCTGGTCGTGGAGGCACTGAGCCACGCGGACCACAGGGTCAGCGGGCAGGCACCGCACGACTGAGGGACGGCCATGACCGCTGATTTCTCGCTCGGACAGCTGGAGTACTTCCTGGCCGTGGCGAACACGGGCTCCATGAGCGCTTCCGCCGTGCACTGCCACGCCTCCCGGGCGGCCCTCTGCGCCGCGATCACCGATCCGGAACGCCGGCTCGGGGCGCAGTTGCCGGTACGGCGACGGGCCAAGGGCGTCTTCCTCACCGAGGCCGGAACCCGCGTCCTGGAACACGCCCACGCGGTGCCGGCCCTCACCGAGGACCGCAGCACCAGCGCCAGGGCGGAGCGAGGACAGCTCGCCGGCCGGCTCACGATCGGCTGCTGCGCCACGCTCTCCCCGTTCCTGATCCCGCCCCTGGCCGACGGCTTCACCCGCCTCCACCCCGCCGTCGACCTGCGGTTCGTCGACGGCTCCCAGGAGGCGATCCGGCGAGGCCTTCTCGACGGAGCCTGCGACCTCGTCTTCCTGTACGCCACCGGCTACGCCACGGGCGCCGAGGCTGGCCTCACCTGCACGACGGTCCGCTCGCCGGAGGAGATCCACGTCGTCATCGCCCACGCCGCTACCGTCACACCCACCCACCGGGCACGCGCCTTCGCCCGGTACGCCCGCGAGACCCTGGCGACGGTGGTGGCAGAGGCCGTGACCCGGTGAAGCCGACCAGCCCGGTCGGGGCGTCGGGACGGGTGGCCGCCGCCCTGGCGGTCCTGACGGCCGGGCTGCTGGCGTTCCACCGGGCGGTCCCCAACTCCGTGGGACGCCTGGGCAGTCTGCTGGAGACGTTCCTGCCCTGGCTCGGCCTGGTGGTCGTGGTCCTGCTCGGTGTGGGACTCGTGCGCCGTTCGGCCCTCGCGCTGCTGGCTCTCCTCCTGCCGGTGGCGGCCTGGACGCACCTCTTCGGCGGGCTGCTCCTGCCCGGCCCCGGGGCGAGCGCGTACGACCTGGTGGTGGTGCAGCACAACGTCAGCGACGAGAACACCGATCCGGCGGGCACGGCTCACGCCCTGGCCGACGCCGGGCCCGATCTCATCGCGCTGGAGGAGTTGGTGCCCACGGCGCTGCCGGTCTACGAGAGGACCCTCTCCCCGGCCTACCCGTACCACGCGGTCCGGGGCACCGTCGGACTCTGGTCGCGGTATCCGCTGACCGAGGCCCGGCTACTGGACATCAGACCGCGCGGGATCACCACGGACTGGAGCCGCGGACTGCGGGCCGTGGTCCGCGCGCCGTACGGTGAGATCGCCGTGTACGTCGCGCATCTGCCCTCGGTCCGCGTCGGGGCGGGCGGTCTCGCGTCCCAGTGGCGTGACGAGAGCGCGGGCCTGCTGGGCGAGGCCGTAGCCGCCGAGCGGCGCGATCCGGTGATCCTGCTGGGTGACCTCAACGGCACCGTGGACGACCGTGGGTTGCGTCCGCTCACCTCACGGATGAACGTGGCGGAGCGGGGCTTCGCCCTCAGCTTCCCCGCCGCCTTCCCGCTGGCCCGGATCGACCAGGTCATGGCCCGCTCGGCGACCGTCGCCCACATCCGCACCCTGCCCGCCACCGGCAGCGACCATCTGCCGGTCGCCGCCGGTGTCACGCTGGACTGACCATCGGTGGGTCTCAGACCGGGTCGATGGACTCCAGTGTCGGTACGACCTCCTCGATCGAGCCGTCCGCCGCGAACACCAACCGGTCCAGGGTGGACTCGCGACGCATGCCGTCACCGCGCGGAGTGCCGGGGCCCGGGATCGCGAAGCGGTGGTAACAGATGAACCAGTCGTCGGTACCGGGGACGTTCACGACCGTGTGATGGCCGGTGGCGAGGATCCCGTACTCCGGCCGCTTCCGCAGGACGACCCCCCGCTCGGTCCACGGGCCGAGCGGGGACGGGCCGGTCGCGTACGCCACCCGGTAGTCCTCGCTGCGGGTGTCGTCCTCCGACCACATGAAGTAGTAGACGCCCTGTCGCTTGAGGACGAACGCGCCCTCCCGGAAGTCGCCCGGAGTGAAACGCCGTACCCGCGCCGGGTCGAACGACACCATGTCCTCGTTGAGAGGCACCCCGTACGCCTCGCAGTTGCCCCAGTAGAGATAGGTCGTGCCGTCGTCGTCCCGGAAGACGGCCGGGTCGATCATCTGGCCCTCGTAGTCGCCCCGTGCGACGAGGGGACGGCCCAGGGCGTCCCGGAAGGGGCCCGTCGGACTGTCCGCGACCGCCACACCGATCTGCTGCTCGGCGCAGAAGTAGAAGTAGTAGGACCCGTCGCGTTCCCCGGCCGCCGGGGCCCAGGCGTAGCGGTCCGCCCAGCTCACGTCCGACTCCAGGTCGAGGACCACCCCGTGGTTCTCCCAGGTCACCAGGTCGTCGGACGAGTACACCTCGAACCGCGTCCCGCCCCAGCCCTCGAAGCCGTCCGTCGTCGGATAGACGTAGTAACGACCATGGAACTCCTGGATGTTGGGGTCGGCGTGCAGTCCCGGCAACAGAGGGCTGCGCATGTGCACGGCCTCGACGATCCAGGTGCGACCGGTACCGTCGGGCGTCGTGACGGTGTAGGGCCGGGGGGTGCGGAAGTCGCGCGGAGTGCCGGAGGGCGGGTCGATCCGGGCGTCCGAGGACAGGCCGAACTCCGGGGCGAGACCGTCGAGTTCGGTGCCGGGATGCAGAGGCAGGACGACCTTCGAGGCGGTGTCGTCGACGACCGCGTACGCCTTCAGGCCGTCGGGGACGGTGGCATCGACGACGGACGCCTTCGGCGCGAACGAGGCGAGGAGCCGGTCGTACTCGGCCCGCGTCACCGGGAGCACCGAACCGTGCCGGGCGCCCGGCGGCAGGGCGTAGGCCTCGCACCGTGTCCACGTGCCGGAGTCGAGATCGGTGGTCTCGAAGGGGACATAACCCCGCCCGCTGAACTCGTCGACGAAGAGGTACCACTTGTGGTCCTCCGTGTTCGACCTGAAGACGATCGGCCCCTCGCCCTGCTCGATCGCCCCCTGCCCGATCCGGTCGGCCACGAAGTCGTACGAGGGGGCGCACAGTTCGGCCGACTTCTCCACGGTGATGAACTTGCCGCCGGGAACGGCGGGGGAGTTGCCCCGTTCGTCCTTGGTGAAGCGGTAGTAGGTGTCGCCGTGCCGCACGACGGTGGAGTCGATGACCGAGTGGCCGGGGTCGTTCCAGAGGCGGGGCTCGCTGAACACGCGGAAGTCGCGGGTGGTCGCGTACAGCATCCTGTCGTGGGTGTCGGCGGTGTGGTCCGGGTCGTCCTCGGCGTACACCTTGGAGGCCCAGAAGACGACGTACTCGCCGAGGTCGGCGTCGTGGCAGGCCTCGGGCGCCCAGACGTTGCCGGCGGTGTCGGGGGCCACGCGCACCAGTCGGCGGTCGGTCCAGTGCACCAGGTCGGTGCTCTCCCACACCATCAGCGAGGTGCTGCCGGTGCGCTGCACCTGATCCCAGTCGCCGTCCGGCTCGCCGTGCATCCTGAGGTCGGTGGCGATCAGGTAGTACCGGTCGCCCTCCGGAGCGCGGACGAGGAACGGATCGCGAAGACCCCGCGTGCCGAGGTCCGAAGTGAGCACCGGCGCACCGCCGTTGAGCTCGCGCCAACGCAAGGGGTCGTTGCCCCTGCTGAGCGCGAACCGGACCCGCTCGCCGTCCGGGCTGCCCTCGCCGGTGAAGTAGACGAAGACGTAACCGGCGTACTCCTGCAAGCCGACCTCCAGAGCCGTTAGCTTTTGACGCTTCCTGTGGGAAACCCGTCGAAGAGTGTTGCTATCTGCGGCGAGGCACGTCAATCGCCCAGCGGCTCGGTGACGGGTCGAAAGTTTCGGCCGGGGCGTCGCCGCGCGGGTCAAGGTCGTCGCGGGAGAGCAGCAGACCGCCCAGGCACGCCACACACGCGGAGGCGATCACGGCCGCGGCCATGGGCAGCGCGGTGTCCTCGCCGCCCAGGCCCACGAGCGGGGCGACGAGCGCGGCCAGGCCCAACTGCAGCGTGCCCGCTGTGTGCCCACCGCGTGCAGGGCGCGTGCAGGGCGCGTGCGGTGGCGAGGGCCGTGGCGTTGGCGGCGACCAGCCCCCGCGAGGACATGGCCAGACAGGTCAGCACGACCGTCGCGACGAACGGGGGGGCGCCCGGCCGCCGCCGGCGCGCACATAGGGCGCTGCGGCCGCTTGCGCCTGCACCTCTCGACGACGGCCCGCTCGACGCACGGGTCCGCGCCGAGACCAGGGGCCACGGCGCGGACATCTGCATCGACGCGCTCGGTCCCGGCGTCCCGCACGAAGACGTTCCGCGTGGGCATGCGGGCATGCGGGCCATGGCGCGCGGTGGCGTCGCGGTCAACATCGGTGCCGTCGCCGGGAACGTCCCCGGCGACGTCCACCGCATGATGGACCAGCAGCTCAGGCTGATCGGCTCCGCGTGGTTCACCTCCGGAGAGGGACAGGGCATGGCCGACCTGGTCGCGGCCGGGCTGCTCGGCCTCAGCCCGCTCGAACACCAGGTGTATCCGCTGGAGCGGATCAACGACGCCGTCAGCGGCACCGCCCGGCGCAACGGCGGCTTCAGCAACTTCGTCGAAGCGGGGCGCCGGACGGCGGTCAACCCTCCAGGCGGCGCAGTCTTTCGGCCTCGCAGGTACGGGGGCAGGTGGAGCAGGCCTCGGCCGGGCGGATCGTGTAGTAAAGGCAGCACCCCTTACGGGTGCGGGTCGGGTGCTCGCGGCCGTCGCTCGTGCGCAGGAAGCGGAAGTCGGCGCCGCCGGGAAAGGGGGCGTGGGGGGAGGGCAGGACCTCGGAGGCCGCCCGTACGCCGGCGGCCTCGTCGCCCTGCGCGCGGCCCAGGTACCAGAGCCCGGAGACCAGGTCGTCGGAGACCAGGCCCCACAGCGCGCGCGAACCCCGACGCGCATACGGGCCGATCGCCTCCAGCACCGGGCCCATGTGGTCCGCGACGGCGGCCCTCAACTCGGCCCGCAGGGCCTCCTGGTGGGCGACCGTACGCACCCCGGGCAGGGCTGCCGCCTGGTCCTCCGGCAGACAGACGAGGTCGTCACCGGGGGTGATCTCGAACGTGCCCGACACGAGGTCGACCCGTATGTCTCCGGGGGCGATACGGGGCACCCGGCGCTCCAGGTACCAGACTCCGCTCATCAGCAGGCCGACCGACCAGGCGTAGTCGTGCAGGGCGCGGGAGGCGGCGACGTGGCGGGGCGCGGTGTGGTCGTAGCGGTCCTGGATGCGGAAGGCCTCCGCTTCGACGAAGGCCTCCATCTGCTCCGGGCCACTCATCAAGTCCACCGTCCGTGCGGGCACTTGGCCTGCGAGCGCACGGCCGGCCGACGGTGTCCGGGCGACCGATCGGCCGCGCTCCGTGACGCGCACGGACAGCGCCTCGCACAGGGCGTCCAGGCGGCGGTAGGAGGGGGCGAGGAGCTCCGGGACACGTGTGGCGGTGTCGGCCTGGACGTGCTCCAGGGATGCCACGGTCATCGGTGACTCCAAAGCGTGAGAGGTTTGATATCTGGAGGAGGTAAGCCTTACCTTAGCTGCAAGATCGCGTGTTGATGACCATACGGGGTGTGGAGCGGTGAATCGCGTTGATGACCAGCGAAGTTACTTGCGAGTTGATCAAAAGCGGCGTGGGTCACAGTGAACTCACGGCCGTTGAAGGCTAAAGCATGCCTAACCTAAGCTCACGTTTCGTGACTGCGACCGAACGGGCCGCGCCGATCGGCGCGCCCCCGCGTGCCCTGAGGCACTTGCCCCTGTTCCTCGGCGGAATCGGCGCGCTGGCGCTCTGCGCCGCGCTGAGCCTCGCCCTCGGAGCCCGCTCCGTGCCCCTGTCCACCGTGCTTGACGCGCTGTCAGGTAACGGACAGAGCCGCGACGCGCTGGTGGTGACGGGGCTTCGGCTACCGCGCACGGTCATCGGTCTCGCCGTCGGCGCGGCGCTCGGTGTGGCCGGCGCCGTGGCGCAGGGCGTCACCCGCAACCCGCTCGCCTCGCCGACCACCCTGGGAATCAACGCCGGTGCCGGCTTCGCGGTCGTCGTCGCCATCTTCGCGCTGAAGCTCACCGACCCCGTCGAGTACCTGTGGTTCGCCTTCGCCGGGGCCGCCGGCGCCGCCGTCCTCGCCCAGGCGCTGGCACGCCGCTCCGGCGACATCGACCCCGTGCGCCTCGCGCTCGGCGGCACCGTGCTCCAACTCGTGCTGCTGTCCTGGACGTCGGCGGTGATGCTGGCCAGCCAGCGCACCCTCGACGAGGCACGCTTCTGGCTGGCCGGCTCCATCGCCGGACGCGGGCTCGACACCCTGTGGCCGGTTCTGCCGACCCTCGTCCTCGGCCTGCTGCTCGCCCTGGCCGTCACACCCGCCCTGAACGCCCTCGCCCTGGGCGACGACTCGGCGCAGGCGCTCGGCGTACCGGTCACCCGCATCCGGCTCGCCGGCGGCATCGCGGTCGTCCTGCTCGCCGGATCGGCGGTCGCGGTGGCCGGCCCCGTCGCCTTCATCGGGCTCGCCGCACCCCATCTCGTCCGCCCGCTCCTCGGCGGCGACCACCGACTCCTGGTCCCCGCCTGTCTGATCGTCGGCCCCCTGCTCCTACTCACGGCCGACATCCTGGGCCGTCTGGTCATCCGCCCCGCAGAACTGGAGGTCGGCATCGTCACTGCGTTCCTCGGCGCGCCCCTGCTGGCCCTGCTAGCCCGGAAGGTCGCCCGATGACGCTGACCTACAAGGCGGTCGCACGGCAGGACACGCGCCGCGTACCCGGCCGTGGCCGTCTCCTCGCGTACGGTGCGACCGGCCTTCTCGCCCTGCTCGTGCTGCTCACCGTCTCCGTCTCCACGGGCGAGATGGATCTGCCCGCGTCCACCGCCCTCCGCGCCCTGGTCGGGCTCGGTGACGCCGGTGACGTGCTGGTGGTGCAGGAGTTCCGCGCGCCGCGCGCCGTCGCCGCCCTCGTGGCCGGCGCCGGACTGGGCGCGGCCGGCTGCGTCCTGCAACGGCTGTTCCGTAACCCCCTCGCCTCCCCGGACGTGATGGGCGTGACGGGCGGCGCCTCGCTCGGCGCGGTCGCGCTGCTGGCCGCCGGCGCCTCCCAACTACTCGTCCCCGTCGGCGCGCTGGCCGGCGGCATGCTGGCCGCCCTGCTGCTCGGCGTGTTCGCCTGGCGGTCCGGGCTCCCCGTCACCCGGCTCGTCCTCACCGGCCTCGCCGTCCAGGCGGGCCTCGCCGCCGCGGTCAACCTGATGATCGTGCGCTTCCCGGCCGAACTCGCGGGCTCGGCGCTGCAGTGGGTGACCGGATCGGTGTACGGCCGCACCTGGACGGAGGTCTGGGGCGCGGGCGCTGCCGTGCTGCTCGCCCTCGCCGCCGCGCTGGTCACCCACCGACGCCTGGCCGTGCTCGACCTCGGAGACGACTCGGCGGGCGCCCTCGGCCTCAACACCTCAGCCGCCCGACTCCAACTCCTCCTGGTAGCCGTCACCCTGGCCTCGCTGGCGGCCGCCCTTGCGGGACCGGTCACCTTCGTCGCCCTCGCCGTCCCCCACATCGTCCGCTTCCTCACCGGCCCGCCGACCGCCGCGACCCTCGTCCTGGCCGCCCTCACCGGAGCCGTCCTGCTGCTCGCCGCCGACCTCGTCGTCCAGCACCTCCTCCCCATCGAGGGCCTCCCGGTCGGCGCCGCCACCGCCACCCTCGGCGCCCCCTGGCTGCTGGTGCTGATGTTCCGGCAGAGCAGCCCGGTGCGGGGGAGTGGGGCATGAGGGCGCGGTCGGTGGGAGATGTCCGCGGTGCGTCGTCGGGTGCGGGTGCGGGTGCGGATGGCTGGGGGCTGATCGCGCAGTTCCCCACGCCCCTGAAAGACCGGACCCCTGCGGGCCTGAAGGGCGACGGCCCCGCGGGCCGAAAAGCACGGGACGTAGCCCCTGCTCCTCAGGGGCGCGGGGAACTGCCCGACCAGCCCTCACCGGACCCGCACCCGAAAACCGCACCCGAAAACCACCCCCGCCCGTCGCCGCCCGCCCCCAGGAGCCCCGCATGACCCCCACCAACCAGCTCTCCACGCAGGGCCTCGACCTGCGCTACGGCGACCGGCGCGTGGTCGGTGGACTTGACCTGACGCTGCCCGGCGGGGCCGTCACCGCGATCGTCGGGCCCAACGCCTGCGGCAAGTCGACCCTGTTGAGAGGCTTGAGTCGACTGCTCGCGCCCACCGCCGGCACGGTCACGCTCGACGGCTCCGACATCCACCGCATGTCCGCCCGCGCGCTGGCCCTGCGCATGGGCCTGCTGCCGCAGCAGCCGGTCACCCCGGAGGCGATCACCGTCGAGGCGCTCGTACGGCTCGGCCGGTACCCGCACCAGCGGCTGCTGAGCCCCTGGTCGGCCGCCGACCAGAAGGCCGTGGACGAGGCACTGGAGCGGACCGGTACGGCCGTGCTGCGGGACCAGCCCGTGGACCGGCTCTCCGGCGGACAACGCCAACGAGCCTGGATCGCCCTGGCGTTGGCCCAGGACACCGAGCTGCTCCTGCTCGACGAACCCACCACCTTCCTCGACCTGCGGCACCAGCTCGACGTCCTCGACCTGGTCGCCGCCCTGCACACCGAGGCAGGCCGCACCGTGGTGATGGTGCTGCACGACCTCGGACAGGCCGCCCGCTACGCCGACCACATGGTCGTGCTGAAGGACGGCAGCCTCGCCGCCGCCGGTCCACCGGCCGAGGTGCTCGACGCGGAGCTGGTCAAGTCCGTGTTCGACGTGGACTGCCGGGTCATCCCCGACCCGGAGACCGGCACACCGCTGGTCGTCCCGAAAGGCAGCGCGGTACGGCACACCACCGCGCCCGCCCCCGCCTGACCGCTCACCCCTCACCTCTGGCACGCCCTGGGACCCAGAGGCGCGGCCGGTGCGCCCGTAGATCCGTACACCCGTACGCCCGTACGTCGAGAGAAAGACCGTCCTCATGCTCAAGCGTTCCCCCCTGCGCGGATTCGGCCGACCCGGCGCCGCGCTGCTCGCCGTCGTCCTCGGTACGGGCCTGCTCGCCGCCTGCGGCGACGGCGGTGCCACGAAGGAGGGCGACACCGCCCAGGCAGGCGCCGACAGCGCCGCCTTCCCGCGCACCCTCAAGACCGTGATGGGCGACGTCAAGATCCCGTCGCAGCCGAAGAAGGTCGTCGTCCTCGACACCGGCGAGTTGGACGACGTCACCCTCCTCGGTATCGACCCCGTCGGCGCGGTCGCCCCGCACTTCAAGACCGAGGGTGGCTTCCCCACGTACCTGGAGGGCGACCTCAAGAACACCACGGACGTCGGCCCGCTGCTGGAGCCGAACCTGGAGAAGATCGCCTCCCTCAAGCCCGACCTGATCCTGTCGTCCAAGGTCCGGCACGAGAAGGTCTACGACAAGCTCAGCGCCATCGCCCCGACCGTGTTCACCGAGACCACCGGCGGTGTGTGGAAGGAGAACCTCAAGGTCCACGCCGAGGCGCTGGGCCTGGAGGACGAGGCCGCGGCCAAGCTGAAGGAGTACGAGACGCGGGCCGAGGCGCTCGGCGCGGCCGTCAAGGAGAAGGACGGCGCCCTGCCCACCGTCTCCGTGGTCCGCTTCGTCGCCGGCCCGACCCGTCTGTACGCCTCCAACTCCTACAGCGGCGTCGTCCTGGACGACATCGGCTTCCAGCGCCCGAAGTCGCAGGTCTCCGACGACCCGGCCGTGACCATGAAGGACGTCAGCCCGGAGGAGATCGACCAGGCCGACGCCGACCTGATCTTCGTCACCACCGCCGACACCCCGGACAAGACCCAGCAGAAGCAGGTCACCTCCAACCCGGTCTGGAAGGACCTGCCCGCCGTCAAGGGTGACAAGGTCTTCGAGGTCCCGGACGAGACCTGGATGTCCGGCATCGGCGTCCAGGCGGCCGAGGAGATGCTCGCCGACGTGGCCAAGGCCACCGGCGTCGAACTGCCCAAGCCGTAACTCCCGCCGCACCCGGGGCGGGTCCCACCACGAGCCGGGCCCGCCCCGCCCACCCCCCACCCACCAGCGGAAGCCGTGGACCACCCCATGCGCCTGTACCTGCTCGCCCTGAACCCGACCGACTCCGTCACCGAGGGCTTCCTGCCCGCCGCCGCCCGCCTCGGCCTGGACGTCACGATCCTCACCGACCAGCCCGACGCGCACCACGCCGTCTACCCCGACATCGAGATCCTGCGGTGCGACGTACGCGACTTCCGTGCCGTCGTCACCAGGATCTCCACCCACCTGCGGCCCGACGCGGTCTTCACCAACAGCGACCACCTCCAGACCCAGGCCGCCCTCGCCGCCCAGTACTTCGGGCTCCCCGGCAAGGACTGGCGGGCGGCCCTGCGCGCCAAGGACAAGGGCGAGATGCGCCGCCATCTGGCCGCCGCCGGCGTGGACACCGTCTGGTCCGCCGAGATCACCGAACCGGCCGACCTCACCGGCCCACTCGTCGTCGACGCCCCGTACCCCTGTGTCGTCAAGCCCCGCGAAGGCGTCGCCAGCGAGGACGTCGTCCTGGTCGACACCGCCGCCGCCCTCGTGGCCCATGGCAAGGAGATCCTGGCCCGCCGCCCGGGCGCCACCCTCGTCGTGGAGGAGTACCTGCCCGGCGAGCTGTACACCCTGGAGACCCTCGGCGACGGCCGTGTCCGGCACGTCCTCGGAGGCTTCCACACCGAGCTGTCCCCGCCGCCGTACTTCATCGAGGAGCGGCTGACCTTCGTCCCGGCCCACCCCGAGCCGGTCGTCGCGCAGATCCTCACCCAACTGGACGCGCTGGGTGTCGGATTCGGCGCCTGCCACACCGAGTTCGTGGTGCACGACGGCCGGGCCCGCGTCATCGAGGTCAACTACCGTGCCATCGGCGACCAGTGCGACCTGCTGCTCGCCCAGCTCCTCGACGTCCCGCTCTTCGAGCACATCCTCCGCACCCACCTCGGCGAGCCCCTGCCCGCAGACCTGGACCTGCGGCGCGACGGCGCGGCCCGTCTGGAATACCCCTGCGCCGACCGCGCGGGCACCCTCGTCGCCGCTCCCGCCGCGACCGAACTCCACGTCGATGGCGTGCACCTGACGTACCGTCCGCTCCGCACCGTCGGTGAACGGCACGAGCTGTACTCGACCAACCGCGACTACCTCGGCGTCCTCCGCGCCACCGGCACCGGTCAGGAGACCGTCGACCGGGTGGTGGCGGAGTTCCTCGCCGCCCGGCGCTGGGAGATCCAGCCGTGACGACCGTCGCCACCGTCCCCACGCCCACGCCCACGCCCACGGACCCCACCGAGGCCGAGCTGCTCACCCGTGTGCTCGGCGCCCTGCTCCGCGAGGACGTCGTCGGTCTGCGCACCCGTGCCACCCTCGTCGAGCTCCCGGACGGCCCCTGGCTCCGCCTGCCAGTGGACGACGACGCCCTGCTGCTGCCCGTCACCGAGGACGGCTTCCAGCACACGCACACCGCCCGACTGCCACTCCTCGTACGGGAGTCGGCCGGCACCCGCCTCACCACCTGCGATGGCGTCCTCTCCGAGCTGCGCACCCTGGCTGAGCCCGTCGACCGCGACGGTTTCGACGCCTACGCCGAGGAGTGCCGCCAGACGCTCGCCACGATGCGGCTGCACGAGGAGACGGCGCAGGAGGTGGCCGACGGCCTCATCGAGCTCTACGGCACCGACCTGGCCGACTGGACGGGACTGCGCGGCGGTCTGGCGTACGAGACCCTGGCCGCCCGCCTCGACCACCCCGTCTACCCGACCGCGCGAGGCCGCTCGGGCCTGGACGATCACCAACTGCGCGGCCACGCACCCGAGTTCCATCCGGACTTCCCGCTCCACTGGCTCGCTCTGCCCCGGGAGTCGGTCACCGTCGCCGGGGAACTCCCGGACGGCTGGCCCACCCCGTCGGGGCTCGGGCTCGCCGACCTCGACCACACCCATATCGCTCTGCCCGTGCACCCGTTGACCGTGGGCGCACCCCTCGACGCGGCCCTGCGCGAGGCGGGACTCGCGGACCGTGCCGTGCTCGCCGACCGGGCGTACCTCTCCGTCACGCCCACCCTGTCCATGCGTACGGTCGCGCCCGCCGCGGCCCCGTCGCTGCATCTCAAACTTCCCCTCGCCACCGCCACGTTGGGCCTGCGCAACAAGCGCTCCATCAAGCCCGGCACCCTCGTCGACGGCGCTGCCGGACAGCGGCTGCTGGCGGCCGTGATCGAGCGGGAGCCCCGCTTCCAGGGCCGTGTGCTGCACGCCGACGAGACGGTGTACGCGCACGCCGGGCACGAACTGCTCGCCGTACTGTGCCGCCGCTACCCGACGCATCTGGACGACGCGGTCGTCGTCCCCATGGCCGCGCTGCTCGCCGAGGCACCCGGCGGGGGACTGGTCGTCGATCATCTCGCCGACCGCTTCCACGCCGGTGACGTGACCGCCCTGCTCGACACGGTGCTCACCCTGCTGTTCGACTGGCAGACCACGCTCTTCGGCTACGGGATCGCACTGGAGTCGCACCAGCAGAACGTCTCCCTGGTCTTCGGCCCGGACGCCGGCGACCTCCGGCTGCTGCTGAAGGACAACGACGGCCCGCGCGTCAACCGCGCCCGGCTGGCCGCCAGGCTAGGGGACGGCGACGGCACCTGGGGCTTCGACGACGGGCGGACCTTCGGCCCGGACGACCGGGCGGTGGCCGACGTGTTCACCACCATCACGGTCCATCTGTGCGCCGGCGCCTACGCGTTCGGGCTCGCCCGGCACGGCCGCGCCCCGCTGCCGGAGCTGCTGCGCCTCGTCCGGGACCGGCTCACCGAGGCCGTCGACCGGCTCGGCGGTGCCGCGGGAGCCGTACTGCGCGAGCGGGTGCTGAACGCGCCCGAGCTGCCGGTGAAGGCCATGGTCACCGCCGGAACCCTGCTCAGCAAGGAGCGGTCGGGCGCCACCGACATCAACAAGCACTACACCACAGGACCCAACTACCTGCGTCTGGACGGTGGTTCGGCATGACCACCGAGGCGCTCGCCATGTCGCGCCCCGCCTTCGGCCGCCGGCAGGTGCACGCCGTGGCCGCCTGCTACTTCGTGGCGTCGTTCGCCGCGCTGGGTCTGCCGCCGTACTTCACCGAGATTCTGCCGGAGCTGGGCGACCGCGCGGCCCGCTGGGCCGGAGTGCTGTACGTCGTGCCCACCGTGTTCAGCGCGATCGCGGCACCCCTGTGGGGCCGGCTCGCCGACCGCTTCGGACGCAAACGGCTGCTGCTGCGGGCCCAGTTGGGCCTCGCGCTCTCCTTCCTGATCGCCGGCTGGGCCGACTCGCTCACCATGTTCACGCTGGCGCTGGTACTGCAGGGCATCCTCGGCGGCACCTTCGCGGCCTCCAACGGCTATCTGGGCGCCGCTCTGGAGGGACCGCACCTGTCGAAGGCGCTGACCCTCATGCAGGGCAGCGCACGGGCCGCCCTCGTCTTCGCGCCGATCGTGGTCGGCGCGCTGTCGCCCTGGATGTCCCCGCACCGCCAGTACGCCCTCCTCGCGCTCCTCCCGCTCGCCGCCGCCCTGCTCCTGGCAGCCCTGCCCGAACCGCGCGAGACCACCGAGCCGGAGCGGGAGGAGACCGTGGCGCTCGACGTGGCCCCCGCAGCCGCGCTGCGCAGGCTCTACGCGCTGGAGTTCGCCTTCGTGTTCTCCACGGTCATCTCCTTCCCCTACCTGATATCCCTCGTCGAGGACCGCCTCCCGGGCGCCTCCGCCGCACTCTCCGGCCTGTTGTTCGCCCTGCCGCACCTGTGCTACCTGCTGTCGGCCATGACCGTGCACCGGTCGATACGCACCCGCCCCCGCCCCGGCATAGCCACCGGCTTCGCCCTCATAGCCCTCGGCCTGGCCGGGCACGGCGTCGCCGACACCCTGCCCGCCCTCATCGCCGTACGGCTGCTGCTCGGCGCGGGCCTCACCCTCGGCATGGTCGGCCTGTCGGTCCTGGCCGCCGACTGCGCCCGGGGACGCGCCCCCGGCGGGATGTTCGGCTCCCTGGAGTTCTTCTCCAAGGCCGGCGCCGTCGCCGCCGGGGTGACCGCCGCCGTGGGCAGCGCCCGCTTCGGCCCCGCCGCGCCGGTGCTGATAGGCGGCGGCGTAGCCGCACTCACCGTCTTCGCGACCCTGCTTCCCCCACGACCGCGTACCCGCTGGAGCCACTGAATGCCCCCGCTCACCGACTCGCTCGGTACCACCCATCTGCCCACCCTCCCCACCGCCGACGACGCCGTGGCCCACACCCTCCTCAACTGCCTGCTGCGCGAGGTGTCCGGCCCCGAACACCAGACCGCCGTCATCGACGGCCATCTGCTGCTGCGCCTGCCCCGCCGCGGCCTGCTGCTCCGCGTCGCCCTGCGCCGTACGTCCCTGCTGGGCGCCCACCGCTTCACCGGCCCCGTCCACAAGCAGTCCGGCACCGGGTGGACGGCACTCGACTGGCGCCGCCTCGCCGAGTACACCCACGACGAACTGTCCCTGCGCACCGGCCTGCGCAACGACGAGTTCCTGCAGCAGATCGACTCCAGCCACCGCACCCTCGCCACCGCGCTCGCCGGGCGCGAGGCCGAGCCGCACGGCCTCCCGGAGTACCTCGCCTCCGAGCAGTCCCTGCTGTTCGGCCACCGCTTCCACCCCACCCCCAAGGCCCGCACCGGCGACGCCGACGCCTGGCAGTCCTACGCCCCCGAGGCCGGCGCCTCCTTCCCGCTGCGCCACCTCGCGGTCCGCGACCACCTCATCGCCGAGGAGAGCGCCGAGCCGGGTGCCACCGCCGTGCTCGACCGCGAACGTGGCGACGTCCCCGAGGGCTACCGCCTGCTGCCCACCCACCCGTGGCAGTACGAGATGCTGCGCGAACACCCGCTGCTGCGCGAGGCGCTGGGCCGTGGCGACATCCTCGACCTCGGTCCCGGCGAACACGAGTACGCGGCCACCGCCTCGGTGCGCACCCTCTTCGACGGTGACTCCTTCCTGAAGTTCAGCCTCAACGTCCGCATCACCAACTGCCTGCGCAAGAACGCCAGTTACGAACTCTCCGGTGCCGTTGCCCTCACCCGCCTCCTTGCCCCGGCCCTCGCCGACCTGGAGACCCGCTTCCCCGGCAGCGCCATGCTCCGCGAACCCGCCTACCGCAGCCTCGCCGTCCCCGGCCCCGACGGCACCCCCGACCAGGCCCTCCTCGAGGGCTTCGGCGTGATCGTCCGCGAGGGCCTGTCCCGGCGACTGCTGCCCGGCACCGTCCCGCTGCTCGCGGCAGCCGTCGCCGACGAGTACCCGACCAGCGCCGCCCACATCTCCCGCCTCCTCGGCGGAGCGGGCCCCGAGGCCGCCCTGACCTGGTGGAAGGCCTATCTGCGGCTGCTCGTGCCACCGGTGCTCTCCGCCTACTTCGACCACGGCCTCGTGTTGGAACCCCACCTCCAGAACGTCCTCATCTGCGTCGACACCGACGGCATGCCCGCCCAGGTCCTCTTCCGTGACCTGGAAGGCACCAAGCTCGTCCCCGACCACCACGCCGACACCCTCGCCGCCCTCCCGCCCGAGGTCGCCGGCCCCATGTCTTACGACGCCCGGCGCGGCTGGGACCGTGTCGTGTACTGCCTCCTCGTCAACCACGTCGCCGAACTGCTCGCCGCCCTCGCCGACCTGCACCCCGACACCGAGGCCGACCTGTGGGCGGCCGTCCGCGCGACCATCCGCGCCTACGCGGACCAGGAAGGCTGCCCGCCCCGCCTGGCCGCCCTGCTCGCCGGCGTCCCGCTGCCCGCCAAGACCAATCTGCTCACCCGCTGGGAACGCAAGGCCGACCGCGAGGCCGGCTACGTCCGTCTGCCCTCACCCCTCGCCGAGGACGTCCTGCGCTGGGGCACCCGATGAGCCAGGAGCCCTCGATGGACCAGGAGCCCCCGATGACCCTTCCCACCTCCGCCGTACGCGACCGTGTCCTGTCCCTGCCGCCCACCGATCTGCCCGCCTACGTCTACGACTTGACCGCTCTGCGCGAACACGCCGCACAGGTACGCGCCGCCCTCCCCGAACGTGTCGAGCTGTACTACGCGGCCAAGGCCAATCCCGAGCCGGAGATCCTGGCCGCGCTCGGCCCGTACGTCGACGGCTACGAGGTCTCCTCCGGCGGCGAACTCGCCCAGGTCGCCAAGGCCGTACCGGGCCGCCCGCTCGCCTTCGGTGGCCCCGGCAAGACCCCCGACGAGATCCGCGCCGCCCTGGCGCACGGCGTCGAGCGCTTCCATGTGGAGAGCGAACACGACCTGCGCGTGCTGGCCGAACTGGCACGGCAGGTGTCGCCGGGGGAGCGGGTCGGGGTACTGCTCCGCTTCAACCTCGCCGTGGCGGACGGCTCCCTGGCGGGCAGCTCGCTCGCGATGGGCGGACGCCCCACGCCGTTCGGCCTCGACCCCGCGCAGGCACCGCACGTACTGCGCCTCCTCACGGACGGCACCCACCCGCACCTCGAACTGCTCGGCGTCCACGCCCACTTGGCGAGCGGTCTCGACGCACCCGAGCAGGTCTGCGTGGCCCGCTCGATCGTGGACTGGGCGACAGGACTCGGTGTCCCACTCTCCGAGGTGAACGTCGGCGGTGGCATGAGCGTCGACTACGCGCACCCCGAGTGCCGCTTCGACTGGAAGACCTACGGCGAAGGCCTCGCCCGACTAGCCGCCGCCCATCCCGAACTGACCCTCCGGATCGAACCCGGCCGGGCACTGACCGCCTACTGCGGCTGGTACGCCACCGAGGTGCTGGACGTGAAGCGCAGCCACGGCGAGGAGTTCGCCGTGGTCCGCGGCGGCACCCACCATCTGCGCACCCCGGCGACCAAGGGGCACGACCAGCCCTGCTCGGTACTCCCCGTCGAGGAGTGGCCACACCCTTGGCCGCGCCCGGCGGCCGAGGGGGAACACGTCAGCCTCACCGGACAGTTGTGCACCCCGAAGGACCTCCTCGCCCGTGACGCCCACACGCCGGGGCTGCGGGCCGGGGACCGGGTGGCGTTCGCCCTCGCGGGCGCCTACGCGTGGAACATCTCCCACCACGACTTCCTGATGCATCCCCACCCCGGTTTCCACTTCCTCGCCTGACAGTGAGGATGTGACGTGGTGACGCCGCTGGTGGGTCTGACCCCTCGCCTGACTGACGTCCCCGCGGCGGATCCCCCGTCACCTCCCGCCGGGACCGACCCGAGACGATCCGTGAGGACTCGGCTACCCTGCGGAGTCGACGGTTTCGGGTGAGGAGACGTGCATGGACTCGGGCAGGCGTCAGTTTGTCGGCCGGTGGGGCGCCGCGGCGGCGGGAGCCGCCGTGTCGTTCGCCCCGTCCCGCCAGCCGCTCCCGGACGTGCCTGCCCACCCGGACGTGGGCGGCGGGCACGAGCGGTCCATGGGGCTGGCCATCGAGCAGGCCCGGAACAATCCGCAATGGCCGTTCGGTGCGGTGATCGTCGACACCGGCACAGGCGAGGTCCTGGGGAGCGGTGTCAACACGGGGACGGACAACCCGATGTTCCACGGTGAGGTGGTCGCCATGAACGACTACATGCGCCGCCACGGCAACCAGGGTTGGGCCGACACCACCCTCTACACCACGGGCGAGCCGTGCGCCATGTGTATGAGTGCGATGGCGTGGGCGGATCTGCGGCGCGTCGTCTGGGCCAGCTCGATCGACGAGATCAGACGTACCCAGGTCGTCCAGATCGCCCTGTCGGCGCGGGAGGTGGCCGCCGCGGCGCGGTCCTTCTACGTCCCGGAGCTGCTGCTGGGCGGCGTACTCGCCGACCGCACGAACCACCTCTTCCGTGAAGCCCGACGACTGCGCCGGACACAAGACGGTGCGCACTGAGCGCCCCCTGGACGGAACCTGACCGCCCGGCCGGCCCTCTGCACAGTGTGACTGTTGACAGGGGAGCGGACCGGACGCACACTCATGCCAACAAATCAGTGAAGTGAAGTTCACCTGACGAACAAGGTCGGCCCGGCGGACGGGACGCGGCTCGTCCTCACGACGAGGAGTACTCATGCACACCACCGTCGGCATCATCGGCGGCGGCCCGGCGGGCCTGCTGCTGGCGCGTCTACTGCACAACGCGGGCATCGACAGTGTGGTTCTGGAGCGCAAGGACCGGGCCTACGTCGAACAGCGCCAGCGCGCCGGAATCCTGGAGCAGGCCACCGTCGACGTCCTGCGCGCCGCCGGCGCCGGTGCGCGGCTGGACGCCGAGGGCATGCCCCACGACGGTATCGAGCTGCGCTTCGACGGGCGCGCCCATCGCGTCGACTTCCCCGAACTGACCGGCGGACGCCGCGTCTGGGTCTACGCCCAGACCGAGGTCGTCAAGGACCTCATCGCCCTCCAGCTCGCCGACGGCGGGCCCCTGCTGTTCGAGGCCGAGGTGCGCGCGGTGGAAGGCGCCGACAGCGACCGTCCGGTCGTCCGCTATACCCACGAGGGGCGCGAGCAGACCCTGACCTGCGACTATGTGGTCGGCTGCGACGGTTTCCACGGTGTGGCCCGGGACGCGGTCCCGGACGGTGTGCGGACGACGTACGAGCGGACGTACCCCTACTCCTGGCTGGGCATCCTCGCCGACGCCCCGCCTGTCTACGACGAGCTGATCTACGCCCACTCCGAGCGCGGCTTCGCGCTGGCGAGCATGCGATCGCGGTCCGTGAGCCGCCTCTACCTCCAGGTTCCGAACGGCACGGACCCCGCCGAATGGTCCGACGAGCGGATCTGGGACGAGCTGGACGCCCGTTTCGCCCTCACCGCGAACCCCGGCTGGCGGCTCAAGCGCGGGCCCGTCACCTCCAAGGCGGTTCTGCCGATGCGCAGCCACGTCACCGAGCCGATGCGGTACGGCCGGGTCTTCCTGGCCGGTGACGCCGCCCACATCGTGCCGCCCACCGGCGCGAAGGGGCTCAACCTGGCTGCCACCGACGTGATCGTGCTGGCCCGCGCCTTCACCCGACTCAAGGAGACCGGCTCGACCGAACTGCTCGACGCCTACTCCGACACATGCCTGCGGCGGGTCTGGCGGGCGGAGCACTTCTCCTACTTCATGACCACGACCCTGCACGCCGATCCGGCGCAGTCCCCGTTCGAGACCAAGCTGCAGCTCTCCCTGCTCGACCGGGTCGCCACCTCCCGGCACGCGGCCGCCGAACTGGCCGAGAACTACACCGGTCTGCCGCTGGACACCCCTGCCTAGCCGTCGCACCGCGTGCTCGCGAGGGTGTGCGACGGAACACGGCCATGGCGCCACCCCAGGTCGGGGGTGGCGCCATGGCCGTGTTGACGACGTCGGTCAGTGGGCGCCGAGGCCGCCGCTCCCGAACGAACCGCTGCCGCCCTTGCTCCAGCGGGGCCGCTCCGTGTCCTCGCTCGGGCGGGAGCCCTTGTTCCCGTGCACCTCGTACGGGGTCAGCCGGTTGTCGCTCTGCGGGATCTCGTCCGGCTCGCGGTTCGCCCGCTCCTCGCGGACGGGCCCGCCTTCCGGCATCCGGGGCTGCTCCTCGGGCCGCGGTCGACGCGGTTCACGAGCGCGTACACGCGCGCCCAGCCACACGGCACCGAGCAGCATGGCCACCACGACGACACCGGCAAGGAACGGTGCGATACCGCCCAGGACGCTTCGTTCTGCGGCTATATCAGTCCATTCCATGTTCATAAGGGATGAATACCCCCAATGCGTTGAGTGAACCGGATCTCCGTGCACGGCCGACCGTGGTGAAGCGCCGGGAGTCGACGGGTGCCCCGTCCCACGGCACGGAAACGGAACCGGGGGAACCGGCGGGGGCGTCGTCGGGGGTGCCTCCCCGCGCTGTGTGGCCCTGCGTGTTTGGTGGGATCGGCTCCGGCTACCCGCTCGTCGTGACCTCGACGACGACATCCCAGCAGGAGCTCATCCGGTTCCTCGAGGACCGCTTCGCGTGTGCGCAGGCATGCACCGAGTGTGCGCGTGCCTGCGCGCTGCGGGCGAGCCTCGCCGATCCGGACGGGCCCGAAGACCAGGAGAAGATGCGACGCAAGGGCATCATGTGCGCGGAGGTGTGCGACGCCACCTGCAGGGTGCTCTCCGAACAGCCCGGCCTCGACGAGGACGCCATCCGTGTCCAGGTGGAGTGGTGCCGGACCGTGTGCCTGGAGACCGCACACGTCTTCGACGCCCACGCGGGTGTCGAGGAAGGGGCCAAGGCCTGCCGCGAGTGCGCCCAGGCCTGCACGGACTTCCTCGCCACCCTCGGCTGAGTCCGCCTCCTCGGAGCCTCGTCCGACCCGCGTTTCGGTCCCATGTGTTCCCAATTACTGGAACACGTTCTAGCGTGTGCGCGGTCAGGTCGGCCCTGGGGAGCCTGGAGGCGCCGTGCACCTCGAACACACGCCCGAGCAGCAGCGGTTGCGCACCGAACTACGCGCCTACTTCGCCGAGTTGGTCCCGGAGGGCGCCCACACCCGCCACGCCGACCCGGCAGCGCAGAAACGGTACTACCGCGAGACCATCCGCCGCCTCGGCACCGACGGTTGGCTCGGCGTGGGCTGGCCGAAGGAGTACGGCGGACGGGGCCTGACCGCCATCGAACAGTTCATCTTCTTCGACGAGGCCGCCCAGGCCGGTGTCCCACTGCCGCTGATGGCGCTGAACACCGTCGGCCCGACGATCATGCAGTTCGGCACCGACGAGCAGAAGTCGTACTTCCTGCCGCGCATCCTCTCCGGCGAGATCGACTTCGCCATCGGCTACAGCGAACCCGACGCCGGCACGGACCTGGCCTCGCTGAAGACCCGCGCGGTCAGGGACGGCGACCAGTACGTCGTCAACGGCCAGAAGATCTGGACGACCAACGGCGACACGGCGGACTGGGTGTGGCTGGCGGTGCGCACCGACCCCGACGCCCCACCCCACAAGGGCATCACCATGCTCCTCGTCCCGACGACGGAGCCCGGCTACTCCTGCACCCTGATCAACACCCTCGCCGGCCACGACACCACGGCCAGCTACTACGAGGACATCCGCGTGCCCGTCTCCCGCCGCGTCGGCGAGGAGAACAAGGGCTGGCGCCTGATCACCAACCAGCTCAACCATGAACGCGTCACCCTCGCCGCCCACGGCACCATGGCCATCCGTTCCCTGCACAACGTCCAGCGCTGGGCCATGGAGACCAAACTCGCCGACGGCCGCCGTGTCATCGATCTCCCCTGGGTACGCCGCCGCCTCGCCCGAACCCACGTGAAGCTCGACGCCCTCAAACTCCTCAACTGGCGCATGGTCGGCGCCGCCCAGGACGGTACCCTGACCCCACAGGACGCCTCCGCCGTCAAGGTCTACGGCTCCGAGGCCCGCCGCGACGCCTACGCCTGGCTCATGGAGGTCGTCGCCACCGCCGGCACCCTCAAGGAGAGCTCCACGGGCGTGGTCCTCCACGGCGAACTCGAACGCGGCTACCGCTCGGCCGTCATCTTCACCTTCGGCGGCGGCAACAACGAGATACAGCGCGAGATCATCTCGTGGATCGGCCTGGGGATGCCGCGGGTACGGCGTTAGTCTCGCTGTGACGAGGCTTTTTAGTTGGCACAAAAGCGGGACAGTTGGCACCGTAGCGAGGTGCGGACCGGAGGGTAGCGGACCTGGCTTGCAGACTGTCTGAGGCGGCTGACCTGCTGCTTCCTCAGGGCTGGTGGCGGGCGTGCTGTGCGTTCGTGTCTCCCACTAGATGATCGTGCGTACTGAGACACGGTGCGCAGATTCTGGTCGCAGGGAGTCCCGAGTCGTGTCTAGGCTCGAGTCATTGTCAAGAGTTGTGGATCAGTTGAGGTGGCTCAGGCTGCGCTGAGCTCGGGGCGCTCGATGAGCTGGCCGCGTTCGAAGCGGGCTCCGGCGCGGACGAGGGCGACGAGGTGGGGTGCGTTCACTGCCCGCCAGCGGGCCTGGGCGGACTCGACGAGCTTGAAGACCATCGCCAGGGCAGCGGTGCGGGAGCCGGCGCCGCGGGTGACCTTGGTCCGCAGCCGGACGGTGGAGAACGTGGACTCAATGGGGTTCGTGGTCCGCAGGTGGATCCAGTGCTCGGCCGGGAAGTCGTAGAACGCCAGCAGTTGCTCCTGGTCGTCGGTGATCTTCTTGACGGCCTTGGGGAACTTCGCGCCGTAGAGCTTGGCGAAGGTTGTGATCGCTGCCTCGGCGTGGTCGCGGTCCTCGGCGTTGTAGATGTCCTGGATGGCCTTCTTCGCGCCGGGCTGCGCGGACTTCGGCATGGAGTCGAGGACGTTGGCCGTTTTGTGAACCCAGCACCTTTGCTCGCGGGTTTCGGGGAACACCTCGGCCAGGGCCTTCCAGAAGCCCAGGGCGCCGTCGCCGACCGCGAGGACCGGGGCGCGCATGCCCCGGCGGGCGCAGTCGCGCATCAAGTCGGCCCATGACTCGGAGGATTCGCGGTAGCCGTCCTTGAGGGCGACCAGTTCCTTGGACCCGTCGGCGCGGACCCCGATGAGCACGAGCACGCAGGCTCTGGCCTCTTCCAGGCGGACGTTGAGGTGGATGCCGTCGGCCCACACGTACACGTAGTCGACCTCCGCGAGGTCGCGGTCCTTGAAGGCGGCGTGATCGGCCTGCCACTGCTGGGTGAGCCGGGTGATGGTGGCGGGCGAGAGCCCGGCCGCCGAGCCGAGGAACTGCTCCAGCGCCGGAACGAAGTCACCCGATGACAGGCCGTGCAGGTAGAGCAGCGGCAGCACCTCGCTGACCTTCGGGGACTTGCGGCACCACGGCGGCAGGACCGCGGAGGAGAACTGTCGCGCAGGTCGGCGGCCTCGTGGAAGCCGTCGATCTCTGCCAGGCGGCGCAGTTGGCGTTCGGAGATCTCGCGGACGAGAGCGTCGTCGAAGACGAGTTCCCTGCTGAAGGGGAGTCGGTATTGAAACCGGGGAAAGGGCTCGTCCTTGGTGATGCCGCAACACCGCTCAGGCTTCGGAGGTACGTCGAGGTAGACCGGGCTGCTGCGGGAACGCCGGTCCAAGAGGTCTGTGATGCCGGCGCGGGCCACGACGATGTCGGCGAAAGAGCGGCGGGAGAGCAGGACGCACAGGAGGCCGGTCTCCAGATGGAAGGCGGAGGCGACCTGGCGGCCGGAGAGCGGGTGCCAGACGAGGGTGATTTCGACTCATGGCCCTGGAGACGGTTGGCAGTGTCCACGGGGATGTCCGTGAGGCGCCACTTCTCCAGCTGCGCGCGTACGCGTCCCCCTGGACTGTGCGGGCGGCGCCGATCACGATGCGGGACTGTGCGAGCGGCTTCCCGTTCACCAGCGTCCCTCACTCCAAGAGCCGGGCCGCTGTCGCCGCCGAAGATCTCTGGCCCCGCTATGGCGACAAACGCCTCATAACCTGTGCTGTAAAAGTGCCAACTATTTCGCTGATTCCGCGACTCCGGCCACTGAAGCTACTTGGCATCAGTGCAGGTCGTGAACGTGGCCTGGTGCCAACTAGCGAGCCCGGTCACACTTCTTGTGACGAGGTCCACTGGGCGAGTGCGGTTCCGCCCATCCGAGGTGTATCGGCGCGGACCTTGCGCAGGGCGGGGTATGTCTGCGCGAAGCGCTGCAGCGTGAGTGCGTGTGCCTCTTCCATACTCACGTGGGCGCGATGGGCGAACTGTTGGGCCAGCGCGGCGGGGAGGGTGCGCAGATGCGCGTACGCGATGTCGTTGTGGCGCTGCCCCAGGCCGAGGAGCTCGGTGATGCGTCAGGGGGAGCTCTCCAGTCGGTACGAGAGGCGCAAGAGGAAGCCGGGTAGGGACTCCTCCGGTAACGGGGCGAGGGTTCGGGCGAGTCGGCGATGCCGGTCGCGTACATCTGTCCCGGCGACAACCTCGGCGCTGATGGTGTAGGTCTTCGCGGAGCGTAGTCGGCGGCGAGAAACGGTGCCTTCTTGCCCGCGAAGATGATCGCCGCCAGGGTGTATTCGGCCACCGGGGACGGCGTTGGTGTCCGCGGCGCTGGTCACCCGGATCCCTCGCTGCCACACCTCTTGGCCGACCAGGTCGCGCACGCTGCCCGCGCCGTGCAGTACCGCGCGCAACCTGGGCCGCGGCGAGCCGCTGCGAGGTCAGCGCGGGCGCGCCCCATGACGTGAGCAGCACCTCGGCGCGGGCCCGCCGCTCGCGGGATGACTCACCGTCGACGTCGTGGGTCCAGCACGGCTCCTCCAGGGTCACCGAGTCGGCCAGTCGCCGCAGCCGGTCCCGGTCGAAGTGCGCCTCGAACTGGACTTGCTCATCACGATCAGCGCGCGAGGCTTGGACTGCATCAAGTGCGTGCTCCTCCGCCTCGGGGACACGCCACCAGGACGGGTGCCGTTTGTGTTTCCTGAGAGTTCCAGCCGGATGACGCTGAGTCAGAGATAGTGGTCGCCCATACGTAGCCACCAGAGCTCGAACACATACGACATAGTCCGACCAGAACCGAACATGGCACCCAGGTCCGTACCGAACGGGAGGGGACGACCCATGAGGTCCATCGGAACGCAGCAAATGTTCGCCGTGCAGCGCCGGGAGAGGCTGATGGACCAGCTTCGGTTGCACGGGGCCGTTCGCGTACGCGATCTCGCCCGGGAGCTGTCGGTCAGCGAGCTGACCATCCGGCGGGACATCGCCGCCCTCGCCGATCGCGGTCTGCTGACCCGGGTGCACGGCGGGGCCACGCTGCCGTCGGCGCTGGAGCGGGAGCCGGTGCGCCGACGACGGCTCAAGACGCCCGCGTTCACGCTCGGGATGGTGGTTCCCTCGCTGGATTTCTACTGGCCGCAGATCGTCAGCGGCGCCCGTAAGGCCGCGGCCGCGCACGGTGTGAACATGCAGCTGCGCGGCTCCAGTTACGACCGGGCGGAGGACCGCAGGCAAATCGTCCGGCTGACTGAATCGGGCCAGGTGCAGGGTTTGCTGCTGGCGCCGAACCTGGACGGCCCCGACCCGCGCGAGACGAACGAAATGATCGACTGGATCAGCAAGTTGCCCATCCCCGTCGTCTTCGTGGAGCGCAAGACACCCGAGTGGACCCCGACGCCGCACCAGCTGGAATGGGTGCGCAGCGACCACGCGCTCGGCCTGGAGATGGCGGTCCGGCACCTGCATGCGCTCGGCCACCGCAACCTCGGGCTCGTCCTGTCCAAGGGCAGCCCCACGTCGGCTCACCTCGCCGTCGGCTGGCACCGCGTCTGCGGCGAGCTCGGCCTCCCCGACGACTTCCTGATACGTGAGAGCATCGCGCTCAGCATGCCCGGGCACCGCGGGATCATCAGCGACATCCTCGATGGCTGCCGCCACTCACGCACCACCGCACTCATCGTCCACAGCGATCCCGATGCCATCTCGCTGCTCCAGTACCTGACGGAGCGAGGGGTCCGCGTTCCCGACGACATGGCGCTCGTCAGCTACGACGACGAGGTCGCCCATCTCGCCGATCCGGCCATCACGGCGGTGCGGCCGCCGAAGGCGCTGGTGGGCCGTATGGCCGTGGAGATGCTGGTGGCACGCCTCCTCGAGGGCAGCCGTCGGCCCGTCGAACGGGCCCTTATCCTCCCGGAGCTGATGATCCGGGCCTCGTCGCTGCCGGGCTCGCCGAACCCGCTGCCCGGCAACGCGAAGCGGTCGGCGCCGCGCCGCTCGCTGCCAGGACAGCGTTGATTCCGGCGGGACGGAGCTCATCGACTCGCGGCTGACGATCAGCCGAGGCGAACGTCGATCACCCGGATCGGCGACGGTGTGGTGCCGGTCGAGCGCTGCTGGTACTGGAACGACAGGACGCCGTCCACCGCCACTCTGGACGTGTCGACGTTGACCTCGCCGAACGCGTTCATCGACGGCCGGTCGAAGACCAGGGTCCAGTCCTTCCAGCCTTCGGCCTTGCTCGCCGAGACGATCCGGCCGCGCGGCATCACCAGGTAGGCGTTGTCGTTGCGGTCGAAGACCAGTTTTGTGCGCTGCGTGCTGCCCGGTGGGACCGGGACCTCGCGTTTGGTCCAGGTGCCGTTCGCGTTGCGCACGACGTGGAAGGTGCGGCCGTACTGGGTGCGCTGCTGTGCGTAGTTCGAGACGCACTGGGTGAACCTGCCCGGCACGTAGCTGATCACGACGTGGGGTGTGCCGGCGGAGTCCGCGCCTTGGCCCTCCTGGTTCATCAGGCCGTGGTTCGGGTCCACGGGGTCGGCGATCAGGCCCGGCGAGTTGACCGAGATCCGGGTGCCGCCGGTGGTCCCGACGACCGTGCCCGCGCCATTGCGCCAGGTGCGGCCCCGGTCGTCGCTGTAGACGTAACCGGTGTCGTGGTTGCTCAGACCGCCGGGGCTGCACAGCACCCTGGTGTTGCCCTCGCGCCAGGTGAACGCCGCGTGCAGCCGCCCGCGCCGGTCGTAGGTGAGACCGTGCAGGTACATGTTTCGCGTCGTGGAGACGACACCGTTGGGCCCCGTGTAGTTCCCGGTCGCGGACGACCACCCGCCCAGCTTCCGCCAGCTGCCGCCCGTGTACTCGGCGAGCTCGTTCACGCCGTTGCCCGACCCGCCGGTCCGGTAGCTGAACTGCAGCGCGCCCTCGGGCGTCACGACGAACTGCGGGTACGTCATGTTCCCCAGCTCGACGCCCCCAAGAGTCCGCTGCACCGTGCCGAACACCGACGGCGACCACTGGTGTGAGCCGGGCTGGGTGGCGAGCCCCGCCACCGACTTCGTGTAGTACAGCCGGGTGTTGTGGGTGTCCATCGCGACGTGCAGGGTGCCGTCCTGTGGCGAGATGCCGATCGAGATCACGTTGTGCGAATCGTTGACGCTCAGCCGGTGCGGCAGCACGGCCTTCTCCCAGCCGCCCCCGCTCAGCGCACGCCGCGCGATCACGGCGTTGCGGCTGGAGGTGTACCAGGCCGCGTACTGGTACCCGTTGTAGGTGACCAGCGCGTCCTGGAACGCGTTGTTGTTGACCAGCCCGTCGTACGACACGAAGTACAGCGCGGACTGGTCCAGCACGGTATCCGCCAGAAAGGTCACACTCGGCCCCGCGTGTGCGACGGTCGGCTGGGGCTGCAGTTGAGGCTGGAGCACGGAGGCGGCGAGCACCGTCGCCGCCACTACGCTCTTCACCGGACCACCCCGTCCACCTGGATGGTCTGTACGGCGCCGGCCGCGAACGGCACGCGTACGAGCTTGCCGCTCACCGTGAGGTCCTGGCGCCGGGTGTACCGGTCACCGGATCCCGAGGTCAGCGTCGACCAGCGGGTGGCCGTGCCGTTCGGCACCGTACCGAACGCCGAGAGATTGAAGGTCAGGGTCTGCGCGGCACCGTTGTTCGCGGCAACGATCACCAGGCGCTGCGCGGCCGGGTCGTGCGCCGCCACCGCGTAATCCACGCCCGCGTTGATGATCCGCATACCGGGCCGGATGTGCCGGGTGAACTGCGCCAGGACGTACAGCTTCGTCTCCACGGCCCCGGCCTGCCCCGAGCTGCCGTTGTAGCGGATCGCGCCCCAGCCGGCCGTCGGGTCCATCACCTGCCAGTAGCACCAGGCCGTCGGCTTGAGCAAGCGGAAGTCCATCAGCAGGCAGCGGGCCGTCATCATGCCGGTGCCGTTGTTGTCACCGTGCTCGGAGTTCCACAGGATCTTGCCCGACGCGCGTACGTCGTTGCCCAGCAGGTCACGGCGGCCGCCGAGGCCCTGGTAGCCGTGCACGTTGACCTGGCGCACCCGGCCCTTGGTGGCCGAGTCGAAGCTGTTCCAGGTGGTGCGGGCGAGGTCGTAGCTCGTCTCGTCGGATGCCGCGACCGCCACCCCGTCCAGGCCCAGCCGGTCCAGCTCGGTGCGCAGGTGGGCGATGACGCTGCGCTGCGTCGTCGCGTCGATGTGGCAGCCCTCCTGCTTGCCGTCGGCCTTCCACCAGTTCGACGACGGCTCGTTGAACGGGTCCACCGTCCGGAAGGTCACGCCCCACTGGTCACGGGCGCGGCGGGCGGTGGCGGCCAGGTGCAGTGCGTGCTGGCGGTGGTTCCACGACTGGAGATTGTTGCCACCGTCGGCCGCGCCGGACGGGTTGTGGTTGTTGCACATCCACCACATCGGCGAGTTGGCGAACAGCTCGCTCATCGCGCCGCGCTGGGTCGCTTTGACCAGCATCGCGCGCTGCTTGGCGTCGGCGTTCCAGTTCCACGCCGAGGACGCCGGATCCTCGTTGCGCCAGTCCTGCCAGAAGCCCTCGATCTGCTTGAACCGCGGGATGTTGGGCGACACGGCCATGCGCGCGCCGCCGACGTCGTTCCAGCTGCACGCGCCGAGGTTGTAGCGGGCGATGTTCATGCCGAGGCCGGGCAGCGAGGCGCCGTTGTAGCTCACCGTCTTGGTGGTGAAGAACAGGTCGGCGAAGTCGTCCCGGTCGCCGAACACATTGGCCCACCATGCCAGGGAGGTGCCCCAGCCTTCCCAGGCGCCCTGGTCGGCGGCGGGATTGATGCCCACGGTCGCGTCGGCTCGCGCCACGCCGGTGCCGAGGGCTCCGGCCACGAGCGTTCCGCCGGCGGCGGTGAGCAGGGTCCGGCGGTTGATTCTTGCCGGTATGTCCATAGCGCTCTCCTCGTGAAGTGATGAGGACACTTCAATGCATGGCGTAGCCCCGGTCCAGGAGACGAACTCAAACAATCAAACTCGAACGGAAACGACCGACGAAGGCAAGGTGCGTGCTAAGCGCCTGCGACAAGGTCGACCAGCGTGGTGATCAGGGCTTCCTCGCCGACCCCGGCGGGCTGGTGTCCGAAGAATCGGACCGACAGGTGGTAACCGGTGAGCGCGAAGGTGATGACCGCCGCGAGGGCCTCCGCGTCACGCGCCGGGATCGCCCCGGCTGCCATCAGGCCGGCCAGCCGCTGCGAACGGATGCTGACGTTACGGGCGACCAAGAGCTCGTCGAGATGGTCGACCGAGGCTCCGAGATGGTCGCGCTCGCGTGCGACGAGCTCCATGAGCGGGTGGAGCCGCCGCAGATTGCCGAGCCGGCGCTCGAACTCGACCGCGAGCGCGGCCCGCACGTCGCCTCCGGTCTCCTCGGGCTCGGGGCCGGTCTGCCGCTCGGCGTTGGCGCGGTCGACCTCGCGGTCGACGACCGCCTGGAGCACCTCCCCCTTGGACCGGAAGTGCCGATAGAAGCTGCCGCTCCCGGCCGACAGGCCCGCCGACGCCTCGATCTGCGTCACGGTCGTCCCGGCGAATCCCTCCCGCAGGAACAGATCCCAAGCCGCGTCAAGGATCCTCGTCCGCGTAGGCACTGGCATAGGTGTGATTGTAAGGACAAGAGGAGGGCCGCCCTCGGGCCGGGGTCTGGGCGCTTCGTGCGATGCAAGAAGATTCTTGCGCCGACATCGTCGGACTGCCAAGCTGCCGAATATGACTACCCGTCACTTACGCGTACTCGCGGGATCAATCACCCTGGCGTGCCTGCTGATTCAGGTGCACGCGCAGCCGGTCGGGGCCACGGACAAGAACACGTCCTCGGCCGCTGCCGCAGGCCGGCAGCCGCTGCTGGACTTCGATCCGAACAAGGGCACCCTCGACGGCTCACCGGTCGACCACCTGCCCGACCACATCCGGCTGCTGGACATCCAGCTGCCGAACGACGGAGCACCGCAACGGGCCGACTGGTCTCCCGATGGCAAGCGCCTCGCCTTCCTCGACGCTCCGATCGGTGACCTCTGGGAGCACGACCTGGCGACCGGCGCGAGCCGCAATCTGACCAGGTCGACCGCGCTCCACGGGGGAGTGCTACGGGCGCACCACCTGACCAACGGCGACATCGTCATGTGCGCGGTGGATGAGCGCAGCGCCGAGGACCCCGAGGGTGACCGCTTCCGCGGCGAACTGTGGGTGCTCCAGCGGCCCTTGGGTACACGCGGCCCGGTCCGACTCGGCGAGAGTTGCTGGGAGGGCGTCGCGGTGTCCAAGCAACCTGGTTCCACCCGCATCGCATGGAACCAGTCGACCATTGACTTCACCAGCCCGGACGTGATCGTCGACGCCCTGTTCGGCGAGTCGAAGATTCTGACGGGCCGGATCGTCTACCGCAACGGCATGCCGGAAATCGCCGACCGGCGGGTTGCCCTCGACAAGCGCGATGTCTCCCTGGCCACGCCGGCCGTCGAGGCTCAGGACTTCCGGTCCCTGCCCGACGGCGACGCCGACCCGGACGACGAACTGATCTTCTCCGCCTACTTCCACAAGGGCGGACAGGCCATGGGCGTCAACCTCAGCACCGGCAGCGTCAAGGATCATGCGCCGACCTCGCTGTTCTACGAGGAAGCCGAAGGCACGGACCCGGCCGGCCGCTACACGATGGTCGAGCGAGACCTCGCCTTCGCCCTGTTCCCCGGCATGGTGGACATCTGGCGCCTCTCGCTGGACGGCTCCGGGACGTTCGAGCGGATGACCACGTTCAACCACTACAAGGGCTTCGGGGCCAACAATCCGGTCGTATCGCCCGACGGCACGCACATGGCCTTCGGTCTGAAAATCGAGGGCGGGGCGGAGGGCGAGGGCGACGGCATCCTCCTGATGGACCTCCGCGGGTGAGTTGGTTCGTCCCGGCGGCCGACGGCGGCCGTCGGGACGGCCTTGCCGGCTCCTGTACGGGCGGGCTGCCCCCGGGCTGCGCCACTGAATCGTTCATAGAGGTGGCTGCTGAGTGCGTTGGAGTCCGCGGCCTCGCGGTCACAGTCGCACGGAAGCGGGCAAGGGCTCAGCGCGTCCCCGATCGCCACCGAGGAGCGTGGGTTAAAGCGTTTGCGTGGTCGCTGGAGCTTGGGGCCGGATCGCCGCGCGATTATCACCTGGGTGGATAACGAAGACGGCCGTAACGCTTGACACGATCACGTCACCGGCGTTAGTAAACGTTTTAACACGTCTTAGATAACGGCGCCCATGCCCGAGCACTCCCATCACTCTCCCGGTCGGCGCCGCACTCCGCGGTGAAGATCGCCCCTCACCACACCGGCCGGCTGGGCCGTGCCGACGAAATCATGACCGACGGTGATCACCTGCCCTGTCCCTGCACGGGAGGATCTATGAAACGTTCCATCAAGATCTCGATGGCGGTCAGGCAACACGCTGTTGGAACCACGAAGTTCGTCACCCGTTCCCTCCTGGTCTCGGCGGTCACGGCCGGCTCCATCACGATGGTTCCCAGCTCGGCGTCCGCGAGTGATGCGGCGGCCGGGAACACCTACTACGTCGCCCCGAACGGAAACGACGGAGCAGCGGGTACGCAGGCCGCTCCGTGGGCATCGATCGCCCGTGCGCAGGCTGTCGCCACGGCGGGTGACACGGTCTACTTCCGGGGCGGCACCTACGCCTATACCCGCGCGAACAGCGCCTGTTCGAGCCAGACCGCCAGAGTCGACGCGATCACCCTGGACAAGAGCGGCAGCTCCGGCAACCCGATCCGGTACTGGGCCTATCCGGGCGAGAAACCGGTCTTCGACTTCTCGCGCATGACGGACAACTGCCGCATCAAGGGCTTCTCCGTCACCGGAAACTGGATCCATCTCAAAGGACTGGACGTTACCGGCGTACCGCAGAACAACACCCGGAATGCCGAGTCCTGGGGGATCTGGGTCTCCGGCAGCAACGGCGTCTTCGAGCAGATCGACACCCACCACCACATGGGTACTGGCCTGTTCATCAGCGGCGGGAGCGGCAACCTCGTCCTCAACTCGGACGCGCACGACAACTACGACCTGCGCAGCAATGACGGGCCCGGCGAGAACGCCGACGGATTCGGTGCGCATTACACGCAGGCCGGCCGGGCCGCAAATCTGTTCCGGGGATGCCGGGCGTGGTGGAACGCCGATGACGGTTTCGACCTCATCTCCACCTACTCGCCCGTGATCATCGAGAACTCGTGGGCCTGGCGCAACGGGTACGTGCCGGGGACGACGACATCCTCCGGTAACGGGGCCGGGTTCAAGTCGGGGGGCTACGGAGGTGACTACGAGGCCAACGCGCCGAAACACACCGTCCGCTTCTCGGTGGCGTTCCTCAACAAGGCGGCCGGCTTCTACGCCAACCACCACCCGGTGGCCAACGACTTCTTCAACAACACGGGCTTCGGAAACCGCCCCAACTTCAACATGCTGGGAATCGACTCGCGCGGCGCCGCCATCGGCCGGGGCAACCTGCGCAACAACATCGCCTACACCGGAACGGCCACGTCGAACATGACGGGCACGAACGCGGCGTACAACTCCTTCAACCTCGGCGTCCCCCTGTCGGACTCCCAGTTCCAGAGCGTGTCGACGTCCGGATGGGACGCGCCCCGACAGACCGACGGAAGCCTGCCGCTGCTGCCCCACCTCCGTCTCGCAGCGAACAGTGCCCTGATCGACAAGGGCACCGCCGTGGGACTGCCCTTCAGCGGAAGTGCGCCGGATCTCGGCGCCTTTGAGAATGATGGAAGGTGACATCTTGAGGCACAGATCGCGTGCTGTCTCGAAGTACTGGAAGTGGGCCGCCGCCGCGGTGTTATCCATGGCGCTGGCGGCCCCGGTGTCGGCGAGTACCGCTGCGGCGGAGGCGCCGGTAAACGAAAAACTGACGGCGCAGGCGCCGGAAAAGGAGGTCCAGGACCGGCGTTCCGCTGCCCCACCGGCGAAGGACCGCGGCCTGAAACACATCGTGTCCGAGTACCAGACCCGGACTCCGTCGAAGTACACGGCCCGCTCCTGGAAACCCTTCGCCAAGGCGTTGCGGACCGCGGCCGGGGTGGCCGGCGACTCCTCGGCCGGCACGTCGGACGTCGCCGACGCGAAGACGGCGCTGATGTCCGCCGCTGCCGATCTGGAGGCCGCTGACGAGGGCACGTTCCAGACCATCACGAACAACACCTTCTGGAACGACACCAGCGGCAACCCCATCTACTCGCAGGGCGGTGGGGTCTTCAGGTTCGGCGACACCTATTACTGGTACGGCGTGCACTACACCGGCGCCGAGCTCTACCGGGCCAATCCGACGAGGAAGTACGACGGGAACGTCAGCTTCGTCTCGATCCCCGT
>NZ_JBIBEN010000020.1:0-180141 GCF_042955065.1 Streptomyces sp. NPDC012510
TCGACCCGCCCGAGGCCCGCACCGAACTCGCCTCCGTGTCCACCGAACTCGCCGCGCTCTACGGCGCGCGGGCCTGACAGCACCGACCGACCTGCGCCGAACGCAGCCCGCGCGCGCCGTCCTGGCCGACTCGTTCAGAGGCCCCACTGGAGATCCGGTGGGGCTTCGTCGTCTCACCTTCGCTCGCACATGCCGGGACGGCGGTAGGCCCGCGCACCGATACCCGCCCTCATGCCGACCCCACGATTCGACTTGATACTTAGTATCAGTCCGATGTACAGTCTCCCCACAAGACTTCATCTCGAACGGAAGTGCTTCCCCATGAGCAAGATCTGGTTCATCACCGGCTCATCCCGCGGCTTCGGCCGCCAGTTCACCCAGGCAGCCCTGGAGCGCGGCGACAAGGTCGCAGCCACCGCCCGCAACACCGACTCCCTCGCAGACCTGGTCGCCACCCACGGCGAGGCGATCCTGCCGCTGAAGCTGGACGTCACCGACAAGGCCGCCGCATTCCAGGCCGTCCAGCAGGCACACGAGCACTTCGGCCGCCTGGACGTCATCGTCAACAACGCCGGACACGGCCTCTTCGGCGCCATCGAGGAACTGACCGAACAGCAGGTCCGCGACCAGATGGAAACCAACTTCTACGGCGCCCTGTGGATCACCCAGGCCGCCCTGCCCCTCCTGCGCGCCCAGAACAGCGGCCACATCGTGCAGATCTCCACCGTCGGCGGCATCGTCTCCTTCCCCAACCTCGGCGGCTACAACGCCTCCAAGTGGGCCCTGGAAGGAATGACCGAAGCCCTCGCCCAGGAAATCGCCGACTTCGGCATCAAGGTCACCCTCGTCGAACCCGGCGGCTTCGAAACCGACTGGGCCGGCGCCTCCGCCACCTTCGCCACACAACTGCCCGCCTACGACAACCTGCGCACCGCCGTCGCCGCCTCCTGGGCCGACGTCAAGTCCGGCGACCCCACCGCAACCGGCCCCGCCCTCCTCAAGATCATCGACGCCGACAACCCGCCCCTGCGCGTCTTCTTCGGCACCCCTCCGCTCCACCTCGTCCCCCACGTCTACGCCGAACGCCTCAAGACCTGGCAGGAATGGGCCGACATCTCCACCCAGGCCCAAGGCAACGCCGCATAGAGCAAGACCGTCCCACCGCGGACACCCCGCGCTGCGGCACGGGCCGGTTGCCCAGGGGAACGGCTTCCGGAGCGCGTTCCCGGGCCGTTGGACGGCCGGTGTGGCCGTGCAGTGACGGCCGCGCCGGCCACTGGACGGCACTGCCCAGAGGCAGACGCCCCTCCGTGAGGGGTGTCCGGTCAGCCCTGATCGAACTGGAGAACGCAGGCGGCAGGGGAACGGCCGTCGTCCTTGAGCACGCGGGCAGCGGCAGGACACTGGCTTGGCCGTACCAGCAGCCCGTGCCGGCCAGGGCCGGTCACCGGGTGATCGCGTACTCGCGGCGCGGCCACTACCGGCCCTAGGCTGCGCCCCCCAGGACCCGCCGTCCTCCGAGGATCTGCTCATGCTGGCCGATCATCTGGGGCTGAACAGGTTCCACCTGCTCGGCACGGCGTACGGGGGCATGCGGACCTGGCGCCGAAGCTGGCGCGCACGACCACGTGGGACCTGCTGGAGACCAAGCAGGTCAGGACTCTGCTCACGGCGGGCGGCGCGGATCTGTACATGCCCCTGCCGGTGACCAGGACGCTGCTCAAGCACCTGCCCAACGCCAGTTTGCTCACGTTCTCCCAAGCCGGCCATTCCCCCCACTGGGAGCAGCCCGCCCTCTACGACCAGAAGCTGCTGCGGTTCCTGGCCGGCGCCCGGTTCCCCCAGAGCGCCCACTGCTGACCGGAATGGCTTTCCCACCCCATGGCAGGGAGGTTCGCACCTCCCTGCTCTCGCAGATCCTGCCGTGCGGCAGCGCACCTCTGCCGACACCGGCCCGCCGCTGCGCCTCCAGGGACGTCGCCGCCGTGACGCGCACCTCGATCAGCGAGTCCACGGCGGAGTCCACGATTCGGGCCAGTGTGGCCTGTGCGCACCCCGAGGTCGACCGGCCCGTCGAGCCGGGCGGCGGGCGAAGCAACCCTGTTGCGCCTGCTGTTCACCCCTGTACGCGGGATGAATCGGAACCTACCAGGCAAACCAAGACTCAGCGCGACACTCAGTATCAAACTGAGTCCCTGATGTACACTTCCGGTATGGATGAGAGCGCTCGTACCGCCGACCAGCCCACCCGCAAGCCGCCCGGCCTGCGTGAGCGCATGCGTGCGACCGTTCAGGCGGAGGTGGTCGAGGTGGCGCACCGCCTCTTCAGCGAGCAGGGGTTCGATCGGACGACCGTCGACCAGATCGCTGCCGAGGTGGGCCTGTCGCGCGCCAGCCTGTTCCGTTATTTCGGCACCAAGGAAGAGATCGTTCTGGGCCGCCTGGTGGAATCCGGCCGTCAGATCGCGGAGGCACTGGCCGCCCGCCCCGAGGACGAGCGGCCCTGGGAGGCACTACGCCGGGCGTTCGACGTCCTCACGCAGGCGAACGAGCAGGCACCCGAGCAGACACTTGCCTATCTGCGCATGCTGCAGGAGACACCGTCCCTGCGCGCCGGGCACTACGAGAAGCAGCTGAGCTGGCAGGAACTGCTGGTGCCGGAGATCGCCCGGCGACTGGGGGTCAGCCCGGGCCGGCCCGAGGACACCAGGCCGAGTGCACTGGCCGCCTGCGCCCTCGCCTGCCTGGACGTGGCCGCCACTGGCTGGGTGGCCTGCGAGGGCACTGTCCCGCTGGCCGTGCTGCTCGACCGGGCGATGGGCGCGTTGAGGGAGTGACCGGGCCCGCCGCCCCGTCGGCGCGCCACCACGCCGGACGCCGACTCTGCCACGGCAGTAAGTGGCCACAACCGCACCTGGTGCACACGCAGCCCTCTCCGCAGCCCTTCCACGTCCATCACGTCCACGTCCATCACGCCCGAGAGCATCTCCCGGCTACGATGGCCGCATCCGTCAGCCCATACACCTAGCGGGCCGTGGAACATCCCGGATGGAGATGTGATCCGGTGGGCTGCCTTCACGCTGAGCCGCCACACGATCGGCTACGGCCTCATCACCGCCACCCTTCGCCGGCGCCGCCCTGATGTCCGGCACTGCCCGTACCGCCACACCTCGTCGCGGTACACGCACTCGGCGACGTCGAGGAGGCCTCCCGGAGACGTTGCCCGGCGGGCGGCAAAGCTGACATCGTCCCCCGCGACACCTCCGGCACAGTCTGGCGTAACAACGCCAACGGCAACAGTTCCCTAAGGCCCCGAGAGCCGTCGGCGGCCGGAGCGCTCTGCCTGCTACTGCCAGACGTAGCAACGGCGGTGGTACCTACCGGAGTCGTCCCAAAAACGTCTGCTCGTCGGATCGAGCCTCGTGCCGCACAGTGGATGTCGTGCCGCACCGATCCGGGTGGGGCGGCTGCCGATCGTGTTCAACCCCTGGCCGCCGCACTCCGCCTGGGCCGACGGTGCGCCTCGTCCGCCACGGCGTGGACCGTATCAAGAGACGCCGTCCCGACCGGCACCGCCGGGACGCGCAGACCACGACGCCACGCGGCGGGACTGCTCACCCGCATCAGTCGTCCACGCGCTGACCGAGGAGTTCCCCCCATTGTCCCGTCATGTACTGGTACTCGCTGCCCTCCCACACCAAGCGCCACCTGGACCACCGGACGTCCTGGATGCACATCCACTCGAGGCCCACGCCCACGCAGGGCTCGATGCCGACGGCACCGTGGTGGTCCAGTCCGCGACCCATGACGTGAGTACGGGCACGTACACCTCCATCACCTCCGTGACCCAGATCGCCGCCGACGCCTCGGCCCGGCCGCCCGTCACGTCACCTTCCGGCTCGGCGACTCCACCATGGCGCCGGCCCCGCCACAGGGCGCCTCCCAGACCACGGCCAGCGTGGGACCCGTCGCCCAGGACACCTGCGACAAACTGCGGCAGCAGGCGATCAAGCTCGCGGTCGAGGACGAGCGCTCACCGCTGCACGGCGTCGACGCCGACGGCGTCGTGGTCCGCGGCGGCCGGCTCCATGTGAAGGGCAGCCCCGCCCGCGGGGAGACCTACCGGCAGCTCCTCGCCCGCAACGACCGCACCCACCTGGAGGCGCGCGGATCCTGGACCCCGGAGGAGAACAGCCGGTTCAACGAAGTCGTCGTCGACTGGCCGCACCGCTACCTGGAAACCACCCAACTCGACACCCGCACGGCTTCTGCGTCCTCACCCACGACGCCAAGTTCGACATCCCCCTGCTCCGCCCGGCCCTCGACCTTCCCGTCGGCTACATCGGCGCGATGGGCTCCCGCCGCACTCAGGAACACCGCCTGGACCGGCTGCGGGAGGCCGGCGTGACCGATGGGCACCTCGCACGCCTGCGCTCACCGATCGGACTGGACCTCGGCGCCCACACCCCCGAGGAGACAGCAATCTCCATCACCGCCGAGATCATTCCGTTCCCGCGGCCCGGATGTCGTCACCAGCCGCGCTCCTGGCCGCATGCGACGCGCGCCGAGTCGTCGCGCGCTCGCTGACGAGCCACAGAAATCCGATACACGCTGAGGAGAGGCCCCACGTGCTCACCGACACCCACGGCCGGGTGGCCACCGACCTCAGGGTCTCACTGACCGACCGGTGCAACCTGCGCTGTACGTACTGCATGCCCGAGGAGGGCCTGCAGTGGCTGGCCAAGCCGGACCTGCTCACGGACCACGAGATAGTCCGCCTGATCGACATCGCGGTCACGTCCCTCGGGATCGAGGAGGTCCGCTTCACCGGCGGCGAGCCGCTGCTGCGCCCGGGCCTGGTCGGCATCGTCGAGGGCGTCGCGGCGCTGGACCCCCGCCCCCAGATGTCGCTGACGACCAACGGCATCGGCCTCAAGCGCACGGCCACGGCCCTGAAGCAGGCAGGCCTGGACCGGGTCAACGTCTCCCTCGACACGCTCCGCCCGGACGTCTTCAAGACCCTCACCCGCCGCGACCGCCACAAGGACGTCATCGATGGCCTGCACGCCGCCCGCGACGCGGGCCTGACCCCCGTCAAGGTCAACTCGGTCCTGATGCCGGGGCTCAACGACGACGAGGCCCCCGACCTCCTCGCCTGGGCCGTGGAACACGACTACGAGCTGCGCTTCATCGAGCAGATGCCCCTGGACGCCCAGCACGGCTGGAAGCGCGACGGCATGATCACGGCGGGCGACATCCTGGCCTCCCTGCGCACCCGCTTCGAACTGACCGCCGAGGGCGAGGAGAAGCGCGGCGCGGCACCGGCGGAGCGCTGGCTCGTCGACGGCGGCCCGCATGTGGTCGGCGTCATCGCCTCCGTCACCCGCCCGTTCTGCGCGGCCTGCGACCGCACCCGCCTCACCGCCGACGGCCAGATACGCACCTGCCTGTTCGCCCAGGAGGAGACCGACCTGCGCGCCGCGCTCCGCTCCGGCGCCCCCGACGAGGAGATCGCCCGCATCTGGAGTGCGGCGATGTGGGGCAAGAAGGCGGGTTCTGGCCTGGACGATCCCTCGTTCGTGCGGCCGGAGAGGCCGATGTCGGCGATCGGCGGCTGACGGAATGGCAGGCAGGCCGCCGACCGCACCCGGGGCACATGGCGTGGGCCTTCCCACATGTCAGTGCTGCGGCTCCATCTCCCACCTGGCCAGCATCCGCAGGGCTTCATCCGACCGGGAGCCCGGCTCGGCATGGTAGGTGGCCAGCCGCATGGGGGCGCCCCCAGGCAGTGCCATGGGCTCGTGCACGAGGTCGAACTCTCCCACCAGCGGGTGCCGCATCCGTATGATGTCGCCGACGGTTCCGCAGCCCACCTCGTGATGTGCCCACAACCGCCGGAACTCCTCGCTCCGCTGCGACAACTCCTCGATCAGCGAGGAGAAGTGTGCGTCTCCGGGGCTCTTGCCTGCGTTCGTACGCAGAACGCCGGCGACTACCAGAGCCGTCCGTCCCGGATCGGCGAACCTGTCGCGCGCCTCGGGCGAGAGGAAGATCAGCCGGGCCACGTTGCGCTCCTCGGGCGGCAGTTGGGCCCAGTCCCCGAAGACGGCGGCGGCGAGCCGGTTCCACCCGAGGAGGTCCATGCGCCGGTCGACGACGTAGGCGGGTACGCCGAGCGCGTCGAGCAGGTGCTGGACGGCGGGCCGCAGCCGCTGCGGCGAGGGCGCGGCACGCGTCGCGCTCTGCCGCTCGGGCTGGGCCAGCCGGACCAGATGGTCACACTCCTCCTCGGTCAGCCGCAGGGCGCGGGCCACGGCGTCCAGCACCTCGGCCGACATGGTTTCGCCGTACCCCTGTTCCAGGCGCGCGTAGTACGCGTACGACACACCCGCCAGCTGCGCCAGCTCCTCGCGGCGCAAACCGGGAACCCGCCGCCGCCCGTGCGAGGGCAGGCCCATGTCCTCGGGCCTGAGCCGGGCTCTGCGAGAACGCAGGAACTCCCTCAGCTCGGTACGCCGGTCAAGTCCGAACGTCCCTTGGTCACCACGCGCCACAGGTGAAGACATCTTTGTCCTCCAGTTGTCAAAGGTGCCTCGCTGGTGCGAGCAGCGTACAACATCGACCCCACGATTCGATTTGATACTCAGTATCAGTCCGATGTACAGTCTCCCCACAAGACTTCATCTCGAACGGAAGTGCTTCCCCATGAGCAAGATCTGGTTCATCACCGGCTCATCCCGCGGCTTCGGCCGCCAGTTCACCCAGGCAGCCCTGGAGCGCGGCGACAAGGTCGCAGCCACCGCCCGCAACACCGACTCCCTCGCAGACCTGGTCGCCACCCACGGCGAGGCGATCCTGCCGCTGAAGCTGGACGTCACCGACAAGGCCGCCGCATTCCAGGCCGTCCAGCAGGCACACGAGCACTTCGGCCGCCTGGACGTCATCGTCAACAACGCCGGACACGGCCTCTTCGGCGCCATCGAGGAACTGACCGAACAGCAGGTCCGCGACCAGATGGAAACCAACTTCTACGGCGCCCTGTGGATCACCCAGGCCGCCCTGCCCCTCCTGCGCGCCCAGAACAGCGGCCACATCGTGCAGATCTCCACCGTCGGCGGCATCGTCTCCTTCCCCAACCTCGGCGGCTACAACGCCTCCAAGTGGGCCCTGGAAGGAATGACCGAAGCCCTCGCCCAGGAAATCGCCGACTTCGGCATCAAGGTCACCCTCGTCGAACCCGGCGGCTTCGAAACCGACTGGGCCGGCGCCTCCGCCACCTTCGCCACACAACTGCCCGCCTACGACAACCTGCGCACCGCCGTCGCCGCCTCCTGGGCCGACGTCAAGTCCGGCGACCCCACCGCAACCGGCCCCGCCCTCCTCAAGATCATCGACGCCGACAACCCGCCCCTGCGCGTCTTCTTCGGCACCCCTCCGCTCCACCTCGTCCCCCACGTCTACGCCGAACGCCTCAAGACCTGGCAGGAATGGGCCGACATCTCCACCCAGGCCCAAGGCAACGCCGCATAACCCACACACCCACGACACCAGCCACGCCCGCCGACCGCCCCCACAGCCATGGGAGCGGTCGGCGGGCGTACGCACGTCCACAACGAACACCCGTTGGCTGAACCTGCTTGCGCAGCAGCGGCCCGCCGCCGATCGCGGCGAATATCGTCGCGCCGACGGTCACGCAAGCGGCGACTTGGAGCGCGCCGGAGCTGTCATTCAACCCACCGGTAGTCCGCAGTGGGGCGGTCGATGCGCCTGAGATCGCGCCGGTGGTGCGCGCCCGCCTCGACGTAGGCGCGTACGGCGTACTCCACCCATGAGGGATCGACTTCCCCCTCGCGCAGCCGGACCGGGACTCCGAGGGCCATGACTCTGGGCGGGACCTCGAGGTCCTCCGGCACCAGTGCGGCGGCGCCGACCACGGCACCCTCGCGTACGATGGCCCGGTTGAGGACCACGGAGCCGGAGCCGATGAGGCAGTGGCGCTCCACCGTGCATCCCTCCAGGTGGGCGTTGTGGCCGACCACGCACTCGGGGCCGATCACGGTCGGCCACTGTTCGGTGGTGTGCAGGACGGTGCCGTCCTGGATGCTGGTGCGAGCGCCCACCTCGATGCGTCCGCCGAGGTCTCCGCGCAAGACTGCACCGGGCCAGACACTGGCTTCCGCGCCGATAGACACGCTCCCGATCACGACGGCGTCGGGGTGGACGAAGGCGCTGGGATGAATGTCCGGCTCGTCGGACCCGAGGGCATACACCGGCATGACCGCCACCTCGCTCGTCTGTCGGGCCGACCACCCGCCTGCCCGACAGACACTCTACTGATACTTCACTTTGCGACAAGGTAACGTATAAGGAAAGAGCGGTCCTCCCCGCTCCCCGCCGAAGCGTCCGGATACGCTGATGGATCCGGTGTCGCGCGACGGCGTGATACATCAGGACGGCCTGGCAGCAAGGGAAGTGAGGGACCATGGTGGATGCCGCGTCGCACGGGCCCCGCCGGAGCACCCGAGCCGGCCGGGTCCCCACAACAGGTGCGCGGCCGGTGGTCAGCCGGCGCCGGGAGATCGGTGACGTCAGCGCACGGTCGCTGCTGATGACCATGCTCGGCGAGTACGTGCTCCCTCAGGGCCGCCCGGTGTGGACCTCGGCGCTGGTGGACGCGCTGGCGAACTTCGATGTCGAGGAGAAGTCGGCCCGCCAGGCGCTGGCCCGCACCGCCGCCGAGGGATGGCTGGCCTCCGAGCGAGTCGGACGCCGGGTGCGCTGGGCGCTCACCCCGCCGGGGCGGCGCCTGCTGACCGAGGGCGCGCAGCGCATCTACGACTTCGGCGGCGGCGAGCGCACCTGGGACGACACCTGGCTGGTGGTGTTGGTTTCGGTGCCTGAGGCCAAGCGGGATCTGCGGCACCAGGTGCGCACCCGGCTCAGCTGGGCCGGCTTCGGCTCCCCGGAGCCGGGCGTGTGGATCACACCGCACGCCGACCGCGAGGCGGAGGCGCTCGGCGTGCTGAAGGAACTGGGGCTCGCCGACGACGCGATGTCCTTCACCGCCGCCTACGGAGCCGTGGGCAGCGAGGCGGCCATGGTGGCCCGTGCCTGGGACCTCAGCGAGGTGGAGGAACGCTACGAGGCGTTCATCGACGAGTTCACCGGCCTGCGCCCCGCCGACGGCGACGCCGTGCTGCACGCCCAGACCATGCTGGTGCACGAATGGCGCCGCTTCCCCTTCCTCGACCCGCGGCTTCCACCGAAGCTGCTGCCGGCCAACTGGAGTGGCGCCAAGGCGGCGGACCTCTTCCACGGCAGGCACGCCGAATGGAGCCCGGCGGCGCTGGAGCGGTGGGATGAGCTGACCGGGAGTCACGGCCAGGCCTGAGGCGACCGTCGATGCTCAGCCCGCTGGCGGTGCCGACCGGCACCACCGGCCGTCGTTCCTCGGCTTCGGCAAGGTGTCCGTCCACTCGGACCAGGCCGGCTTGAGCGTGGACGGTCTCGGAGCGTGGACGGTCTCGGAGCGTGGACGTGCGCGTCGACCGCGGTCGCGCCATCGACCGCGGTCGCACCGTCGATCACGGCGCTCCTCCGCCCGGGTGCTCAGCCGCGCGAGTCGTACGCGGCGACGAGTTCGGTGTCCGCGCCGACCGGGCCGTGGGCCGTGGCGCCTCCCGGCGCGCCGATCGGCTCGTCCCGGCCCGGCAGCGGTTCGGCGAAGAACCGCTTGTTGTCGGCGACGAAGTCCTTCAGCTCCGGCGGCACCCGGCGGTCCTGCGTGATCGCCTGCACCGGGCAGACCGGCTCGCAGTTGCCGCAGTCGATGCATTCCAGCGGGTTGATGTAGAGCTTGCGGTCGCCTTCGTAGATGCAGTCGACGGGGCACTCCTCCATGCAGGAGCGGTCCATGATGTCGATGCAGGGCTCGGCGATGACGTAGGGCATGAGGGCTTCTTCCGTGCTAGGCGGCAGGCGCGGCCGCCGTGGGAACGTCGGTGGAGTGGCCGGGGAACACCGGCTGTTCGGGGTCGATGTGGTGCGCGGCGTTGTTGACGGCGGTCGCCGCCTCCCCGAAGCCGACCGCGATCAGCCGCACCTTGCCGGGGTAGTAGTTGATGTCGCCGGCCGCGTAGATCCCGGGGACGGACGTCCGCATGGCCGAGTCGACCGGGATGTGGCGCCGGTTCGCGATGTCGATGCCCCAGCCGAGGAGCGGTCCGAGGTTGGCGGTGAAGCCGAGGGCGGCGATGATCCGTTGGCAGGACAGGCGGTGGGCCCGCCCGTCGCGCTGCGTGATCTCGACGGCCGCGAGGCCCCTTTCGTCGCCCACGACATCGGTCAGCTCGGCCTCGGTGATGATCTCCACGCCGAGGGCTTGTACGGCGGTCACCGTGGCGGGGTGCGCGCGGAAGGCGTCGCGTCGGTGGACCAGGGTGACGGACGCGGCCAGCGGGTGCAGGGTGAGGGCCCAGTCGAAGGCGCTGTCCCCGCCGCCGACGATCACCACCTCCTGGCCCGCGTACTCCTCCGGCCGGCGCACGAAGTACGCCAGCCCGGCCCCCTCGTACGCGGCGGCGGCCGGCAGCGGGCGGGGGGTAAAGGTGCCGATGCCGCCGGTGACGAGCACGGCCCGGGCCCGCACCCGCACGCCCTGGTGCGTGGTCACGGCGAAGCCGCGCTCGGCGGTTCGTTCCAGTGTCTCGGCCCGGTGGCCGAGCAGGTAGGACGGGTCGTAGGGTGCCGCCTGCTCCAGGAGCCCGTCGACGAGCTCCCGCCCCCGTACGGCGGGGAACCCGGCGATGTCGAAGATGTGCTTCTCCGGGTACATGGCGTTGATCTGGCCGCCCGGCTCGGGCAGCGAGTCCAGCACGGTCACGGACAGACCGCGGAAACCGGCGTAATAGGCCGCGAAGAGACCGGTGGGGCCGGCGCCGACGATGAGCAGATCCGTGCTGTGATCCGCGGCAGGCGGGGACATGCGCGTCCTCCTTGTCGCATGGGGAATCAGCCCTCCGGCGGAGGGTTGTCAGCCCCTCCGGCGTCCGAGGAGAGGGGTCCGGGGCAGAAGGGTTCGAGGGCAGGGGCGAAGACGCCGTCGGCTCAGCCCCGGGATACCGGTGACGCGGGCGCCTCCGCCCACGACCCGTCACGCGCCATCGCACGCAGCACATTGCGGCGGATCTTCCCCGTGGGCGTACGCGGCAGCTCCGGCAGCCCGATCACCCCGCGCGGGCGCTTGAACGCGGCCAGTCCCTCCCGGCACCAGGCGACGAGCGCGTCCGCATCGACCTCGCGGCCGGGCTTCGGCACCACACACGCGACCGGCTTGTCCAGACCGTCCGCGTCCGGTACGCCCACCACAGCGACCTCGGCCACGTCCGGGTGAGCGAGGAGGCGTTCCTCCACCTCGGCCGGGGAGACCCAGATGCCGCCCGCCTTGAGCAGGTCGTTGGTGCGGCCCATGCAGGTGTAGGTGCCGCTGGCGTTGCGGAGGTAGGTGTCGCCGGTGCGCACCCAGTCGCCGAGGAAGACCTGGCGGGTGGTCCCGGCCCGGCACCAGTAGCCGGTGGCGGCGGACTCGCCGCGGACGTAGAGCTCTCCGGGTGTGCCGTCGCCCTCCACCACGCGGCCCTCTACGTCGCGCAGCTCCACCTCGTAGCCGGGGACGGGTTCGCCGGAGGAGCCCGGGTGGATCCTGCCCGGCCGGTTGGAGATGAAGATGTGCAGCATCTCGGTGGAGCCGATGCCGTCGAGCACCTCGACACCGAACCGTCGCAGCATCCCGTGGTACATCCGCGCGGGCAGTGCCTCACCGGCCGAGACGCCCAGCCGTACGGTCGCGAAGGCGTCGTCCGGGATGTCGGCGCTCGCGAGCAGGGGGCCGAAGAAACTGGGCGTGCCGAACAGGACCGTGGCCCGGTCGCCGCCCGCCCGCTTGGCGAACAGCGCGGCGGACGGTCTGGAGGGTTCCAGCAGTGCCGTGCCGCCCGCCGCCAGCGGGAAGAACATGGAGTTTCCGATGCCGTACGCGAAGAAGAGCTTCGCGACCGACAGGCAGCGGTCCCCGGGCCCGATGCCCAGCACCTGCCGCCCGTAGTTCTCGGCGACCACCTTGATGTCGATGTGCCGGTGCATGGCCGCCTTGGGCGTGCCCGTGGTGCCGGAGGTGTACAGCCACAGGGCGGGCGAGTCCGGCCAGGTCGGGTACGGCTCGCCGTCCCCTGCCGCGTCCAGCATCTGCCGCCAGGTGCGCCCTTGGACGTGGACCGGCAGTCCTGCGCAGTCGTCGCCGGTCAGGACGGCGTGCTCCACCTCCGGTGCCTCCTGGAGTGCCACCCGGACGACGGGGGCGAACTCGGCGGAGCCCAACACGATCCGGCAGCGGGAGTCCGCCATCAGCTTGCCCAGCTCGGGGCCGGTGAGCATGGTCGAGGCGGGGACGGCCACAGCGCCGATGTGGAAGGCGGCGAGGATTCCCGTGAAGAGTTCCACGTCGTCCACCATGCACAGCAGGACACGCTCCTCCGGCCGTACGCCCAGGGCCCGCAGTCCGGCAGCGACCCGGCGGACGTCCGCCGCCAGCTCCTCGTAGGTCAGCGCCCGCGTGGGAGTGACCAGGGCCGTGCGGGGGCCGTTGCCCTCCCGCAGGTGCCGGTCGACCAGGTAGTCCGCCGTGTTGAACACCTCAGGCATCCCGGCTCACCTCACACCAGTCGGACGTACTCGTAGTCGAACGGCTGACCGTTGATGCCGTTGACCGGCGGCGCGACCCAGTGGGCGATCTTCCCGCGCTCGTACACCGGCTGCATCAGCGACCGGACGAACGCCAGGTCCTCTGCGGTGGGCAGCCAGTGGCGGCGGCCGGCCTCCCAGACCTGCTCGTCGACGATCGTGCCGTCGGGGGTGATGTGGTGTCCGGCGGCGAGGCCGACGTTCCGGTTGAAACCAGGGTGCGGCAGCTTCAGCCGGAAGTCGATGCCGTGATCCTCCAGGATCCGGTTCCAGCGCTTGAGGCCGTTCTCGCAGTCGGCGATGTACTCGTCACGCAGGTCCAGGTTGAGGGCGAGCAGCGCGGGGACCTCCTCCTGGGACCAACTGCCGTCGGCCTCCGGCCTGTCCAGAAACGCACTGTCGTCGGTGAGCCGGTGGTCGTCCTTGCGGCGCTCCTCCTGCCAGCGGCCCTTGAGCCCGGCGGTGTAGTAGTTCGCGGCGTTGGTGGAGGTCTCGCCGCCGAAGAGGTCCAGGGAGACCGTGTAGTGGAAGTTGATGTACTTCTGGATGATGTCCAGCGGGATGCCGCCGCAGGCCGCGATGTCCAGGGTTTCGTGCTCGCGGATCAGCTGGGCGCTGCGGGTCACCACGCGGTCGACGCCGGTGGTGCCGACCATCATGTGGTGCGCCTCCTCCTTCAGCATGAAGGTGCACGTCCGCGACAGCGGGTCGAAGGCGCTCTCCTTCAGCGAGCCGAGCTGGTACTTGCCGTCCCGGTCGGTGAAGTACGTGAACATGTAGAAGGCCAGCCAGTCGGCGGTCTCCTCGTTGAACGCGCCCAGGATGCGCGGCGAGTCGGGGCTGCCGGAGTTGCGGAACAGCAGCGCCTCGGCCTCCTCCCGGCCCTCCCTGCCGAAGTAGGCGTGCAGCAGGTACACCATCGCCCACAGGTGCCGGCCCTCCTCCACGTTGACCTGGAAGAGGTTGCGCAGGTCGTAGAGGCTCGGCGCGGTCAGCCCCAGCAGCCGCTGCTGCTCGACGGAGGCGGGCTCGGTGTCGCCCTGGACGACGATGAGCCGCTGCAGGTCGGCGCGGTACTCGCCGGGCACCTGCTGCCAGACCGGCTGCCCCTTGTGCTCACCGAAGGCGATACGGCGCTCGGGGTCGCGCTCGGAGAGGAAGATGCCCCACCGGTAGTCGGGCACGTTGACGTGGTCGAAGTGGGCCCACCCGTCACGTCCGACCGACACGGCGGTGCGCAGGTAGACGCCGTGGTTCTCCAGGGCCGGGCCCATCTCGCCCCACCAGTTGAGGAACTTGGGCTGCCAGCCCTCCAGCGCCCGCTGCAGGCGCCGGTCGTCGGCGAGGGCGACGTTGTTGGGGATCCGGGAGTCGTAGTCGATCTTCGTGGGCATCGGGTCACACTCGCTTCCGGTCGTAGACCGCCTTCTGACCGGTGCCGTAGCGGCGCAGGGCACCCTCCGGGCCGGAGGCGTTGGGGCGTATGAAGATCCAGTTCTGCCAGGCGGTGAGCCTGCCGAAGATCTTGGTCTCGATGGTCTCCGGGCCGACGAACCGGTGGTTGGCCTCCATTCCGGTCAAGGCGTCCGGGCTCAGTGCCGCCCGGCTCTCCAGGACGATGCGCACCTCGTCCTCCCAGTCGATGTCGTCGGGCGCGTCGGTGACGAGGCCGAGTTCGCGGGCCTGGGCGGGGTTCAGGGGCTGCCCGGTTTCGCGGCGCAGCCAGTCGAGGTGGTCGTTCTCCTGGTAGAAGCGGGACTCCAGACGGGTCAGGCCGTTGCCCATGGGGAAGGTGCCGAAGTTCGCCTCGGAGAGGGTGAGTTGGGCGCGGGCGTCGCTTTCGGGGTCATCGACGGGTGGGCCGTCCAGCATGTACTGGAGGTCGCACGCGAGGGCAAGCTCCAGGAGCGGCCCGGCGAAGCAGCTCCCCGGCTCGATCAGCGCGATGAGGCTGCGGCTGGTGACGTCGAGCCGTTTCAGGGTGCGCTTGTAGTAGTGCACGATCTCGCCCGCCAGCCAGTCGCCCTCGGCGGCGGCTGCGCGTACGGCCCGCTCATGGGCCAGTACGCGCTCGGGGTCGCCCTCCGTGCACAGCACCCACGTGCCCAGCTCGATCTCGTTCGCCCGCAGCCGCAGGATCAGGTCGTCGAGCTCCCGGGTGAGGGCGAGCAGCCAGCCGTCGGCGCCCTGGGCGTGGATCGCGGCGGCGTCGGCGGGGGCGTCCCCGTCGGGCCCCCGCACGGTGATGCGGACCAGGCCGAGCGGACGGTCGTACTCGGCGCGGGCGTACCGGTAGGCGATGCCGCCCTCGGTGACGTCGCGCCCCAGCGGGGTCAGCTCGACGCCCCGGGCGTCCGCCGGGCGGGAGCTGTGCTCGGCCGCTTCCCGGGCGCGCTGCTCGACGATCGTACGGAAGTCCCGGCGCGGGACGACCTCGTCGACCAGCCGCCAGTCCACCGCCGTCTTGCCGCGGACGCCGTCGGGGCGGGTGGCGAAGAGATCGGCCAGGTCCTTGCGCACGCGGCGCTTGTCGGTGACCCGGGTCAGGCCGCCGGTGCCGGGCAGCACGCCCAGCAGCGGGACCTCGGGCAGCGCCACCGCCGAGGAGTTGTCGTCGATCAGCAGGATCCGGTCGCAGGCCAGCGCGAGCTCGTAACCGCCCCCCGCGCACGAGCCGTTGACGGCGGCGATGAAGGTGAGCCCGGAGTTCTCCGAGGCGTCCTCCATGCTGTTGCGGGTCTCGTTGGTGAACTTGCAGAAGTTCACCTTCCAGTGGTGCGAGGAGGCCGCCAGCATCCGGATGTTCGCCCCGGCGCAGAAGACCTTCTCCTTGGCGCTGGTCAGCACCACCGAGCGCACCTCGGGGTGCTCGAACCGCAGCCGCTGGAGGGCGTCGTAGAGCTCGATGTCCACGCCCAGGTCGTAGGAGTTGAGCTTCAGCTCGTACCCGGGGACCAAGCCGCCCTGTTCGTCGACGTCCATCTCCAGCCATGCGACCGGGCCGTCGATGCTCAGCTTCCAGTGCCGGTACGCGTCCGGACTGCGGTCGAAGGACACCACCACCATGACGAGCGCCTCCTCGCGCCAGTACGGGTTCGACGAGAGCATCTTCTACAGAAGAAACCAAGTGCGTCAAGGTTCTGTAGAACATTGGCCGCGGTGGAACATTGACCGAGGTGGGCTATCGCCCCTAGGAGTTCGCGCGGCTGTTCATGGCCCCCGCTGCGCCGGCAGCCCCTGGCACCGCGACGGCGGGCAGTAGGCGACAAACCGCGTATCGCACCCCACCGTCGGCGGCAAGCGCTCGCCGTCCGGACACGTCGGATGCCGGAATTCGCCAGGCGACGATTGGCTGGGCCTGGCTGGGCGTGGCTAGGCGACGCGTTCCGCCGCACGCCCCAGCGCGTCACGGAACCATCGGTGGCCGGGATCGTCGCTCATGGTCGGGTGCCATCGCAGCGACAGGTTGAGAGGTCCGATGTCCACCGGGCTCGGCAGAATCCGCACGGGCGCCACGGGTGCCAGGCGTCGCGCGAGTCTCTCCTGAAGGAAGGCGACGCGGTTGCTGCCGGCGAGCAGGAACGGGACCGAGAGGAAGCTGTCGGTCACCACCTCCACGTGCGGCTCCATGCCGTTCGACCGCAAGTGGCGCAGTGCCGGGAAGCTGGCCGGGTCGGAGTGGGTGAACTGGCTCACCCACGGCAGGACGGCGAGTTCGGCCAGGGTCGGCTCGCTGCTGATCACGGTGTTGCTGTCGGCCACGACGCACACCCAGCGGTCGCGCAGCAGGAGCCGACCGGGATAGCCCTGCACCAGCTCATGCGGCAGGACCACCCCGTCGGTGTGCCGGATCAGGGCGTCGGCGTCGAGGTGGGAGCTGGTGGTGAGGGGGCGAAGGTCGAGTCCGGCGCCGGGGGCCTCCTCGGCCAGAATCCGGTTGAGTTCCTCGAACAGGATGGCGACGGTGTAGTCGGAGAGCGCGAGGGAGAACTGCCGGTTGGTCGTCGCGGGGTCGAAGTCGTCGCCGAACACGCGCTCCAGCGCCTCGGTGGCCGACTCGATCCGTGACAGGAGGCCGGCGGCCAGCGGCGTGAGCTCGTAGTCCCGGCCCACCCGGATCAGCAGCTGGTCACCGAACCGGCGACGAAGGCGGGCCAGCACCGCGCTGGTGGCGGGCTGGCTCAGGCCGACGGACTCGCCGGCCCGGGTGACGTTGCGCTCGACCAGCAGGGCGCGCAGGACGGGCAGGGTCGCCACGTCCTGGTTGCGCAGTATCCGGCCTGACGGCTCCGAGGTGCGTCCACCTGCCGTGGGGCTTGGAGTCGAGTTGTACGTCACCGCGGTGTCCTCCCCCGGCTACTGTTCCAGGCGCGGTTCGGCGAGCCGACCAGCAGCAGTGCGGCTCCGAAGCCTTCGCCGAACGACTCGCACCGGCCGGTCGATGCCTGAGCATCCATTCCGTCGATGGGTCGCATATAAGGCTGAGCATATCCCAGGCCTCATGGCCCGGGTCACAATCAGATCATCCTCCGGCCGGCCCGTCCTCCGGGCTCCTTTTCGTCCGCCGGAAAGGTCGGACAGACCCAGGGCGAAAGGTGATCCATGACTTTCGCCGTCCAGGTGTCGTGCGTCCCGCACGACCCAGCGTCACCGAAACGGAAACGTGACCCATGACTGAGACCACCCCTGTCACGCGCGCTCCGGAACACCCGGTCGACCCGGCGACCGGGCTGCGCGCGGGAACCTTCGCGCTCGGTACCTTCGCCGGCGAGACGCGTGCCTTCCCGGCCCTCGTGACCGCCGACGGCAGGGTCACCGACCTGTCCGACCGTTTCCACGACCTGCACGAGGTCTTCGCCGACTGGACGACGAACTTCCGGTTCCTCGAGGAGGTGTGGAGCGGCTCCTCCCGACCGACCCGACCGTTGGCGGAGCTGCGTGTGCTGCCGCCGCTCAGCCATCCCAACCTCCTGGGCGCCGGCGCCAACTACAAGACACATTCGGCGCAGATGCTGACGAAGAACGCCTTCAACCAGCACAACCGTCGACCGGGCGAGACCGACGAGGAGTTCTTCCAGCGCAATCTCGCGTTCATGGAGCGCCGGTCGCGAGAGGGGATTCCCTTCGCCTGGGTCGGGATGCACTCCTCGCTCGTGGGGGCGACCGACGACGTCGTGCTGCCGGCCCTGGGCGACGAGCCTGACTGGGAGCTCGAACTCGGGGTCGTCGTCGGCGGCACCGGTCGGTTCCTCACCCCGGACGAGGCGACGGGGCTGATCGCCGGCTACACGATCGTCAACGACCTCGGCACCGTCGACCAGTTCCGCCGCACCGACATCCCGTGGGGCTTCGACTGGATGGGCAAGCACCAGCCCGCCTTCAAGCCGACCGGGCCGTTCGTCGTGCCCGCGCAGTTCTTCACGCTCGACGACACCATCCGGACCACATTGAAGGTCAACGGCCAGGTCATGCAGGACTGGCCGACCGGCGACATGATCTTCGACCCGGCGCAGTTCGTGGCGTACGCCTCCGAGCACGTCCGGCTGACGCCCGGGGACATCATCTTCATGGGCTCTCCGCCCGGCAACGGCAAGCACCACGGTCGCTTTCTGCACGACGGCGACGTCATCGACAGTGAGATCACCTACCTCGGACGACAGCGCAACCGCTGCGTCGCCGAGGACTTGCAGGGCCGCAAACCCCACTTCGGCCCCTTCCCGACCGACTGAGCACGGCCGGCCGACCTGGTCGGCCCCACCCAAGCGATCGCTGCTCTACCGGAAAGCGAGGTGCACCATGTCGTCCGCCGTCGAGACACATGCCGAACCGGACTGGTACCCGGAGGAGGACCGAGGGGGCCGATCCCGCGGTGGCGGGCTCCGCTCACCCGAGCGGTACGCCGAGTACACCCGTCTGCGCCGCGAGTGCCCGGTCGCCTTCAGCGACACCCCCGAAACACACGCGACCCTGACCCGGTACGCGGACGTCAGCGCCGCCGCCCTGGACACAGCACGTTTCCGCAGCGACCCCTCGACCACCCCGTTCATCGGGATGCCGCTCGGCGACCAGATCCCCATCACCCTGAACTCGCCCGAGCACGGCCTGTTCCGGCGCATGCTCAACCGCTACTTCAGGCCGGACCGCATGGCCGCGCTCGAACCGCTCATCCGGCGCTACGCCGTCGAGCACATCGAGGCGCTCCTCGCCGCCGGGGAGGCCGACGTGAATCCCACGCTCTGCAGGCCTGTCTCGGCCCAGGCCTTGACGGCGCTGCTCAACCTACCCGAAGAGGCCGCGCGGGAGCTGCTCGACCACTGGCAGATCATGCTGGACACGGAATACGACGTCGAGAAATTCAACGACGTCATGTTCGGCGTCTTCGCCCAGTACGCCGGTGTCGTCGTCGCGCAGCGACGGGCCGCACCGCTCGATCCCGACGACGACATGATCAGCGGCGTCCTGGCCACCGAGATCAACGGCAGCAAGCTCACCGACGACCAGGTCATCAAAATCGCCATGGCGATGATCGCCGCCGGGCACTTCACGACTGCGGAGACACTCGGGTCGGCGATCCACCGGGTGGCCACCGTCCCCGGGCTGCAGGAGGAGCTACGGTCGCGGCCCGACCTCATACCGGCGGCGGTGGAGGAGATGATCCGCCTCGACCTGCCCCTCCACGAACTCGGCCGGCTGGCCACCACCGACGTCGAACTGCACGGCCGTACCATCCCGCGGGGCTGCCCCGTCGGGCTCAACTTCGCCGCCGCCAACCGCGACCCCGAGGCCTTCGACAACCCCGACGAGTTCGTCCTCGACCGGAGCCAGAACCGCCACCTCGGCTTCGGCCACGGCGTCCACAAGTGCGTCGGTGCCCCGCTGGCCCGCTTGGAGATGAGGGTCGTGCTGGAGGAGATCCTGGCCAGGACGACAGCCATCGAACTCGCCGATCAGCCCCTGAACGACGTGGGCCTGCTGGGCGGGGGCTTCGAGAGGGTGCCGGTCCGTCTCCGGAGCGCGGCCGACCGCGACAACTGACCCCTCGGCCGACCCGTCTTTCTTGTGCGGCCCGTGGGCGGCCGCGGCTCGCGAGCGACCTCTTGATCCGGTCGCCGATCCACGAGCGCGGCTTTCCCCAACGCTCAAATCACCTCCGTCACCCCACGGGAAAGAGAAACAGACATGGCGATCGTTTCCCTGCCACCTGTCCAGCGCCTCAGACCTCTGGCACCACTCGTCGTACGCGTGGCCGCCGGGGTCACCCTGATCGCGCACGGCTTCGAATACTCTCCCGCAGAGTTCGGCCAACTCGTCCGCGAGGCTTTCGGTGTGCCGTTCTCCGGTCTCATCGGCTGGGTGGCGGTCCTGCTGCAGGTGGTCGGAGGCGGCATGTTCGTCCTCGGCCTGCTGTCGCGGATCGTCGCGATCCCGGCGATCGTGCACATGGCGCTCGCCCTCTCGTGGGAGGCGCAGTTCGGGCTCGCGCCGGACAACACGGCGGAGAGCATCGGCGCGCAAGTCCCCCTCCTCATCATGGCGGGCTTCATCGTCGTGCTGCTCGCCGGTCCCGGGCCCGTGTCCCTGGACAGGTTGATCGGATGGGACAACGGCTGGGATCAGCGCCCCCAGTCGGCTCGGACGGATGAGGTGGTGGCGCCGTGAGCGTGCTCACCGTCGATGTGCACGCCCATGCGGGCGTACCGGCTGTCGACGCGCTGATCGAGGGGCAGCCGGGCCTGGCACGGCAGCGGGAGATCGACGCGGCCACCCTCGGCCGGGCGTCGCTGGCAGTGAACCTGAAGCAGATCGCCGAGCTCGGGCCGAAGCTGGTAGACCTCGACCTGCGGCTTGCCGCGATGGACGCCGCGCGTGTGCAGGTGCAGGCGGTCAGCGCAGTACCGCTGCCCCATGCGTGGGCCGACCGTGAGCTGGCCACCCGCATCGTCGCGGTGGGCAACGAGGGCATCGCGGCGTTGTGCGCGAAGGAACCGACTCGACTGCTTCCGATCGGAACCATAGCGCTGCAGCACCCCGATCTGGCGGTCGGGCAGTTGGTGTCAGCGGTCCGCGACCTCGGTATGCGGGGGGTGCAGATCTCGACCTCCGCCGGCCCGGGCCGGGAACTCGACGACCCGTCGCTGGCCGACTTCTGGGCCGCCGCCGAGGAACTGGGCGCCGCCGTGCTCATCCACCCCTGGGGCTGCACCCTCGGCGAGCGGCTGAACGCCTACTACCTGTTCAACAGCGTGGGAAACCCCACCGAAACCGCTCTCGCGCTGTCCCGGATCGTGTTCTCCGGACTGCTCGAGCGGCACCCGCGGCTGAAGATCTGGTCCGCGCACGGCGGTGGCTACCTGACCGGCTACATGGTCCGCGCCGACCACGCCTGGGCGGCCCGCTCCGACGCGCACACCACCGTCGAGCCGCCGTCCGCGCTGCTGCGCCGCACCTTCGTCGACTCGCTGGTCTACACCGCTGAGCAGCTGCGGCACCTGGTGGGCTCGATGGGCGCGAGTCAGGTGACCCTCGGCAGCGACTACCCGTTCGACATGGGCGTGGTCGACCCGGTCGACCGCCTGGAGGCGGCCGGCTTCGACCAGGCCACGACCGACGCCATCCGCGGTGGCAACGCCGCCCGCCTCCTCGGTCCGATCCCGGCGGTAGGAACCGCGCACCCATAGCCCCGATGACCTTGCTGCCGATCCCTGATCGGAACTCCACGGAGGAAGACCTGTGACCACGTTCGACCGCTCCGATCCCGAAGGGGCCATCGCGGCCGCGGCCAAGCGCGTCTCCAACTGGGGCCGCTGGGGCGCCGATGACGTCCTCGGCACGCTGAACTTCCTCGACGAGGCCAAACGGGCGCAGGGCGCGCGGCTGGCCCGCCGCGGCGTGAGCTTCTCGCTGGCCCAGCGCTTCGACGCGGAAGGCCCGCAGAAGGGGTGGCGGCGGCGCACCAACCCTGTGCACACCATGCTCTCTTCCGGCCTGGACGCCGAATTCGGCCCGGCGGAGTTCCCGCACGGGCTCGGCGGCGCGGACGACGTGGTCTTCATGCCGCTGCAGGCCTCCACCCAGTGGGACGGCCTCGGCCACATCTTCGACCACGGCACGGCCTACAACGGACGCCGCGCCTCCCAGGTGGTGACGAGCGAGGGAGACAGGCTCACCGGCATCGAGACCGTGGCCGACAGGATCGCCGGCCGGGGTGTGCTGCTCGACGTCGGCAGGGCGATCGGGGCCGAGGGCGAGCTGCCGGACGGCTTCGCCATCACCGCCGAACACCTCGAGGCGACCATCGCCGCGCAAGGTGAGACCGCCCGGGTCGGCCGCGGCGACCTGCTGCTGGTCCGCACCGGCCAGCTCACCCGGGCCCGGCGCGGCATCGCCGCGGGCGACGGCTGGGGCGACTACGCGGGCGGCCCCGCTCCCGGTCTGTCGTTCACCACGGCCGACTGGCTGCACTCCTCCGAGATCGCCGGCATCGCCACCGACACCTGGGGCTTCGAGGTTCGCCCCAACGAGTTCGATGTCGCCTTCCAGCCGCTGCATCAGGTCGCCATCCCGCACATGGGCCTGTTCCTCGGGGAGATGTGGGACCTCGACACCCTGGCGGCCGACTGCGCCGCCGACGGCGTCTACGAGTTCCTTCTCGTGGCCGCCCCCCTGCCCGTGACCGGCGCCGTCGGCGCACCGGTCAACCCCCTCGCCGTCAAATGACGGGTAAGGAGCCCACCGTGCCCGTGGTGCACGACGCCATCGTCGACCGACGTCCGTCGAACACGCTCACTCCGCCGCCCCTCCACCTCGCCGGTCCGGGTCGGTGAAGTTCGCGACCTGGGAGTCCCAGGGCAGAACGTTTTCGGGTGTCGTCTCCGAGGCAGGGCTGCACGCCCTCCCGGAGGGGACGACGGTGCTCGACCTCGTACGTGCGGGACTGCCGGCCGCGCTGGAGACCGGCGGCACGGCGCTGGAGACGCAGGCCGTGCCGGTGGACGGCGTCCGGCTGCTGCCGCCGCTCGCCCCGCCCACCATGCGGGACTTCGTGGCGTTCGAGGAGCACGTGGAGGGGGTGGTGCGGAGCATGACCGACGGCGGTGTGATGTCGGAGTGGTACGAGGCACCCACCTTCTACTTCACCAACCCCTACGCGCTCGTCGGTGCCCATGACGACGTCGCCGTCCCGCCCGGCTCACAGCTGCTCGACTTCGAACTCGAGGTCGCCGCCGTCGTCGGCAGGGACGGCGCGTCGCTGAGTCCGGAGCAGGCCCGCGATGCCGTCTTCGGCTACACGGTGCTCAACGACTGGTCCGCGCGCGACCTGCAGCGCCGGGAGATGAGGGTCGGCCTGGGCCCGGCCAAGGGCAAGGACTTCGCCGGCACCCTGGGCCCGTGGCTGGTGACCGCCGACGAACTGGAGCCGTACCGGGACGACGAGGGCTTCCTGTCCCTCGAGATGCGGGTCTCCGTGAACGGCACCGAGATCGGACATGACCTGCTGTCCAACATGGGCTGGCCGTTCGAGGAGCTGGTCTCCTACGCATCCCGCGGCAGCGAGGTCCGCGCCGGGGACGTCCTCGGCTCGGGCACCTGCGGGAACGGCGGTTGCCTGGCCGAGCTGTGGGGCCTCCGTGGGCGCCCGGACCCGCCGCCGCTACGGCCCGGCGACGTCGTGGAGATGACCGTCGAGGGCATCGGCACCATCCGCAACCGGGTCGTCCCCGGCCTTCAGCTCCCGCCGGTCCGCGCCGCCCGGCCACGGCCGCGGGCACGCGCACGGGCAAGGAAGCGGCTGTCGTGAGCGGGCGGTGACACGAGCGTAGTGCTTCGGCGGGGGGCGAAGTCCGGTGAGCGCGAAGGCGCGCATCGATGAGCACACCGACCGGGCGCCGTCCGTCAGGGGCTACGCCCGGTCCGGTGGTCGTGCGTCGTCGTGCTCGCCGACTCCCGTGGGTCGTCGGTCCGCATGCGCCGGGCACGGGGCTTAGCAGGGGGCTCAGTAGGGGCTGGAGAGAGCCTCCATCGCCCGCCCCCGCACCTTGTTCTGAGCGGCGATCGGCTCTCCCCGCTGCTGCATGCGGTCCAGTTCGACGCTGGTCTGCACGACCAGGCGAGCCCGCTCGAAGCGCCGCGTCATGAAGCGCTTGAACACGTCCTCGAGCGGGCCGCCGGCCGCGCATTCCTGACCGAGGACCACACCGTCCTCGACCGCCATACCCCCGCCGGCACCGAGGTGGGCGGTGGTGGCGTGCGCGGCGTCACCGATCAGCAGGACCCGGCCCCGGGACCAGGGCTCGGACACGAGCAGCCAGTCGTAGTCGTTGACGATGATCCTCGTGTCGTCCGTGAGCCGCTCCTCCAGCGCGCGCATCAGCGGCGCGGTGAACGAGCGGAGGTTCTCCCGGACGATCTGCCGGGCCTGTGCCGCATCGATCCGCGGGCGCTCCGGGAACTCGCGGCCGGTTGCGAGGTAGACGCCGCCGTCCCGCTGCCGCCGGATCACGCAGAGGTGCTCCGACTCGTAGTGCCCGATCGGGCCGACATCCGGCACCCCGTCGGCGACCCAACGGAACATCGTGAGACCGGTGTACTTCGGGATCACCTGGTCCCCCAGAATGAGCGAACGCGTCTTCGATCGGATGCCGTCCGCGCCGATGACCAGGTCGTACGACCGCTCCGACCCGTCGGTGAGGATGGCGGTGACGGAGTCTTCCGTCTGCCGCAGCCCGGCGAGACCCACGCCGTTGCGCACGCTCGCGCCGGCCCCCTCCGCGGCTCGCCGAAGGACGTTCGCCAGGGCCGGCCGGTAGATGAGGATGCCGTGCGGCAGAGCGGACGTCGGTGCGGGAGGCATGGGCGGCGTGGACACCGGTTTCCCCGCCGCGTCGAAGTAGGCGAAGATGTCCTGCGGGGACACCGCCAGCCCCTCCTCCAGGCACTGATCCAGGACTCCGATCTCGGCGAGACCGTCGACGGCCCGGTTGAGCAGTGAGATGGCGGCCCCGGCCGGACCGTCGGCCAGGTCGACGACGTCGCAGGAGATCCCGGTACGGGACAGGGCGGTCGCGGCGGTCAGGCCGGCGATGCCCCCGCCGACGATGAGTGCGTTCTGGATGCTGGTCAAAGCAGGACTCCGAGTGCGTCAGGGCAGGTTGAGGAGATCGGTGCAGGGCGATGAGAAACGTCCGGGCCGAATGCCAACGAGCGTCGGTGAGCACCGGGAGTCCCGGCGGCTCCGCTGTGGAAACCCTGAACTCCCGTGGTGCAGAACCATCTTGTGGGTAGCCCGAGCCACGTCCAATACCCGGTTTCATATCGCAGGCATGGACCAGGTGAATACCCGAGCGACGCCATGTCTGCGCTTCGGGGCGGCTCTTCACACGACGAACGTCGTCGGACCATCCGCTCCGTGGATAGTGCGCATACCGGTTCCGCTATTCCCCAACGACGTCGCACCGCTCACGCTGTTACCACCGAATTTGGAGATTCCCTCTGTACGGCCGGTCTGCCTGGAGGGTTCCATGGTGAAAGGTGAGCGATGGCCAGCGTCGTCCAAGTGCTGTGCACTCCCCATGACCCGCTGCTCCCCGGCGTTGCCGCCGGCGGGTCGGCGGCTCCCGAGCCGCTGCAGCGATCGGTCGCCCATTTCGCGGAACTGCGCGCGCGGCTGGCCGCCTCGCGGCCCGACGTGCTGGTGGTGGTCTCCGGGGACCACTTCAACCAGTGGTTCTACGACAACATGCCGACCTTCCTGATCGGCAAGGCGGTCCGGGCGCGTGGCCCGTTCCCGCACGAGCAGGAGCTGTTCGGCATCGGGCCCTACGACACCGCCCTGGAAGGGGACATCGCGCGGCACCTGCTGCGCGGCGGCTTCCAGCGCGGGATCGACTTCTCCTACAGCGACGACTTCCTGCTCGACCACGGGTTCACCGTCCCGTTGAGCTTCCTCAGGCCCGAGCAGGACCTGCCGGTCGTTCCGATCTTCACCAACGTGATGGCTCCCCCGGTGGCCACCGGGCGCCGCTTCTACGACCTCGGCGCCGCCATCGTGGAGATGGTGGAGGCGCACCCGGCCGACCTGCGGGTGGCGATCATCGCCAGCGGCCACCTGTCCAACGCGATCGGCAACCCGGCCATGGCACGGTTCCAGACCGAGCCGGAGACAGCGTGGGACAAACGGGTATGGGCGCAGATCACCGCCGGTGACACCGAGTCGCTGATCAAGGAGACCACGTACGAGTCGCTCGCGGCGATCGGCAGCGGCACACCGGGATTCCTCGACTTCCTCTTCGCACTCGGCGCTGTGGGTGGAGCCACCCCGGACTACGCCGAGAAGGTCGCCTGCACCTTCGCCCCGCCGACCGGTTTCCTGGCCTGGGGTGACCATGGGTCCGTTCCCGCATCGGAGGTGGTGGCCCCATGAGCCGGTACGCCACCAACCGGGTGCTGTGGGAGGTCGCCGCCGACGGCGACCTGGCGAAGCAGCTGAAGGAAGTCCCGGAGGCCGTGCTCGCCGACCGCGACCTGACCGACCAGGAGCGCGAGGCGTTGGCCAGGACCGACATCCGCCAATTGTTCCAGCTCGGTGTCCACCCCTTCCTGCTCTACAACTTCGCCCTTCGGCTGAACGGCGGCTTCACCATGGAGTGGATGGCGTCCTACCTGGAGCAGCTGAAGGGTCTGGAAGTCGGCGACGTGACGACGTGACCGCGTGACCAGGGCGGCGTATGTTCGTCGCCTGCCGACTCGACGGCGCAGACCGCCCCGTCCATTTGTCTCGTGAGTTTGCGGCTCAGCGAAAGTAACGGATTCCCGGCGAAACACCTCCGGGTCAGAAATGCCGCATCACCATCACCGCCGGAGGAATTCCATGGAGCATCTGACCGATCGGCAGCGCGCCCGCTACCAGGCTTTGCTGGAACTGGCCGACCGCCCCTTCGACGTGGAGCGGCCGGCGGTGTTCAGCCCGGCGGCCGCCGCGCAGGACGAGGCGAACGTCAAGGGCCTGCTCTTCCGATGGACGCCCGTTTTCATCCCATACGAGTACACCAACTGGAGCGAGGAGAGCCTGGCGCATGTGCGGTCGTGCTACATCGGCGACTGGTCGGCCATCGGCAAGCTCCGCGTCCGCGGGACCGAGGCCCTGACCGCGCTCACCCGCATCGGCATGAACAACCTGTCACGCTTCGAGCCCGGCCAGATCAAGCACCACGTCCAGCTGGACGAACGCGGCCACATCGCCTCCGAGGGCCTGCTGTACCGGGTGGCCGAGGAGGAGTTCGTCTACAGCGGCGGCGGCGTCGACTGGACCGCCTGGCAGATCGACCAGGGCGGCTGGGACGCCAAGAGCGAGGTGATCAGCCCCGACATGTTCATCTTCGAGATCCAGGGGCCGACGTCGCTGTTCGCACTCGAGGCCGCGACCGGCGAGAGCCTGCGCGACATCGGCTTCAACCGGAGCCGCATGACCAGTATCAGCGGCATCCCCGTGCGGATTCTGCGCTCGGGGATCTCCGGGGAGCTGGGGTACGAACTGCACGGGTCCGCCGACGACGCCAACGCGATCTGGACGGCGGTCGTCGAGGCCGGGGCCGAGCACGGCATCCGCCAGCTGGGGATGCGCTCCCAGCTCGTGGCCCACATCGAGGCGGGCATCGCGACCGTCGGCATCGACTACCTGCCTTCGTCGATCATCACGCCGGGGGCGCCCAAGCTCTTTCCCCGCGGGATGCCGGACGGCAGTTTCATCCCGGCCGACGTGACGGAGTACTTCCGCCGTCCCGGTGAGCTCGGCTGGGGCCGTCGCGGAGCCCTCACCTCCCACGACTTCATCGGACGCGACGCGCTGGCCGCGGAGGCGGCCGCAGGCGGCCCGGCGCGCCACCTGGCAGGCCTGCACTGGAACAACGAGGACGTGATCGCCCTGTTCGCCTCCCAGTTCGGCGACGGCCCGTTGCCCGATCCCATGGAGATGCCGCGCAAGATCGGCGCCAGCCTCGACCAGGTGCTGCTCAACGGAAACCCGGTAGGCGTCTCGACCTCCCGCACGTACAGCACGCACCTGCGCCGCACCATCTCCCTCTGCGTCATCGAACGCGAACTGGCGGCACCGGGCACCGAGGTGACGGTGCTGTGGGGGAACCCCGGCACCGCCCAGCGCGAGATCCGCGCCACCGTCACCTCCCTGCCCATGAAGGAGGACCGCCGTCGCATCGACGTCAACACGCTTTGAGCCTGGCGTGAGGTGCGTGTGCCTCCTGCGCCGCTGGTGGTCGACGACATACGTGCCCTTTTCCCATCCGTTGTACAAGGAAAGGTGAACATCGTGAAGGCAGCTGTGATACCTGAGGTCAACGGCAGGTGGGAGCTGCGCGAGGTGCCTACTCCGCAGCCGGGGCCCGGCGAGGTGCTGATGCGGGTGCGCGCCTCCGGCGTATGCATCAACGACGTCCTGGCCACCACCGGGGCGATCCGGTTCCCCTCGTGCGACCCGGCGATCACCGGACACGAGCCGGCGGGCGAGGTCGTCGCGGTCGGGCCGGGGGTCACCACGCGCCGCGTAGGTGACCGGGTGGGCACTCACTGGGTCCGGGCCGCCTGCGGACGGTGCGACTACTGCCGTCTGGGGCTGCCGGTGACCGGTCAGGCCGCCTTCGCGTGCGCGGCACCCACCACGACCGGTTTCAGCGTGCAGGGCGGGCACGCCGAGTTCATGGTCGTGGGCGCCGACGAGACGGTACTCCTGCCCGACGGGCTCGCCTTCGAGTTGGCCGCGCCCATCTTGTGTGCGGGCTACACGGGCTGGTCCGCCCTGCGCGCCGGGGAGCCCAAGCCGCACGAGCGGGTCGCCGTGCTCGGTATCGGCGCGGTGGGCCATCTGGCGGTGCAGTTCGCGCATGCCTGCGGCCTCGAGACGATCGCGATGACAAGTTCGCCGGACAAACACGACGTGGCACGGCGGCTGGGCGCGGACGAGGTCGTGACGAACGGCGCCGAGTTGCGCGCAGCGGGCGGCGCCGACGTCATCTTGGCGACCGCCGGTTCGTATCCGGCCGCGGCGGAGGCGATGACGGGCCTGCGGCCCGGCGGGCGACTGGTCCTGTCGGGCATCGACGGCACCGACCCCTTCACCGTCCCGCCCGCAAGCAGGACCCTTCCGTTCATAGGCATGCGGATACAGGTGATCGGTTCCACCCACAACGGGCCGCACTACCTCCGGGAGGCCCTCGACCTCGCAGCTGCGGGAAAGGTCACCCCCATGGTCGAGACGTTCCCGAAGGAGCAGGTGGCCACGGCGGTCGACAGGGTTGCCAAGGGCTCCGTCCGCTTCCGCGCGATAGTCACCTATTAAGGAGGTCGTTTCCTAAGCTTGTCATTTGACGACCGGCGTCGAACGCGGCTCGAGCTTGATCAAGGGCTTTCAGCACCTGGCCGCGCGACGTGACCGGCGTGTCTGCGGGCTCGGGCTGCTTCGGGGCACGGCTCATCGCCCCAGCCCTCGCTTGCTGTTCGGGCGCCGCTTCGCCACGGATCCCCCGATCGTGTCGGCGCCGGAGGGGAGCGCCTTGAAAGGGCCCCTGGCCAGCAGCCGCGCATCCTCGCCGCAGCGGTGGCCGTGGGTGACGACCTCGCCGCCGGGCTGGACTCCGAGCATGCGGACGTCATCGGCCCCCTTACTGCTGGCGTTGCCACCGTAGCCTCGCCGCATCTAAAAATCTAAACAAGTTTCTATATTGAGACAGGTGCCGGGGCCCGCCCTATGCTCGACCTGTGACCAAGCAGGCGAAGACAGCGAGCAGTGGGGCCCGCGGCCCCCGGGGGTCCTACGCGAAGACCGGCGAGGTGCGGCAGAAGATTCTCGACGCCTGCGTCGAGGCATTCGGCGCCGGAGGCTTCCACGGCGCCACCATGAAGGACATCGCGGAGCGAGCCGGCATCAGCCAGACCGGCCTGCTGCACCACTTCGGCAGCAAGGCGGAACTACTGGTCGAGGTACTCGCCGCACACGAGCGGGAGACGGCCGCGATCGTCCGGGAAGCCGATGACCTGGATGTACTGCAGACTCAACTGCGGGTCGCGCACGCCAACGAGGCCCGACCCGGGCTGATCCAGCTGCACAGCATCATCTCGAGCGAGGCCACGGCCGGCGAGCATCCCGCTCACGAGCTGTACCGGGCCCGCTACGACAGCCTGCGCCTGCACCTGACCCGGATCTTCGCCGAGTTGCGCGGTCGCGGACGCCTGAAGGTGGACACGAGGCCGGAAATCCTTGCGAACCTGCTCATCGCAGTCATCGACGGACTCCAGATCCAGTGGCTGTACAACCCGGGCGCGGTGGATGTGTCGACAGGCATCGAGGCCTTCCTCGCAGGGGTTGTCGACGACGAGGCCTGAGAACTTCCAGGCGACTGAAAACGTGTGCTAGCGTCCACCTCAATCTCGAAACTCGAATCCAATTTTGAGATTGAGGTGATCGGTTCACCGATCGCGCACGCGCACGCGCAGTCAAGGAGACCTCACATGCCTCGTTCTCGGCCATCCGAGGCTCACACCCCGGCCGAGACATCCGCTGCGTCTGCGCCGTTGGCCCATACCGCCGCGCCCGCCCAGAGCGCGGTCCGCGATGTGACCTCGTTCGGTACCGGTCTGGGACGAAGGCCCCGAACCGGCCGCCCGGCTCTCCGCCCGCTTCGTCGGTGCGTGACCCCAGCCGCACCCGGCGTGGCGGCCGCCGGCGAACACTTCCCCGGCCACGGCACCTCCGAAGGCGCAGGCGACCAAGCCATCGAGCGGATCGGCCGACGTCCCTTCGTCGGCGAGCACCTTGCCGGCACGTATCGAAGACACCGGCGGCGCCCCCGCTGAAGGCCGCCGCAGACTTCGTCCGGGCGTGGCCGACCTGCGTGCCCGCGCGTCGGCGAGACCGGGGTCCGCTCCTCGTCGGCGATTGAGCGAGCCACGAGCGTGCGCCTGGTCCGCCGACCGTCTCGATCGCTCGACTCCCGATAGTGGTCTCCCCCGGCGAGCATCTACGTGAAGTCGAGGAAGCGGCTTGAGCGCACGGTGCCTGACGGCCGCGGCGGCATCGATGGCGGAGGGTCACGGAGACGGTCACAGCGCGCGGCTACGACATCCGCGGACGCCGCGCCCCTGACCATTGCCGAACACCGAGACGGCGGCACGCCGACCCCGGAGATGACAGCCGCCATCCCGTTCCCCCGACGGCAGAACGAAAGGCGCCCGCACCCACCGGAGCACTGCTCACCTCAAGGCCCCCGGTTCGGCCACGAGTCGACCAGGACCACGGTGCTCGTCCACGGCCGCCTCCCACCGGTCCCGGCCGCCCGCGCCGCGAACCCGGAACAGACAGAGAAGCGAAACATGACCACAAGGAGACGGACAATCTTGAACGGCAGGCGCATGAGGATCCCCGCGGCACTCGCTCTGGGGGCGGTGATGGTCTTCGGATGCGGTCACCCTCCCGCCCGGACAGCCGAGGCAGCCGAGGCAGCCCCCACCGAAACCGGCATCGCGCTGGTGAATCAGAAGCGACTCTCGCCGCGGCTCAGCGAACTGACCTTCGCCTCGCCCGCTCTCGACGGCACGACCAAGGTGCGCGTACTGCTCCCCCTTGGCTACGACGCGGAGAAGAGGCGCCGTTACCCCGTGCTGTACCTCTACCACGGTGGAGGGCAGAGCGCTGCGAGCTGGACACAGGACGGTGCCGCGGAGGAGATCACGGCCGGTCTGCCCGCGATCGTGGTGATGCCGGACGCCGGCTCCACGGAGTGGTACGCCGACTGGTGGAACAACGGCCACCGCGGTCGGCCGATGTGGGAGACCTTCCACATCAACAGGCTCCTCCCGTGGGTGGACGAGCACTACCGAACGATCCCCGCGCGCGGGGCGCGGGCCGCCGCCGGACTGTCGATGGGCGGGTTCGGGGCCGTCTCGTACGCCGCCCGGCACCCCGACCTCTTCGGTGCCGTCGGCTCGTTCTCCGGAGACGTCGACCACCAGAACGTCAAGATGCGCACCATCATCGAGCAGCTCCACCCCTTGCTCTGGGGCCCGTGGGCAACGCAGGAAGTCCGCTGGCGCGGGGACAACCCCTGGGACCTGGCGGCCAATCTGGCCCACACGGACGTGTCCCTGTACACGGGCAACGGCCGGCCCCGGCACGACGGTGAGACTGTGGACGCCACGGAACAACGGATCCGGCAGGAGAACGTGTCCTTCCACGAGCGCCTGCGGGATCTCGGCATCCGGCACCGGTGGCACGACTACGGACCCGGCAGCCACACATGGCCCTACTGGCAGTCAGACCTCCGGGCCTGGATACCGCACCTGAAGGCCTACTTCGCCCGCCACGCGCAGCACCGCGCCACTCCCCGGTCGTTCACCTTCTCGTCGATCAGGCCGCAGTACAGCGCCTACGGCTGGACCGTACGGATGCGGCGGAACGTCACCGAGTTCAGTGCGCTCAACGTTGCGCGCCAGCGCCGCTTCACTGTGGTCGGGAACGGCTCGGCCGCGGTACTGACACCCTCACTGGCTCGCCCGGGCATGCGGTATCGCGTCACCGTCCGCGACCGCGAGGGCGTCTCAGTGCGGTCGGCCACCGCCGACCGCCAGGGGCGCTTGACGATTCCCCTCGCGCTGGGCCCCGGCAACCCGCACCAGCAGTACTCGCCGCAGGCCGAGACGTCGAGTACGGGCCCCAGCCCTGACGATGTGCCGTTCCACGCCAGGGGTAACAGCTCCCGCTTCAACCGGGCCGAGGTGACGATCATCCCGCGTTGAGATCCGCTCGCCCAGCCCTCCGGGCCAGAGGCCCGGGGGGGGACACCGAGGGAGATCAGCAGAGCCATTCACGCACATCCCGGCACCGGGCCAGGAACCGCCGCTTGAGCGACTCACCGGTACCGCGAGGACATGCAGCTCCTCGCCGGCGCGGGACTCAACTCGTACCGGTTCGGCATCGAGTGGGTGCGCATCGAACCCCGGCCCGGGCAGTTCTCGAACGCCGAACTCGCACACTACGGGCGCATGATCGATACCGCTCTCGAGCTCGGTGTGACGCCCGTGGTGACCCTGCGCCACTTCACCAGCCCTCTCTGGTTCGCCGAAGAGGGCGGCTGGCTCTCCCCGAAAGCGACCGACCGTTTCGTGGCATACGTGAGCCGGGCCAGCGAGATCCTCGACGGTGTCGAGTGGGTTGTGACCATCAACGAGCCCAACATGATGGCGATGATGCAGGAGGCCATGCGCTCAGGAAAGGTCTCGCAGTGGCATAGCCCGACCGTCGACGGCGACGCCGAGCGGGAACGCATCGCGGCGAACCTTCCTGTACCGACCCCTGAGTTCGCTGCACCGTTCATCGCCGCCCATCACGCCGCTCGCGACGTCATACGCGAACGCACCGGCGCGAACGTCGGCTGGTCGGTCGCCAACGGTGCTCTGACCTCTGCTCCCGAGCACACGGAGAAGCTGGCCGAGGTGGAGCACTCGTGGGAGAACCTCTATCTCGAGGCCGCGGCAGGGGACGACTTCATCGGCGTGCAGTCGTACTCGTCACGACGGGTCGACGCGAACGGACTCGTTCCGCATCCCGACCACCCGGACAACACCATGACCGGTGCCGCGTACCGCCCGGACGCGCTCGGCGTGGTTCAGTGACGTCGGCAGCGCACCTACCACGGACCCGCAGCGGTGAGGGGCGAACGGGACCAGAACGATCTCGCGGAGCGTGGTACCGGTCTGCAGACCCGCGAAGGCGCGGAGGCCGTTGTCGTTCAGCGCCGTGAGCACGAGGTGCCGCCAGGTTCGCGGGCGAGATCAGCTTCCCTGGGCAAGGGCCCGTCTCGCTGAGGGCAAGATCCGGACCATTCCCGGGCCGACGGCTCCAACGAGTCATACGGGGCCACGTTTTACGCAGGCCAGCGACGCGTGACGCACCAGCAGACCAACAAACCGAAGCGGGGAGAAGAGCCACTCACCCCAGCCTGACGAGGCGTCAGCAAAGTCAGCATCAGGTCAGCAAGAGTCCTGTCACAGCCGCCCACAGACAGCCATATTGTGGAATCGCCAACCGCGCCGGCCTGAGCCAGCCGACTGTTCGGACGCCTTCCGGCAGGCAGGTGGAAGACAGCAAGAATTACCCGACCGCCATCTGCCCGGCGGCCACCAATGCTGACGCGTTTCCGCAGGTCAGCGCACCCTTCCCCGCGGCTTCAACGGCACCGGCGGCAGTTCCGGTGCGGGCAGTGGATCCCCGGCATACCCCTTCACCTCCCCGAACCTGGAGCCTTCCATCCAGTCCTGACGGGCCTGTGCGATCTCTTCCTGAGATCGCCCGATGAAGTTCCAGAACATGATCAGCTCCTCCTCGAAGGGTTCGCCGCCGAGGAGCATGAGGGACGCTTCGGAGTCGGCGCGGAGGGGCAGTTCGGTGCGGCCGCAGCCGAGGTAGAGCATGGAGCCGGGCAGGACGGGAACGTTGTCGACGTGGGCCTCGCCGGACATGGAGAGGACGGCGTACTCGAAGGCGCGGTCGAGAGGGAGGCGCACCTCGGCGCCACGGGTCAGGGTCAGGTCGGCGCCGACGATCGGTGTGAAGGTCGTACCGGGTGACGTCGCGCCGTCCAGGGAGCCGAGAATGAGGGTGGCGCTCAGGCCGGCCGCCGTGACGACGGGCAGGTCGGCATGGTGTTCGAAGCGTGGATCGGTGTGCCGGTGGCTGTCCGGCAGGGCCACCCAGAGCTGGGCTCCGTGCAGAAAGCGGGCGTGCGGCTTCGGGCTCTCCTCGGAGTGGCTGATGGCGCGACCGGAGGTCATCAGCCCCAGCTCGCGCGGGCGGATCGTCTGGAGACTGCCCGTCGAGTCTCGGTGCAGCACCTCGCCCTCGTGCAGCCAACTCACCGTCTGCAGGCCCATGTGCGGGTGCGGCGGCACCTGCATGCCGGGCTCGTCCGCGATGTCGTCGGGGCCGTAGTGATCGACGAAGGCCCACGCGCCCACCATGCGGCGGCCCAGGTTGGGCAGCAGACGCCGGACTTCGGTGGACTCACCGAGGGGGACCGTGCGAGGGCTGAGGAGTTCACGCACCGGCTCGGCCACCACGAAACCCCGGCCGCCACACACCGCGGGCACCGCCTCGCGATCAAGATTGCTCATGCCCTCAACCTAGACCTGTCCGGCTCCCACCGTCAGTCCGTCACCCCGGCCCGTCCCGGGGCACCTGGTACGGAGGGAGAGGGCGCCGAGACGGCATCGGCAGTGAGCGGCGCACACCAGCCCGGTAAATAGCAGCCTTCCGCTGGAAACCGCTGGGCTGCTCGAACGCGCCCGTGACCCGCGCGACCCCCGCGTCGTGCGACTGGCGCTCACCGAGCGGGGCCGCGAGGTCGCCCGCGCGATCGACGTCGTCCAGGGGCTGCTGCAACAACTGCTGGAGCCCCTCGGCGGCCTGTGACGGCGCCCGCGCGCACGCGAGTTCACACGCGATCTGACAGCCCTGCTCGACGTACCGCTCACCCCGCCCACCGAGCGCGCTCACGAGCACGAGCACCAGAAGGAGCAGTCATGACCACCACCGCACCTCCCGTCAACGGTCGGGACATCGGCCTCGCCCACTACGCCGGCCGCGTGGTCCTGGAGCGCGTGCTGGCCGCCCACGGCGCCACGTTCCAGCAGTCGGTGCTCCTCCGCGTCGTCGCGGTCGCCGACGAACCCGTCGGCCGCGACCGGCTCGTGGAGCAGGCCGTCGACTTCCTCAAGGCCGATGCGGCCGACATCCTGGCCGTCGTGGAGGAGTTGTCTCCGCGGCGTGGCTGGAGCCGGACCCGGAGCAGCCGTCCCGGCTCAGGATCACGGACGCCGGACGGAAGGTGCACACCGGATCGACCGCCGAGATCGCGCCGGTCTCCACCCGGATCTACGCCGGTATCCCCGCCGAGGATCTGGCGGTCGCCGGTCGCGTACTGGCCCTCGTCACCGAGCGGGCGAACGCGGAGCTGGCCGCCATGGAGTAGGGGACACGGCACGCAGGGCAGCGGCGAGCAAGGGGCACGACCCCGCCCTCGTCGGCCCCGGCACCCCGGACCCTCCCCGGACCCCTCAGGCGGCCAGGAACCATCACGCCCCGGGCGCCCCGGACGCTTCCTCCCGCGTGTCCGACCCCGTCTCGGTCCGACCGCCGTACGACCGCTTGCCTCGTCGGTGGGCGATCTCGCCCAGGACGACGTCCACCGCGATGAACGCGGCGAGGGGGAGGCCGAGGAGGGGCACGAAGTAGCCGAGGACGGCTATGACGGCGAGGGCGGGGACCAGGAGGTGCGGCGGCACCTGCTGCCAGGCTCCGCGTGGGATCGGGCGGCCGAAGGACGAGGCCCGGCCGCGCTGCCACCACATGCGGTAGCCCCAGAGGATCAGCACCACCAGGGAGAGCGCGAGCGCGACCAGGAGGAGTTGGTTGGCCAGGCCGAACAGGACACCGGTGTGGGCGTCGATGCCCCAGCGGGACAGCTTGGCGAGAATGGGGAAGTCGGCGAACCGAAGCGTGTCGGTGACCTCGGCGGTCGCCGGGTCCACGGCGACCGCGTCCTGCTTGGTGGGCCAGCTTCGCTGGACCTGCTTCACGACATACGTGGAGGACGCGTCGGCGGGCGGCACGATCTCGACGGGGTCGCCGAGGCCCTCGGCACGCGCGGCGGCGAGCATCTTGTCCAGGTCGCCCTCCCCAGGGGCCCCTCCGCCCGCCGAGCCGTCGCCGTGATCGCCGTGGTCGCCCGCCGCTGCCGAGATCGCCGAGATCGCCGGGGTCGCCTGGTGGAGTTCGGTGCGCAGGACCTCGATGTTGGCGCCGGCGTACGTCGACCAGGTCAGGCCCGTCGCCGAGAGGAAGAAGAACCCGGTGGCCGCCCAGACGCCGACGGTGCCGTGCAGGCCCAGGGTGCGGCGCCGGCCGGTCGTGCCGCGCACCTTGCGTTGGGCGCGGCGGCGGGCGAACCAGAGCACGAGCCCGCCGCCCGAGATGACCCACAGCCAGCTCGCCGCGAGTTCGCTGTAGAGACGGCCGGTCTCGCCGAGCTGGAGGTTGGCGTGGAACTTGTCGATCCAGGTCCGCACCGGCAGTGCGCCCGTCGAACCGTACTGCTCCAGCGCACCACGTACCTGAGCCGTGTACGGGTCGACGAACACGGCGAGCGTGTCGGTCTCGTCGATGCCCTCGACGCCCGACAGCAGCACGCGGGTCGTCGCGTCGTCCTCCGGCGAGGGGCGTACGGCGGCGATGGCACCCTCGGGGTGCGCCTTGCGGGCGGCGGCCACCTGCTCGGAGATCGGCAGCTTCTCGTCGCCCACCTTCGCGACGGTCAGCTGGTCCGCGTAGAGGAGCTTCTCGACCGAGAACGAGGCGGCGTAGAACCCACCCGTCAGGGCGGCCACCAGCAGGAACGGGGCGACGAGGACGCCCGCGTAGAAGTGCAGCCGCAACACGAGCGGCCTGAGCGAGGCCCAGCCCTTCGTCGCGTCGGGCCTGGCGACGGGTTTCTGGGGCTCGTCCGTCTCGGTCGAGGGGGCGATGGTCATCGGCGGATGCTCCGGGATGGGATGCGGGGACGTCGTGGCGGTTCAGTAGTCGGGACGTAGGGGCCGCAAGTTCCCGACAATTCATGTGATGCAGGTCACATGGCATGCCCGGTGTCCTGCCGCAGTCGGGAGGCGGGGGCGGGCCTACGGTCGGGGGCGCGGCCGATGGTCGAGGGCGTGGCCGACGGTCGGTGCACTGCCGATACCGACGGTCGGTGCACTGCCGATACCGACGGCCGGGGGCGCGTCTGCGCGAGAGCCGCCTCGCATCGCGAGAGCACGCTTGGCATCCTGACGCGATGGCTTCCGAACGTGATCGCACCGAGTCCCACCCCCTTAGCGACCGGGTCGAGGAGCTCCTCGCCCACGAGGGCCCGCTGCCGATCGTCGCCGCGGGCGATCCGGTGCTGCGCCGCGCCGCCGAGCCCTTCGACGGCCAGCTCGCCCCGGACCTGCTGGCCCGCTTCGTCGCCGCCCTGCGCGCCACCATGCACGCGGCACCCGGCGTCGGCCTCGCCGCGCCCCAGGTCGGGGTGTCCCTGCGTATCGCGGTCATCGAGGACCCCGCGCCGGTCCCGGAGGAGGTGCGGCTGGCTCGGGGCCGTGTCCCGCAGCCTTTCCGTGTCCTGGTCAATCCGGCGTACGAGGCGGTCGGGCCGTTCCGTGACGCGTTCTTCGAAGGCTGTCTGAGCGTGCCGGGCTGGCAGGCGGTGGTGGCCCGGCACGCCAAGGTGCGGCTACGGGCGCTCGACGAGTTCGGGCGGGCGGTGGACGAGCAGTTCGCGGGGTGGCCCGCCCGTATCGTCCAGCACGAGACGGACCATCTGAACGGCACGCTCTACCTCGACCACGCCGAGCTGCGTTCCCTGTCCTCGAACCAGGCGATGGCCGACCGCTGGAACGAACCCACCCCCGCGAACGCCGCCCGGGCACTGGGCTTCCTCCTGCCCGACTGACAGCACGCCCGCCCAGCCGAAGACACGACCGCCCGATTGCGGGCACGCCCCGGCTGAGCGCCGCCGACCGACTTGACCGAGCGGACGCCCTCGAGTCGGGGCGGGCGCCCGCACCGCACGGTTCAGCCCCGGTAGGCCTCCAGCAGCCGCAGCCACACCTCACTGATCGTCGGGAACGAGGGCACCGCGTGCCAGAGGCGGTCGACGGGGACCTCACCGGCGACGGCGATCGTGGCCGAGTGGATGAGTTCGCCGACGGCGGGGCCGACGAAGGTCACGCCGCGCAGGATCTCGCGGTCGAGGTCGACGACCATGCGGGCACGGCCCCGGTAGCCGTCGGCGTACAGGCCCGCCCCCGCGACGGAGGAGAACTCGACGTCGACCGCGCGGACCCGGTGGCCGGCTTCCTCGGCCTCGGCGAGGGAGAGACCCACGGCGGCGGCCTCGGGGTCGGTGAAGACCACCTGGGGGACGGCGGCTTGGTCGGCGGTGGCCGCGTGGGCGCCCCAGCGGTCGCTCTCCAGGAGAGGGACGCCGGCCGCGCGGGCGGCGATGGCGGCGCCCGCGATCCGCGCCTGGTACTTGCCCTGGTGGGTCAGCAGCGCCCGGTGATTGACGTCACCGACCGCGTACAGCCAGTCACTGCCCATCACCCGGAGGCTGTCGTCGACCGGCAGCCACGATCCCGGCTCCAGGCCGACCGTGTCGAGTCCGAGGTCGTCGGTGCGCGGGGCGCGGCCGGTGGCGAAGAGGATCTCGTCGGCCTCCAGCCGGTCCCCGGTGTCCGTGAGGGCCACGACGGTCCCGTTCTCTCGGGACACCGCCGTCACCGACGTACCGGTACGGACGTCCACGCCCGCCTCGCCGAGCGCCTCGGCGACCAGTTCACCGGCGAAGGGTTCCATGCGGGGCAGCAGACCCTTGCCCCGGACCAGGACGGTGACCTCGGAGCCGAGGGCCCGCCAGGCGGTGGCCATCTCGACGGCGACGACACCGCCGCCCACGACGAGCAGCCGGCCGGGGACCGTCTGCGCACTGGTGGCCTCACGGCTGGTCCATGGCCTGACCCGCGCGAGCCCCGGCAGGTCGGGCAGGAGGGCACGGCTGCCGGTGGAGACCACCACGGCGTGCCGGGCGGTGAGGACCCGGCGCTCGCCGTCGGGGGCCTCCACGACGACTCGGCGGGGACCGGCGAACCGCCCTCGGCCCCGGTACAGGGTGGCCCCGATGCTCTCCAGCCAGCCGACCTGGCCGTCGTCCTTCCAGTGGGCGGCCTCGTAGTCGCGGTGGGCGAGCACCTCGGAGGTGTCCAGCGGGCCGTCGGCAAGCCGTCGGAGGCCTGGTACCCGTCGGGCGTCGGCGCGGGCGATCGCGGGGCGCAGCAGGGCCTTGCTGGGTATGCACGCCCAGTACGAGCACTCGCCCCCGACCAGCTCGCTCTCCACCACCGCGGTGGACAGGCCGGCCGCGCGGGTGCGGTCGGCGACGTTCTCCCCCACGGGTCCGGCACCGAGCACCACGACGTCGTACTCGGCCGTCGCCGCGTGTGCTGGGTCTTCGGTGGTTTCCGTATCCGTCATGGGGCCAGTCTGGTTGGTGGTGTGCGCCGTGGCCACACGGGTACGAGCGCGGAATACGCCGTCGCGGGGTGGCGTTGTCGAGAGCGGCTCGCCCGAGCACCGAGACCAGGAAGAGGGATGTACGCCATGAGCAGCACCGTGGAGCTCACCAAGGAGAATTTCGACCGGACGGTCACCGACAACGAGTTCGTCCTGATCGACTTCTGGGCGTCCTGGTGCGGGCCGTGCCGTCAGTTCGCCCCGGTCTACGAGAAGGCCGCCGAGGACAACCCGGACCTGGTGTTCGGCAAGGTGGACACGGAGGCGCAGCCGGAGCTGGCGGAGGCCTTCGGTATCCAGTCGATCCCGACGCTGATGATCGTCCGCGACCAGGTCGCCGTGTTCGCGCAGCCGGGCGCGCTGCCCGAGGCCGCCCTGACCGATGTCATCGGGCAGGCCCGCAAGCTCGACATGGACGAGGTGCGCAAGGCCGTCGCCGAGCAGCAGGCTCAGGCTCAGGCTCAGGCTCAGGCTCAGGCTCAGGCTCAGGCTCAGGCTCAGGCTCAGGCTCAGGCTCAGCAGAACGGTCAGTGAGCCCGGGGGCGCGCGGCATCCCGGTCTTGTCACAACTGGAGACACCGAGTCGCCCGTCAGGCCCGGCCTGGGCACAACTCCACGTGCTCGTTGAGGAGTTGTGCCGATCCCCGCTCGTACGGCTCGATGGACGCGGGCGTCGGCCGACCACGCGGTCGACGTCCGGACCCGTAGCAGCGCCCCGCGCGGGACGACGTGGGCGCTCAGCTCGATTCGCGGTGCACGATCGTGGCGCCGAGCACGTCGTGGGTCGTGGGGACGTTCGCGGGGTCGCGCACCACGCGGTCGACCAGTTCCGCGAGGTCGCGTCCGGAGGGCAGTTCGAGATGGACGGTGCTCAGGCGGGGCCGTAGCAGTCGGCCGAGCATCAGGTCGTCGGCACCGACGACGGCCGTCTCCCCGGGGACGTCGATGCCCTCGTCCTGCAAGGCCCGCATCACCAGCATCGCGTATTCGTCGTTGTACGCGAACACGGCGTCCAGACCGAGTGAGCGCCAGTCGCGGGCCAGCCGGGCCGCGGCCTCCTCCTCGTAGGCGAGGGGCAGTTCGGTGACCGTCGCCTCCGTGCCCCGCACCGCGCTTCGTACGCCGGCGAGCCTGGGCAGGGAGAAGACCCCGAGGCCGGGCTCCGCGGGCATGACGACACCGATGCGACGGCGCCCGCGCTCGACCAGGTGCCGGCCGGCGCTGTGGCCGACGCCGGCGTGGTCGAGGATGAGCGCGTGGGCGCCCTCGACGGGTTCGGGGGTGAGGGTGACAACCACCCTGGCGCCGGAGCGTTTGAGGACGGCCACACCCTGCGGGCCGAGGCCTACGCCGGGCACGATCACCGCGACCGGGCGCAGCTCGGCCCAGGCACGGGCGGCGTCGTCGCCGCGCAGGCCGATGCCGCCGAACTGCACGACGGTGTAGTCGAGACGGCTGAGTGCCCACTGGATCTCGTTGATGAACTGGCTGTAGAGCGGGCCGATCGGCACGTTCGGGGTGGGCATCAGCACCATGCGGCTGTGCCCGGCACGCAGGCTGCGGGCCGCCGCGTGCGGCACATAGCCGAGCTCCTTGGCGGCCTCGTGGACCCGGCGGCGGGTGGGCTCGCTGATGCGGACGGCGCTGGTGTTGTTGAGGACGTAGCTGACCGTCGCGCGGGACACACCCGCGAGTCGGGCCACATCGGCGCTCGTGGGCACGGATCGCTGCAGGGGCGAGGGCGGGGCGGGCTCTTTCGGTATCTGCACCATGAGGAGGGCATCCTTGCAGAAGCGGTGATGTGCGTTCCGGCCGGGGGAGTGCCGACCGTGCGGAAGCTCAGGTTCGGGCCACCGATCTTTGTGGCAGGGCAGTTTGGCGAATGTGTTCGAAATCTGTTCAACCCGGCAACCATTTCGCGCCATCTCCGTGCAGGCGGACGGGCGGTGACTGTTCGTGGACGGCCGCTCGGCGTCCCGCCCCGGCCCGGTGGGCGGTGACGGACCGCGGTTCGGACATCGTCATGAACCTCGTCGCACGGCCGAGTCGACGGGGATCCGCTGGTCGTGGCGTCGGGCGGCACGCGGGGCGGGCTGCCGGCCGACCGGTGGCGGAGTCGCCCCTCCGCCCGTCGGACCGCGACGCGCCGACCGACGGGCGCGAAGCACGACCGGCGGCGGCCGGCCACCTGCGCACCCGCATGCGGCCGCCGCGCTCGGAAGCTATGGCGTGATCTGTGCGTTCGGCGCGGGTGTGAACAACGTCTGCGTTGTGGGTGTGAACAGCGGGTTCGGTGTGAGCACGGGCGGCGGGTTCGCGTAGGTCCGTCTGCCCGTCGGCCGCGCCGCTCCGGGGCGGGTCCGGCCGCCTGCGGGCCACCCGCGCCCTCGAGGAACCGGGGCCGCCGGGAACCGCGGCGGCCCCCACTCGGCCGCAATCAGGGCACGCACCCACGTCGCTCCTGCGGCGAGCCGAGTGTGGTGGACGCGGTGCCGGCCAACGACCTCGCCCCAGGCGAATCGCCGCCCCCGTCAGGCAAGTCGCCGTCCTCGCGTCCTCAGCGACCCCATGGACATTACCGTTCGGTAGAAAGCCCGCTTCCGGAGGTGTTCCGTATGGCTGTCGACCGTGCGCCGGGTCTGGTGGAGTCCGCTCGTGCGCTGGCTGCCGGGGAGGTGACGTCGCGTTCGCTCGTGGAGGGGGCACTTGCGCGGATCGAGGCGAGTCAGGGGTCGGTCAACGCGTTCCGGCGGGTGCGGGCCGAGGCGGCGCTGGTGGAGGCCGAGGCTGCGGACGAGGAGCTGGCGGCGGGCGGACGACGGCCGTTGCTCGGGGTGCCGGTGGCCGTGAAGGACGACATGGACGTGGCGGGCGAGCCGACCGCGTTCGGCTGTCAGGGCGAGTTCCCCTCCCTGCCGGAGGACGGCGAGGCGGTACGGCGACTGCGCGCTGCCGGGGCGATCGTCATCGGCAAGACGAACACGTGCGAGCTGGGGCAGTGGCCGTTCACCGAGGGGCCGGCCTTCGGGGCGACCCGGAATCCCTGGCATCCGGACCACACCCCGGGCGGCTCCTCCGGCGGTTCGGCGGCGGCCGTCGCCGCCGGGCTCGTGCCGGCGGCGCTGGGCTCGGACGGCGCCGGTTCGGTGCGCATCCCGGCGTCCTGGACCCATCTCATCGGCGTCAAACCCCAGCGCGGCCGTATCTCGACCTGGCCGCACGCGGAGTCCTTCCAGGGCATCACCGTCAACGGCACCCTCGCCCGCACGGTCGCCGACGCCGCCCTCCTCCTCGACGCGGCGAGCGGCAACCACGAGGGCGACCTGCACCGGCCCCCCGCCATCGACGCCTCCGAGGCGGTGCGGCGGGAACCGGGACGGCTCAGAATCGCCCTGTCCCTGAAGCCGCCCTTCACCGCGGTGCCCGCGCGGCTCGATCCCCGGGTACGTGAGCGGGTCCGCGCGGTGGCGGAACAACTCGCCGCGCTCGGGCACGTGGTGGAGGAGGCGGAGCCGCGCTACGGGCAGATCGGGCTGACGTTCGTCCCGCGCGCCACCGCCGGGATCGCCGAACGGGTCGGTGCCATCACCCAGCGGGAGCTCCTCGACCGGCGCACCCTGGACGCCGCCCGCCTCGGCCGACTGCTCGGCGGGGCTCCCCTGCGGCTGGCCCGCCGCGCGGAAGCCGCCCTCCACCAGCGCATCGGCGCACTCTTCCGCTCGTACGACGTGCTGCTGGCGCCCACCACCGCTGCTCCCCCGCCCCGCATCGGCTCCATGCTGAACCTCGGCGGACTCGGCACCGACCGCGCGATGATCGCGGCCTGCCCGTACGCCTGGCCCTGGAACGTACTGGGCTGGCCCGGCGTGAACGTACCGGCGGGCTTCGTGGGCGACGGGCTGCCGGTGGGCGCGCAGTTGCTCGGTCCGGCGAACAGCGAGCCCCTGCTGCTGTCCCTGGCCGCCCAGTTGGAGGCGGACCAGCGCTGGCACGAACTGTGGCCGCCGGAGCGGGCCACCGCGGACTCCCCCGTGGTGTGAGCGGGTTCGAGCGGGTTCGAGCGGGTTCGGCGTCCGTGAGGTGACCCGTACGCTGTGACCATGGACGAAGCGTCGATGGTCGGGCTGATGGGACGGGTGACCGGTGTGGTCGGTCCCGGGCTCGTCGGCGAGGTGATCGTCCGGGTACGGGGCGGCGCCGAGCACTTTCTCGCGTACCCCGCCTCCGCGAAGGACCGGATCGAGCCGGGAACGCTCGTGATGGTGATGGAGTACCTGCCGCCGCGCACGGTGTACGTGTCGGCGGCGTACGACAGTTGACGGTCTGACGGCCTTCCGGCACCGGTTCGCATCAAGACTGCAACAACGGTCCCGCGGTGCCTGTACCACTGCCGTGCCACGCGGGACACTCCCGACGTTCGGTGCCGAAAGGGCACCTGGCAGAGGGGGTGTGCCGATGTTCGTCGGCATGATCGCGGGGGCGGCCCTGGGCGCCGTCCTGGTACTGATCGGTCTGTTCAAACTCATGTGGCGCGTCGCCGAACCCAACGAAGCTCTGATCATCTCCGGCTCCAAGCACAAGATGGAGGGCCTGGAGGAGGGCATGAACTTCCGCATCGTCACCGGGCGCGGCACCCTCGTGCTGCCCGGTATGCAGGCGGTGCGCAAGCTCTCGCTCGATCTGAACCAGACCGAGTTGGCCGTGGAGTGTGTAACCCATCAGGGCATTCCGCTGAAGATCCGCGGTGTCGTCATCTTCAAGGTGGGCGACGACTTCGTGTCCATCGCCAACGCCGCCCGCCGTTTCCTCGATCAGCAGAAGCGGGTCTCGGAGCGGGTGCACAACGTGTTCGCCGGTCATCTGCGGTCCATCGTGGGCGGGTTGACGGTCGAGGACATGATCCGCGACCGCGAGAAACTGACCGGGCAGACACGGGCGGCGTGCGGTACGGAGATGGAGAAACTGGGTCTGATCGTCGACTCGCTGCAGATCCACGAGATCGAGGACCCCACGGGCTACATCAAGAACCTGGCCATGCCCCACGCGGCCGCCGTCCAACGCGACGCCCGTATCGCCCAGGCCGAGGCCAACCGGCTCGCCACCGAGGCCGAGCAGCAGGCCGCCGCGCGCATGGCGGAGGCCACCCGGGACAGCGAGATCCTGCAGGCCGGCTACCAGGCCGAGCGGGACAACGCCTCGGCGAAGGCCAAACAGGCGGGTCCCCTCGCCGAGGCGGCCGCCCTGCAGGAAGTCGTCGTCCAGGAGACCCGGGTCGCGGAGCTGGCGGCAGCCCGGCGCGAGCAGCAGCTCCAGGCGGACGTCCGCAAGCCGGCGGACGCCAAGGCCTACGAGAAGCGCACCCTCGCCGAGGCCGAGCGCGACGCCCGTATCTCCGCCGCACAGGCCAAGGCCAAGGAGACCGAACTGGCGGCCGTCGCCGAGGCGAACGCGACCCGTGCCACCGGTGAGGCCGAGGCCGCCGCCCGGCAGGCCAAGGGGCTCGCCGCCGCCGAGGCCGCACGGGCGAAGGGGCTCGCCGAGGCCGAAGGCATCAAGGCGCGGAGCGCCGCGCTGGCGGAGAACCAGGAAGCGGTGATCGCGCAGCAGTTGGCCGAGAGGTGGCCGGAGATCGTGCAGGCCGGGGCGAGCGCGTTCGGGAACGTGGACAACATGGTGCTGCTCAACGGTGCCGACGGGATGGCGGACCTGTTCGCCAAGGCGCTCACGATGGGCGGGACGGGGTTGGGGCTGGCTCGGCAGTTGCTGGCCTCGATGAACCAGAACGGGGTGCCTGCCGGCGGCTCGGCCGGGGTCAATGGGGTGCCGGTGGAGAAGGTGGCCGTGGAGAAGGTGCAGGTGGACAGGGAGGCGTAGCGCCGTGGTTCCGACTGTGCGAGGTCGACCGCGGGTGGGTAGGTGACTGGTCGCGCCCACGCGGCGGAGCCGCACATCGATGTCCGACCCGCGCCCCGTCAGGGGCGCGGGTCGGGCATACGGCTAGCGTGACCTCGTGACTTCCTTCGCTGATCAAGAAGTGCCGGGGCGCTACGGGCCCTCCGCCACCGCCGAGGCCGATCCCCGTGGTGTCGGGCGGGTGCGGACCGAGTACTCGCCCGCGCACGACGGGGATCCGGATCCCGGGGAGATCGTGTGGACGTGGGTGCCGTTCGAGGAGAACGACGGGCGGGGGAAGGACCGGCCCGTGCTCGTGGTGGCGAGGGAGGCCGGGGGCACGTTGCTCGCCGTGCAGTTGTCCAGCAAGCGACACGACGGGGACCGGGAGTGGGTGCCGATCGGCAGTGGGCCGTGGGACCGGTCGGGCCGGGAGTCGTGGGTGGATGTGGACCGGGTGTTGCGACTGCATGAGGCGGGGATGCGGCGGGAGGCCTGCGCCTTGGACCGGATGCGGTTCAACTCCGTGGTGCACCGGTTGCGCGAGCGGTACGGGTGGCGGTAGCCCTGTGCCGTCGGCGCTCCGGTGGGGCCGGTCACGCCCACTCGGCGGCAGCCGCGCATCGGAACGGCCCCGTAGCGGAACGGCCCGCGCCCTCACAGGCGGGGGCCGAGCGCTCGTTCGAAGCAGGTCCGGACAACCGCTCCCCTGGTGCGGTCCAGCACCCCGAACGCCACGTGCTCGAAAGTGCCCTCGAATCTGCCGCCGTCCTTGAGCAGCGTTCTGAACGCCGTCGCCACCTGTGTCGGATCGTTGCCGAACACTCCGCAGCCCCAGGCCCCCAGCACCAGCCGCCGGTAGCCGTGAGCCGCCGCCGTCTCCAGCACTCGTTCCGCGCGTGCGGCCAGCGCACGGGGCAGTTCCCCGGCTCGCTCCGGCGCCGTACGCCGGACCACCGAGGCGTTCGGGGCCGCCGAGGTCAGGAAGCCGGCCGTGTAGGGCTCGTCGAGAAGGGTGCCCCGGTCGTCGCGGAAGACCGGGACGGCGGGTGAGTGGATGACACGGTCCGTGTAGAACGGGTCGCGGTGGGTGCGGTGGTGGTCGTAGAAGGCGCGGGCCTCGCGGACGCAGGTGTAGAGAGCCGAGGCTCGGCAAAGGGCCTCCTCCTGGGCCTGGGCGCCGTTCAGATAGCCGCCGCCGGGGTTACGGGCGGAGGAGAAGTTGAGGACGGCGACGGGGGCCTCTGCGGCCGTCAGGCGTCGGGCCGCTTCCAGACTGCTCTCGCCGGTGACCTCGATACGCGTCCGCACGGGGCTGGCCTGCGGTGTCTCCAGCGGGTCCGGACCGTGCAGACGGGTGCCGGCCCGGGCGGCCCTGATCTGGGCCGCGAGGAGGACCTCATGGCCGCCGGGGGCGCGATAGCGGCCCGCCGCGACGATCTTCTCGGTCTCCTGTGCGATTCCTCGTAGGCGTGCGCTCATGGCGCCATCCCCGCCCACACCATCCCCGCGCGCGTCGCCCACGCCGTCCTCGTCGTGCCCTGCGCGCGCGGTACCCGCGTGCGCTCCCCCGTCGTGCTCATGCGCGCATCCTGAGTGATGCTGGTGAGTGGCCGCAACGGAGTTTCCTGTCGCGAATGGCCTTGGACGGTACGGGAAGACGTGTCTGAAGTTCCCGTGAACAGCACGTGTGGTCGGCTGGTCGATCCGCATTGCCACGATGTGCACCCTTGTGCGAAACCGTCACGAGGGTTTTGGGTGGGACGAGCGCCGCCGGTCCGAGCCCCACGGAAGCGGACCGGCGACTTGGCCGACAAGAGGGCATCTCAGGAGGATCCCGACATGTCAGACTCGCCGAGTGACTGTACGGAGCACCGCTCAACGGTCACCGAAGCGGAGGTGGAGGCCCTGGTACGAGGCATCTGCTTCAAGACCGGCCCACCCCGGACCCTCGGTGTCGAACTGGAATGGCACGTCCACGAGCTGCGTGATCCGCGGCTCCCTGCACGACCCGCACGACTGGAGGCGGCCTACGCCTCCCTGCGGACCCTGCCTCTGACCTCGGCGTTGACCGTCGAGCCCGGCGGTCAGCTGGAACTCAGCTCGGCGCCGGCCGGCTCCCTGACGGAGTGCGTCGGGTCCGTCTCGGCCGATCTCGGCGCCGTACGCGCGACGCTGCGCGAGGCGGGCCTCGGCATCAGCGGCTTCGGCCATGAACCCTGGAACCCCCCGACCCGCTACCTCCACGAGCCCCGGTACGACGCGATGGAGACCTATCTCGACCGCTTCGGACCCGAGGGGCGCGCCATGATGTGCTCGTCCGCCTCGGTCCAGGTGTGTCTCGACTCCGGGTACGAGGAGCCGGGTCCGCTCGGCCACGAGCGGCGCTGGTGGCTGGCGCACCAGCTCGGCGCGGTACTGGTGGCCGCGTTCGCGCACTCGCCGCTGGCGCGCGGTGAGGTCACCGGCTGGCGGTCGACCCGGCAGGCGCTGTGGGCCGCCATGGACCCCGGCCGTACGGACGCCCCGGCGCTGGACGGCGACGCGCGCGGGGCGTGGGCACGGCTGGTGCTCGACGCCCCGGTGATGTGTGTCCGGGCGGAGGAGGGCCCCTGGGGCGTTCCGGGCGCGATGACGTTCCGGGAGTGGACGAGATCGGACACCCCGCCGAGCCGCGCCGACCTCGACTACCACCTGACGACGCTGTTCCCGCCGGTGCGCCCGCGCGGCCATATGGAGCTGCGCATGATCGACGCCCAGCCCGGTGAGGACGGGTGGATCGTGCCGCTCGCCGTGACGACCGCACTGTTCGAGGACCCGGAGGCGGCGGAGACCGCCTACCGGACGGTCAAGCCCCTCGCCGAGCGGGCCGGTTCGCAGCCTCCGCCGCGCAATCCGCTGTGGGAGGCGGCGGCCCGCGACGGCCTGGCCGATGCCGAGCTGCGGGAGGCGGCGGCCGTCTGCTTCGCCGCGGCGGCCGAGGCACTGCCCCGGCTGGGCGCGAGCACCGAGGTGCGGAAGGCGGTCGCGGCGTACACCGACCGCTATGTGGCCCGGGGTCGCTGCCCCGCCGACGATCTGCTCGACCTGTACCACGGGAAGGACATCCCCGCATGACCGCGCCCGAGACGCCGGCTCCGACGCACGACACCGACCCCGACATACTCCGGGAGCGCGCGCTGGCGGCCCTGACCACCGCCCGCGCCCGCACCGCGCTCCTGACCACCGTCGTCGACGAACCCGACCTCACCGCGCAGCACTCGCCGCTGATGTCCCCGCTGGTGTGGGACCTCGCCCACATCGGCAACCAGGAGGAGCTGTGGCTGCTGCGGAACGTGGCCGGGCGGGAGGCGATGCGGCCCGAGATCGACGGGCTGTACGATGCCTTCGAGCATCCGCGCGCCGAGCGGCCCTCGCTGCCGCTGCTGGCACCGGAGGAGGCCCGCCGGTATCTCGCCGAGGTGCGCGGGCGTGCCCTGGACGTGCTGGAGAGCACCGACTTCCAGGGCACCCGGCTCACCGACGCGGGCTTCGCCTTCGGCATGATCGCCCAGCACGAACAGCAGCACGACGAGACGATGCTGATCACCCATCAGCTCCGCAGGGGCCCGGCGGTGCTCTCGGCGCCGGACCCCGCGCCCGCCCCGCTGTTCACGGGGCCGGCCGAAGTCCTCGTACCGGGCGGGGAGTTCACGATGGGGACCTCGGACGAGCCGTGGGCACTGGACAACGAGCGGCCCGCGCACCGGCGGTCCGTCCCGCCGTTCCACATCGACACCGCACCGGTGACGAACGGCGCGTACCAGGCGTTCATCGAGGACGGCGGGTACGAGGACGAGCGGTGGTGGACGGACCGGGGCTGGGAGCACATCCGCGCGCACGGCATCCACGCGCCGCTGTTCTGGCGGCGTGACGGCCGGCAGTGGCTGCGGCGGCGCTTCGGCGTCACCGAGGTGGTACCGGCCGACGAGCCGGTGCTGCACGTGTGCTGGTACGAGGCCGACGCGTACGCCCGCTGGGCGGGGCGCCGGCTGCCCACGGAGGCGGAGTGGGAGAAGGCGGCCCGGCACGACCCGGTCACCGGCCGCTCGACCCGCTACCCGTGGGGCGACGCCGACCCGCTGCCCGAGCACGCCAACCTCGGGCAGCGGCATCTGCGCCCGGCGCCGGCGGGCAGCTACCCGGCGGGCGAATCCCCGCTCGGTGTGCGGCAGTTGATCGGTGACGTGTGGGAGTGGACGTCAAGCGACTTCCTGCCCTATCCGGGGTTCACGGCGTTCCCGTACAAGGAGTACTCGGAGGTGTTCTTCGGCCCCGAGTACAAGGTGCTGCGCGGTGGTTCGTTCGCAGTGGACCCGGTGGCGTGCCGGGGGACCTTCCGCAACTGGGACTATCCGATCCGGCGGCAGATCTTCTGCGGGTTCCGCACGGCACGGGACGCCTCCCCGGAGGCGGTCTGATGTGTCGTCATATCGCTTTCCTGGGACCGTCGTCACCGCTGGGCAGGATCCTGGTGGATCCGCCGCACGCTCTTCTCCGGCAGTCGTGGGCGCCCCGGCGGCAGCGGCACGGGACGGTCAACGCCGATGGTTTCGGGGTTGGCTGGTACGCCGAGGGTGACCCGGCGCCGGCCCGGTACCGGCGGGCCGGTCCCATCTGGGGCGACCTGTCCTTCGCCGACCTCGCCCGGGTGGTGCGTACGGAGGCGCTGCTCGCCGCCGTACGGGACGCCACCGTGCCGGGGGCGGACAACGAGGCAGCGGCGGCGCCGTACGCCGCCGGGCCCTGGCTGTTCAGCCACAACGGGGCGGTCGCCGGGTGGCCCCGGTCGCTGGCCCCGCTCGCCGCCGGCCTGCCCGCCGTCGAGGTGCTGTCGATGGAGGCCCGCAACGACTCCGCGCTCGTGTGGGCCCTGGTCCTGAACCGGCTGCGCGCCGGCGACGAGGAGGGCCAGGCGCTGGCGGACACGGTCCTGGAGGTCTCCCGAGCGGCCCCCGGGTCCCGGCTCAACCTTCTGCTCACCAACGGCGACACCATCGCCGCGACGGCCTGGGGCGACACCCTATGGTACCGCGCCGGGCCCGGCCGCAGCACGGTCGTGGCGTCCGAGCCGTACGACGACGATCCGCACTGGGTGGAGGTACCGGATCGCACACTGCTCGCGGCGAGCCGTACGGACGTCCTGCTCACCCCGCTGAAGGAACCGGACGAAGCCGCCCGCCCGGTCGACGACACGACGACGCCCTCCCCCGCTCTCGGCCCCGCTCGCCCGGGAGGACCCGCATCTTCGAAGGAGCCCCCTGCGTGAGCCCGTTCCATGTCACCCGCACCCTGCCCGAGAACGCCACGGACGCGGCGCTGCGCGCCGATGTCCTGGAGGGCCTGACCCGCATGCCGAAGACGCTGCCGCCGAAGTGGTTCTACGACGCCCGGGGCAGCGAGCTGTTCGAGCGGATCACCGAGCTGCCCGAGTACTACCCCACCCGTGCCGAGCGGGAGATCCTCGTCGACCGGGCCGCCGAGATAGCCTCGGCGAGCGGTGCGCGCACCCTCGTCGAGCTGGGGTCCGGTTCCTCCGACAAGACCCGCCATCTACTGGACGCGATGCCCGGTCTGCACACGTATGTGCCGGTCGACGTGAGTGAGAGCGCGCTGCGGCAGGCGGGTGAGGCGCTGGTGGCCGAGCGGCCGGACCTCCATGTGCACGCCCTGATCGCCGACTTCACCGCCCGGCTCGAACTTCCCGCGACGCCGGGGCCGCGCCTCGTGGCGTTCCTCGGCGGCACGATCGGCAACCTGGTGCCCGTGGAGCGGGCCGCGTTCCTGGCCGCCGTACGCGCCCTGCTGGCGCCCGGGGACGCGTTGTTGCTGGGCACGGACCTGGTGAAGGACGAGGGGGTGCTGGTCGCGGCGTACGACGACGCGGCGGGGGTGACGGCCGAGTTCAACAAGAACGTGTTGCGCGTGGTCGACCGGGAGCTGGGGGCGGACTTCGACCCCGACGCCTTCCAGCATGTCGCGCTGTGGGACGCCGAGCGGGAGTGGATCGAGATGCGGTTGCGGGCGCGGGGGGCCCAGACCGTGAAGATCCACGCGCTGGATCTCGCGGTCGACTTCGCGGACGGGGAGGAGCTGCGCACGGAGGTCTCGGCGAAGTTCAGGATGGACGGTGTGCGGGCCGAACTGGCTGCCGTCGGGCTCGAACTGACGCGCTGGTGGACCGACCGGGAGGGGCGGTTCGCGCTCTCGTTGAGCCTGGCGGGGTGAGTGCGCGACCGGCCGCCTTCTACTCGACTCACCCCCGCCGCCCCTACCCGTTCCCGTCCCGGGGCTGCGTCCCCGGCCCCCGCATCGGCCCGAAGAGCCTCGTCCCCAAACGCCGGGCGGACTGACGTGGCGAAGGCCCCGTCCACCGCGCGCCGGACGGACCGACATGACTGAAGCCCCCGTCCATCCAACGCCGGAGAGGGCGAGATGGCCGGGGGCCCTCGTCCATCCACCGCCACAGGAGGGCGAGGCGACCAAGATCCACAGCCATCCGACACAGCCGAGGTCCTCCTCCGTCAAACGCCGGGCGGACTGACGTGGCCGGGCACCTCGTCCGACAGACGCCGGGCGGACCGATGCGGCCGGGCACCTCGTCCGACAGACGCCGGGCGGACCGATGCGGCCGAGCCCCTCACCCGACAGACGCCGGGCGGACCGATGCGGCCGAGCCCCTCACCCGACAGACGCCGGGCGGACCGATGCGGCCGAGGGGCACGTCGGTCAGCCCCTCCTGCGTCTGAGGAGCGGGGTGGGGGCGGAGCCCCAGGGATGGGACGGGTAAGGGCGGCGGGGGCGGAAGACATCTCGACGTCTCGCGGAGTGGCTGACTCTGGGGCACCGTGGAATGGCGTGTGGCGCACCGGCCACGGCGGAGCACCCCGACAAGGAGAACCCGTATGTCCGACCACACCTACCGGGTCACCGAGATCGTCGGCAGTTCGGGCGAGAGCGTCGACCACGCCATCCGCAACGGCGTCGCCCGCGCCGCCCAGACCCTGCGCAATCTGGACTGGTTCGAGGTGACGCAGGTCAGGGGGCACATCGAGGACGGGCAGATAGCGCACTACCAGGTCGGCCTGAAGGTCGGCTTCCGGCTGGAGGACATGGAGTAGGGCGACAGCCCGACCGGCTCCGGCGGGCGGCGGGCCCTCAGGTCCGCCCCTCCCTCTCCTGCGCCACCTTCAGCGCGGCGGAAGCATCGGCCCAGCGCGCCCGTACAACCGTGAACCCGGCCCGCTCCGCGTCCTCACAGACCAGCTCGTCGTCGTCCACGAGAACGCGGATCTCACGGGTGCGGGCGAGCCGGCGGAGGATCTCCAGCTTGGTGCGACGCGCGGGGCGGCGGTCGTTGTCACGCCGCATCCAGATCCGGCCCTCGGGCAGCCCATGGGCGGCCAGCCACTCGACCGTGTCGGGACGACACCGCTCGGGACGCCCGGTCAGATACACGACCTCGCACTCCTCGGCGCTCTCCCGTGCCAGCGCCACACCCTCGTGCAGCGGCGGATCCTGCGGGGCGGCGGCGAAGAAGGCGTCCCAGTCACGCGGCTTCACCTCCAGGTATCGCTGCCGGTGCGCGGTGTCGGCGAGGGTGTTGTCGAGGTCGAATACGGCGAGGGGCCGGTCGTTGGCGGTCACGGGGCCAGCCTAGGCGGCCGATGACTCCCGGTGACTCGTGTCGCCCGTCGTCGCTTCACACAACGACCACAAACCCTGCTCTCAACTTTAAGTTTCAAACGTTAGGCTCATCATCTCTCCCCCCACCCAGCACAGGAGAATCGGTGTGCTTGACGGCGAAGTGATAGTGATCGGCGGCGGATACGGGGGCATCCGCCTCGCCAAGCAGCTCGACGAGGTCGCACGGGTCACCCTCGTGGACCGCAAGGAGGTCTTCTTCCACCGCATCGCCGCACTGCGGGCCGGTGTACAGGAGGACTGGACGACGGCGCCCTTCATCCCGTACGACCGGCTGCTGCGCAACGGCCGTGTCGTGGTGGGCAAGGCGATGGACATCGACACCGGCGAGCGGCAGGTGAAGCTCGCCACGGGTGAGCGACTGCCGTACGACGTGGTGGTGATCGCGACCGGCGCGGACTACCCGGAGCCGGCCCGTTTCCTGGGCACCACGACCGAGGAGGCGGCCAAGACGTTCGCCGCGTACCAGGAGCGCGTGGCGGCGGCCGGGCACGTGCTGGTCGTCGGCGGTGGGCCGGGCGGCGTGGAGCTGGCCGCCGAGGTCCGACTGGCCCGGCCGGACGCGCGGGTCACGCTCGCGCACGCCGGACCGGCGCTGCTCAACTCCACCGGCAGCGAGCGGGCCGGGCGGCGGGCCCTGGCCTGGCTGGAGTCCCATGACGTGGAGGTACGGCTGGACTCGTTCGTCTCCCCCGGACCCGACTTCGGCACCTACCGGGACGGGCGGGGCAACCTCATCGAGGCCGATCTGTCGTTCTGGGCCAACGGTACGACGCCCAACACGCTCTGGCTGCGGCTGGCCGGGCACGGCGACTGGCTGAACTCCGCCGGGCACATCAAGGTCGACCGGACGCTCCGGGTGGAGGGGCGGCTCGACGTCTTCGCGGTCGGTGACGTGAATGATGTGAGCGAGCTGAAGATCTCCCCCGTCGCGATCAACCAGGCGGACATCGCCGCCCACAACATCCGCGCCTACCTGGGGAGTTCGGGCAAGCACCGCAAGGAGCCGCGCCTGTTCCGGCCGATCCGGCGCACCCCGCTGATCGTGCCCCTCGGCCCGGCCGACGGCATCACCCTCATCCCCGTCCCGGGCGGGGAGACCGCCGTGCTCGGCGCCCGCACCTCGACCGTCGCCAAAGCGAAGACGCTGATGACGCCGTACATCCGCAAGCAGCTCGGTTACACCGCCTAGGAGCAGGGGTTCCCGAGCGTGCCGAACACGGCGAACACCGCACCTCAGACAAGTCGGTCGGCCCGGGTCGAGCCCGACCGACTCCTGTTCCACGAGGTCGTCGGCGTGCGCTAGGAAGTCGTCGACCATCCGGTGGAAGAGTGCGGCGAGCTGCCGCAGTTCCTCGGGCGACCAGTCGGCCAGGGCCATCTGCGTCCCTCGGACCCCGGCTTCGCCGGCGCGAAGGTCCTGTCCGTCGACGACGTCTGGGCCGCCGTCTGATCACCTTCGCCGGCGCCCGACCGCGGCCGGGCCGCGGTCGGGCGGGGTCCCGTCCGGGGCCGTGCTCGACCGGTGACGGGAGGACCGGCGCTGTCGTTCGGATCACGCCTACGCCGCACGCACGGCGACGGCATTGTGCTGCTCCTCGCCGAGCACGACCTTGAGGGCGCCCGTGTCGGCGGCGCGGGAGAAGACGTCGTACGCCTCCTCCATCTGGTCCAGCGTGAAGGTGTGGGTGACGAGCTGGGAGGTGGGCAGCCGGCCTGCCGCCGCCATCCGCAGCAGGGTCGGGGTGGAGTAGGTGTCGACCAGGCCGGTGGTGATGGTGACGTTCTTGATCCACAGGTCTTCCAGGTGCAGGGTCACGGGGCTGCCGTGCACACCGACGTTGGCCACGTGACCGCCGGGCCGGACCGTGCGGGTGCACAGCTCGAAGCTGTCCGGGATGCCGACGGCCTCGATGACGACGTCCGCGCCGAGCCCGTCGGTCAGATCGGCGATCAGTTGCTCGGGGGCCTCGCGCGCGTCGGCCACGGCCTCGGCGCCCAGTCCTCTGGCCGCCTCCAGCCGGGCGGGGGCCGGGTCCACCGCGACGATCCGCTCGGGGGAGAACAGCCGCGCCGTGCTGATCGCCGCCAGTCCGATGGGGCCGGCCCCGACCACGACGACGGTGTCTCCGGGACGCACATGTCCGTTGAGCACGCCCACCTCGTAGGAGGTCGGGAAGATGTCGGCCAGCAACACGGCGTCCTTGTCGTCCATGGCGGCAGGCAGCGGGTGGACGGACAGGTCCGCGTAGGGCACCCGGACGTACTCGGCCTGGGTGCCGTCGATCAGGTGGCCGAGGATCCAGCCACCGCCGTCGCGGCACTGGCCGTACGTCCCCTCACGGCAGTAGGCGCAGCGTCCGCACGCACTGATGCAGGAGACCAGGACCCGGTCCCCCGGCCGTACGGTCCGTACGTCGCTGCCGGCCTCGACGACCTCGCCGACGGCCTCGTGCCCGAGGACGGTGCCGGGGCGCACCTCGGGTACGTCGCCCTTGAGGATGTGCAGATCCGTGCCGCAGATGGTGACGGTCCCGACGCGCACGATCACGTCGGTGGGCTCCTTGATGGCCGGGTCCGGGACGTCTTCCCAGGTGGACTGCCCGGTGCCGTGGAACACGAAGGCTTTCATGGCACTCCTCACCTCGTTGTGTCCGCTGCGGGGGCCGAGCCCGGTGGAGGCCTCGTCGGTGGCCGTGCGTTCCTGGCACGGCCCTCGCACCGGAATCGCCCCACGGTTCCAGCTTGACCCGATTCCGGGGGCGCCGCTTGGCCGGCCCTCGGGCCCACCGCCCGGTTGCCTCCGGCCGTCAGGCGTTCCAGCTCCAGTCGGCGACCTCGGGCAGGTCGGTGCCGTGTTCACGGATCCAGGCGTGGTGGCGGGTGCGGGCGTCGGCCATGCGCTGGCGTACGGCGGCGGCGCGCACGGCGAGGCCGGGGACCCGGTCGATGACGTCCATGACGAGGCGGTAGCGGTCGAGGTCGTTGCGGACGACCATGTCGAAGGGTGTGGTCGTGGTGCCGGACTCCTTGTAGCCGCGGACATGCAGGTGCGGGTGGCCGGTGCGGCGGTAGGCGAGGCGGTGGATGAGCCACGGGTAGCCGTGGTAGGCGAAGACGACCGGCTTGTCGGTGGTGAACAGGCCGTCGTACTCGAAGTCGTTCATCCCGTGCGGGTGCTCCTCTCGGGGCAGCAGCCGGGTCATGTCGACGACGTTGACCACACGGACGGCCAGGTCCGGCAGGTGGCGGCGGAGCAGTTGGGCGGCGGCGAGCACCTCCTGCGTGGGGACGTCACCCGCGCAGGCGAGCACGACGTCCGGTTCGCGGCCGTTCTCCGTGCCCGCCCAGTCCCAGATGCCGGCGCCGCGCGCGCAGTGGGCGCGGGCCTGGTCCATGGAGAGCCAGTCGTAGCAGGGCTGTTTGCCGGCCACGACGACGTTGACGTAGTCGCGGCTGCGCAGGACGTGGTCGGCGACGGAGAGGAGGGTGTTGGCGTCCGGGGGCAGATACACCCGTACGACCTCGGGGCTCTTGTTGAGGACGTGGTCGACGAATCCGGGGTCCTGGTGCGAGAAGCCGTTGTGGTCCTGGCGCCACACGTGGGAGGTGAGCAGATAGGTGAGGGCAGCGATCGGGGCGCGCCAGGGCAACCGCCGCGAGGTCCGCAGCCACTTGATGTGCTGGTTGACCATCGAGTCCACGATGTGCACGAACGCCTCGTAACAGGAGAACAGACCGTGGCGGCCGGTCAGCAGATAGCCCTCCAGCCAGCCCTGGCAGAGGTGTTCGGAGAGGATCTCCAGCACGCGGCCGTGCCGGTCGAGGTGTTCGTCGACCGGCAGTGTGTCCGCCTGCCATGCCTTGCCGCCGGCGTCGACGACGGCCTGGAGGCGGTTGGAGGCGGTCTCGTCAGGGCCGACGACCCGGAAGTCCCGGCGGAGGCCGGTGTCGTTCATGAGCTGTTCGAGGAGACCGCCGAGGACCCGGGTCGGCTCGTGCAGGGTCGCGCCCGGTTTCTCGACCGGTACGGCGAAGTCGTCCAGGGATCGGATGGGCAGCTCACGGACGAGGAGACCGCCGTTGGCGTGCGGGGTGGCGCCGAGCCGCCGGGTTCCGGAGGGGACGCGGGCGAGGACGTCGGGGACGGGCCGACCTTGGGGATCGAACAGTTCCTCGGGCCGGTACGACCGTAGCCAGGCCTCCAACTGCCGTAGGTGTTCGGGGTTCTCGCGCACGTGACCGAGCGGCACCTGATGGGCGCGCCAGGTGCCCTCGACGGGCTCCCCGTCGACCTCCGCGGGGCCCGTCCAGCCCTTCGGGGTGCGCAGGACGATCACCGGCCAGCGCACCCGCTCGGTGACACCGTCCTCGCGGGCCGCCCGCTGCGACCGGGCGATGTGGTCCAGGGCCTCGTCCATGGCACGGGCCATCGCTCGGTGGACGGTCGCCGGGTCGTCACCGGTCACATGGAGGGGCGTGTGGCCGTAGCCGCGCAGTAGCGCGTCGAGTTCGGGCTCCGGCAGGCGGGCGAGCACGGTCGGGTTGGCGATCTTGTAGCCGTTGAGGTGGAGGATCGGTAGGACGGCGCCGTCGTGGACCGGGTCGAGGAACTTGTTCGAGTGCCAGGAGGCTGCCAGCGGCCCGGTCTCCGCCTCGCCGTCCCCGATCACACAGGCGACCAGCAGGTTCGGGTTGTCGAAGGCGGCACCGTAGGCGTGGGCGAGCGAGTAGCCGAGTTCACCGCCCTCGTGGATCGAACCGGGAACCTCGGGGGCGACATGGCTGGGCACGCCGCCCGGGAAGGAGAACTGCCGGAACAGCCGTTCCATGCCGGTGGCGTCGCGCGGCACGTCCGGATACGTCTCGCTGTAGCTGCCTTCCAGCCAGGAGTTGGCCAGCACGGACGGTCCGCCGTGCCCCGGGCCCCATACGCACAGCGCGTCCAGTCCGCGCGCTGTGATCAGGCGGTTGAGGTGGGTGTACACGAGGTTCAGCCCCGGTGACGTCCCCCAGTGACCGAGCAGCCGCGGCTTGATGTGCTCCGGCGTCAGCGGCTCGCTCAGCAGCGGGTTCGCCATCAGGTAGATCTGACCGGCGGCCAGGTAGTTGGCGGCGCGCCAGTGGGCGTCCAGGGTGCGCAGTTCGTCGTCGGTCAGTACGGTGGCGCCCTGGTGTTCGACCTTGCTCATGGGTGACTCCGGAACTCATCGACAGGGTTCATCGGGTGTGCAGGCGGCATGGCCGACAAGAGGGCGACGAAGCTGCCGCGCGCGGCGTACGAGAGGGAAATGCTGCGTCTGCAGACGGAGTTGGTGAAGCTGCAGGAGTGGGTGCGGACAGAGGGCGTCCGGCTCGTGGTGGTCTTCGAGGGACGGGACGCGGCGGGCAAGGGCGGCACGATCAAGCGGGTCGCGGAGCATCTCAACCCCCGGGTGGCCCGGATCGCCGCACTGCCCAAGCCGACCGAGCGTGAGCGCACGCAGTGGTACTTCCAGCGGTACGTACAGCATCTGCCGGCCGCCGGGGAGATCGTGTTGTTCGACCGGTCCTGGTACAACCGGGCCGGTGTCGAGCATGTGATGGGCTTCTGCACGAAGGAGGAGTACCAGGTCTTCCTGCGCCAGTGCCCGATCTTCGAGCGAATGCTGGTGGAGGATGGGATCCTGCTGCGCAAGTACTGGTTCTCGGTGAGCGACACCGAGCAGCAGGAGCGGTTCCGCAAGCGGCTGGAGGATCCGCTGCGGCGCTGGAAGCTGTCGCCGATGGACCTGGAGTCGCTGACCCGCTGGGAGGCGTACTCCCGGGCCAAGGACGAGATGATGGTGCACACCGACATCACCGAGGCGCCGTGGTTCGTGGTGGAGAGCGACGACAAACGGCGGGCGCGGCTGAACATGATCGCCCATCTGCTGGACTCCGTCGGGTACCACGAGGTCCCGCCGCCGGTGCTGGAGCTGCCGGAGCGCCCGCCGTCGACCGGCTACCAGCGCCCGCCGCGTGATCTGCAGACCTACGTCCCCGACCACGCGGCGAGCCTCTGACCGACCGCGCACCGCGGTCGGAGGCGTCCGGCGCGGGCGGGCGCGCCGGGTGGCGGCCTCCGCGACCTCCGCGGCCTCCTCGGCCCCGCGGACCGGGCTCGGCGGAGCCGGCCGCGCCGATGGCGGTCGGCAGTCCACAGCCGTTGCCATCGTTCTCACCCTCCCGTGCCGAGGCGAAGACGAATCGGGGTGGTGACCCGGCCACGCGCACATGGCCGACCACCACGTCGGCGACCTCGTCGCGAGGTCGCCGTCGGCCACCTCGTCGCGAGGTCGGCCGCCAAGTCCCACGAAGGCCTTGGCGAGGCCGGTCGCGTGCGGCTGTGAAGACCGCGTGCGGCTGTGAAGACCGCGACGAGGCCCTGCCGGGTACCCACGATCGCACCGGGCACGCTCCCGCCGACGTCGCCTCCCCCACCGGCGAGCCCTGGCCGTCCCGACGACGCGCTCCGTCGCGCCCCGGACCCGTACGGCACACGTCTCGGACTGCCGATCCGGCGGCCGAACTGGCGGCCGAACTGGCGACCGATCTGGATCCGAGGACCGATCCGGCTGCCGATCACAAAATCCAACGAGAAACGACAAAACCATTGACCTGCCCCTGTCTCACCTCTACGTTCTGACCGTTCACCGAACTGCGTCCGAAATACCGGACGTACGCGGCGGCGGCCGGACACGCGGGTCCGCCCTGTCCCGCCCTGTCCCGCCCTTGCCGTCCTCCGCCCGCTCGGCCATCACGTCCCGCCACGCCAACCGCGTCGCACCGAGAACCGCCTGGAGAACCCCATGCCCCACACCCCTCTGCGAAGATGGGCCAGACGCGTCACCGTCCAGTTCCTGGCCGCCGGACTCGCCGTCGCCGGTCTGGCGGCCCTCGACCGGCAGGAACCGTCGGCGCCCCTGTCGGCCGAACCGGCTGCCGTGAGCACCAGCCAGACGGACGTGACCCCGCCGTCGATGGGCTGGGCGTCCTGGAACAGCTTCTTCAGCAGCATCGATCACAACGTGATCAAGCAGCAGGCCGACGCCCTGGTCTCCTCCGGCATGGCGGCGGCCGGCTACAAGTACGTCAACCTCGACGACGGCTGGTGGCAGGGACAGCGCGACGCAAGCGGCAACATCGTCGTCGACGAGAACCTGTGGCCCGGCGGCATGAAGGCCATCGCCGACTACATCCACAGCAAGGGGCTGAAGGCCGGCATCTACACCGACGCGGGCAAGCAGGGCTGCGGCTACTACTTCCCCACCACCCGCCCCGCCGCACCCAACACCGGTATGGAGGGCCACTACCAACAAGACCTGGAGACGTTCCAGCGCTGGGGATTCGACTACGTCAAGCTGGACTTCTGCGGCGGCCGGGTGGAGGGCCTGAACCAGGAGACCACGTACAAGGCGATCTCCGCCGCGAACGAGGCCGCCTCCGCGGTGACCGGCCGCAAGCTGGTGCTGTCCTTCTGCGAGTGGGGCACCGGGTTGCCCTGGAACTGGGCGACCGGCTACGGCGACCTGTGGCGCACCAGTGACGACGTCCTCTTCTTCAGGGAGACGCCGGGCCTGACCAAGATGTACCGCAACTTCGACCAGTCGCTGCAGCCCGCGGCCCAGCACACCGGGTACTACAACGACCCGGACATGATGATGGTCGGCCTGAACGGAATGACGGCCGCGCGCAACCGGCTGCACATGAGCCTGTGGTCGATGGCCGGCGCCCCGCTGCTGGCCGGCAACAACATCGCCACGATGACCACGGAGACCCGCGACATCCTCACCAACCCCGAGGTCCTTGCCATCGACCAGGACCCGCGCGGACTGCAGGGTGTCAAGGTCGCCGAGGACACCCGCAACCTGCAGGTGTACGGCAAGGTGCTCTCAGGCACCGGCAAGCGCGCGGTGATGCTGCTCAACCGCACCGGCTCGGCCGCCAACATCACCGTCCGCTGGGCCGACCTCGGCCTGACGTCGGCGTCCGCCACCGTACGCAACGCCTGGACCCGTACCGACGCCGGCTCGTTCGCCACCGGCTACACCACCTCCGTCCCCGCGAACGAGGCGGTGCTCCTGACGGTCTCCGGCACCGAGGCCGCCGGCTCCACCTACGAGGACACCACCACCGCCACCACCCCGACGTTCACCGGTGTCACCGCCGCTGCGGCGGGCACCAAGCTGATCGACATCACCTACGCCAACGGCGGCAGCACCGCCCGTAAGGCCACCATCCAGGTGGGCGGCCAGTACAGCTACCGTGTGGCCTTCCCGCCGACCGGCTCGGCCACGACCTATCGCACCGTGTCCGTGCTCGCCCACCTCGCCAAGGGGGCGAACACCGTGAAGTTCGCCGCGGTCTCCGGCAGCACCGCCCCCGACATCGACGCCCTGCGGGTCCAGGGCATCCCCGGCACCGACGGCGTGGCCCTGGTCGGCTCCGCCTCCAACCGCTGTGTGGACATCGACAGGAACACCTACGTCAACGGCACCCAGGCGCAGATCTGGGACTGCTCCGGCGGACGCAACGAGACCTTCACCCGGACCTCGCGCGGTGAACTCGTCGTCTACGGCAACAAGTGCCTCGACGCCGACAACAGCGGCACCACCAACGGAACCAAGGTCATCATCTGGGACTGCACGAACGGCACGAACCAGAAGTGGACCGTCAACTCCAACGGCACCGTCACCAACAACCTCTCGGGCCTGTGCCTGGACGCCTCCAACGCGGCGACCGCCAACGGCACCAAGCTCATCCTCTGGACCTGCAACGGCCAGAACAACCAGAGGTGGACCACGGTCTGAGGCCACCGGCGCCTCATGCCTCGGCCTCACGGACGGCCCCGCACCCCCCTCCGGGGGGTGCGGGGCCGTCCGCCGCCCAGGACCCGCTCCAAGCCTCAGTTCGACGCCGACGGCCCGATCAAGAAGGTCGTCCCCACTCTGAGCAGCATCGACCCGGTCACCGGCGGCACCGCCCTGCCGGTGAACACCACCCGCTCGCTCCGGTCGGTCAACTCCCCCGGCCGCTACCTCCGCCACTACGACTACGAACTGCGCATCGACCCCTTCCCGGACAACGCCACCTTCCGCGCCGACAGTTCCTTCACGGCGGTCGGCCCCTGGGCCTGAGCACACTCCACTCCCCCTTGCGGCAGACCTCAGCTCAGCCACAACCGCCGCGCCGCGGGCCCGTGTCGGATGACACGGGCCCGCGGCCGTCGACCGTGTGGCCGGTCCGGTGTCAGGAGAGCACCTGGTCCACTGCCCCGACGCCTCTCAGCCCCGCTCTTGCCACCCCACCCAGCGGAAACCGCACCGTGAAGGTAGTCGCCCCCGGCGCGCTGGTCAGGTCGATGGTGCCGCCGTGGGCGCGGACCAGGGAGTGGGCGACCGCCAGGCCCAGGCCGCTGCCGCCGCGGTCGCGGCTGCGGGCCTTGTCGACGCGGTAGAAGCGGTCGAAGACGCGTTCCTGGTCGTCCGCCGGGATTCCGGGCCCCGAGTCGGTGACGCGTACCTCGGCCGTGTCGGCCTCGACGGCCACCTCAAGGCAGACCTTCGTGCCGGGCGGGGTGTGCACGGCCGCGTTGGTGAGGAGGTTGTCGAGGACCTGGCGGACGCGCAGCGGGTCGAGGGCCAGCCGTACGCGGTCGGTGCCGGTCGCCACGGTCAGCGGATGGTCGGGGCGGCGGGCCCGGAAGCCGTCCGCCGCCTGGTGGACGAGCTCCACCAGGTCGGTCTCCTCCCGCCGCAGCGGTGTCTCCACGTCGGCGGCGTCGAGCCGGGCCAGCATCAACAGGTCGTCCAGCAGGGTGCCCATACGGGCCGCCTCGGCGCGCAGCCGGGCCAGGTGCTTGTCGCGTTCCTCGGGGCTGTGCGCCGCGGCGTACTGGAAGAGGTCGGCGTAGCCGCGTACGGACATCAGGGGGGTGCGCAGCTCGTGGGAGGCGTCGGCGACGAAGCGGCGCAGCCGCTGCTCGGCCTCGGTGCGGACGGCGAGCGCGTCGTCGATGTGCTCCAGCATCGTGTTGAAGGCGGTGCGCAGTTCCTCGACCTCGGGGCCGCCGTCGCGGTTGTCGTGGCGTACCGGCAGCCGTGCCGAGTCCGTCAGATCGTGCGAGGTGATGCCGCGGGCGGTGTGCGCCATGTCGCTCAGCGGTTTCAGGCCGCGCCGCAGCATGGCCCGGCCGAAGACCACGAGCGCCGTGAGGGCGAGCAGGAAGGTGACGACCTGCACCGTGATCAGCCGGCCCACGGTGTCCTCGATGTCGTCCATCGGCGCGGCGCTGACGAGCACCACGCCGGGCTCGACCTCGCACGCCCGCAGTCGGTACTGGCCCGCGCCCTTCAACTGCTCGGTGCGCACGAGCTCCGCCTTCCGGCCCGCCTGCGCCTTGGCCACGAGCGTGAAGTCGTCGATGTCCTTGGGCACGTCGGCGGGGTCCTCGGGCTTGCGGAGCACCGGTGAGCCGCTCGCCATGTCGTACACCGCGTAGTACCAGCGGTAGTACTTCTTGCCCTTGAGCGTGCCGTAGTCGGCGATGCTCTTGGACTGGGCGACCTGGGCGATCCTCAGTTGCTCGTTGAGCTGAGCCGACAGATAGTCGCGCATGTACATGGTCAGCGCGCTGCCGACGACGGCGAACACGACGAGCGCCAGGGCGCCGAGGCCGAGGGCCAGCCGGGTGCCGAGGCGCATGCCGCGGTAACTGCGGTTGAGCCGGGCGATCACTCGGTTGCCTGCCGGAGCGCGTAGCCGAATCCGCGCACGGTGTGGATGAGGGGCTCGCCGGTGTCGTCGAGCTTGCGGCGCAGCCGGCTGACGACCAGTTCGACCACGTTGGAGCGGCCGCCGAAGCCGTACTCCCAGACGTGGTCGAGGATCTGCGCCTTGGTGAGGACGGTCGGGGACTTGCGCATCAGATAGCGCAGGACCTCGTACTCGGTGGGGGTGAGGGTGAGCAGTTTGTCGCCCCGGCGGACCTCGCGGGTGTCCTCGTCCATCGACAGGTCCGCGACCTGGAGCACGGACCGCTGGAAGGACGGCCCGGCGCTGCGGCGCAGCACGGTACGCAGCCGGGCCATCAGCTCTTCCACGGCGAACGGCTTGACCAGGTAGTCGTCGCCGCCCCGGGTGAGGCCGGCGACCCGGTCGGCCACTCCGTCGCGGGCGGTCAGGAAGACCACGGGCACCATCGTGCCGGAGCGGCGCAGCCGGTCGAGCACGCCGAAGCCGTCGACGCCGGGCAGCATGAGGTCCAGGACCACGATGTCGGGATGGAACTCGGCGGCCTGTCGCAGCGCCTCCTCGCCGGAGTGTGCGGTGACCGCCTCCCAGCCCTCGTACCGGGCGACGGTCGCCACCAGGTCCGCGATGGGCGGATCGTCGTCCACGACGAGCAATCGTACTTTTTCCACGTGCTCATACTGCGCCACCGATCGCTCGGCGCCATAGCCGCTCGGGGACTCGGCAGCCGATCGATAAATACTTGAAAGTTGCCCGACAGCGAAACGACAGCGGTCGCCGGACAAGCTCGTATCCCCACCTGATCAAGGAGCTGTCCGACGTGACCACTGTCCAACAACCGCCCACGGCGGTGAGCCGCTCGGGAGCGCGTCCCAAAGTGGTCGCCCGCACCAGCCTGTACGCGGTGCTGGCGGCGAACGTCGCCCTGGTGACCTTCTTCTTCGTCCAGGCGGGCTTCGCATCGAACGCCCTCATGGTGCTCGGACGGCTGACCGGCCTGTACGGCGCGCTCCTCATGGCCTTCCAGTTGCTTCTGGTCGCCCGGCTGCCGTGGTTCGACCGGCGTATCGGCATGGACCGGCTGACCTCGTGGCACCGCTGGACCGGCTTCTCGGTGCTGTGGCTGCTGGTCGCCCACGGGGTCCTCATCACCTTCGGCTACGCCCAGTCCTCGGACCTGGCCCCGCTCAGCCAGGTGGTCGACCTCGCGGAGACCGTCGAGGGCGTGCTGCGCGCGATCGTCGCGCTGGGGATCATCGTCGTGATCGGTGTGGTCTCGGCCCGCTTCGCCCGTCGCAGGCTCGCGTACGAGACCTGGCACTTCATCCACCTGTACACGTACGTCGCGGTGGTGCTGGCGTTCACCCACCAGGTCGCGGCGGGCACGTCGTTCGCCTCGTCGGAGACCGCGACGGCGTACTGGTACGCGCTGTGGGGCTTCGCCCTGGCCTCGGTGTTCGTGGGCCGTCTGGTGCTGCCGCTGTGGCGCAACTGGCGCCACCAGCTGCGGGTCACGGCCGTCGTCCCCGAGGCCGACAACGTGGTCTCGATCTACATGACCGGCCGTGACCTGGACCGGATGCCGGCACGGGCCGGCCAGTTCTTCCTGTGGCGTTTCCTGACCCGTGACCGCTGGTGGCAGGCCAACCCGTTCTCGCTGTCGGCCGCACCCGACGGCAGGCAACTGCGGCTGACCGCGAAGGCGGCCGGCGAGGGCTCCGCCGCCCTGCGGCACGTCAAGGTCGGCACCCGGGTGTTCGCCGAGGGCCCGTACGGCGCCTTCACCGCGATGCACCGCACCCGGCCCGAGTCCGTACTCATCGCCGGCGGCGTCGGTGTCACCCCGATCCGCGCCCTTCTGGAGGAGATCCAGGGGCACGCCGTGGTCATCTACCGGGTGGCCACGAACCAGGACGCAGTCCTCTACACCGAGCTGCAGCAGCTCGCCTTCGACAAGGGCGCCGAACTGCACCTGGTGTCCGGTCCCGTCAGCCCCGACCTGCTGGCGCCGCGCGAGCTGCTGCGGATGGTGCCGGACATCGCCGACCGGGACGTGTTCCTGTGCGGGCCGCCGCCGATGATGAACGCGGTCCTGGGGAGCCTGCGCGAGCTGGGCGTGCCCAAGCCGCAGACCCACTTCGAACGCTTCAGCCTGGCCGGCTGAGGGACACCGGGACACGAGGAAAGCACTGTGAAACGAGCCATACCCGCCCTGGTCCTCAGCGCCGCCGCGCTGGTGCCCGTCTGGCGTTACGCCCCCTGGACCGGGACGACGACCACGGTGACCGCCGGGCCGGCCCCGTCGGCCTCCGCGTCCGTCTCGGCGGGCTCCACCGTGGTCACGGGCCCGACCCTCGACACGGAGAAGGGTCCCGTCCAGGTCCAGGCGACCTTCCGGGGCGAGCAGATCACCGCCGTCAAGATGCTCCAGCAGCCGAACCATCCGCAGACCGAGGCGGCCGTCCCGGTGCTGATCGAGGAGACGCTGAAGGCGCAGAGCGCCGACATCGACACGGTCTCCGGCGCGACCATCACGAGTACGGCCTACCGGGAGTCGTTGCAGGCCACGATCGACGAGAGCGAGAAGTCGGCGTCCTCGTCGGACTCGGGCTCCGTGTCGGGCTCCTCCGCGGCCGACTCCTCTGCGTCGGACTCCTCCGCGGCCGACTCCTCTGCGTCGGGCTCCTCCGCGGCCCACTCCTCTGCGTCGGGCTCGTCCGGGTCCTCCGCTGCCGAGTCCTCTGTGTCCAAGGCGAGCGCGAGCGTGACCGTCGTGGGGTCGACCGTCGGTACTTCCAAGGGGGACGTCCAGGTCCAAGTGACCTTCAAGGGCGAGAAGCTCACCACCGTGGAGATGTTGGAGCAGCCGAACCATCCGCGGACCGAGGCCGCGATGCCCGTCCTCATCAGGGAGACGTCGCCGACGCAGGGCGCCGACAACGACACGTTCTCCGGCGCGACGATCACCAGCGGCGGCTACCAGGTGTCCCTCCAAACCGCCCTCCAAACCGCCCTCGACGCGAAGGGCTGATCGCAGTGCGCCGCGTCGAACACATCATGGGTTTCCCGATCTCCCTGCTGATCGAGGACGAGGGCACCACCGCCGAGGCCGCGGAGCCGGCGTTCGACTGGCTGCGCGAGGTCGACGCGCGGTTCAGTCCGTTCCGTGCCGACAGCGAGGTGTGCCGGCTGGACCGGGGGGAGCTCGCACCGCACGAGCTGAGCCCGGACCTGGCCGAGGTGCTCGACCTCTGCGAGGAGTACCGGGTGGCGACCGGTGGCGCGTTCGACGTACGGCTTCCGGGGCGTGGGCTGGACCCCTGCGCCATGGTGAAGGGGTGGGCCGTGCAGCGGGCCGCGGATCTGCTGACCGGGCGGGGTGCGCGGCGGTTGTGCCTGAACGCGGGGGGTGACGTGGCCGCGACGGGTGGACCGTGGCGGGTCGGTGTACGCCACCCGGAGCGGGCCGACCGGCTCTGTACGGTCCTGGAGGTCACGGACGGCGCGGTCGCCACGTCCGCGCGGTACGAGCGCGGTGACCACATTCTCGACGGCCGCACGGGCCGGCCGGCGACGGGGCTGCTGAGCCTCACGGTGGTGGCGCGGTCCCTGACGGAGGCCGACGCCACGGCGACCGCCGCGTTCGCGATGGGAGCGGAGGGCATCGAGTGGGCCGCGTCCCGGGAGGGGTGCGAGGTCTTCGCCGTCGACGCGGAGCAGAGGGTCTTTCGGACACCGGGGCTGCCGGTGGCGGCGTGACGGGGCGCCTCCCGGCTCGGGAGTACAGGTAATTCGGCGGCTGCGGGCGAATCGTGGTCACTCGCGCAGTTCCCCGCGCCCCTGACGGGGCGCGTGCTCGCCCGCCTCCTCCCCGCCCCCCAAATTCCGTTGCGGCCGGGGCCTCGTCGCCGGACAGTGGCCCCATGACGACGACGTACACCCCCACCCCCCTGCCGCCGGGTCTGACCGTGCGGGCGGCGACGCTCGATGACGCGGAGGCGGTGTGCGCGCTGCTCAACGAGGTCGATCTGCTGGAGATCGGCCGGGCCGAGACCGAACTGGCCGAGGTGCAGGCCGATCTGAAGCATCCCGAGGCGGATCTGGAGCGGGACTCCTGGCTGCTGTTCGACGGGGACCGGCTCGTGGCGTACGGGCTGCTGTGGGACGAGTCCGGCGGCGAGCGCATCGACATGGACCACTACACGCTGCCGGATCAGCCCCTCGGCGCATTGCACCTGTTCGACCTGATGGAGGCCCGGGCCACGGAGCGCGCGGCCGCCAACGGAGCGGACCGGGCCGTGGTGCACATGCACCTCAACATCGCGCCGACGACGGATCTCGACGCGCTGCGGGACCGCGGCTGGCGCGCCGTGCGGCGCTACCACGTCATGGACCGCCCCCTCGACGCCGCCGAGCCGCTGCCGACGCCCCCGCCGGGCGTCACCCTTCGCTCCTGTACGGCCGAGCCGGACCGCAGGCAGGCCCACGCCCTGCTGCAGGCGGCCTTCGCCCACCACTTCGACTTCCAGCCGCGTACGTACGAGCAGTGGCTGGACGACATCGACGCCGAGAACGTCGACTGGTCGACGATCTGGATCGCGCACGTGGACGGGCTCGGTGACGCGGCGGCCCTGCGCTCGCGCAACGACCGCACCGCCATGGCATGGATCGCCGGCATCGGCGTCCTGCCCGAGGCCCGGGGCAGGGGCCTCGGGAGCCTGCTGCTGCGCCACGCCTTCGGGCACTACGCGTCGCTGGGCCGCGACCGCGTCGGCCTCGGCGTGGACACCGACAACAGCACCGGCGCCCTCGCCCTGTACGAGCGGCACGGTATGACGCTGGACTTCGCTGTCGACACCTGGGAGCTCATGCGTCCCGTGACGTGAGCGGCGGTGACCGCTGCGGTCACCTGCGGTAACTCTGTCGACAAAGCGTCGAATCGGCAGGACGGCACGACGTCAACCACGGCTGCGCGGTCCACTTCCTGGCGGGCGGCGGTCACGGTTGTTCGACCAGTCGGACATCGTTCGAAACCCCTTGACGCCCCACCACGCCTCGATTGACACTCTCGCAACACGATGACACACAGCCGAAACGGCGGGCAGCCCAGGGACGGGCCCTCGCCCTCGGCCCGCACCCTTTTTCTGGTTCCGCACCTTCATCAGCCGTGCTCTCAGCAGGGAAACTCCACATGACGTACATCGCAGGTCCACGCGACCGCGCGAGACGCCGGGCAGGCCGGCTCGCCGGGCTGACCGCCGCGTCACTGCTTCTGGGCCTCGCCGGACCGGTCGCCCCCGCAGTCGCGGACAGCGCGGACATCACCGACGGCCTCGCCCTCTGGTACAAGCTCGACGCCGCCTCCGGGACCACCGTGACCGACGCCTCCGGCAACGGCCGGAACGGCACCGTGAACGGCACCGCCGGCTGGACGGGCAACGGCCAGGGCCTGTCGTTCAACGGCTCGGACACCTACATCAAGGTGCCGAACGACGTCATGAAGGGTATGGACTCCATCAGCGTCTCCATGGACGTGCTGATGGACGAGTCGCAGGTCGGTCCGTACTTCATCTACGGCTTCGGCAACACCAGCAACGGCGCGGGCAACGGCTACCTCTTCGCCACCGGCAACTCGCTGCGCACGTCCATCGCGTCCGGCAACTGGTCGACCGAGCAGAACACCCGGCCCGGCGACTCGCACAACCTGACCCGCTCGGTATGGAAGCAGCTCACGTACACCCAGACCGGCACCACCGGTGTGCTCTACGAGGACGGTGTGGAGGTCGGCCGCAACACGTCGGTCACCACCACGCCCGGGTCGATCGGCTCGGGCACCACGACCGCCAACTACATAGGCAAGTCGGTCTACACCAGCGACAAGCTCTTCAAGGGCAAGATCCGTGACTTCCGGGTCTACAACCGTGCCCTGGCCGGCGCCGAGGTCGAGCAGCTTTCGCTCCCCGTCGCCGAAGAGGGCCTCGCCGCCGACAAGGCGGCCCTCACCCTGGGCGACACCAGCGCGGTGACCGCCGATCTGGACCTGCCGAAGACCGGCACGGCCGGCGGCTCGACCATCACCTGGTCCAGCGACAACACCGACGTGGTCTCGGACTCCGGCGCGGTGACCCGCCCTGCCGCCGGTCAGCCCGACGGCCACGCCACGCTGACGGCGACCCTGAAGAAGGGTTCCGTGAGCGCCACCAAGACCTTCGAGGTCACGGTCCTGCCCGCCTTCGACGACACGACCGCCGTCGACCAGGCCGCCGAGGCGCTGACCGTGCACAACCTCGACGACGTACGGGGGAACCTGACCCTCCCGACCTCCGGTGACCTGGCCACGAAGGTCTCCTGGTCCTCCGCGAACTCGGACGTCGTCTCCGCCGACGGCGTGGTGAAGCGTCCCGCGCACGGCGACGGCTCCACCACCGTCGAGCTGACCGCGACCGTCACCAAGGGCGAGGCGAAGAAGACCCGCGCCTTCACCGCGAAGGTGCCGGAGCTGCCGAAGAAGGAAGCCCTCAAGGGCTACATGTTCAGCTACTTCACCGGCGAGGGCACCTCGGACGGCGAGCAGCTCTACGCGGCCCTCAGCAAGGGCAACGACCCGCTGAAGTGGCGGGAGTTGAACGACGGCAAGCCCGTCCTGACCTCCACGCTCGGTGAGAAGGGCCTGCGCGACCCGTTCATCATCCGCTCCCCCGAGGGCGACAAGTTCTACCAGATCGCCACCGACCTGAAAATCTTCGGCAACGGCGACTGGGACCGCTCGCAGCGCCAGGGCAGCAAGTCCATCATGGTCTGGGAGTCCACCGACCTGGTGAACTGGACGAACCAGCGCCTGGTGAAGGTCTCCCCCGACTCGGCCGGCAACACCTGGGCCCCGGAGGCGTACTACGACGAGGAGCTCGGCGAGTACGTGGTCTTCTGGGCGTCGAAGCTGTACGACAACGAGGCCCACACCGGCGACACGTACAACCGCATGATGTACGCGACGACCCGTGACTTCTACACCTTCAGCGAGCCCAAGGTCTGGATCGACCGCGGCTACTCGGTCATCGACTCCACGGTCATCCGGCACGACGGCGAGTACTTCCGCCTCTCCAAGGACGAGCGGAACAACACCTCCTCCACGCCCAACAGCAAGTTCATCTTCGAGGAGAAGAGCGACACGCTGCGGAACCTCTCCTGGACCCCGGTCGCCGAGGGCATCGGCAAGGGCGAGATGAGCGCCGCCGAGGGCCCGCTGGTGTTCAAGTCGAACACCGAGGAGAAGTGGTACGCGTTCCTGGACGAGTTCGGCGGGCGCGGCTACATCCCCTTCGAGACGACGGACCTGGCCTCCGGCGTGTGGACCCCGTCCACCGGCTACGACCTGCCGTCCAAGCCCCGGCACGGCACGGTGCTGCCGGTCACCCAGGCCGAGTACGACCGGCTGCTGCAGACCTACGAGCCCGACCAGATCATCACCGACGTCGAGGACGTGAAGGTCGAGACGCGCATCGGTGAGGCCCCGGTCCTGCCGGCCACCGTCATCGCCGAATCCGGCGACGGTGTGAAGCGGCCCGTCGCGGTCACCTGGGAGGACGTGGACGCCGCGCAGTACGCGCAGGCCGGCACCTTCACCGTGAAGGGTGACATCGCCGGCGACTCGTCGATCGAGGTCACCGCGGAGGTCACGGTCTCCGCCGAGGGTCCGGACGTCCCCGCGGACCTGCTTCTGCGCTACGACTTCGACGAGACCGGCGGCAGCATCGCCCGCGACTCCAGCGGCCACGGCTACCACGGCACCTACGTCCGTACGCCCGACTTCGGAACCGGCGTCGACGGCGGCTCCTTCAAGATGTCCGGCGGCAACAGCGGCTCCAGCTCGCCGTACGTCAAGATCCCGAACGGCGTCCTGAAGGACACCAGCAGCGTCACCGTCTCCACGTACGTCAAGTGGAAGGGCGGCGAGAACTTCCAGTGGCTGTTCGGGCTCGGTCCGGACAACAACAAGTACCTGTTCGCCACCCCGTCCAACGGCGCCGGCAAGCTCTTCTCCGCGATCACCAAGGCCACCTGGTCCGGTGAGAAGCAGATGATCGGCGGCTCCCAGCTCACCGCGGGCGAGTGGAAGCACCTCACCGTCACGCTGAACGGCGCGACCGAGACGGCGGTCCTCTACGTGGACGGCGCCGAGACGGCCCGCGTGAACGGCGTCACCATCAAGCCGTCCGACCTGTACGACTCCGCCAAGGACCACTCCGGCTACATCGGCAAGTCCCTGTACTCCCCGGACCCGTACTTCGGCGGCGAGGTCGACGACTTCCGGATCTACAACCGGGCCCTGACGCCCGCCGAGGTCCTGGAGCTGGGCGGCAACACCACCGGGATCGCCGCGGTGACCCACCCGGCGCTCAAGGTCGACGCGGTCGTCAACGACAAGGACAGCAAGGTCGTCCTGCCGCTGACCGCAGGCAGTGATGTCAAGGCCCTGGCACCGGAGTTCACCCTGGCCCACGGCGCGACCATCAGCCCCGCCTCCGGCACCCTGCGCGACTTCAGCGAGCCGGTGACGTACGAGGTCACGGGCTCGGACGGGAAGAAGCGCACCTGGACCGTGTCGGCAGTGGTCATGAAGAGCCCGGTCCTGCCCGGTCTCAACGCCGACCCGAACATCGTCCGCTTCGGCGACACCTTCTACATCTACCCGACCACCGACGGCTTCGAGGGCTGGAGCGGTACGCAGTTCAAGGCGTACTCCTCCAAGGACCTGGTCAACTGGACCGACCACGGCGTCATTCTGGACCTCGGTCCCGATGTCAGCTGGGCCGACGCCCGGGCCTGGGCTCCGACGATGGGCGAGAAGAACGGGAAGTACTACTTCTACTACTCCGCCGACACGAACATCGGCGTCGCGGTCTCCGACTCGCCCACCGGCCCGTTCAAGGACCCCCTGGGCAAGCCGCTCATCGCCCGCGGCGCCCACACCGGCCAGATGATCGACCCGGCGGTCTTCACCGACGACGACGGCACGTCCTACCTCTACTGGGGCAACGGCCGCGCCTACGTGGTCCCGCTCAACGACGACATGGTCTCCTTCGACGCCTCGAAGATCACCGACATCACGCCGAGCGGCTACAACGAGGGCACCTTCGTCATCAAGCGCAAGGGCACCTACTACTTCATGTGGTCGGAGAACGACACACGTGACGAGAACTACCGGGTCGCCTACGCCACCGGCTCCTCGCCCACCGGCCCCTGGACCAAGCAGGGCGTGATCCTGGAGAAGGACCTCTCGCTCGGCATCAAGGGCCCCGGCCACCACTCCGTGGTCCACGTCCCGAACAGCGACGACTGGTACATCGCCTACCACCGCTTCGCCATCCCCGCCGGAGACGGCACCCACCGCGAAACCACCATCGACAAGCTGGAGTTCGACACCGACGGCCTGATCAAGAAGGTCGTCCCGACCCTCGAGAGCATCGCCCCGGTCTCCATCGCCCGGGCCGGCGTGGACGCCTCCGGCAAGGAAGGCTCCAAGATCCAGCTGAACGGCACGGTCTCCGGCGCGGGCACCGCCCAGTGGACGATCGGCAACAACGTGCCCTGCGTGTTCGCCAACGCCAAGTCCGCGAAGACCACGGTCACCTGCGCCGACAACGGCACGTACACGCTCACCCTGACCGGCGGCCGCAGCAGCGACACGGCGACCGTGACCGTCACCAACGCGGCCCCGAAGATCACCTCCGCGACCGGCCCCAAGTCCCCGGTGGCGGCGGGCAAGAGCACCTCGGTCTCGGCGAAGGTCACCGACCCGGGCGCCCGTGACACCCACACCTGCAAGGTCGACTGGAAGGACGGCACCAAGCCGACGACCGGCAAGGTCAGCGCGGGTGCGTGCAAGGCCGCGCACACCTACCGCAAGGCCGGCATCTTCCGCCCGGTGATCACCGTCACCGACGACGACCGCGCCTCGGCGAGCAGCACGCTCCCCGAGCTGATCGTCTACGACCGGGCCGCCGGCGGCGCGACCGGCAAGGGCAGCTTCACCTCACCGGCCAAGTCCTTCCCGGCGGGACCGAAGCTGACCGGCACGACGGGCTTCTCCTTCACCGCCAAGTACGGCAAGAACGCCACCAAGCCGTCCGGCAAGGCCGCGCTCGACTTCGCCAAGGCCAAGCTGAAGTTCCGCTCCACCGGTTCCGACTGGCTGGTCGTCACCGGTTCGAAGGCGGTCTACCAGGGCTCCGGCACGGTCAACGGCAAGACCGGCTACGCCTTCCGGATCACCGCCACGGACGGCCCGGACACCTTCAAGATCAAGGTCTGGAAGGAGTCCTCGGGCACGGTCGTCTACGAGAACAAGTCGGCCGCGAAGACGAAGGGGATCACGATCGGCCGCAAGTGACCCCGAGTCATAGCGACACCTAGACCGAGCCGCGTCCGGATACGCTCCGGGCGCGGCTCGGTTCGTGTGGTGTGGGCGCATGGCCGTGCGCGGGCCGGGACGGATCTCGAGCTCGGCCCCCGGACGGTGTTCCGTCGCGCAGGTCGGCCCCCGCCCCGGCAACCGCCGCGCGTGCCGTGGCGTGTGCCAGGGCGTGTGCTCGACGATGGCCGCCACGCGTGCCCGGCACGTGCTCGACGATGGCCGCCACGCGTGCCCGGCACGTGCTCGGCCATGGGCGCCGCGTCGATCACGGCCGTCTGCGCGGCTCCGGCCAGGACCCGTCCGTAGAGGTGGCCGGTGGGCCGATGCATAGAGCGGGCGGGGGCCGTCGGCCGGGGAGGGCTGTCGGGGGTGGAGGCGGTCATGGCATCTCCTGGTCACAGGCCGGCTCGGCGGCGTCAGGTGCGGACCTGGGACGTGCGGTCCGCCGCCGACCGGCCCACTGACCCGAGGCAACCTTCCAGTCCGGAAAACCGTCTCACTGGCGAAGTGGCCGCAGAACAGGGGGCGTAGGAGTGGCGGAGCTGTCGGCGCGGGCACTGGACGGGGTGCCGTGGGACCGGCTGGAGTCGATCGATCCGACTGCGCCGCCCGAGGAAGTGCGCCGGGTGCTGCGCCGGCTGTTCCACAAGGGGCCGGAGTCCACCGAGGACGACTGCTGGAAGCTCTTCGACGCCCTGGGAGGGCCCGGGGATGGCATCTCCTCCGTCGCCACGGCCGCCCTGCCGTTCCTCGTCGCTCTCGCCTGCGATCCCCTTACGGGCGCCCGTGCGTCCCTCGTGGAACTGCTGGCGTCCCTGTCCGAGGTGCGGGGGAGTGCTCCGGCCGGGTCGGTCGACCCGGGCTGGTCCGAGGCCTGGCGACACGCTTACCCCGCGGTGCGCTCCCTGCTCGCCGACCCCCAGCCCGCGGTACGCCGGGGGGCCATTCCGCTGGCGGACGGCCCCCGTGGGCTCCTGGAGCGGTGGCGTACCGAGCGGGACCTCTCGGTCCGGGTGCCGGTGCTGTTCGCACTGGGCCGGCTCGTGGCGGCCCCCGAGGCCGAGACCCCGATGGTCGACGAGACCCGAGCCGTCCTGGACACGTCACTGCGGGACCCCGACCCCGTGCTGCGGGCCGCGGCCGTCGTGGCCTACGCGGACCTGGACCCCGAGGTGCCGGTCCGCGAGCTGGAACTGCTGCTGGAGGCGCTCACCGACCCCGCCGCGCGCTCACGCTGGGGAACCGTCTGGTACGAACGGGGCTACGAGTACCCCAGCGACCGCGAGAGCGTCGCGTACGGGGCGGCCGTGCTGTTCGACGACAAACCCGCCCAGCAGCGGCTCTTCCTGACCCGGCTGTCGGCGGAGGCGAGTCCCGCCGAGGACGCCGATCTGCTGCGGGCCGTGCTGGACCGCTGCCTCCTGCTGCTGGTCTCCTGCCGGTCCGCGGAGTCCGCGGTACTGCCGCTCGCGGGCGGTGCGCTCGACCATCCGGACGTCTCCGTACGCGTCAGGGCGGCCCACCTCCTCGGCATGCTGGGCCCCCGGGCCACGGCGTACGCCGATCGACTGGCCGCTCTGCTCGACGACTCGGCCGAGGTGGAGTTCCTGGAAGGCGCCGTCAGCGAACACGCCTGCTGGGCACTGACCCGGATGGACGATCCACGGGCACTGCCCGGCCTGGTCGACCGGCTCTGCGCACCGTTCCGCGAGCAGTACGGCCGCAGCTACTGCACGGGCGAACCCCGCCGCCCCGAACCCGTGGACGTCCTGGCCCCGCTCCGCGCCCACGCGGACACCCTCCTGCCGTCGATACGCGAGGAACTCCGCCGCAGCCTGGCCGACCCCGACGCACACGGTGTCCTCACGGCCGACTTCCTGGCGACCCTCAAGGCCTGGGAGACGGACGCGCTGCCCGCCCTGCCGGAGATCACGGGCTATGTGAACGACCGCTTCCACTGGTACAGCGCCACCGAAACCCTGGTGGCCCTGGGCCCGGCCGCCGCCTCCGCCGTACCCGCCCTGCGCGAGCGCATGTCCCTCGAACCTCCGGCCAATCACCCGATGCTGCTGTGGGCCATCTGGCGCATCGGGGGCGCCGATCCGGCGGAGGCGCTGCGGGCCGTCGGCGGAACTCTGTCGGCCGAAGGGGAGAAGCCGTTCACCGGCTCGGTCGACCGTCTCGCCGACTTCGGCGCCGAGGCCGCGCCGTACACCGACCGGGTGCGCTACGCCCTGACCGCGGACGAGAGCTGGACCAGGACAGGGGCGGCGATCGCCCTGGCGTCGATCACCGGCGACCCCGCGCCCTCCCTGCCGTTCCTGGAGGAGGAGATCCTGGCGCTCACGGCCGGTGGCGAGTGGTACGGCACCTTCCAGGACGCGCTGCGCACACTCATCCGCCTCCGCACGCTCACCCCCGCCACCCGAGCGGCCCTGCGCATCCTCCGGGACCAGGACCACCGCCTGTCGCCGCGTGCCGACTACCGGGCGGTCCTCGACGACGAGAAACTCCGAGCCCTGATCGACGAGGCTCTGGACATCCCGTCCTGACGGGCTTCGGCCACCCACGGAACCTTGGCGGGGCCGGGGTTGAGCACCACACCCGGCCCCGCCCGTCCGCACGTATCGGCGAACGTCTCATGGAGCCACCCGTCGACAGCCTGCCGACGGGGCGCTACCGCTTCCCGGCCCTACGCGTGGCCCGCAGCCACTCCTTGTTCATCCCGGTGATGGACACCAGCGGGATCCCCTTGGGACAAGCCGTGGCGCACTCCCCCGCGAGCGTGCACCCCCCGAACCCCTCCTCGTCCATCTGCGCCACCATGTCCAGCACCCGCGTCTCCCGCTCGGGCGCCCCCTGCGGCAGCACGTTGAGGTGGTTCACCTTGGCCGACGTGAACAGCATCGCGGCCCCGTTCGGGCACGCGGCCACACACGCCCCGCACCCGATGCACTCCGCGTGCTCGAACGCGAAGTCCGCGTCCGGCTTCGGCACGGCCGTGGCGTGCGCCTCCGGCGCGGCACCGGTCGGCGCGGTGATGTATCCCCCGGCCTGGATGATCCGGTCGAACGCCGAGCGGTCCACCACCAGGTCCTTGATCACCGGGAACGCCGACGCCCGCCACGGCTCCACATCGATCGTGTCGCCGTCCGAGAAGGACCGCATGTGCAGCTGACAGGTGGTCGTCCGCTCCGGCCCGTGCGCGTCCCCGTTGATGACCAGGGAACACGCCCCGCAGATTCCCTCACGGCAGTCGTGGTCGAAGGCCACCGGGTCCTCACCCCGCAGGATGAGTTCCTCGTTGAGGGTGTCGAGCATTTCCAGGAAGGACATGTCGGGCGAGATGTCGTCCACCTCGTACGTGGACATGGCGCCGTCGGCGTCGGCGGCGCGCTGCCGCCATACGCGCAGGGTGAGCTTCATGCGTAGCTCCGCTGAGTGGGGTGGACGTACTCGAAGACCAGGTCTTCCTTGTGCAGCACGGGGGCCGTACCGGTGCCCGTGAACTCCCAGGCGGCGGCGTACGAGAAGTCCTCGTCCCGGCGCTCCGCCTCGCCGTCGGCCGTCTGGGACTCCTCACGGAAGTGACCGCCGCAGGACTCGCTCCGGTGCAGCGCGTCGAGGCACATCAGTTCGGCGAGTTCGAGGTAGTCGACGATCCGGTTGGCCTTCTCCAGGGACTGGTTGAACTCCTCGCCCGTCCCGGGGACCTTGATCCGCCGCCAGAACTCCTCCCGGATCTGCGGAATCCGTTCCAGGGCCTTCCGCAGCCCGCTGTCGGTGCGGGCCATTCCGCAGAACTCCCACATCAGCTCGCCCACTTCGCGGTGGAAGGAGTCGGGTGTGCGGTCGCCGTCGACGGAGAGCAGCAGGTTCAGGCGGTCCTCGGTCTCGGCCAGCACCTCCTGCACGACGGGGTGTTCGCGGCCGATCTCCCCCTGCTCGGGGTGCCGGGCGAGATAGTCGTTGATCGTCGCCGGCAGCACGAAGTAGCCGTCGGCGAGGCCCTGCATCAGCGCGGACGCGCCGAGCGGTTGGCCCCGTGGTCGGAGAAGTTGGCCTCGCCGATCGCGAACAGGCCGGGGACGGTGGTCTGGAGGTCGTAGTCCACCCACAGGCCGCCCATCGTGTAGTGCACGGCCGGATAGATCCGCATCGGCACCTTGTACGGATCCTCGTCGGTGATCCGCTGGTACATGTCGAAGAGGTTGCCGTACTTGGCCTCGACGGCTCCGCGCCCCATTCGCTCGATCGCGTCGGCGAAGTCCAGGTAGACGCCCTGCCCGCCGGGGCCGACGCCACGCCCCTCGTCGCAGACGTTCTTCGCGGCGCGGGAGGCGATGTCACGGGGCACGAGGTTGCCGAACGAGGGGTAGATCCGCTCCAGGTAGTAGTCGCGCTCGTCCTCGGGGATCTGGTGCGCGGGCCGCTGGTCGCCCTTGGCCCTCGGCACCCAGATCCGTCCGTCGTTGCGCAGCGACTCGCTCATCAGCGTCAGCTTCGACTGGTGGTCGCCGGTGCGCGGGATGCACGTCGGGTGGATCTGGGTGAAGCAGGGGTTGGCGAACAGGGCGCCCCGCCGGTGGGCCCGCCAGACCGCGGTGGCGTTGGAGTTCATGGCGTTCGTCGACAGGTAGAAGACGTTGCCGTAGCCGCCGCTCGCCAGCACCACGGCGTCCGCGAAATAGGTGTCGATCTTTCCGGTGATGAGGTTCCGGGCCACGATCCCGCGTGCCCGCCCGTCGATCACGATGAGGTCGAGCATCTCCGTGCGCGGGTGCATCTCCACCCTGCCCGCCGCGATCTGCCTGCTGAGGGCCTGGTAGGCACCCAGCAGCAGTTGCTGGCCCGTCTGTCCACGGGCGTAGAAGGTCCGGGACACCTGGACGCCGCCGAAGGAGCGGGTGTCGAGCAGTCCGCCGTACTCCCGTGCGAAGGGCACGCCCTGCGCCACGCACTGGTCGATGATCTCGACGGAGATCTGGGCGAGTCGGTGGACATTGGACTCGCGGGCCCGGAAGTCGCCGCCCTTGACGGTGTCGTAGAACAACCGGTGGACCGAGTCGCCGTCGTTGCGGTAGTTCTTCGCGGCGTTGATACCGCCCTGCGCGGCGATGGAGTGGGCGCGGCGCGGCGAGTCCTGGTAGCAGAACTGGACGACGTGGTAGCCCTGTTCGGCGAGCGTGGCGCCCGCCGCACCTCCGGCGAGGCCCGTGCCGACGACGATGACGGTGTGCTTGCGACGGTTGGCGGGGTTGACGAGCTTGGCCTCGAAGCGGCGCTTGTCCCAGCGCTCGCTGATCGGGCCCTCGGGCGCCTTGCCGTCGACGACCGGTTCTCCGGTCGTGTAGTCCGCGTACTCTGAGGACGTAGTCATGGTCAGCTCACCACTCCGGTCATGACGGCGACGGGTACGGAGACGAAGCCCAGGGTCAGCACCAGCGCGAGGACGTTCGCGGTGGTCTTCAGGGCACGGTCGCGGGTGCGGCTGCCGGCGCCGAGGGTCTGCGCGGCGCTCCAGAAGCCGTGCCGGATGTGCAGGCCGAGGGCGAGCATCGCGACGATGTAGATGACATTGCCGTACCAGGTGGAGAAGGTGTCGATCACGTTCTGGTACGGGTGGCCGGCCTCGAAGCCGCCCGGGTGGACCGTGCCCGTGGTCAGGTCGAGGATGTGCCAGACGATGAACAGGCCGAGGATGACGCCGCCCCACCGCATGGTGCGGGTCGCGTAGCTCGCCCGGCGTCTCTGGTGCGCGTACCGGGTCGGCCGGGCCTTGATGTCGCGGCGGCTGAGCTGGTAGGCGGCCGTGGCGTGGGCGACGACCGCGGCGACGAGCGCCACACGGACGATCCACAGGGCCCACTCGTGGTGCAGGAAGGGCTCGCCGAGGGTGCGCAGCCAGTGCGCGTAGCCGTTGAACTCGTCGGAACCGAAGAAGATCTTGAGGTTGCCCAGCATGTGGACGACCAGGTACGCCAGCATGATCAGTCCGCTGACGGCCATCACCGTCTTCTTGCCGAGGGAGCTGTCCCACACCGAGCGCGCCATGGACGGTTTTCGTGCCGACCGTTCCGCCCGGTCCGACCGTTCCGTCCGCGTTGCCAGAGCCATGCCCATGACGCTAGAACCGCATCCCCTCATCGGTCCAAGACATGAAACAGCTCGAATCGATAGCCTGAAACTATCGTCCCGTATCGTGGAGGGATGCAGTTCCAGCAGCTCCAGTACTTCGTGGCCGTGGCCGAGACCAGGCACTTCACCCGGGCGGCCGAGCTGGTGCACGTGGCGCAGCCGTCGCTGTCGCAGCAGATCAAGGCGCTGGAACGGGAGTTGGGGGCGGACCTCTTCCAGCGGGCTCGGGGCAACATCACCCTGACCGACGCCGGCGAGGCACTGCTGCCGCTCGCCCGCCGCATCCTCGCGGACACGGACACCGCCCGGCACGAGGTACAGGAGCTGGTGCAGCTACGCAGGGGCCGGGTCCGGCTCGGCGCGACCCCGAGCGTGTGCACCGGCCTGCTCCCCGACGTGCTGCGCACCTTCCACGACCGCTATCCGGGCATCCGGCTGCTGATCGAGGAGGGCGGCTCGCACGACCTCGTACGTCAGCTCGCGCGCGGCGCCCTCGACCTGGCCCTGGTCGTCCTTCCGCTCCCCACGCCCTCCCCCGCGCTCACCACGGTGGAACTGCTGCGCGAAGACCTGGTGGTGGTCTCCTCCCCGGACGCCCCCGCGCCCGGCGACGGCCGCCGGACGGTCCGTGTCCCCGATCTGGAGGGCGAGCGCCTCGTGATGTTCCGGCACGGCTACGACCTGCGGGAACTGACCGTCGCCGCGTGCCGCTCCGCGGGGTTCGAGCCGGATTTCGCGGTGGAGGGCGGGGAGATGGACGCCGTGCTGGGCTTCGTCCGGGCCGGGCTGGGCGTGGCCGTGGTCCCGCGTATGGTCGCCACCCGCTCCGGGCGGGGCCTGCGGGTGACCCCGCTGGCCCGGCCCGGACTGCACCGCACCATCGCCCTGGCCCATCGCAGCGATGTGGCTCCGCCGCGGGCCGCGAGGGAGTTGCAGCGGATGTTGGTGGAGCGGTGAGGTGGGGTGGGGTGTCGGGCGGCGCCCGGACTCGCCATCGGTAGGGAGCGCCGCTCGGGTCTGCGGGTGCATCGTGGCTGATCGCGCAGTTCCCCGCGCCCCCGAACGACCGCCGCCTCGCCGTGGGCGATCGCGCCGCTCCCCCGCGCCACCGAAAGACCGGCGGCCCGTCGCGGCCGATCGCGCCCTTCCCCCGCCCCTGACGGGGCGCGCTGCACGACTCGGGGGCTGGAAAGGCGCCCTATCCCGTCGCGTCCACCAGAGCCAGTTCGTGCAGTCGCTCGGGTGGGCCCGGGCGGGCGTAGTACCAGCCCTGGGCCGTGTCGCAGCCGAGTGTGCGCAGTTGTTCGGCCTGGGCTCCGGTCTCCACGCCCTCGACCGTGACCGCGAGGTCGAGGCTGTGGGCGAGGGAGACGATGCCCTCGACGATCTTCAGATCGACGGGGTCGGCCGGGAACTGCTGCATGCTCTGGGTGAAGGACCGGTCCAACTTCAGGACGCGAACCGGCAGTCGGCGCAGATTGGCGAGGTTGGAGTAGCCGGTGCCGAAGTCGTCGAGGGCGATGTCGACGCCCATCTCGGAAAGTCTGCGCAACGGTTTGAGCAGGTCGTCGTCGGCGCCGATCAGCGCGGACTCGGTGACCTCCAGACAGAGCGCTTCGGGTTCGAGGCCCGCGCGCTCCAGGATGTCGACCGTGTCCTGGACCAGTCCGGGGTGGGTCAACTGGCACGGCGACAGATTGACGTTGACGCGCAGCGGGCCGGTGGCTCCCGTACCGCCCTGCCGTTCCTGCCACTCACGGGCCTGGCGCACCGACTGCTCCAGGACCCAGCGGCCGAGCGGCACGATCAGCCCGGTGTGCTCGGCGAGCGGGATGAAGCGGTCGGGGCCGAGGACGCCGTGTTGCGGATGAAGCCAGCGGACCAGGGCCTCGGCACCGCGCACCGTGCCGTCGCCGAGGTGGACCAGTGGCTGGTACTCGATGAAGAACTCGCCCCGGTCGAGGGCCGCGGGCAGCGCGGTGGTGAGTCCGTGCCGGGTGATGGCCCGGGCGTCGGCCTCGGCGTCGGCCATCTCGTAGCGGTTGCCGCCCGCCGACTTGGCCCGGTACATCGTGATGTCGGCACTGCGCAGCACCTCCGCCGGGCCACGCTCACCGGCCGGGCCCTCGACGATGCCGATGCTGCCGCGTACGAGCAGTTCCCGGCCGTCGATACGGACGGGGGTGACCAGCGCGTTCATGATGCGGTCGGCGAGTTCGTCGACCTCGCGCTCGGTGTCGGTGCCGGTGGTCAGGGCCACGAACTCGTCGCCGCCGAGGCGGGCGACCATCTCGCCGGGCGCGGTGGCGCAGGACTGCAGCCGGTCGGCGACCTCGACCAGCAGCCTGTCGCCGGCCGCGTGCCCGAGGCTGTCGTTGATGGTCTTGAAGCCGTCGAGGTCGAGGTAGCACAGGCCGAAGCGCTGGCCGTCGCCCGCCGCGAGGGCCTTCTCCAGGCGCTCGAAGAACAGCGTGCGGTTGGGCAGTCCGGTGAGCGCGTCATGGGTGGCCTCGTAACGGAGGCGGAGGTTGAGCAGCCGGCGCTCGGTGGTGTCCTCCATCAGCGCCAGTTGGTACTGGGGCCTGCCGTCCGCGTCACGCAGCAGGGAGACCGTCAGATTGGTCCACAGGACCGTTCCGTCAGGGCGGGAGAACGCCTTTTCGGTGTGGTAGTGCTCGCGCTCGCCGCGGACCAGTTCGTCGTACAGGCGCCACACCTGGGGCGCGTCGTCGGGGTGCTTCCACTCGGTGACACCACGCCCGCGCATCGTCTGCTCGGTGACGCCGAACATACGCAGCAGTGCGCCGTTGACCTGGAGGATGTTCCCTTCGAGGTCGGCGATGCCGATGCCTATGGCGGCGCCCTCGAACACCGCGCGGAAGCGGGCCTCGGTCGCGTGCAGGGCCCGGGCGACGGCCCCCTGGGCCTCCAGCGCCGCGCGGGCGATCGCCTCCTGCTCGGTCAGCGTCCGCTGCCGCAGCGCCTCGGCGTAGCCGGCGGCCATCGCGGACTGCAGTCGCGCGGCGCGGGCCCGCAGGTCCTCCTGGGGTCCGTCGCCGCCGCAGTAGAGCACCAGGTAGGCGTCGACGCAGTCCAGGGTCCGGCTGAGCGCCTCGGGTTCGGTGCAGTGCGCCTCGACGAGGGCGGCGCCGACCGCCCGGCCCTCCTCGGCGTGATGCGTCCTCGCCCGCAGCGCCTCACTGAGCCTGCGGGCCAGCGGCAGTAGTCGTTCCTCGAACTCGAGCCGGGTCAGCGACGTGGAGGTGGCGGGGAAGACCGCGCGGCTCCAGATCGTCGCGAACCGGCGGAGTCTGTCCTCCGGCCCGTCCGGCTCCGCCCTCACGCCTTGGTCCCCACGCCGGCGAACTGGGCGAAGGCGTACGGATCCTCGTCCTCGGGAGCCGTGTCGGGCCGCCATTTCGCCATCGGCACCACTCCGGGTTCCACCATGTCGTACCCCTCGAAGAACCGCGCGACCTCGTCGCGCGAGCGCATGATCAGCGGATTACGGATGCCCTTGTACACGTCCATCGCGCCCTCTGCCCGCTCCTGGGGGAGTGGAATTCCCTCCACGCAGGCGTGCGAGACGACGAGCACGCTGCCGGGCGCGAGCGCGTCGCGCAGCTCGGCCACCGCTCCGTACGGGTCGTCCGTGTCCTCCACGAAGTGCAGTATGGCAACCAGAAGCAGCGCCACCGGCCGGTTCAGGTCGATCAATCGCTCGACCTGGGGGCTCTCGAGGATCTCCCGGGGCTTGCGGAGGTCGGCCGCGACCACGTCCGCGTCGTCGTGGCCCTCCAGAACGGCCTGGCTGTGTGCTACGGCGACGGGGTCGTGGTCGACGTAGACGACCCGTGCGCCGGGCCTGGCCTCCTGGGCGATCTCGTGCACGTTTCCGAAGGTGGGGATCCCGGACCCGATGTCCAGGTACTGGGTGATGCCTTCGTTCGCCGCGTACCGCACGGCGCGGCGCATGAAGGCACGGTTCGCCTGCATGATCTTGGGCAGTCCGGGAACGAACTCCATGGCCCGGCGGGCCGCCTCCCGGTCGACCTCGAAGTTGTGCGAACCGCCCAGGTAGTAGTCGTACATGCGGGCCACGGACGGCATCGAGATGTCGATGCTCCGAGGAGCCCAGGCGGGACGCTCCATCTGTGTTCTCCAACGCGTCGGTGGTGGCGTAGGCGATCCGGTGTTCGAGCTGAGGCTACTGATCGTCCGCCGACGGAGCGAGCGAAAACGGAAATTGACCGTCCGTTCAATGCCGCTGCCGATGGCACATGCCCAACCACCGTGCCGATCATGCGCGTTCGACTGTGGACAATTACGGAGACTCCGTCAACACCAAGGCGCGGTAGACGCGTGCGCCGGTGTCCGGGCATGCCAAGCGGTCCGCCCCCTCCGTGCGGTGTGGAGGGGGCGGACCCGGATCGGCCTTGCCGGTGTGGTGCGTCCGGCACTTCTCTCTCGTCCACTCCCTTCCGCGTGCGGTTTTCCGAATGGCGAGGTGATGCACCCTGGGGAAGGTGATCCTTACTACGGCGCGTCGATCGGCTCCCCGTCGCCGTTGATGGCGAACCAGGTACCGCCGACACCCTGGCCGTTGGTGTCGCCGGGGGCCTTGTCGTTGGCGAAGGTGTAGAGCGGGATGCAGTTGATGGTCTGCTGCTTGATACCGTCGGGCCGGTCGAAGACCGTGTAACCCTTCAGCAGGATGCCCTCGGTGTCGTTCTTGTCCACGGGGCCGACGACGGGCCACTTGTCGAGACAGGCACCGGTGCACTTGGTCGACATCGGCCACTGGGTGTCCTTCATGAACCGGTAGACCGTCATGCCGTTCTTGTCGACGACGATCTCGCCGAGCTTGGCGTCGTTGCGGGTGGTCAGGCCGGCCTTCTCGACCGCCCCGCCCCCGGCGTCGCCCGTGTCACCCGCGCCGCCGCCACCCTTGGTGGAGGCCTTCTTGCCGTTGGGGGCCGAGGCGAACCAGGTGCCCTTGAGGCCCTGGCCCTTGATGTCACCGGCCTTGGTGTCCTTGGCGAAGTAGTACATGGGCCAGCCGCCGACCGTGAGCTGCTTGGTGCCGTCGGGGCGGGACACCTCGCCGAGCAGCGCCTTGTCGACACCCTGGGCGGCGGTGGCGCCCGCGGCGGGCACCGGCGGCCAGGTGGTGGCGCACTCGCCCTCACAGGTCGTCTTCGGCGGCTCGAAGGAGTCCTTGTCAAAGCGGTACAGGGTGCGACCGGCGCTGTCCGTGAGGACCTCGCCGTACTCGTCGCTGTTCCACACCGTCAGCTGGCCCGCGGAGGCCGCCGTGGTGGACTGGGCCTGGTCCGACGTGCCCGAGCCCGCCGCGCCGGCCGTACCGGCGCCGGCCGTGCCCGCACCGGCCGTGCCCGCACCGGTGCCGGCGATGGTTCCGGTGCCCAGCGTCGGGGTGGAAGCGGCGCCCACGTTCTGCGAGGACGTGGACCCCTGTTCCTGACCGCACGCCGTCGTCAGCGCCAGCACAGCCGCAGCTGAGGCTACGAGTGAGGCGCTCCGCCAGGAGGTCTTCATTCCAACTCCCCGTGTTCCGGTGGGTGTTGCAGCGCCCTACTGCGCCGCTTGCTGGCCCTAGGTACGGGCGGGAGTGGCCGAAGTGTTCAACGTGGCGGGAATTTCTTTCGGAAGTCCGTGCCGCGGTCGGCGGCACGGCACTCGCCGCCCCCTGCGCAGGTGTCGAGTGCGCGGGTGTCGAACAGGGGTCAGCGTCCGGCAGCCCGGTCAAACCTTCGGGGCCGGTTTTTCGCTCGTTTGAAGCAATCCGTCCGCGCTCCCCCGTACGCGGGCGCGCGAGCACGGATGATCTCCGACGTGCAAGGACCCCAGCGGACCCGATCCGCTCTCGCCCTGCGGCTGTCGGCCCTGCTCGCACTCACCTGGCTCCTCGCCGGAGCACCGAGCGGCACGGCGGTCGCCGACGCCTGCGCGTACGCCTCCGTCGGCCCGGACAGCGGCGGGACGGTCGCCGTGGCGATCGGGGGCACCGACTCCTGCGAGCCGGTTCCGGCGACCACACCGTCGCCGTCCCCCACGCCCACCCCCTCGCCACCCCCGTGGTGCCCACCGGATCCGACGCCCACCCCGACTCCTCCACCACGGCCGGAACCCCCCGCGCCCACCCCGGACCCCACCCCCACACCGCCTCCGAAACCGACACCCAGCCCGCCCCCGAGGCCCGCGCCGCCGCCTCCGCCCCCTCCGCCGGTCGTCAAGGCTCCCCTGCCCGCCCCGCCCGCGCCTCCCCCACCGAAACCGAAACCGACGCCCAGGCCGAGCGCGCGCCCCGAGGTCTCGCCGACCCCGGTGAGCTACCCGCCGTACCGGGCCCCGGCCCGCTCGCAGACCAAGCGCTCCGGCCCGTCCCTCGTCTCGCTCGCCCTGCTCGTCACCGTGCCCGCGGTGTTCGCCGCCGCGGCCCTGCGTCCGCGCTGACCCCTGGAGGAACCTCTTGTCGGAATGGCTTGTTCTGACCCTCGCGATGGGGGCGGCCTGTCTGGTCGTCCTCATCGTGGCCGTGGTTCGGCATCACGCGGCACCCGCGGACGAGGACCCGTCCGAGACCCCGGACGTCATCGAGTACATCACCATGATGATCGGCGTGGTGTACGCCATCGTCCTGGGCCTGGCCATCGCCGGTGTGTGGGAGGCCCGCAGCGCCGCCCAGGACCAGGTGCAGGCGGAGGCGCAGGCCCTGCACGAGATCAGCGAACGGGTGCGGGTGTACCCCGAGGACGTGCGCGGCCGCATCCGGGAGGACATCGACGCCTACGTCGGCCATGTCGTGTCCACCGAATGGAAGGTCATGTCGGAGAAGGGCGAGGTGACCGAGCGTGGCACCGACCTGCTCGACACCGTCCGCGCGGACGTCACCGACTACGAGCCTGCCGATGACTTCGAGGCACAGGCCTACCAGCCGCTGCTCGACCAGATGGCCACAGCCGACGCGGCGCGCAACGCCCGCGCCGACTCCACCGGCGAGACCATGCCCGGCGTCGTGTGGTTCGGTCTGATCACCGGGGCCGTGGTGACGGTCGGCATGGTGTTCGCCCTGCAGATCCGGCGTACGGCCCGCGAGCTGATCCTCGCCGGGTTGTTCTCCGCCCTCATCGCCTTCCTGCTCTTCCTCGTCTGGGACTTCGACGCGCCCTACAGCCGGGGACTCTCGGCCACGGCGGAGCCGTTCCTCACCCTCTTCCCGAACGCGGGCGGGTGACTGCGCCCTCGAAAGCCCGGTCACGCGGCCGGGGGACGTGCGCCACGCCGGCCCGCCCCCGGCCGTTCGCGTGCCGGTCCCCTGGGCGGAGTACGCCTGCCCGCTTCACGGGACTGCGTTCGCGCCATCGGGCGCACCTTCCCCTTCCTGACCGTCGGTTCGCACGCCACAGCCCTTCGCCCCGGTACCCGAGCGGGTCCGGGGCCAAGGGCTGTGCGCCGGACGATCCGTGCTCCGGACGATCCGTGCTCCGGACGATCCGTGCTCCGGACGATCCGTCCGAGGGGTCCGTGCACCGTGCGTGCGATCCGTGCTCCGAAGGGGGCGGGCTCAGATCTCGCTACTCGACGCGTCAGATCCTGTTCTCGGAGCGGCGTCGCATCCAGAACACACCACCGCCGACGAGCGCCGCCGTCACCAGTCCGCCGCCGATGGCGACATCGGTCGTCGTGGCCCCGCTGGAGCTGCTGCCGCCGATACCGCCGCGGACGCCGCCGAGGACGGTGAAGACGCTGTTGAACGTCTTGCGCTTGCCCTCGCAGTGGGTGGTGACGTTGTACGAGCCGGGGTCGGCGTTGGAGTTGATCCGCACCGTGGCCGTGGCGCTCGTGCCACCCATGGAGGTCAGATTGGTGGTGGGGAAGGCGTTGGAGCTGATCGTGCTGCCGGCCATCGTGCACGCGTCACCGCCACCGACGGTGAGGACGAGCCGGCCGCCACGGGCGACGGCATTGGGGGCGGCCGTGACCGAGCTCGGTTGGTCCCAGGCGGTGGCCGTCGGCGCGGCGACGCCGACCAGGGCGACCGCGGCGGCCGCGGCCGCCAGGACACGAGTAGTGCGCATGTGATCCTCCGCGGAAGACGCCCCGGGTCCCGTCCCCGGTCGATCGGCGAGAAAGCGTCTCCCGAACAGACCCTCGGATGCCGTGCGCCGGGCCGCATGTCGGCGATGGTCCGTCCTGGTGAGCGGACACGCCGGGATATCTCCGCATGATCGGATATCGCCGCAGGTCACGGACTGTCGGAAATCTCCTGGGGACCGGCGACTCGGATGGCGCAGAACTCCGCCGGACGGCCACCCGTTCGCACCTGCCTTGTCGCCGTCGCCGTGCGGCCCGCTTAGCGTTCGTCGTATGCGCGACGGACGCGGCGACGGCCGCGTCGAGAGGGGATGGCGATGTCTTCGTCAGGACCGGCCGAGGTCGAATGGGAGGAGCGGCGGAAGAAGCGTGCTCCGTGGGGCGTGATAGCGCTGGTGCTGCTGACCGGTCTCGCTCTCATTCGCAACGGCTCGGGCGAGTTCGACGAGGGCCCTCCGCAGCCCGCGTCGGCGGCGGCCGCCGATACCCGCGGCACCCCCCACGGCACCTTCACCGACGTCCCCGATCCGCTGCCGTACGCCATGGTCGACCGGGTACGGATCCCCTCGATCCGGGTCGACGCCCCGGCGGTGCCCGTCGGGCTGGACACGGCGGGCTGGGTGGACGCGCCGCCGGCCCAGGACCCGAACCTCGCGGGGTGGTTCACCGGAGCGGTCTCCCCCGGCGAGAAGGGCACGGCCGTCGTCGTCGGCCACGTGGACAACGAGCGGGGCCCCGCCGTGTTCTACGGACTCGGGGCGCTCAAGAAGGGCAACAAGGTCGAGATCCGGCGGGCGGACCGGAAGACCGCCGTGTTCGAGATCTACGGCATCGAGGTCTTCGCGAAGAACGACTTCCCGGGCGACCGGGTCTACGGCAACAGCGGAATTCCCGAACTGCGGGTCATCACCTGTGGGGGCGGCTTCTCCAAGCAGAACGGCTACGACGGGAACGTCGTCGTCTTCGCCCGCCTGACCGAGGTGCGCTGAGCGTTCCCCGGCCCGGCGGGCGAGAGCCCACGGGAAACGGCTACGCGTAAGTACGCAGCGGCACGGTGACGTGATAACCGGAGTCCAGCAGAGCGGGAAGATACCGACGCAGCGCCCGCACGCTCTGCGAGCGGTCGCCGCCCGCGTCGTGGGAGAGCACGACGACACCGGGACCCGCACCCTTCTCCACTCGCTCGGCGATCGCGCCGGCGCCCGGCGTCCGCCAATCCAGAGTGTCCAGGGTCCAGCCCAGCGGCTCCATGTCCAGCTCGGCGCCGAACCGGAACGCCGCCCGGTTCCAGACGCCGTACGGGGCGCGGAACCACAGCGGCGGTTCGCCGTGCACCTTCTCGATGATTTCGCTGGTGCGGGCCATCTCCGTATGGATCCTGGACCGGGACAGGGTGGTCAGCAACGGATGGGACCACGTGTGGTTGCCGACCACATGGCCGTCGTGGGCCATTCTTCGCAGCAGGTCCTTGTGCTGGACCGCCATCTCACCGCACACGAAGAACATCGCCCGCACGTCATGGTCACGGAGAATGTCCAGGATGTCCGGCGTGAAGCGCGGATCGGGGCCGTCGTCGAAGGTCAGCACCATCTTCCGGCCACGCCCGCCGAGCTTCAGGAACGGCTCGCGCCGCACCGCTGCACGGACCAAGGTGCGGCGCCGACGGCGCGAGCCGTAGCCGGCGATGGGACGCAGACGGTACGCGGAGGATTCGAGCGGCTTGTGGGCCCCCGGACCGGCGGCCGTGGCGGCGGGGCGGGCCGGGGCCGGGGCGGGGCCCCCGTCGCCGATGAGCAGCGCGGCTGTGCCCACGGTACCGGCCGCGCCCAGCAGGGCGGCACCACCGGTCAACAGGCGGCGCCGTGTGAACATCTGAGCCTTCGTCATGACTCATCAGTCGACCAAGGCGAGGACGGCGCACCACTACGACACCGGTGCGGCCGCACGAAAACACCCGATGGGAGTAATTTTCCGCCTCCTGGGTGACCGCCGGACGCACGCCGGGCGACTACCGCGCGCACGCCGGGGTGGGTGGCCGCCCGCCCGGGTGGGTGGCGAGTCGGCCGGAACGGGTGACGGGTCGAGTGGTTCGCCTGTGCTCGGATAGCCTCGCGACCGTGAGCGATCAGCAAGCACAGCGGTTCGAACGGGGAACCGACGGGCCCAAGGTCGTCCTCGTCGGCCTGGACGGCTCCGACTCCTCCCTGCGCGCCGTGGCCTACGCGGCCGGCCTCGCCCGGCGCCAGCACGCGCTGCTCGCCATCGTGTACGTGCAGCCGACGCTGGCTGCCAGTGCCGCGCTCGGGGTGCCGGTGACCGGGACGACCGAGGAGATCGCCGCGCACCTCGTCACGGAGATCCGGGAGGCCGCCGAGCAGGTGAAGGGCATCTTCGAGGTGCGCTGGGAGTTCCACACCTTCCGCGGCGACCCGTACAACGGCCTGGTGACGGCGGCGGACCGGCTCAAGGCGGACGCGGTCGTGGTGGGCGCCTCGCAGCAGGCGGGCCACCGCTTCGTCGGCTCGGTGGCACTACGCCTGGTGAAGGCGGGCCGCTGGCCGGTGACGGTGGTGCCGTAGACCGATGATGGCAGCGCTGCGGGACCGACGGCCGCAGCGCCCCGGGACCGGTGGCCGCGGCGCCCTGGATTGGTGGCCGCGGCGCCCTGGATTGGTGACGATCCTGTGGGTCGTCAGTGACCGGAGGCGGGGCCTCCGACACACCGGCCGACCGTTCGTCGTACCGTTCGCCGACAGGTTCGACCGCCCGCCGCACACCCGCGACCGCCCCCTGTCCCCGGGAGGCGGCCCGCGTTCCCATACGGCCATGACGGCCGGAACCACGATCACCCACGGGACGACCGCCGAACGCGAGCTGGCCGAACTCCAGCGCGAACACGGACGCCCCCTCTTCGCCCTGCTGCTGCGGCTCTCCGACGGGGACCGGCATCGCGCCGAGGACCTGGTACAGGAGACCCTCGTGCGCGCCTGGCAACACCCCGAGGCGCTGCGCGCCGACGACTTCGACTCCGTACGCCCCTGGCTGCTCACCGTCGGGCGGCGGCTCGCCATCGACGCGCGGCGGGCCCGGCAGGCGCGTCCCGCCGAGGTGGGGGACGCGGTGCTGGAGAACGCGCGGGTGATGGCCGACCACGCCGAACGGTCGGTGGCGACCCTCGATGTGCGCGAAGCTGTGAAGACACTCACTCCCGAGCACCGCGAAGTACTGGTGCAGGTGTACTTCCAGGGGGCGAGTGTGGCGGAAGCCGCCAAGGCCCTCGGTATCCCGCCCGGTACCGTGAAGTCCCGCGCGTACTACGCGCTGCGCGCCCTGCGCCGGGTGCTTCCGGGATACGCGGCCGACCTGCGGTGAAACCCATGGCCGAGTCAAACCTCCGTAAAGCGCCTTGCTGAGGACCCCCGTTGAGCAATCAGCTGTCTTCTATCCGTGTTCCGGATGGGGGCCGGGGCCTGGTCTCCAGGCCCGGGGTCGGGCGACGCGCACGCACCGGAGGAAGGCAGGAAGGGATGCTGCACAGAGGTCAAGAGAGCACGGACGGCGCCGGCGGCGGCGAACTGGCCGTCCCTATGGCGTGGTTCTACGCCGAGTACATCGCCGAGGAGCTGCTGCGGACGGGCGACCTGATGCCGCCGACGTCCTTCGAGTTCCGTGCGGGGCGCGACGCCCTGGCGCTGACCATCTTCCTCTCGGACGCGGGCGGTGAGCTCTCCGGCATCCGGGTCGTGACCCAGCTCGAGACCTGGCTGTCGCTGACGGCCTACGACCAGCCGTGGCAGGACTGGGTGTGCGAGCGCATGGCGCACTTCACCGCCGAGGCCCTGGAGGCGGGCGGCCCGTCACCGGACCTGGAACTGGCGGCGGCGGCCTGGCGCTGGCTGGAGGAGACGGAGCTGCTCGCACCGGACCTGGACGCGGTGCCGGGCGGGGGCGCGTTCCTCGGCGAGGACGACGGACCAAAGGTCTGGACTGCGGCCTGGCGGCTCGGTCTCCCCCTGGGGCACTTGGCGATCCATCTCTTCTAGCGTCGGCGGCCCCGTGTTCCGGTGTCGTCCATCCACCTGCCCCTGCCTCGGCGAACCAACTTTTTCGGTTCGGGACCAATCCGCGCCGTGGAGGGTTCCGAATCTTTTGGTTGGCAATGGTCGCGGGGCTTGAGTGATTCGCCGGTCTGGTCCGTACCGGTGGGGGCAGGAAGCAACCCCCACCGCACACCGGCCCGAGGAATTGCCATGTGGTCCCAGGATCGTCATCACGACGTCGGCGCGTACGCGCTGGGCGTGCTGGACGAGGTGGATTCGTTCCACTTCGAGGACCATGTCCGCGGCTGCCCCCAGTGCGCGGTACAGGTCACCGAGTTCCGTCCGGCGGCGCGGCAGTTGATGCTGTACCGCAACGCCACGCCCCGTGTTGTGCACCCCTTCGCGGCGCCCGGTCCCCGACTGCTGGGACAGCTGCTCGACGAGGTGGCCGCCCGGCACCGGGCGAAGCGCAGGCGCTGGCTGTTCGCACTGGCCGCGTCCGTGGTCATCGCCGTGGGCGGCCCCGCCGTCGCCGTTCTCGCAGGTCCGGGCGAGCCTCCGGACACGGTGGCCGCCGTCGACTCCCGGACGGGCGTGTGGGCCGAGGTCACGGCGGAGGACCGGGTCTACGGCGCCGACATCGAGCTGAAGGTCAAGGAGGCGAACGGCGCGCACGCCTGCCGGCTCGTCGTGATCGGCAAGGACGGCTCCGAGGAGACGGCTGCCAACTGGAAGTCCCCCGAGCGCGCCGACAAGGCCTCCGAGATGATGGGCGGCACCGCCATGCAGCGCGAGGACATCAGCCGCTTCGAGGTGCGCAGCCAGGAGGGCGAGCTGCTGGTGGTCCTCGACGCTCCGGCCTGGCGCTGAGGGCCCGGCCGACGCTCCACAAACCCGTCGCATTGGTCCGTACCTTCAATGGTTGCGGATCATGGACGCTCGGCCCTCGCGACCCCGTCGCGCTATTTGAGCAACCGTGACAGCCGCCGGTCGGCGAGGGGCTTCCCGCCCGTCTGGCAGGTCGGGCAGTACTGCAGCGAGGAATCGCTGAAGGAGACCTCCCGGACGGTGTCACCGCACACCGGGCACGGCTCCCCGGTCCGGCCGTGCACCCGCAGCCCGCTCTTCTTCTCCGCCTTCAGCCTCCCGGCCGCCATCCCCCGGGAGCGCTCGACGGCCTCGGCGAGCGTGGTGCGCAGCGCGTCGTGGAGGTGTCGGACCTCCTCCGGCTGCAGCGACGAGGCCAACTTGAAGGGCGACATCTTCGCGGCGTGCAGGATCTCGTCGCTGTACGCGTTCCCGATACCCGCGATCAGACTCTGGTCCCGCAGCGCGCCCTTGATCTGCCGCCGTTCGCCCGCGAGCAGTCCGGCGAATCGGGACACGTCGAAGTCGTCGGCGAGCGGGTCCGGACCGAGCCCGGCGATGCCGGCGACCTCCGCCGGGTCCCTCACGACGTGGACCGCCAGGCGCTTCTGCGTCCCGGCCTCGGTGAGGTCGAAGCCCTCACCGGTCTCCAGGGCGACGCGCAGCGCGAGCGGACTCCTGCCGCCGGGCCGGGGCGGGCCGTCCGGCATCCGGTCCTTCCACTGAAGCCATCCGGCTCGCGCCAGATGCGTGACGAGATGCAGCTGCCCGCCGTCCGCCGCGAGGTCGAGGAACTTTCCGTGCCGCCGTACGCCGGTGATCTCCCGGCCCTCGAAGGCGCTCAGGGGCGGGTCGTACGTCTTCAGCACGCTGATGGCCACGGGCAGCACGCGGACGACCTCATGACCGACGAGCTTGCCGACCAGGAAGTCCCGGAGAGCCTCCACTTCAGGCAATTCGGGCATACGTCCAGAGTGCCATGAGGTGCGTCGCCGGGTGCGGGTGAGGCGCGAGAAGCCCCACCGGACCCGCAGCCGCCAACGCACCCGCACCCGCACGCGCACCCCCGAGCTATGACGCGCCCGACAGCATGAACTCGCACCACACGCACTTCCCCCCGCCCCGCGCCTCCACGCCCCACACATCCGTCAGCCGGTCCACCAGCAGCAACCCCCGCCCCGAGACCCCCGCCTCCCCCGCCTCCCGCCGCCGGGGCAGCGCGCTGGAGGAGTCCTCCACCTCGACCCGCAGGCGCCGATCGGGGCCTGCCAGGGCCCTGAGCGTCACGATCGCGGAGCCCTCCGTGTGCATGAGCACGTTGGTGATCAGCTCGTCGGCGACCAGCTCGATCTCGTCGGCCCGGTCCCGTGCCCCCCACGTCCGCACCGCCGCCCCGATCATGTGCCGCGCCCCGGCGAGCGCCTCCGGGTCGCCGGGCCCGACGTGCTGCCGGAGCCGCCTACCGGGCCGCTCGGCGCTGCGGCTGCAGCGGCGCAGCAGCAGCAGGGCCACGTCGTCGTCGCCGCCCCGTTCCTCGGCCACGTCGATGAGCCGGTCGGCGAGGTCGTCGACGTCGTCCGGCCCGGTGGCGATCAGCGCCCTGAGCGTCCGCATGCCGTCGTCGAGGTCGGCGCCGGGCTGTTCGATGAGGCCGTCGGTGCAGAGCATCAGCGTCTGCCCGGGGTCCATCTCGATGGCGGTCACCGGGTACTCCAGGCCCCCGAACTCGGCGGACAGCCCGAGAGGCAGGCCCCCTTCCACGGTCACCCGCCCGCAGGTGCCGTCGGTGTGCCGGAGCAGGGGGTCGATGTGCCCGGCCCGGACCACCTGGACCACTCCGGTGGACAGGTCGGCCTCCGCGTACAGGCACGTCGCGAAGCGGTCGGTGTCGAGTTCGTGGAGGAAGGCGGAGGCGCGGGCCATCACGGTGGCGGGCGTGTGGCCTTCGGTGGCGTAGGCCTTGAGGACGATGCGGAGCTGGCCCATGACGGCCGCCGCGTGCGTGTCATGGCCCTGGACGTCGCCGATGACCGCGCCGACCCGTCCGCCGGGAAGCGGGATGAGGTCGTACCAGTCGCCGCCGATGTCCCGGCCGAGGGCGCCCCCGATGGAGGCGGCGCGGTAGCGGACGGCGATGTCGGCGCCGGAGACGTCGGGGATGGACCGGGGCAGCATCGCCTGCTGGAGACCCTCGGCGAGGTCCTTCTCCTGTTCGTAGAACATGGCCCGCTGGAGGCTCTGGGCGATGCTGCTGCCGAGGGCGATGAGCACGTCGCGTTCCTCGGAGGTGAAGCCCCGCCGGTCGTTGTAGAGGAGCCCCATCGCTCCGATGGGGCGGGCCTGCACGATGAGCGGCAGATAGGCGGCCGAGGTGATCTTGAGGTCGGTGATGTGCGGCCACAGCAGCGGATACGACTCGGCGAACTCCTCCGGTGACTCGATGAAGTGCGGGACGAGGTGCCGTACGACCTCGTTCATCGGGTACTTCACGTCGAGGCGGGTGATCCGGGTGCCGGGCACATAGCTGTCCTCGGGGCCGGCGGCGACCATGCGTACGCGTCCGGCCTCCACCAGGCCCATGACCAGGCTCGTGGCGCCGAGGTGGGTGAGTCCGTCGGTGTCCTCCAGGACGTCGATGACGTCCTGGACGGTCCGGGCGTGGGCCAAGGCGGCCGTGATGACCTGGACGACGTCGGTCCGTCGGCGGCGGGCCTCGTCGTCCGCGGTCTGCTCGGTCCGGGACTGGATCTCGCGCAGTTCCCGGGTGGCGTCGCGGACGATGCCGATGACGCGGTACGGGCGGCCCGTCTCGTCGCGGCGGATGTAGCCCTGGGTGTGGGTCCAGCGCAGGGTGCCGTCGCGCAGCCGGATGCGGAAGTAGGCGCCGTAGTTCTCGCTGCCGTCCTTGAGCGCCTGCGAGACCAGGGTGTCGAGTCTGCGGCCCTCCATCGGGGGCACCCGCATCGACAGCGTCTCCGCTCTGCCGTCGTACTCCTCCGGGCGCACGTCGAAGATCTCGTGTGCGGTGTCGTCCATGTGGAACGCGCCGGCGTCGAGGTCCCAGTCGAAGGTGCCCATGCGGTTGAGCGTCAGGACCGCGTCAGGGTGGGCGAGCCAGTCGTCCGGAACTGCCGACTCGCTCGCTCCCCGATCAACCATGGGGCCACTTTGCCAGCAATTGCCCGATTATTCGAGTGGAGGAGCGCTCATCATTCCGCCCACTATGGTCGGTACCGAGGTCAGTCCTGTCCCTGTCCCGGCGTGCGATCCAGGAGCGCGAGAGCCATGGAGTGGTTCACCGCACCCGACTACTGGCTGAGCCGGCTGCTCCTGCAGCGGGCGCTGGCCGTCATCTATCTGGTCGCCTTCCTGGGGGCGGCCCTGCAGTTCCGCGCCCTGATCGGTGAGCGCGGCATGCTCCCGGTGCCCCGGTTCGTGGAGCGGGTGCCGTTCCGCCGGTCGCCGAGCGTGTTCCACCGCCACTACTCGGACCGCTTCTTCGCGGGGTGGGCCTGGACGGGCTGCGCGGTGTCGGCGGCGCTCGTGGCGGGCGTGGACTCGCTGCTGCCGCTGTGGGCCGGCATGGTGATGTGGCTCGTGCCGTGGGTGATGTACCTGTCGATCGTGAACGTCGGGCAGACCTGGTACTCGTTCGGCTGGGAGTCCCTGCTGCTGGAGGTCGGTTTCCTGGCCGTCTTCCTCGGCAACGACGAGGTGGCGCCGCCGCTCGTCGTGCTGTTCCTGCTGCGCTGGGTACTGTTCCGGGTCGAGTTCGGCGCGGGGCTGATCAAGATGCGCGGCGACGAGTGCTGGCGGAAGCTCACCTGCCTCGACCACCACCACGAGACCCAGCCGATGCCCGGCCCGCTGAGCTGGTTCTTCCACCACCTGCCCAAGCCGTTCCACCGGGCGGAGGTGGCCGCCAACCACTTCACCCAGCTCGTGGTCCCGTTCCTCCTCTTCGCCCCGCAACCGGTCGCGACGGCCGCCGCCTCGCTGATGATGCTGACCCAGCTGTGGTTGGTGCTGTCGGGCAACTTCTCCTGGCTGAACTGGATCACGATCGTGCTGGCCCTGTCCGCCGTCGACTTCGGAACGACCGCGCCGGACACCGCCGACGCGCCCCTCTGGTACACGGTCGTCGTGCTCGCCGTCACCGTGCTGGTCCTCTGGCTCAGCTACCACCCGGTCCGCAACATGATCTCCCGCCGCCAGGTCATGAACCGCTCCTTCGACCCGCTGCACCTGGTCAACACCTACGGAGCATTCGGCAGCGTCAGCCGGGTGCGGTACGAAGTGGTGGTCGAGGGGACGGCGGACGACGTGCCGCGCGCGGACTCCGAGTGGCGTGAGTACGAGTTCAGGGGCAAGCCGGGTGACCCGAGGCGCTGGCCGCGCCAGTTCGCCCCGTACCACCTGCGGCTCGACTGGCTGATGTGGTTCGCCGCGCTCTCCCCCGCGTACGCCGGTTCCTGGTTCGGGGCCATGATGGAGCGCCTCCTGGAGAACGACCGCGACACGCTCCGGCTGCTGCGCCGCTCCCCCTTCCCCGCCGACGCCCCGCCCCGGTTCGTCCGTGCCCGTCTCTTCCGCTACCGGTACACGACCTGGCGCGAGCTGCGGGAGACGGGAGCGTGCTGGAAGCGGACGTATGTACGGGAGTTCATGCCGCCGACCCGGCTGGCCACGTCGCCCGCGCGGGAGTCGTAGCGGGCGGTCTCGGCCGGGACTTCTCCACGGCGACCTCTCGACGCGGGGCCGTCCCGCAGGGCACAGTGCTGCCGTGCTCGATCACTACTGGCGAGTACGCCGCTTTGTCGCGTACGACAACGACGCGCACGACACCGCCAGGGAGCGCCCGTGACGAGCTGGGCCGGCCGGACCGCCGCCGAGATAGCCGCCGCCGTGCGGGAGAAGCGGGTCACGCCACGTGAGGTGGTGGCGGAGCACCTGGCGCGGATCGAGGCACTGGACGGTCGGGTCGGTGCGTTCCGCACGGTCCGGGCGGAGGCGGCCCTGGCGGAGGCCGACGAAGTGGCGGACCGGGCCGATCTGGTTGGACTGCCCCTGGCGGGCGTGCCGGTGGCCGTCAAGGACAACCTCGCCGTCCGTGGCGAGTCCACCCGGCACGGGTCGGCGGCGACCCCGGACACGGCGGCCGGGGCCGACCATGTGACCGTGGCCCGGCTGCGGGCGGCGGGCGCGGTGGTCGTGGGGCTCACGAACGTGCCCGAGCTGTGTGTCTTCGGCACCACGGACGGCGTCCACGGCACCGCCCGCAACCCGTGGGACACCTCGCGCACGGCCGGCGGTTCGTCGGGCGGTGGCGCGGCCGCGGTCGCCGCCGGTCTGGTGCCGCTGGCCCTCGGCAACGACGGGATGGGCTCGCTGCGCATACCGGCCGCCCACTGCGGTCTGCTCGGCCTCAAACCGGGCTTCGGGGTCGTCCCGGCGGACATCGGGAACGGCGACTGGTTCGGCATGTCCGAGAACGGCCCGCTCACGACGACCGTCGAGGACGCCCGGCTGATGTTCCAGGTCCTGGCGGGCAGGGAGGCCGGGAAGCGCCCCGCGTCCGCCCGGCGCCCCCTGGGCGTGGCGCTCTCCGTCCGCAGTCCCTTGGTCGGTGTGACCGTCACCCGGCCCTACGTCGATGCCGCGCGCCGGGCGGCCGAGGTGCTGGCCGGGGCAGGGCACCGGGTCCGGCCGGCCGATCCGCCGTATCCGGTCTGGCTGGGGACCACGTCGTTGGCGCACTGGACAGCGGGCACGGCGGTGGACGCCGAGGGCCTCGATCCGAAGCTGCTCGCCCGGCGGACGCGGGTGCACGCGGCCGTGGGGCGGCGCCTGCTGAAAGGAGTGCGCGCGGGCGACCACCGGGAGCGGCTGCGCCGACGTCTGGAGCCGTTCTTCGCCGAGCACGATGTGCTCCTCACGCCGGCGCTCGCCCGGCGCGGCCCCGCCGCCGCGAACTGGCACGAGCGGGGGTGGCTGCGGAATCTGCTGGTGAACACCGCCTGCTCCCCGCTGACCCCGCCGTGGAACCTCACGGGCTGGCCGGCGTTGTCGGTCCCGTTCGGCACGCTGCCGTCGGGCGCCCCCTGCGCGGTGCAGTTGGTCGGCCGACCGGGCTCGGAGCTCGAACTGCTGGAGGTGGCGGGCCGGTTGGAAGAACTGCACCCGTGGCGGCGAACGGCCCCGATCGGCTAGGGGGTGTTTCGAAAGTCCTGTGCGGTGCCCGCGGTGTCCGGTGCGTGCTCTCGGCGTGCCGGACGAAAGCCCTCGTACTGGACGTACTTGGGGTTTCGGCCGGCGCGGCGAGAGTGCGTGCCGGGCGCCGTGGGGGCTGTGCGGGACTTTCGAAACACCCCCTAGCCCGAGCTCGGGGGCGTCCGGGTGGCGGGCCGAGTGGAAGTGCTGTGGCGGGGGTGCGGTGGCTTTCCTGGTTCCGCATGGGCGTGAGCGGCACGCCCATGCGGACGGCGATCGCGAAGGTCCTACCGTCAGTCCACGCTGGGCAGGATGTGGGGCTCGGCGAGGTCGTCCTCGTAGCCCGCCAGTCGGATCGGAGCGGACCTGGCCCACACGTCCAGGCTGCCGAGCTCCTTCTTCGACCGGCCGCCGCCCTCGATGCGTTCCTTGGGGCGCTGATCGCGATTCGTCTTCTCTGGTGTCACCGCGCACTCCTTATGTGTCGGGTCACCCTCGGGACGTCGGCCCAGCCTGCCGCTGCGCACCTGACCTCCGCTCGGGTCTGAGTCGATGTCAGTTCGGACGCGGTGGCGCCGTATTGCCTGGTGGTGAGAGCAGGCCGTGGTGACCGGCTTGTCCCGGGACGGACCGTGGGTGTGGGTGGAACCCAGTCAAGGCTGTCCGTCCGGTACAGAGTAACCAAATGAGCGGGTGGCCGCTCGATGGGGCTGGAAACAGGAGGCAATGTCTTGATTCGTTCAGCGCCAGCAAGCCTCACCCTGAGGTGATTTCACCCATTTATTCGATTTCCTCTCACCCGTTCGGCTGAGTACTCGAACCCCGCGCCGGGCCGACGACCCATCGGATCGCTGCCCTCGGCACGTAGTTCAGGTCCTGTTGGCCGCATCGCAAGCCGACCATGCCCTGCTCCTGTGTCGCAACAGGATTTATCGCGGGAGGACTCGGGAGGAACGACGCATGGAACTGCACAGCGTCGGGGAGCTGATGGTTCTGCTGTACGCCTGCCGGGGCGGCGGGGAGGTGCCGGACCACCGCCGGGGCGCCCCCGTCGATCCGCACGAGCACGCGGTGCGGACCGCCGCGCTGTTGCGTCGGGGACGCCCGGCCGACAAGGAGCTCCAGGTGGCCGGGCTGGTGCACACCATCGGGCGGCTGCTCCGCCCGGGTGAGGACACCGGCCACGCCGACCTGGCCGCCGACGCCCTGCGGCCGCTGCTGCGCGAGCGGGTCGCCCGGCCCGTACGCCCGCACGCGCTCGGCCCGACGATCTCGTACGGCTGCACGCGGGAGGCCGGGCGGACGCGGACGCCGCACTCGTCGACGACGTGCTCGCCTGCGGCACTCGGACGAGGCGGGCCGGGGCCCCCGGCATGGAGGCCTGGGCCCTGGAGGACTGGCGGACGGTGCTGGAACTGGTGTCGGACCGGGCGGGGTCGTCTCACCACTTGCCGGGCGCGTAGTCCTTCAGGAAGACGCCGTACAGGTCCTCGCCCTGCTCACCGCGGACGACGGGGTCGTAGACGCGGGCCGCGCCGTCGACGAGGTCGAGCGGGGCGTGGAAGCCCTCGTCGGCGAGGCGCAGCTTGTCGAAGTGGGGGCGTTCGTCGGTGATCCAGCCGGTGTCGACCGAGGTCATGAGGATGCCGTCGGTCTGGAACATCTCCTGGGCGCTGGTCCGCGTCACCATGTTCATCGCGGCCTTGGCGGCGTTGGTGTTGGGGTGGCCCGCGCCCTTGTAGCCGCGGCCGAAGACGCCTTCCATCGCCGAGACGTTGACGACGTACGCGCGTCCGCTCGTCGCCTTCCCGGCGGCGTCGGCCATGACCGGACGGAGCTTGCTGATCAGGATGAAGGGCGCCGTGTAGTTGCACAGCTGGGTCTCCAGCAGCTCCACCGGGGAGATCTGCTCGATGGTCTGCACCCAGGTGTTGGTGTCCACAACGTCGGGGACGAGGCCGCCCGCGTCGATGGCGGTGCCGTCGAGGTGGCGGGCGACGCTGGCGTTGCCCGCCACCAGCGCGAGGTCGGCGACCTGCTGTGCGTCGAGGCCGCTGGTGCCGAGGGGGAGCGCGGCCAGCCCGTCCACGGCGCCGGAGTTGAAGGCGCCGATGACGTGGTGCGCGGGAAGCTCTCCGGCGGGCAGCGGGGCACTCTCGCCGTCGACCAGGGCGGCGTAGGCGGAGGGCAGGCGGCGTACGGTCTGGGTCGCGTTGTTGATCAGGATGTCGAGCGGGCCCGCCTCGGCGACCTGGTCGGCGAGGGCGACGGCCTGCGCCGGGTCGCGCAGGTCGATGCCGACGACCTCCAGGCGGTGCATCCAGTCCGCCGAGTCGTCCATGGCCTTGAAACGGCGGATGGCGTCCTTCGGGAAGCGCGTGGTGATCGTGGTGTGCGCCCCGTCACGCAGCAGCCGTAGGGCGATGTACATGCCGATCTTGGCGCGGCCTCCGGTGAGCAGGGCGCGCTTGCCGGTGAGGTCGGTGCGGGCGTCGCGCTTGCCCCGGTTCAGGCGGGCGCAGTCGGGACAGAGCTGGTGGTAGAAGTAGTCGACTTCCACGTACCGCGCCTTGCAGGTGTAGCAGGAGCGCGGGCGCTGGAGTATCCCCGCGATCTTGCCCTCCTCGGTCACCGACGACGGGAGGATGCCCTCCGTCTCGTCGTCGATGCGCTGGGCGGAGCCGGTCGCGGTGGCCTCCGTGACCGCCTTGTCGTGCGCGGTCTTGGCGGCGCGGCGCTCCTGGCGGCGGCGCTGCTTCACCGTGCGGTAGACGCCGGCCGTCGCCCGCCGGACCGCGATCGCGTCCGGGTGGTCGACCTCCAGCTTGTCCAGCTCCTCCAGCACGCTGAGGCACACGGCGAGCCGCTCCGGGTCGATTCCGGGGCCGTACACGACCTCGTCCGTGGTCGCCGGACCGTCCTCTGTCACCGTCATCGCGCTGCCGTTTCCCTGATCACCCGCGCGGCGCGTCGGCCGCGTCCGCTGTCGAACGCGGAATTCTACGGAGCGACGGCCCCGGTCACCAAAATCCAGGCCTCGTCCCCGCCGCCCCTACCCGCCCCATCCCCAGGGGCTGCGCGCCCCTTCGACCCCCGTGAATACTCGGGGCTCCGCCCCGGACCCCGTTCGCGCAGTTCCCCGCGCCCCTGGAAAGGGGGCGCGGGAACTGCGCGAGAAGCCCCACCGGACCCGCGGCTGGGGATGGGACGGGTAGGGGCGGCGGGGGCGGAAAAGAACCGGCCCCGCCGTCGGCGTCACGCCTCGCACGCCCCCCGGAGTTCCTCGACCTCCAAGGTCACCGCCTTGGCCAGCAGCTCCAGGTCCGGCACGGCCCGCGCGTCGGCGACGAGGCCGTAGTGGACGCTCCCCCGGTACGTGGAGACGGCGACGGCCAGGGACTGACCGTGTGCCAGCGGCGCTAGGGGATAGACCTCTGCGAGGGGGCAGCCGCCCAGGCGGAGACCGAGGCTGGGCAGGGGGACGCTGGTGACGAGGATGTCGAACCAGAGACGGGCGGCCTGGCTGACGAGGGGGCCGCCGAGGCGGTGCCCGAGGGCCGGCACGTGATCGGCGAGCAGGGCGACCGCCCCGGCGCCCCGGTTGGGCCCGGCGTCCTTGTTGCGGTCCATCGCCGTGCGGACCGTGCGCAGCCGCCGCAGCGGATCGGGGTCGTCGACGGGGAGTTTCATCAGGTACCCCGAGAGCCGGTTGCCCTGGGGGTGCGCCGTACGCGGCCGGCGCTTGGAGACGGGGATCAGCGCCCGGGGCGCGACCCCCTCGCTGCCGTCCCCGCGCTCGTCCAGCCACCGGCGCAGCGCGCCCGCCACCACGGCGATGAGGACGTCGTTGACGGTGCCTCCGACGGTCTTGCGGATCCGGTGCACCTCGTCGAGGTCCACGAGCACCCCCGCCGTACGGCGGGTGCCGCTGGGCTCGGAGGTCAGCGCCACGGCGGAGCGGGTTCCCAGCGTGGCGTCGAGTGTGGTGCGGGCGACGGACGCACCGATGTCCAGGGCACGACCGAGGTCGGAGACGGTGCCCCGGAGGAATTCGGGCAGCTTGCGCATCTCCTCCAGGAGACGGCGCGGCGGCTCGGCGGGGCGCGGCCGGGGCGTCGGCATGTCCATGGGGTCCATGACGGCGGCGGCGAGCGTGAGCGCCCGCAGCCCGTCGGCCAGGGCGTGGTGGAACTTGAACAGCACGGCGAAGGAGGTGCCGTCCTCCCCCGGCAGCACATGCGCCTCCCACGGCGGCCGGTCGCGCTCCAGAGGACGTTCCATCAGGCGCCCGGCCGCCGCGTGGAAGTCCGCGGTGGGCGCGTGCAGCCGTACGTGGTCGAAGGGCTCGAAGTCGGCGACGGGCTCCCGGGCCGCGCCGCCGAACGCCAGCGGCAGACGTACGTCCGGGAGCCAGACGTCCCGGATCCGCATCCGCAGTCCGGCCACCCCGGCGGCACGTGTGGCGAGCAGCTCGGCGGCGTGGGCTCCCGCTGTGGGCGAGTTGCCCGTGAAGACGCCGAGGGCTGCCAGGTGCATGGGGTGTTCGGCGGACTCGATGTTCCAGAACGCCAGGTCGAGTGGTGCGAGCAGGTCAGAATTCAATGGCTTGCCTCGCGTCGACGACGGGTGAGTCTGCAGTCAATCGTCGTTGCCCGATTACGGTCAAGTACGATCAAGCTACGCACAGTTAACAACAGATTAAGTCCCGCCGCGATGAAAAAGGCGGGACTCATGGGGCATCTGTGGTCACTCGGGAGCCATGACAACCCACCCGGCCCAGCGTGACATGACCGGGCACAGAGTCGCTCGACGCCACTCGGGGAGCGCTACGACACCTGCTGCCCCTTCCCCAGGGCGATCACTCCGCCCCTGGAGACCGTGTACAGCTCGGAGTCCCGCTCCGGATTGACACCGATGGTGGCACCCGGGGGCACCTGGACGTTCTTGTCGAGCACGGCGCCGCGCACCACCGCGCCCCGCCCGATGTGGACGTTGTCGTGCAGGACCGAGCCCTGGACCACGGCGCCCGGGTCGACGACGACCCCCGGCGACAGCACGGACCTGGTCACCTGCCCCCGTATCAGGCACCCCGCACTGATGATCGACTCGCTGGCGATACCGCCCGCGTTGAAGCGCGCCGGGGAGAGCTGGCCGGAGCTGGTGTAGATGGGCCAGCTCCGGTTGAAGAGGTTGAAGGCGGGGCGCTCGGCGATGAGGTCCATATGGGCGTCGTAATAGGCGTCGAGCGTGCCGACGTCCCGCCAGTAGCCCTGGTCGCGGATCGTCTCACCCGGCACGTGGTTGGCGCTGAAGTCGTACAACTGCGCCTCGCCCCGGTCGGTGAGCTGGGGCAGGATCGAGCCGCCCATGTCGTGCACGGAGTCCTCGTCCTCGGCGTCCCTCTGCAGCGCCTCCACCAGGGCCTTGGTGGTGAAGATGTAGTTGCCCATCGAGGCGAACACGCACTCGGGGTCGTCGGCGAGGCCCGGCGGGTCGGCCGGCTTCTCGAGGAAGCGCTCCACGGTGCGGCCGTCGGAGCCGGGCGTGATCACACCGAAGGAGGAGGACTCCGTGCGCGGCACCCGTATCCCGGCCACCGTCACACCCGCGCCACCCTCGATGTGCTGTGCCAGCATCTGGCGCGGGTCCATCCGGTAGACGTGGTCGGCGCCGAACACCGCCACGTACTCCGGTTGTTCGTCGTGCACCAGGTTCAGCGACTGCAGCAGCGCGTCCGCGCTGCCCAGGTACCAGCGCGGGCCGAGCCGCTGCTGGGCCGGGACGGGGGTGACGTAGTTGCCCAGCAGGCTCGACATCCGCCAGGTGGTGGTGATGTGCCGGTCCAGCGAGTGCGACTTGTACTGCGTGAGCACACAGATGCGCAGGATGTCCGCGTTGACGAGGTTGGACAGGACGAAATCCACCAGGCGGTACGTTCCGCCGAAGGTCACCGCTGGTTTCGCCCGGTCGGCGGTCAGGGGCATCAGTCTCTTGCCCTCGCCCCCCGCCAGTACGATGCCCAGCACCGAAGGTCCACCGCGCCGCATGCCGCCGCCCCTCCACGCCCGGTCGTGCCGAACGCTGTCCTTTGTGACTACCCCTGTTTGAGGACTTCCTCGTACAGCTGGACCGTGCGCCGGGCCACCGCGTCCCAGCCGAACTCGCGCACCGCGCGCTCCCGGCCGGCCTCGCCCATACGGGCGGCGGTCGCGGGGTCGGCGAGCAGCGAGTCGAGGGCTCGGGCCAGCCGAGCTTCGAAGTCTTCCCCCGGAGACACGAGGAGGCCGGTGACGCCGTCCTCCACGACCTCCGGGATACCCCCGACCCGCGAGGCCACCACGGCCGTCCCGCAGGCCATGGCCTCCAGGTTGACGATGCCCAGCGGCTCGTACACCGACGGACAGACGAACACGGCGGCGTGCGTGAGGAGCTGGATCACGTCCGGGCGCGGCAGCATCTGCGGGATCCAGAACAGGCCCTGCCGTACGCGGCTCAGTTCCGCGAAGAGGTCGCGGAACTCCTGGTCGATCTGCGGGGTGTCGGGCGCGCCGGCGCAGAGCACGACCTGCACTGCCGGGTCGATGTCGCGTACGGCGCGCAACAGGTGGGGCACGCCCTTCTGGCGGGTGATCCGGCCGACGAACAGGACGTACGGGCGGCCGGGGTCGACGCCGACGCGGTCGAGGACGTCCGTGCCGTGGTCCGGCCGGTAGCGGGAGGTGTCGATGCCGTTGTGCACGACGTGGACGCCGGCCGGGTCCAGGGCCGGGTAGCAGCCGAGGATGTCGTCGCGCATGGCGCCGGACACGGCGATCACGGCGTCGGCGGACTCGATGGCCATGCGCTCGGCCCAGCCGGACAGGGCGTAGCCGCCACCCAGTTGCTCGGCCTTCCACGGGCGCAGCGGCTCCAGCGAGTGGGCGGTCATCACATGCGGGATGCCGTGCAGCAGCTTGCCGAAGTGACCGGCCAGGTTGGCGTACCAGGTGTGCGAGTGGACCAGTTCACGGCCTTCGAGACCGGCGGCGATGGCCAGGTCCACGGAGAAGGTGCGCAGTGCGTCGTTGGCACCGTCGAGCGCGGCCCAGGGCCGGTGGCGTACGACACCGCCGCCCGCTCCCTCACCCCAGCAGTGCACCTCCAGGTCGACGAGGGACCTCAACCCATGGGCGAGGAACTCGACATGGACTCCCGCGCCACCGTAGACGTCGGGCGGATACTCACGGGTCAGCAGGCCGACTCGCACCCGGAACCCCCTGTCTCAGTGGCTGGTTCCCACATGGTCACCCACAAGGGTCAGTTGCGGAAGACCGCGATGCCGCGGCGGCGACCCGGCCGGAGTCAGGTGCGGCCGGGTGGCCGGTCGAAGCAGCAGTCGCCGCACAGTCCGCCGCCGGGCAGCCGGTAGTAGAGGCAACAGCTGCGACGGCGGTACGTCTCCGGGTCGAGCGTGTCGCTCAGTTCGGGGTGCGTGAACAGCTCGGCGGCGAGCGCGCGGGCCCGAACGCGTGCCTCCGGACGCCCGTTGAGGAGCGCCCACCGTTCGACCTGGCGCACGGCTCCCATGAGCGCGGACGCCGCGTTCCCCCACAACAGGCGTGCTGATATGGGAAGTTGCGCACGGATTGCCGCCGCAAGCGGTACGAGATGGCCCTCTCGTACGACCTCTCCGATCCGCTCGGCGGGCAGAGTCCGTACCTCGGTGAGCCACAGCTCGTCGGGGGCGCTCGCTTCGGCGTCCCAGCGCAGGAGGCGCGGGTCGAGGTCGGGTACGCGGTCGTGGAGGGCGGCGGCGCCGAGGGCGACGGACCACAGGCGGGCGGCGAGGCCGAGGTGGGCGATGGATGCGGCCACGCGCGGCTCCGGGGTCCGTACACTCCGCGCGACTCTCCGGACACGAGAAATCACGGGATTCGCGTAAACCTCCTTCTCCACACCGGCATCCCGTGCCCGGTAGGCCTCCGCGAGGGTGGGCAGCGCTCCGTCGGGCGGTGCTCCCGTGCGTAGTACGAAGAACCCGCCGAGGGCGGAGAGGTCGGTGACTGCGGGGTCGTGATCCACGAGGACGAGTAGTACCAGGGCCGGGACCCGCCCTCCGGTGGAGGTCCCGCACTCCGTGTCCCCCGCCCGGGGTATGACCCCGCACCTCTCGTACTCCATCGGCAGTAGGAGTCATTGAGTGCTCTGGTACGACGACGCGGAGGCCCGTCCGAGGCATCGTTGGCACCATGAAAGCCGACCGTTCGCCGCGGCGGGCTGAGAGCCCCCGCGCTGCGCAGAGGAGCCGCTCATGAGCGCCCTCGCATTGTCCGTGCTGCTGTCGTTCGTCTCCGCCGTCGCTTACGCGGGCGGGGCGATCGTCCAGGAGCGTGTGGCGGTGTCCTCGCCCGGTGAGTCCTACGCGCCCCTGCGCCGGCCGGTCTGGTGGGCCGCTGTCGGGTTGAACGGCCTCGGCGGGCTGCTGCATGTGGTGGCCCTGGCGTTCGGGCCGCTGAGCCTGGTGCAGCCGCTGGGTGCACTGACCATCGTCTTCGCGCTGCCCATGGCGGCCCTGTTCGTCGGCCGAAAGGCGGGCGCCACGGCCTGGCGGGGCGCGATCATGGCGACGGTCGGGCTCGCTGGTCTGCTGTCCCTGGTCGGCTCGGCCGATGCCCAGTCGCTGGACACCGCCCAGCGGGTGGTCGTGGCCGTGACCAGTGCCGGCGCGATGACCGCGCTGACGGTGGCGGGCCGGGCCGCACACCGGCACCCGGCGGTGCGCAGCATCCTGCTGGCCGTCGCCTCCGGTGTCGCGTTCGGCATGTCCTCGGTCTTCACCAAGACGGTCGCGGTCGACTGGACGGACGGCATCGCGCTCTCCGACCTGCCGACCCTCGCGGTGATAGGTGTCTTCGCCACGGCCGGTCTGCTGCTCTCCCAGGCCTCCTACCGCAGCGGTGGTCTCACGGCACCGCTCGCCACACTGACCGTGGTGAACCCGGTGGTGGCGGCCGCGGTCGGCATCACGATGTTCGGCGAGACCTTCCGCCACGGCACGCTCGGCACCATCCTCGCGCTCGGCTGCGGGGTCGTCGCGGCGGGCGGTCTGATCCTGCTGACCACGGAGCGCCTCGGGGCCGAGCAGACCGAGCAGGCCGAGCAGGCCGAGCGGGCCGAGCGGGCCGAGCGGGCCGACGAGAACGCCACCGTCACGGCCGCCGACCGCGAGTCCCTCGCTCTGGAGGAGTGGCTCGCGGGGCTGCCGCGGCAGTCCGTCGGGGGCCCAGGCTCCGACGAGGCGATCGATCTGGACAAGCGTGTGGTCGTACCGGCGCCGTTCCTGGGCAGGAGCCCGGCGGACGGGGACGACGCCACGCCCGACCTGCTGCTGCGACCGTTCCACTGCGAGCTGTACGTCCCGCGGACCCTCCACGACGACCGGCATGACCGGCAGGACCGGCAGGACCGGCACCGCGACCGCGATCGCGACCGCGACCGCGTGAAATCGTGAGCGGGAGGCCCGGTCCAGGCCTCCCGCCGTTCATCAGATCCGGGCCCCGCCCGCCCGCAGATAGGCGATCGGATCGATGTCACTGCCGAATCCGGGCCCCGTCCGCACCTCGAAGTGCAGATGCGGGCCCGAACTGTTTCCGGTGGAGCCGGAGCGGCCTATGCGCTGACCCGCGCTCACGCTCTGACCGGCCTTCACGGAGATCGCCGACAGATGGGCGTACTGCGTGTAGCGGCCGTCGGCGTGCCGGATGACCACCTGGTAGCCGAAGGACCCGCCCCAGCCCGAGGTGACGACCTCCCCGGCGGCGACGGACTTCACGGCGCTGCCGGTCGCCACGGGGAAGTCGACGCCCGTGTGGTAGCCCTTCGACCAGGAGGAGCCGGAGGCACGGTAGGGCGTGCCGAGGGAGGCGCTCACGGGGGCGACGAAGGACGCCGACACCTGCCGCTGCCCGGACTTCTGCTCCTTCTGGACCTTCTTCTGCTCTTGCTTCTGTTCTCGCTTCTGCTCTTGCTTCCGTTCTTGCTTCCGTTCTTGCTGCTTTTCCTTGCGGACCTTCTTCTGTCCCTGTTTCTCGGCCGCCGGGCGCAGGCTCAGTCGCTGGCCGGGAATTATCACGTCCGGGTCGGAGCCGATGGTCCTGCGGTTGGCCTCGTAGAGACCGCGCCAGCCGCCCCGCACGTTCCGGGAGTCGGCGATCTCGGAGAGGGTGTCACCCCGGACCACCGTGTACATCTCGACCTTGCCGGCCTGTGACTGCGGCGTGGTCTGCGGCTTCACGTCGTCGATCGTGAGTCCCGCGCGCTGCGAACAGACGGGCCAGGCGTCGGGGCCCTGGCCGTCCAGCACCTTCTCGGCGATCGCGATCTGCTGGTCCTTGGTGGCCAGGTCCGCGCGGGGGGCGTAGGCCGTGCCGCCGTAGGCCTCCCAGGTGGACTGGCTGAACTGGAGGCCGCCGTAGTAGCCGTTTCCGCTGTTGATGTTCCAGTCGTTGGTGGACTCGCAGGCCGCGACCTTGTCCCAGGTCTCGGCATCGGCCGCCTCCGCGACCCCGGTGCCCATCAGCGGGAGCGCCATCCCGGCGCCGCCCGCCGTGACGGTGAGTGAGGCGCGGTTGATCCTGTTCGGCTGGTACCGGCGGTGCCGACCGCGTACGGCCATGGATAAGCCCCCCTCGCCTATGCAATGAGCCGCAAAAGTAAGCGCCACGAACCGGCCATGACAAGACGAAAATCCAGCCGCTCCAGTCCCCCGAATGGCGGGTAAGCGACCTGCTCCGGCGCGTAAGTTCCCCTGTCCGGCGCGCGCGTGACCGGGGACGGCGCGTAAATCACCGGGTTGCACGCCCCATTGAGGCAGGTGGGGCCCTTCCCGCGTACTCAAGCCCGGCAGGCCGCGCAGCGCGGACGGGGCCGGTGCACGTCAGGAGGGCCGGAAGGACAATACTGGCGGGCAGGAACGGCACCACCGATATCAGGATCCATAGGAGCCAACCGTATGAGCACTTCAGCCCAGATCGGCGTCACGGGCCTCGCGGTCATGGGGAGCAACCTCGCCCGCAACTTCGCGCGCAACGGCTACACGGTCGCCGTGCACAACCGCACCCCCGCGAAGACGCACGCGCTGGTCAAGGAGCACGGACACGAGGGAGACTTCATCGCGGCCGAGTCCGCCAAGGAGTTCGTGCAGGCGCTGGAGCGGCCCCGGCGTCTGGTCGTCATGGTGAAGGCGGGCGGTCCGACGGACGCGGTGATCGAGGAGTTCGCACCGCTCCTGGAACCCGGCGACATGATCATCGACGGTGGCAACGCGCACTTCGCCGACACCCGCCGCCGTGAGGCCGCGCTGCGCGAGCAGGGCATCCACTTCGTCGGCGCGGGCATCTCCGGCGGCGAGGAGGGCGCGCTCAACGGGCCCAGCATCATGCCGGGCGGCCCGGTCGAGTCGTACGACTCCCTCGGCCCGATGCTGGAGAAGATCTCCGCGAAGGCCGCCGACGGGGCGCCCTGTGTGACGCACGTCGGTCCGGACGGCGCCGGGCACTTCGTGAAGATGGTCCACAACGGCATCGAGTACGCCGACATGCAACTGATCGGCGAGGCGTACCAGCTTCTCCGCGACGTGGCCGGATACACCCCGGCGCAGATCGCGGAGATCTTCCGCACCTGGAACACCGGGCGGCTCGACTCGTACCTGATCGAGATCACGGCGGAGGTGCTGGCCCACGTCGACGAGGCCACGGGCAAGCCGTTCGTGGACGTGGTCGTCGACCAGGCGGAGCAGAAGGGCACCGGCCGCTGGACCGTACAAATCGCTCTCGACCTGGGCGTTCCGGTGTCCGGTATCGCCGAGGCCGTCTTCGCACGGTCCCTGTCGGGCCACGCCGCGCTGCGCGACGCGTCCCGCTCGCTGGCCGGCCCCAAGGCCACTCCGCTGAGCGCGGCCGAGGCCGGCGCCTTCGCCGACCGTGTCGAGCAGGCGCTGTACGCCTCCAAGATCGTCTCGTACACGCAGGGCTTCCACGAGATCGACGCGGCCCGCGCCGAGTACGACTGGAACATCGACCTGGGCAAGGTGGCCTCGATCTGGCGTGGCGGGTGCATCATCCGGGCCGCCTTCCTCGACCGGATCCGCGCGGCGTACGACGCGCGCCCCGACCTGCCGAGCCTGCTCTCCGACGAGACGTTCGCCCAGGAGATCGCGGCGGCGCAGGACGACTGGCGCGAGGTGCTGGTCGCCGCGACACGGCAGGGCGTGCCGACCCCCGGGTTCGCTGCGGCGCTGGCCTACTACGACGCGCTGCGCGCCGAGCGGCTGCCCGCTGCGCTCACGCAGGGGCAGCGGGACTTCTTCGGGGCGCACACGTACCGGAGGGTGGACCGGGAGGGGTCGTTCCACACGCTGTGGGGGCAGGGGCGGGGTGAGGTCGAGGCCTGAACCGGCTTCCGAGAGAAGTCTGAGGGGAGGGGACTGCGGACCTGCCGGCGACCGCGTCGGAGGGTCGCGTGTGGTGGGTCGCGCGGTACCCCGCGTCCCTGACCTTGTTGATGTGGCCCGGCGTGGAGTTGTCCACGCCGGGCCACCTCTTGTTGCTCCGCCACGGCCCTGCTAGGACAGCGGTCCCGGGTTCGGTTCGCCCGGGACCAGGTCGGGGCCCGGGGGCCTCGGAACCGGGTCCGGTTCGGGCACCGGCTGCGGTTCGGGGGTGGGGACCGGGTCGGGGAAGGGGGTCGGCGGGGTGGGCTGCGGGCGGTCGGGGCCCGGTCCCGGAGTGGGGCCGGGCTTCACGGGGTCCGGGTCTGGGTGCGTCATCGCGTCCTCCAGCCAGTGGGTACGTCTGGTACGTCGGCCATGGACTTGCCCCACGGGTACCCGGCGTCCGCACGGGCAGTCACCCGGTCGGGCGGTCACCCGGTCGGGCGGGGCGACGCGACCACCTCGCGGACGGCGCCCTCAGAACCCCTCGGGGTGGGCGACCAGCCAGTCCTTCGCCGCGCGCAGCAGCTCCGGGGAGGCGGCCGGTGCCTCGTCGGGATGGCGCTCGGCCCACTTGGCGACGTACGGACACAGCGGCGCGACCACGGCGTCGGCACGGGCCGCGATGCCGTAGAACTCCCGCGCCAGCGAGCCCGCGACGCCCTGTCCCTCGTGTGCGGGCTCGACGATCGTGTGGACCGGGACCAGGGCACGCCTCGGGGAGTCGAGGACGAAGTACTGGATATGACCGGCCAGTTCGTCGCCGACGAAGGCCTCGAGTCGGCCGGTCGCCCGGTCGTCGCGGATCTGAACGTCGCTCATGGCACTCCTCGGGTGCGGGTCGGCGACGCCTGGAGACCGGTCATGGCCTCGGCTCAGGCGGTGACAGCCTGCGGGCTGCGCCGCTGGTCGGAGCCGGGTACGGGCTCGGAGGGGTCCGAGCCCAGGGCCACGATCCGGTTGTCGTGGTCCACATGGACCACTCTGGGCCGCATGGCGCGGGCCTCGGCGTCGGAGACCTGAGCGTAACTGATGATGATCACCAGATCGCCGGGATGGACGAGATGGGCCGCCGCCCCGTTGATCCCGACGACACCCGAGCCGCGCTCACCCTCGATGACATACGTCTCCAGACGGGCACCGTTGGTGATGTCGACGATGTGCACCAGCTCGCCGGGCAGCAGGTCGGCGGCGTCAAGCAGATCGGCGTCGATCGTCACGGATCCCACGTAATGCAGGTCGGCCTGGGTGACTGTGGCGCGGTGGATCTTGGACTTGAACAGAGTACGCAGCACTTTGGACTCCTGGAAGACGGCTCCCTGCCTGCTTTATGCAGGTCAAGGGCGGTCTTCACTTTACAACCGGCACACCTCGGGGTCGATGATTGTGAGGAACATCGCTTCACGCGAGCAGCTATGGCACATAGGCGGTGTAACTCGGGCCTCGGGATGGCTCGGTGTGCGGATTCCCGGCTACTCCGAAGTGAAGCCGGTCGTACTCGGCGCGCTCTTGCCGACACCATCACGGGAAGCTTCGGCACCTTCACGGTGTGACTGAGGCGAGACACGTGGAGCGCGAGGGCTGACGGCGAAGGGGCCGGTGACTCCCGCACGAGCCCTGGTGCCGGCCTCCCACGTCACGAACGTCAGCCTACGGCCGGAGCGGCACCCTTGGTGAGGCGTGCCACTCCGGCCCTCATAGCCGGAGATCAGTTGTAGACGTGGAATTCTGCGACTGACCACCAGCTACGCGCAACGTTGCCGGTATTGACGACCTTGATGTAGCGAGCTGTCTGCGTCGGGAAGGAAATCAGATGGACTCGTTGGCCGTCCGCTACGGACGTGAGCTTGGTCCAGTCGGTTCCATCCGTGGATACGTATACGTCTGCGCTTCGCGCATAGTCGCTGACACTGCCGCCGACATCCAGCACGATCTTGTCGAAGGTCTGTGTCTGCCCCATGTCCACTTGGATCCAGAGGCCGTCGTACTGCCCTGTTCCGGAGCTGTACCGGGTGTCGGAATTTTCATCGAGCATGTTTCCGGGCGCATCCACCTGGCTTGCGGCCGAAGCCTTTGCGGTCCAGCCTGTCCGCGGCAGCGCAGGACCAAGGTCTATGACGTCGAACGATGATCCACCTGCGTCTGCTCCACTGGTTCCCTTCACGGAAACCGTGACCTTTCCCGCCGGAAGGCCCTTCGGGACGTAGGCGCTGATACTCGTATCCGACCAGGTGTCTATTTCGGCATAGCTTGATTCGAAACGCACCGTGCCCAGTCCCTGTGCGTCACCGAAACCAGCACCGCGAATCGTGAATTTGGAGCGCGGCATGCCTCGTTCCGGCTTCAGATCGCTGAAGGTCGGCGATGGGAAGCTCGACAGCTTCTTGGTGGTGAACATCGCCGAGGTGCCGCTCGGCAGCGTATAGGTGTACGAGCCGTCGGTGGATATCTTGAAACTCTTGCTGTCGGCGGTCCCGTTGAATACGACGGTGACCTGCGACCCTTCCTTGCTGGTCCAGGTCTTCAGCTGAAGGCCGTTCGATACTGCTGTAGGAGCTGTGATCGAGCCGGTTCCACGCGCAGACCCGTACACCTCGATGTCGCCGATGGCCCACCAGAAACCGGATGCCGCGGTACTGACGATGCGAATGTACTGTGCCGTTCGGGTCGGCAACGTGACGGATATCTTGCCGATGCCCCCGCTGCCGCTCGCAATCGCGCTGCCCCAATCGACTCCGTCGTGCGAAACGTATATCTGGTGCCTGGTGACGTAGTCGAACGAATTGTTCACGCCGGTGTCGATGACGATTTTATTGAAGCTCGTGGGGCTCCCCAGGTCGATCTGGAACCAGTCGCCGCTCGTCGTCCCGTGCCCGAGACTCCACTTTGTGTTGATGTCGCCGTCGATCGCGTTCGCGGCCACACCCCAATCCGGCTGCGCGGAAGCCGTGGCGGTCCATTTGCTACGGCTCAGTGCCCTTCCTGTCGTCTGGACGGAAGCTCCGATCGGCAGGGAGTACGTGACCAGCTTGTTTCCGGTGCGGATGGAGTTCTGGTAGGGCAGCAGTGCCGGGTCGTACGTGACGGTGACCGGGCCGGATGCCGACTTGAAGGTGAAGTCGCGTGTCGGGTCCGAGACCTTGGTCGCTGCGGGGGTACGGCCGCTCTGCGCAGGCCCGGAGTACTTGAAGGTGACGGCGTCGCCGGCGTTCAGGGTGTAGTCGAACGAGTGTGTCCCGTCCGCGACGCTGAAGGTTTTCGCGGCGCTGCCCGAGTTGTGGGCGATCAGGACCTTCGATCCGTCCGGGTTCTGGAACGCGACGTTCTCTATGCTTCCTTCGCCGAAGGTGTTCGAGTAGATCCGGCGTGCTCCGGGCTTGACGAACCTGCTGGCGTGAGCGAGGGCGTGGTAGTCCACGTTGTAGGTCACCCGTCCGTCGGCCGGGTCGATCGTGAGCAAGCCCCGAAGCATGGGTATACCGGCCGTGTCGCTATTGAGCGGGCCCCGATCGGGGTCGAGTGCGATGTTCCACAGCATCACCCCGTTTGCCCAGTTGCGCGTTCCGTTGATGATCCACGTTCCCAGTGCTTCGCTGAACGCCGTCTGGTTGCTGTCCTGCCAAACGCCTCCGGTGGCTTCTGTGATGAAGGTTTCCTTGCTCGGGTAGTCGTTGTGGACCACTGCCTGGTAGGTCGGGTTGCCGCTGTAGATGTGCCATCCGGTTCCCGCGGTGTACTTGGAGGCTGCGGGATCGCTGAAGATCGTCTCCGGATACGAGGGCACGTCCCAGTTGTGGTCCCAGGCCAGGATCTTCGTGGAGATTCCGTTGGCTTCGAACGCCTTGCCGATCTCCTGGATCAACTCGGCTTCCTGGTACGCGGACAGGAACATTCCGGGCCAGGTGGGAGTACCCATGGGTTCGTTCTGCGGGGAAATGTAGGAGATGGGCACGCCGGCCATGCCATAGGCGTGGATGAACTTGACGAAGTAGTCGGCCAGCGCGGAGGTGTACTCGCTCTTGAGGGTGCCTCCGATCATGGAGTCGGAGGTCTTCATCCAGCCTGGTGGGCTCCACGGGTTGGCCATGATCTTGATGGACGGGTTGAGTGAGAGGGCCTGCTGCAAGGCCGGAATGATGTACGGCACGTCATGCTGGACGGAGAAGTTGGACAGCGTGGGGTCCGTTTGTCCCGCGGGCATGTCGTTGTAGGAGTAGTTCCCGGACGCGTTGAAATCCGTGGCGCCCATAGGAGAGCGGAGCAGGCTGAGGCCGATTCCCTTCGAGGGATCAAACAGCTTCTTCATCAGCTTGGTCCGCTCGGCGGTGGACAGCTTGTCGATGAGCCAGGCGGAGGAGTCGGTCATGGCCGCGCCGAAGCCTTGGACCTCCTGGTACTTGACGCTGTCGTCGATCTTGATCGTCAGCGGGTTGGCCGCTCTCTTCGCCTTGAACAGCACATCGTCCTGACCGGCGACCCACTTGTCGGCCGATACGTCCGTCAGCCACACACGGACGGAATTGTCACGTGAGGCTTGCTTCAACTGCGGGGCGGCGATGGCGTTCCCGGAAACCTGGGTCCATGCGGCAGCGACACCGACTGCGGTGGCCAGGAACTGGCGTCGTCCGAGACCGTATGACCTCATGGAAGATCCTCCTTCGGACCTGCTTGTTCAGTACTTGGGAGAGCGGGTGGGACACAGTGCCGACGTGGGGGATCGACCGGTTGGAGTCGGTTCTACTGCGACGCCGGCGCCGGCTCCGCGGCGCCGGTGCTCGGCTCCTTGATCACGAGCGGGTGCAGTTCCCACGCGTCGACCGAGAAGCCGAGGCGCGTACCCGGGGCGGTGCGGGCCTCAAGTCGCCAAGGGCTCTGCCCTGTGGGGTAGAAACGCAGGGTGAGGACCTGGCCGGTGGTGACCAGGAAGATCTCGGCGATGGAGTGGTCGACCACGACGCGCAGGTCGACGGGCCGGTCCGGCGGGCAGGGCATCCGGTGGGAACCGCCGCGGGCCCGGCTGTCCAGCGAGGCGTGGTCACGGTCGACGACGAGTTCGCCCGCGTCAACGTCGAGACGGATGTCGAGGTACTCGGAGCCGTCCGGGGTGGTGAGCAGCCGCAGGCCGGCGTTTCCGGTCGGCTCCAGACGGGCTGTCAGGTCGAAGGCGTGGCCCACGGTGCCGAGGTCCACCGGCTGCGAGCCGTGCGTCGCGCCTGTGGCGGTGATGGTGTGTCGGCCGCGCAGGGCGAGCAGTTCGGTGGCGGGCTGCTGGCGCAGTGTGCCGTCGTCGTGGAGGTGGATCTCGCGGGGCAGGGTGAGGACCCCGGCCCATCCGTCCGCGACGGCCCAGGCTTCGTCGCGGGCTTCCCACGACCAGCCCCACAGCAGCCACCGGTCGCCCGGTGCCCGCAGCAGGGCGGGGGCGTAGCAGTCGGGGCCGTGGTCGACGGGCGCCGCTGAGCCCGCCTTGAAGTGGCCGTCATGCTCTTCGCCGATCAGGGCCGCGACGCTCTGCGGACCGGTGGGTTCGGTCCAGGTGCTGAAGAGGAGGGCGCCGCGTCCGTCGGCTGCCGGGAGGTATTGCGGGCATTCCCAGCCCTCCCCCGTGAGCAGGTGGGTGCCACCGACGGGCTCCGGATGGCGGGTGGCGAAGGGCCCCCGGTAGGCCCAGTTCTCCAGGTTGGGTGAGTCGTAGAGGAGGGCGGCGGCGCGGCCGTCCGCGAGGGCGGCGCCGACCAGCATCCGCCAGCCGTCGCCGTCCTGCCAGACGTACGGGTCGCGGTACATGCTGCAGCCCTCGGGCAGCTCGGGGACGACCAGTTCACCACTCGGGTTGAACGTCCGGCCGCTGTCTCGGGAGACGGCGCGGGTGACCGGCTGGTGCTGGAACGAGCGGTCCTCGCGGTGCGCGGAGTAGAAGGCGACCAGCCGTTCGCCGTCGGAGACGGCGTTGCCGGAGAAGCAGCCGTCGGCGTCCAGGCCACCGGGGTTCGGGGACAGGGCGATCGGCAGCGGCTCCCAGGTCAGCAGGTCGGGGCTGCGGAAGTGGCCCCAGTGCATGTTGGCGTGGTTCGCTCCGTGCGGGTTGTACTGGTAGCACACGTGGTAGTGGCCGTCGTGGAAGACCAGTCCGTTGGGGTCGTTGATCCAGTTGCGGGGCGGGCGCAGGTGCGCGACGGGGAAGTGTGGATCGCGGGGTGGGGTGGACACACGCGTGCCTTTCGGTATGACAGGGGACCGCCCCGCCGGCCCTCTGGTTCGCGGGGCGGCGGGCCGACGGGGCGGTGGTCTTCAGGCCTGTGTGCGGCCTTCAGGTCCGGATGCGGAATTTCACGCTCAGCTGCTGCTCCCGCCGTGAGCTGGGGCCGACGCGGAGTGCGAACTCGCCTGCTTCGACCATTCGGCGGTTGTCGGCTGTGACGAGAGAGCACTGGGAGGCAGGGATGCTGATGCGGACGTCCAGGCTTTCGCCGGGATGGATCTCGACCTGGGTGAAACCCTTCAGCTCCTGCTCGGCCCAGGTGACGCTCGTGGTCAGGTCGCTGACGTACGCCTGGACCGTTTCCACGGCCCTGCGGCTGCCGCTGTTGGTGAGCCGCACCGTGGCGTCGACGGTGCCGTCGGCGGAGACCTCCGAGTCGTGCACGACCAGGTCGGAGTAGGTGACCGTCGTGTAGGTGAGGCCCTCGCCGAACGCGAACAGGGGGTCCTGTGTGAGATCCGCGTAGCGGCTCCCGTGCTGGCCTCGCACCTGGTTGTAGAAGACCGGTTGCTGTCCGACGTGACGTGCGAAGGAGACCGGGAGCCGGCCACTGGGATCGACGAGTCCGAGAAGCAGTTCGGCGACGGCGCGGCCACCGCGCATGCCCGGGTTGAACGCCTCGATGAGGGCTGCCGCGTTCAGAGCCGAGTCCGGCAGGGTGCTCGGCTTGGACTGGGCGAGTACGACGATCATCGGTGTGCCGGTGGCGGCGACCGCGTCCAGCAGCGCGATCTGGCCCCCTTGGAGGTCGAGCGTGGCCGTGGAGCGCACCTCGCCCGTGAGGGCGATGGTGTCCCCCACGACCACGACGGCGTAGTCGGCGGCCTCCGCGGCGGCGGTGGCCTCCCGAAGCTGTGCCTGGTCGACCAGGGCGGGGGTGAAAACGGATGGCTGCGGTTGGCCGTCGGGCCCGAGGGACCACTCGGAGTTGGATGCGGGGCTTTCGATGTCGGCTCCGCGGGCGTACGTGATGGTCCAGTCGGCGGGCGCGACGGCGCGCAGGCCGTCGCGCACCGTCTCGACCGACTCGCGTGGATGTCCGTCGGGCATCCACGGGACCTGGCCGGTGGCGCCCGCCCAGTCGCCGAGCATGGCTTGCGGGCTGTCGGCGTTGGGGCCGATGACCGCGATCGTCCGCGGTGTGCCCCGGCTCGCGGCGCGGCCCGTTCCGTCCGAGGTAAGCCCGCCCTCGAGGGGCAGGATCCCTTCGTTGCGCAGCAACACCAGGGAGCGTCGGGCGGTCTCGAGGTTGAGGTCGGCGTGTTCGCGGCAGCCGATCACCTGCGCCTGCCGCTCGGGGTCGGGGGCGCGGGGGTCCTCAAAGAGTCCGAGTTCGAACTTCAGCCGCAGAACCCGCCGTACCGCGTCATCGATCTGCTTCTCTTCGATCAGGCCGCGGGCGACCGCCTCCTGGGCGCCCTCGAAGAACTGCGGCGTGGCCATGATGAGATCGTTCCCGGAGTCGACGGCTACCGCCGCAGCCTCGGCGTAGTCGGCGCAGGTCCGCTGGTCGTAGACCATCCGGCCGACGTTGTCCCAGTCGGTCACCAGCGTCCCGGTGAAGCCCCACTCGCCCTTGAGCACGTCGTTGATCAGCCACTGATGCGCGGTGATGGGCACCCCGTCGATGGACTGGTAGCCGAGCATGAAGCCGCGGCAGCCGGCCCGGACCGCCTGTTCGAAGGGGGGCAGGAACCACGAGCGCAGCTTTCGGGGGCTGAGATCGGCTTCGCTCGCGTCGCGCCCGCCCAGGGTTTCGGAGTAGCCCGCGAAGTGCTTGGCGTACGCCAGCACGGCTGTCGGGTCGCTGAGGCCGTCGCCCTGATAGCCGCGCACCATCGCCGCTCCGAGTTCACCGATCAGGAACGGGTCCTCGCCGAACGTCTCGTTGATCCGGCCCCAGCGCAGGTCCCGGGTGATGCACAGCACCGGGGAGAACGTCCCGTGGATTCCGGTCGCCGCGATTTCGGTCGCGGCCGCTCGGGCGACTCGGTGGAGCAGGGAGGGGTCCCAGGTGCAGGCCATGGCCAGCTGGGTCGGGAAGATGGTCGCCCCCGGCCAGAACGAGTGGCCGTGGATGCCGTCGTCGGCTGTCAGCAGCGGTATGCCGAGCCGTGTCCGCCGGGCCAGTTCCATGGCCTGCGGCATGAGGTCGGGAGACACATGCAGGACTGCCCCGGCCAGCTTGGCCGACACGATGTCCGCCAGGTCCCCGTGTTGTGCGTCGGGCATCAGCAGCTGCCCGACCTTCTCCGGCAGGGTCATCCGGGAAAGCAAGTCGTCGGTTCTCGCTTCCACGGACACTTCCGGATCCAGGTACGCGGCAGAGTGGACCGGCTGTCGCACGGTGGTCTCCAAGAGATGAGTCGTCACAGATCAGAGAGTTGATGGCCGACGGTGAGTGCTTCTTCGCGCGAACGTTGCCGCCCGGCGCGGCGGGGCTCGCGTGCCGTCCGTCCGCCGCTCTGGGCGGGGCCGGTACGGCATGGGGCGGCGGGGCGGGAGCTGGGGTGTCACTTCAGGCCGGTGGTGGCGATGCCGGCCACGAACTGGCGCTGGAAGAGGAGGAAGACGATCATCACCGGCAGCAGGACGACCATGGCGCCGGCGAGGAGGATGCCGAAGCGGGTGAAGGACTGTCCGCTGCTGGCCAGGGCGAGGCCGACGGGGAGGGTGTACTGGCTCTCGTTCTGTGCCACGACCAGGGGCCACAGGAAGTTGTTCCAGGAGCCGAGGAAAGTGATGATCCCGAGGGTGGCGAGGGCCGGCTTGGTCAGCGGCAGGATGATCTTCGCGAAGATGGCCAGTTCGCGGCAGCCGTCGACGCGGGCGGCGTCGATGAGTTCGTCGGGCAGGGTGGAGATGAACTGCCGCATCAGGAACACCCCGAAGGGCGTGGCCAGGAACGGCAGGATCAACCCGAGCAGAGAGCCGGTCAGCTGCATGTTGGCCACCAGCACGTACAGGGGTACGAAGGTGACCAGGCCGGGGATCATGAGGGTCCCCATGACCAGCAGGAAGACGGCGCGCTGCCCGCGGAACTCCAGCTTGGCCAGGGCGTATCCGAGCATCGAGCAGAAGATCAGGTTGCCCGCGGTGACGGCGAGGGCCACGATCACGGAGTTGGCGAACATGCTCGTGAAGTCGAGCGTGCTGAACAGCTCGCCGTAGTTGGCGGTCGTGGGCGCCGTGGGTATCAGGACGGGCGGGACCCTGCGGATGTCGGCCTCGGGCTTGAACGACCCGGACAGCATCCACAGGAACGGCGCGATCATCAGCAGCAGGGCGCCGGCGAGCGGTAGGTACAGCCAGGGCTGACCCCAGTTTTGGCGGATGCGGCGGCGTCTAAGGGCGCGGTCCGTGCCCGGTTGTGGCGTTCGGAGAGTGGAGAGGGTGCTCATGAGGCATCAGTCCTTGTCTCGCAGCACGCGGAACTGCAGCACGGTCAGCGCGACGATGAGGACGAAGATGACGTAGCCGGCGGCCGACGCCATCTCGTAGTTGCCGTTGCCGAACTGTTTGTAGGCGTACAACGTCGCCGACAGGGTGGAGTCCAGCGGTCCGCCGTCGGTCATCACGAACGGCTCGTCGAAGAACTGCAGATAGCCGATGCCGGTGGTCACAGCGGTCAGCAGCAGGGCCGGACGCAGGAGCGGGAAGGTGACCCGCCAGAACCGCTGCCAGGGCCCGGCGCCGTCGAGTTCGGCCGCTTCCATCAGGGACTGGGGTACGGACTGCAGACCCGCCAACATGATGATCATGACCGTGCCCAGGTTGCGCCACACCGCCATCACGATCATGACGGGCAGGGCGAAGCGGGTGTCCGCCAGCCAGGCCGGACCGTCGATCCCGAACCAGCCCAGGACGAGGTTCGCCAGTCCCGCGCGAGGTTCCAGGAGCGTCTTCCACACCACGGCGACGGCCACGATGCTGGTGATCACCGGCAGGTAGAAGCCGACCCGGAAGACGGCCCTGAAGCGGCGGATGCCCCGGTCGAGGGCAACCGCCGCCGCGAGCCCGGCGGCCAGGGTCAGGGGCAGGGCCACCAGGACGAACACGGCCGTGTTGCGCAGGGCCGTGAAAAACTGCGGGTCCTCAAAGAGGCGCACGTAGTTGTCGAAGCCGACGAACGACACGTTCAGCGGTGTGCGCAGGTCCGAGCTCTTGGTGTCGGTCAGGCCCATCAGCAGCGACCACACCACCGGCAGCAGCATGAAGGCCGCGAACAGCGCGAGGTACGGGGCGGCGAGGAGCCAGGCGGCCCGGGCCTGCCTGCCGCGCGCCGTGCTGTGGAGCCCGGAGTGCCGGCGATCGGCACTCCGTTTCGACCCTGCGGCGCCCTGCTCATGGGTGTCGCCCCGCTCGGGGAGCGATTTCGTGGACATGGATGTCATCCGTCCGTACGAGGGATACTCACGCGGCGGCGCTCAGCGGCCGGTGCCGATGCTGGTGGCCTTGGACTGCAGCGTCTTCTGCACCTCGGCGACGGTGGCCTTGCCGAGGGTCAGCTTCTCCAGTTCGGAGTCGATGGTGTCGGCGATCTGCTGCCAGGTCGTGATGGCGGGCGGTGCCTTGCTGACCTCGAGCTGCTCGGCGAACGCCTTCAAGTTCTCGTCCTCGGTCAGCTTCCCCTCGGTCCACGCCTGGGGCGAAGGAGGCAGGCTGCCGGTGGCCTTGGAATAGGTCGCGAGGTTGGCGGGCTCGGTCAGGAACTGGGCGAACTTCCATGCCGCGTCGGGGTTCTTGGCCTCCTTGAACACCGCCAGGTCGGTGCCACCGGCGAACCCTGCGGGCTGCTTGGTGTACGGCATCGGCATGGTCTTCCACTTACCGTCCAGCTGCGGGGAGTCCTTGTGGAAGGTGCCGCCGGCCCAAGCGCCCTCCTGGTAGACGGCGGTCAGCCCGTCCTGGAAGCTCTGCACGTTGTCCGCCCTGTCGGTCGGCGCGAGGCCCTGCTGCGGAACGCTTGCGTAGTCCTGCAGCGCCTTGGCGACCTCGGGCGAGTCAAAGGTGAACTCCCCGGTCTTGGCGTCGTAGATGTCACTGCCCTGCCGCCAGACCATCGGCAGCCAGAAGATCCAGGAGTTGAAGCCCATCACCAGCCCGCTGGCGTGGCGCAGCTTGGGGTTCTCCTTGCCGACGGTGGCCTGGATGGCCTTGAGGTCCTTCAGGTATCCGTCCCAGTCGCCGGCCAGGGCGCCCTTGATGCCGGCCTTCGCCGTGAGATCGGTCCGGTAGTAGACCGCTTGGGTGTCGGCGATGAACGGGACGCCGTAGGAGGTGTTCTTGTACTTGGTGGTGTCCCACTGTCCGGGGTAGAAGTCCGAGGGCTCGATCGACGTCGGGGTGGCCTGGAAGCCCTTCAAGGCGGCCATCTCGGCCATCCAAGTGCTGCCCACCATGGACATGTCGGGTGTGTTGCCGCCGGCTATCGCGGTGGTCAGCTTGTCGTGGGCGCCGTCCCACGGGACCGCGGTGATCTTGACGTCTGCGTCCGGGTTTTCCAGCTCGAACTCCTTGGCCAGCTCCTTCAGGTCTTCGTCTGGGTCACCCAGGGACCACATGACCACCGTCCCCTTGGCCTTGCCCGCTCCGATCTCGGCGGGGGCATCGTTGCCGGGGCCGGAATCCTCGCTCCGGCCGCAGCCGGTGGCCACGAGGGCTGCCGTGAGTGTGACGCACAGGGTCTGGACGGTTCTGACAGCGTGACGGGTAGTGATACGCATGATGCGGCTCCTTGCCGTTGAGCGAGACAAGCGCGGGGGGCGGCGAAGGGTAGGAAGGGGCGGACGCCCGGATGGGCCGGCCCACGAGTGGGCAGCGTCTGCGGTGACAGCGGCGTCGGCGGTCCCTCGCGGGTCGCGGTGGGAGCGTCCGACGCGGAGTGGGTAGCGGCCGGGCGGTGTGCCAGGCGCCCCTTTCGGTGTCCCGGATCGGGAACACGCGGGCGGAAAGTACATGTGGGCGGTGCCGCGTGAACACAGGCGCAGCCGCCCTAAGGTGTGAGGAAGGCGAGGCCCGAAGAGGTTCGCCGATGTTTCAAGGAGACGGGGGGCGGTGCGTCACCGGCAACGCACCGCCCGGCCGCGAGGCGCCGTCATTCGCGCATCGCGATGACGTCGCGTCAGTTCGAACTCGGCTCTAACGTCGAACCACGGACCACGAGGCTGGTGGGAACGATGCGCGAGGGGGCGGCCTCCGGCGATCTCCGCACATGGTCGAGCAGCAGACGGGCCGCCGCCTCACCCATCTCCCGCATCGGCTGGCGGATGGTGGTCAGCGCCGGATAGGTGTACGACGCCACCTCGACGTCGTCGAACCCCACCACGGCGACGTCCCGCGGAATCTTGAGGCCGGCCTCGTGCAGGGCCGCGATCACGCCGGCTGCCAAGGGGTCGTTGTGCCCGAAGACCGCGTCGAACTCCACGCCGTCCGCGAGAGCTTGCGCCACCGCGCTCCGGCCGTCGTCGAACAGGAAGTCGCCGCAGATGATTCTGCGCGGGTCGAGTTCGATCCCGGCCTGCGCATACGCGTCGACGAAGCCGCCCAGCCGTTCCTGCGTGCAGCCGTACTCATCAGGACCGGTCACCACCAGAGGGCGACGGCGGCCGATGTCCAGCAGGTGGCGCGCCGCCTGCTCACCGCCCTCCCGGTTGGTGGTGGCCACGTAGGGGAACCCCGGCCGCTGGAAGCGGTCGTCGATCAGCACCACCGGCAGTCCGGCCTCGTGCAGTTCCGTGATGGACCCCAGAGCCCCCTCGGGCTCTATCACCAGCAGCCCGTCGAACGACTTGGCAGCGACCTGCAGGCCCAGCCTGCGCAGTGACTCCTCACCGCGGTTCCAGGTCAGGATCCGCAGCCCGAAGCCCTCGGCCTCCAGCGTTTCGACGACCGCCTGCACTATGCCGGCCCAGGCCCAGGCCAAGTCAGGGACCAGCATGCCGATCATCTGTGTCGTACCGCGTGCAAGCCCCACTGCCCCGGCGCTCGGCACATAACCGAGTTCCGATATCGCCTTGCGGACCTTCAAGACGGTGTTCTCGTTGATCTCGCCCTTGCCGTTCAGCACCCGCGAGACCGTCGTTTTGCTGACCCCGGCCCGCGTGGCCACGTCGGCGATAGTGACTCCCATGTCACCTCCCCTCCCTTCCTGCAGAGGCGGAAGACGTCTTCCCGCACCGTAGGGCCGATCGTACAGAGACCCGTGGAACCGGTACCGGAATCGGTTCCGGAACCGGTTTCGGTAGCGGTTCCGGCAGTGAAGCACCGAAAGGCCCGACCGGTCAACAGATCGGAAACAACTCGTTCACCGGCCCGTCTCGGCGTCGACGATGCGGCCGAAGCTTGCCGGACTGCCTCCAGCCACCCCTCTGACCTGGGCGGTCACCGAACCCGAGCCCGCCACTGCCAATGGGTCGGCGCGGTCCGCGACCACCGACGACAGCCGGTGAACTGCCGGTCATGCCGGAGCAATCGCGCCCGGACCGTTGACGCGGAGGCCGGATTGGGCTTCATAATCGGGCACTCGCTGTCATCGATGACACAAGTCAACGATGACACCCTCGACCGACGGCGTGGAAGCCGGCATCGGCCTGAGGTGCACTTTTCGGTCCGTCGCGCAGAAGCCGCAGTCACCGCAGCGTGGACGGCCGCGGGACTAGGAGACACCATGAGCTCTGCACGCGTATCCCGGCATGCCCGCATACGGATGATGGCGGCGGTCGCGACCGTCTGCGCCCTGTCCGCAGCCCCGCTGGCCCCCCAGGCCGTCGCCGCCGACACCCCGACCTACACCGAGACGTACAGACCCCAGTTCCACTTCACTCCGCAGAAGAACTGGATGAACGACCCCAACGGGCTCGTCTACTACAAGGGCGAGTACCACCTCTTCTACCAGTACAACCCCAACGGCAACACCTGGGGCGACATGTCCTGGGGGCACGCGGTGAGCAAGGACCTCGTGCACTGGGAGGAGTTGCCGCTCGCCCTGTCGCACGACGACGAGGAGATGGTGTTCTCCGGCAGCGCGGTCGTCGACTGGAACAACACCACCGGCTTCGGCACGAAGAAGAACCCGCCCATGGTGGCGATCTACACCAGCGCCTACAAGAACGGCGGCAAGCAGGCCCAGTCGCTGGCCTACAGCACCGACCGCGGTCGCACGTGGACCAAGTACCAGGGCAATCCCGTGATCGACATCGGCTCCGACAACTTCCGCGATCCCAAGGTCCAGTGGTACGAGCCGACCAAGAGCTGGCTGATGACGGTGTCGCTGTCCGCCGAGCACAAGGTGCGGTTCTACTCGTCGAAGAACCTCAAGGACTGGCAGTTGCAGAGCGAGTTCGGACCGGCCGGTGCGACGGGCGGCGTGTGGGAGTGCCCCGACCTGTTCCCCCTCGCCGTGGACGGGGACAAGAAGAAGATCAAGTGGGTCCTGGTCGTCAACATCAACCCCGGTGGTATCGCGGGAGGTTCGGCCGCCCAGTACTTCATCGGCGACTTCGACGGCAAGGAGTTCACCGCGGACGACAAAGGCACCTACACACCGCCCACCGGGAAGGTCGTCCAGGACTTCGAGGGCACCGGCTTCGGTACGTGGACGAGCACGGGCACCGCGTTCGGCCAGGGACCGGCAGCCGGTGCGGTGGACTGGCAGGGGACCGTCGACGGCTTCTACGGCAAGGGCCTCGCCAACAGCTTCCACGGCGGTGACGGCGCCACCGGCATCCTCAGCTCCCCCTCCTTCACCGTCGACAGCCCCTACCTGAACTTCAAGATCGGTGGCGGGCGGCATCCGCACGAGGCCGGGACCGTGATGGACAGCACTCCACCCGAGGGCACGGTCCTCGCCGACTTCGAAGGCGGAACGTACGGCGACTGGACGGCGACCGGGGACGCTTTCGGCACCGCACCGGCTACCGGCGCCCTCCCCGACCAGGGACAGGTATCCGGCTTCCTGGGAGACGGGCTGGTCAACACCTTCCGGAACGGCGACTCCACCACGGGCACCCTCACGTCAGCCGAGTTCACCATCGACAACAAGCACATCAACTTCCTCATCGGCGGCGGCAATCACCCGGCCGGCTCCGACAACCCGACCGCCGTCGAGCTCCTCGTGGACGGCCGGGTCGTCCGCAGCGCCACCGGAAAGGACGCCGAGGCACTCAACTGGGCCTCCTGGGACGTCAGCGACCTCGCCGGCAAGCAGGCGCGGATCAGGATCGTCGACGACAACACCGGCGGCTGGGGCCACGTCAACGTCGACCACATCATGCTGTCCGACAGCCAGGCCCAGCGCGTCTCCCAGGAGACGTCCGTCAACCTGATCGTCGACGGCAAGGTCGTCCGCAGCGCGACCGGCGCCGACAGCGAGACCCTGGACTGGGCCTCCTTCGACATGCGCCCGTACGCCGGCAAGAAGGCGCGGATCCAGGTCGTCGACATGAACACCGCCGGCTGGGGCCACGTCATGGCCGACCAGTTCACCGCCGCTGACAAGCCCGCCAAGTCCGTCGTACAGCGCGCCGACTGGGCCGACTACGGCAAGGACTACTACGCGGCGGTGTCCTGGGAGAACGCGCCGGGCGGCAAGCGCTACATGATCGGCTGGATGAACAACTGGGACTACGGCCAGTCCGTCCCCACCTCCCCCTGGCGCGGCGCGCAGAGCGTTCCGCGGGAGATGGCCCTGCGCACCGTCGACGGCCGCATCCGGTTGGCCAGCAAGCCAGTGGGCAGCCTGGAGTCCCTCCGAGGGAGGCGCCCGGCGACGGCGTCCGACATCACCGTCAAGAGCACCTCCAAGCCCCTGATCGGCCCCAGGGCCAAGGGCAAGGCATTCGACATCGAGGCGACCTTCTCCCTCAAGGACGCCGACCGCTTCGGCCTGAAGCTGCGCACCGGCGCCGGAGGCGAGGAGACCGTCATCGGCTACGACACCACGACCCAGGAGCTGTACGTCGACCGCACCCGCTCCGGCGCCGGGGGCTTCAACAGCACCTTCCCCGGTGTCCAGACCGCACCGCTGAAGGCCGAGAACGGAAAGGTCAAGCTGCGGATCCTGGTCGACTGGTCGTCCGTCGAGGTCTTCGGCGGCAACGGCGAGGCAGTGATCACCGACCAGATCTTCCCCGACCCCTCGAGCACCGGCGTCGAGGTCTTCGCCGAGGGCGGCACCGCCACCCTCGACCATATGCGGGCGTGGCAGCTGGGGTCCATTTGGCGGTGATGAGCCGGGGTCCGTGCGCCGGTCGGCCAGGAGCAGCTTCCGGCGCGCGGGCTCAGAAGTGGGTGGTGATCCCGAAGGTCTGCCGGAGCCGGGCCATGTCGTGACGGTCGTGATCAGCAGGTTCATAGCCCTGGTGGAAATAGACCTGCTGCTCGGGCGACAGGCACGGGACGGTGGCCCCGAGAATCGTGCCAGTGACGAAACACGAGGCGGGATAGGCGAACGGGTACTCCGCGTCAGGTGACGCCTGCACGGCGGATCCGTCCGCGGCAAAGACCAGAGGGTGAAGATCGATCTCCCGGTCATGAGGATCGGTGACGACGAACCGTACGGGGCGCCAGTCGAGGGTCTCGACGAAGCCAGCGTCCGCGAGAGCCGCCACGACGTCAGCTTCCTGGTCCTCTCGGTGCATCAGGTCCAGGTCGCGGTGCAGGCGGGTTTGCTCGCCGACCAGGGCGTCGATGCCCCAGCCGCCGCCGATCCAGATGTCGACGTCCGCGTTCCGCAGCACTGCAAGGATGGACAACACATCGTCGGCCGTCATCACCTCGCGCACATTAACGGTGATCACGTGGGCGGGCGAGTGGATTTATGTGCGGTCGATCTCCTCGAGGAACGTCAGTACAGGGGCGTCCTCCTCGATCAGCCATAGTCTTTTCTGCGCGTAGATCTGCGTAAGACGCTCGATCGCGTCGTCCTGCGTGTCGTAGCCGGCCTCTTCACGCGCTTGCCGAGAGCACCCCGAAACCGAATCGTGTACGGGTCCGGGCAACGGGTCGGCCGGGAGCAACCAGCACTCCTTCGAAGAAGTCGGGGTCGACCGCGCAACGCTCGACGAGGGGCTCCAGGAAGACGGGGTCGGGATCCGAGCCGGCCGCCAGGGCGGACTGAAGCCGCACCGAAGAGTCCTCGGCACCCAGGGCGTTGATCAACCGGGTCTGCTGCGTCACATTTGGTCGTGTTGATCGGGACCACCTCCTGTGCCTAAGTGGAAACCTTGTCACCGTTTCAAGGTCAAGCCTGTGATCGAGGAATCGGGAAAACTGCTGGTCACAGGAACGGAGCAGGCACGCCAACAACGGTTGGGGGAGCAGGTCGGACATCATGGGTGAGTACGTGGGGGGGCTGACAGCGCCGACACTCAGGTGGTCATCCGTATGAGGGTCAAACACTGATGAAGGCGCAGGTCAGGAACCCGGCCCTGTTTGCCGTCCGCCGTGATCCGCCGCCCCCGAGGTCACCGTGGACCCGGTCCCCGATGGCCGCGCGCTGACGGTGACCGTGCGCGACGACGTCCGCTACGGCACCCGGATTCCGCAGGCCGCGCGGGGCGGCGGCTTCGGTCTCGCCGGCCTCACCGAAGACGTCACGGCGCTCTGCTGCGAACTGCGTACCGGTCCCTCCCCGGCGGTGCTGCCGACGGCATGACCGTCACTGGTTCCCGTTCCGCCATGCTTTTCGGTACGCGTTGGCCGTATGCGAACCGTACGGCCGCCGTGTCCGTATGCCCGGCTGCCGGGGGCGGCCAGGGCCCAGGGACGACTTCAACAGGGGAGGGTGTCCGATACCGGGCACCCTCCCCACGCATACGGCATGACGACCACCGCCGACGGTCGGACCGCCGCGACGGCCGCGCTGCCCACCTCGACCCCGGTCGGCGGGTTCCGCCGGTGGCGAGCTGGTTGTCGATGCGGGCGTCGTGCAACTTGCCTTTGCCGGTGCGCTCACCGGGGGCGATCTCCCGGTGCGCTCACCGAGGGCGATCTCGTCGGCCGGAGAGACATACGTCCAGTCCGGGTCGGCGCCCACCTCGGCGCGCAGCAGGCTACGGAAGGTACTCGCCGCAGGGCTCACTCTCCACGCCGGCGAGGTGACCGGGGCTCCATCCCCGGGGCTCGGCTCCTTCAGGCCCTCTGGTCTCTCACCGGACTTGGCGGCCTGTCCCGTTCCAGTGCCCAGTGCGAGCCCGACTGCCTCGAGCATGAACTGATCGGTTGACAGGCGGCGACCGCGGTGCCGTGCCGGGACGGACGCGCATCAGCCGACGTTCCGCATTTTTCAGTGCTGGTCAGGGCCTACTTAACAACTCCCCGCCCCCGCAGAGTCGGTGCGGGCCGGTGGCACCCCCCGCCACCGGCCCTCTGGCAAGCGGCTCCGGGCCCCATTCCCCTCGGTGACTCGGGGCCGCTCTGCCACTCGCGTACGCGGCTGCGTACGACCCACGCACCGACCACGGGGAAAGGGAACTTCCTTTGCGGAACAAGCGCCAATGGACCAGCGGGAGACCGCGCGGGCACGCCAGCACGGTGTGCGGCATCGCCGCCGTGCTGGCACTGGCCGGCCTCACCGCGACCGCGACGGTCACCTCCGCCGCACCGATCAGGCCGGGCGGACCGTCCACCGTGCCCCCGGGCGGCCTGACCAAGCCGGCCGCGCGCGTGACGCTCCTGACCGGTGACACCGTCCGCGTGGACGGCAACGGCCGGGTGGTCGAGGTCCGGCCGGGCAAGGGCCGTAGCGGCATCGGGTACTCGGTACGGCGCGTCGCCGGCCACACCTATGTCGTTCCGCTCGACGCGACGAGGCTGCTGGGCAGCGGCAGGCTGGACCGCCGACTGTTCGACGTCACTCAGCTGGTCAAGGACGGCTACGACGACGCCCATCGCAAGCAGGTGCCGCTGATCGTCTCCTACGACGGCTCGAGCGCTGTTCAGAAGGAAGCCAGGGAATCCCTCTTCGCCGGCCCGGCGGAGGTCACGCACCGGCTGCCGGCCATCCAGGGCGACGCGCTGACCACCGACAAGCCGGACGCGGGCAAGGTGTGGCAGGCGCTGACCGACTCCGCCGGTGGCCGCTCCGCCGTGACCGCTGCCCCCGGTATCGACCGGGTGTGGCTGGACGGGCGGGTCAAGATCAGCGCGCAGGCCGCCGTCGCTCCCGACCCGCGTGGAGGGGTCGCGCAGATCGGTGCCCCGACGGCCTGGAAGGCGGGCTATGACGGCAAGGGTGTCAAGGTCGCCGTGCTGGACACCGGCATCGACGCCACCCATCCGGACCTCAAGGGCAAGATCCTCAAGGCCAAGGACTTCAGCGGCTCCGGCTCCGCCGACGACAGGCAGGGCCACGGCACCCACGTCGCCTCCACCGTTGTGGGCTCCGGCGCGAAGAGCGGCGGAAAGTACAAGGGCGTGGCTCCCGGCGCGGAGTTGCTGGTCGGCAAGGTCCTGGACGACACCGGCTTCGGTGACAACTCGGACATCATCGCCGGTATGCAGTGGGCCGTGGCGCAGGGGGCCAAGGTCGTCAACATGAGCCTCGGCGAGGTCGACACCCCGGGCGTCGACCCCCTGGAGAAGGCCGTGAACGACCTGTCGGCCTCCTCCGGCGCCCTGTTCGTGATCGCCGCCGGCAACTCCGGCCCCTCGGACACCACCGTCGGCTCCCCGGGAGCGGCCGCGGCCGCCCTGACGGTGGCCGCCGTCGACCGCCACGACAAGATCGCCTCCTGGTCCAGCCGCGGCCCCACCGCCGATGGCCGCCTCAAGCCGGACATCGCCGCGCCCGGCGTCGACATCATCGCCGCGAAGGCCGCCCACGGCATCGAGGGCAACGACGAGGCGCCCGGCTATGTGTCGATGTCCGGCACCTCGATGGCCACCCCGCACACCGCGGGCGCCGCCGCCATCCTGGCCCAGGAGCACCCGCGCTGGACCGGCGAGCGGCTCAAGTCCGCCCTCACGGCCTCGGCCAGGACGCTGAGCGGCGTGACTCCGTACGACGTCGGCGTCGGCCGGGCCGACCTGCCCCGGGCAATCGGCACCACCGTCGGCAGCGAGCCGTCCTCGGTCGACTTCGACACCCCGGCCCCCTGGCCGCACGACGACGACACCCCCGTCACCAGGACTCTCACCTACCGCAACGACGGCACCCGGCCGGTCACCCTGGACCTGGGCATCACCGCTACCGGCCCCGACGGCAAGGCCGCGCCCACCGGCATGGTCACCGTCTCCCCCGCCCGGCTGACCGTCCCCGCCGGCGACACCGCAAAGGCGACGGTCACGGCCGACACCCGCCTCGGCAGCGCCGACGGCGTCTACTCCGGCGCGGTCACCGCGAGCGGTGACGGACAGAGCGTCCGCACCGCCCTTGCGGTCGACCGCGAGGTGGAGACGCACACGCTGACCCTGGTCACCACCCGCCGGGACAGCAAGCGCGACAACGAGCCCGACGTCACCGTGGCGGGCCTGGACACGGGCAAGCAGTTCACGCCGTACGACGACGGAAAGGCGCGCAGCGGCACGGTCACCCTTCGGCTGCCCCGAGGGCGCTACGCGATCAGCGCGATGACCATCACCCCGGCAGGCCGGTCCGCCCAGTTGGTCGCTCCTCACCTCGTGCTCGACCACGACACCACCGTCGCCCTCGACGGGCGCAAGGCCAAGCCGGTGAAGGTGACGGCTCCGGACCGCCGGGCCACCCTCCGGGACGGCCAGGTCGTCTTCGCCGCCCGCGGCGCCAAGCCGGCCTACGACCTCGCCATCGGCACCGACCTCGACGCAAAGACCACCTTCCTCGGCCAGGTCGGCCCGAACGCCCCCGCGGGCTCCTTCATCGCCCAGGCCGGCGGCATCTGGCAGCGCACCGCGACATCCCCGGCGTACAACCTGGTGACCACGCGCACCGGCGGCTTCTTCGACGGCCTCACCCGCACCTTCGCCTCCACCCGGGGCATGGCCAAGGTCAACACCTCCGTCGCCACGGCCCTGACCAAGGCGCAGACCGCGCAGAACAACACATGGGCCACGCCGGGCTGGCCGGCTCTCGACCAGGCCACGTTCGCCGTCGAAGGGCCGCTGCGTGCGGCGCCGACCGCCAAGATCGTGCAGTACCTGTCGACCGGCCACGGTGTGCGCTGGATCCTTGGCGCCCGGACGCAGAACGGTACGGACGGAGAAGGCGTGACCGCCTTCGCCACTTCCCGCCGCTTCGCGGCGGACCGTACGTACCGGGTCACTCTGGACGGCGGTGTCCACGGCCCGATCGTGACACCGACGAAGGTCGTGGGCGGTCTGCGGATCGGGCGGTACTACGCGCTGTGCGTGCCCATGTTCTCGGACGGGCCCGGCAACTTCTCGTACTCCGCGCAGACCAGGGTTCGTACCCGGCTCACTTCCGGCAGCAAGGTCATAGGCGACTTCACCGAGGACACCTGCCCGAACACCTACTCCAACCTGCGGGCCGGGACAGCTCGCTACAAGCTGTCCATCACCGCCGACCGCAGCAAGGGCTACAAGGTCAGTGACCACGTCGAGGGCGTGTGGACGTTCACCTCGGCGAACACGCCCGAGAGCCGGACTGTCGCCTGGCCGCTCTCCGTCGTCCGATTCCATCCCGGGCTGAGCCTGACCGGCACGGCGAAGGCGGGCGCCCGGATCACCGTCCCGTTGTCCCTGCAGGGCCCGGCTGCGGCCAAGGGGCACCTGAAGTCGCTGACGGTGAAAGTGTCCACCGACGGCGGACGTACCTGGAAGCCGGTAACCGTGCACAGCACGACGAGCGGCAAGCCTTACCTGTCCCTTACCAACCCGAAGAGGCCCGGCACCGTCTCCTTCAGGGCGGACCTCGCCGACACCGCCGGCAACACCTACACCGGCACGATCCACAACGCCTACCGCACCGTCCGGTAACCGGAAGGCACCCCGGCGGTGGTGAGCCGGCTCCGCCGGGCCACCACCGCCGCACACACCACAGCCCGAATCAGCTTCTTGCTCACGAACGGCACTACTCGAACCAGCGCGTCATCGACTGCGACCACGTCGGCCGGAGCGACGGCAAGGTCGGCATGTGAATGGTCCGCAGCAACCACGGCGGACCGGGATTGCCTGCGGACGGGTGAAAACGTAGGTTGAGCTCCGTTTTCTTGTTCGAGGTTCGAAAGGTGCCACCAGGTGGGTCGACGCGAGAAACCGGTGGACCCCAACGCCGGTCCGGCGCAGCGTCTCGCGCACGACCTGCGCCTGCTGAGGGAGAAGGCCGGGAAACCGCCGTACCGGGAGATGGCGGAGCGGGCGGGCTACTCCACGACCGCGCTGTCACAGGCGGCGGCCGGCGACCAGTTGCCGACACTGGCGGTGGTGCGCGCGTACGCGGAGGTGCTCGACGCCGACCCCGACGAGTGGGAGGACCGCTGGCGGGAGGCGGACGCCGAGCTGCGTGCACCCGCGGCCGACGAGCGGGCTCCGTACCGTGGGCTGGCCCGCTTCGAACCGGCTGACAGCGACCTGTTCTTCGGCCGGGAGGCACTGGCCCGCGAACTCCGGCACCTGGCGCGCGCGCACCGGTTCGCGGCAGTGTTCGGGCCCTCCGGCAGCGGCAAGTCCTCGCTGCTGCGGGCCGGCCTCATCCCGCTGCTACGGGAGGGCACGGGCGCCGACCGCCCGGCGGTGATCCGGGTCCTCACCCCAGGCGAGCGGCCCGCCCACGCACACGGGCAGGCGCTCGTTCCCCAGGACGGTGAGCTGGACACCTGGGTGATCGTCGACCAGTTCGAGGAGCTGTTCACCCTCTGCCACGACCGGCAGGAGCGGGACCGCTTCCTGGACCTGTTGCTCGGCGCGCGGGAGCCGTTGAGCCGCCTGCGGGTGGTGGTCGCGGTGCGCGGCGACTTCTACGGCCACTGTGCCGAACACCGCGAGCTGGCCGAGGCGGTCAGTCACGCGAACCTGCTGGTCGGGCCGATGAGCGGGGACGAGCTGCGGGAGGTCGTCACAGGCCCGGCCACCGCGGCGGGGCTCAACGTGGAGCGCGTTCTGACCGCGCGGATCATCGAGGAGGTCGGCGACCGGCCGGGCGCGCTGCCGATGCTCTCGCACGCCCTGCTGGAGACCTGGCGCCGTCGCCGGGGCCGCACCCTGACACTGGCCGCGTACGAGGAGGCGGGCGGCGTGCGCGGGGCGATCGCCGCCACCGCCGAGCAGGTCTACGGTGACCTGGACGAGGGCCGGGCCCGTACGGCGCGGCGCATCCTGCTGCGGCTGATCGCCCCGGGGGACCGCACGGCCGACACGCGCCGCCCGGCGTCCCGGTCCGAGTTGGGACCGGGCGCGCTCGACGTCCTGGAACGACTGGCCGCAGCCCGCCTGGTCACCCTGGACGGCGACACCGTGGAGCTCGCCCACGAGGCCCTGATCACCGGCTGGCCGCGCCTCGCCGGCTGGATCGAGGAGAGCCGGGAGCGGCTGCGCGCCCAGCGGGCCCTGGGCGAGGCCGCCCGCGCCTGGGAGGAGCTGGACCGTGACCCCGGTGCGCTGTACCGGGGGACCCGGCTGGACCGCGCCGAGGAGCTGTTCGGCAGGCAGCGGGAGGAACGGGAGGAACAAGGGAAAGAGGAGGACGACGACCTCACCCGGTCGGAGCGGGCCTTCCTGACCGCCTCGGCCGCGGCCCGTGACGCCGAGCGGGACGCCGAGACCCGCACTGCCCGCCGCACGCGTGTGCTCACCGTCGGGCTCTCCGTGTTCCTCGTGCTCGCACTGGCCGCGGGACTCGTCGCCTGGCAGCGCGACCGGGTGAGCGAGGAAGAGGCCGCCAAGGCCGCCGCCCGCCGCCTGGCCACCGTCGTCGAGAGCCTGCGCTCCACCGACCCCCGTACCGCTTCCCTGCTCGGCGCCGCCGCGTGGCGGATCGCCCCGCTCACCGAGTCCCGCTCGGCCTTGCTGGGCGCGCTCGCCCAGCCGGAACAGGACGCCTTCACCGACCCGCAGACCGGCGAGAACGTCCGGCGCTTCCTCACCGACCAGGGCCGCACCCTGCTCAGAGCCGACGGCAGCCGCGTCACCGCCTGGAACGTGGCCGGGCACCGCCGCACCGGCTCCTACGACCTGCCGAGCGGAGCGGAGGCGTCCGATGTCGGCCCGGACGGCCGGTTCCTCGTCCTGACGGGGGCGGAAAGCGACAACCTGTGGAACCTCCCCGCGGGGAGGCCCGCCGCCGATCTGGGCGATGCGTACCTCGGGGCGACCGCGCCCGACGGAGACGCGTACCTCATCCAGCCGTTCGACGGGCCCGGCCAGGTGCGGGTCCGGCGGACTGACGACGGCAAGGTCCTCTTCACCACCGGCGTCTCCCGTGACCTCACCGCGACGGCCCTCAGCTCCGGTGGACGTCTGGCCGCCCTCTGCCCTGCCGAGGGCCCGCCCCAGGTGTGGGACACCGCGCAGGGCCGGCAGCTGCCCGGCGCCTGGCAGAAGGCGGACAGGACCGTGTGCGGCACCGGCTCGGGAGCAGACGGCGGGGACCGGCTGCTGCGCCTCAGCGCGGACGGCAGGCGGCTGGCCGTGGTCCACGGGACAGCGGCCACCGTCTGGGACGTCCGCAGCGGGCGCGTCGTCGCCGACTTCGCCAGCGGCGGCACCAGCGGCTTCGCCCAAGCCGACCTCTCGCCCGACGGAGAGTTCCTCGCCACGGCCGACGACCAGGAGATCTCCGTATGGGGACTCGCCGCGGGCGGCGTGCAGGTCTTCCACCGGCCGCTGGCCGGCACGGAGGTCAGCCGGCTGACGTGGACCCCGGACCACGGCCGCCGGACCCTGCGCTACCTCGACCGCGCCACCGTGCGCACCTTCGACCTCACCGACCGCCTCGCCGCACGCTGGCAGAACACGCCGGCCGATGCCACGCTCCTCGGCCCGGACGGCACCACCCTCGCCACCGCCACCAGGTCGGGGGACGGCTACCGCCTCGAGCTGCGCTCCACCCGCACGGGCGCCGTCCTCGCCCGGAGCACGCTCGGCCCCGAGCCGAACGCCACCGGCGACGAGACCCCCCTGCTGGCCTTCAGCCCGGACGGCCGCACGCTCGGCGTCGCCGACACCACCTCCTCGGGCGGATCCCTGCGGCAGCGCTTCACCGTGTGGGACATACGGGCCCACACGGTCCGGACGAGCTTCACCACCTCCGGAGCGGCCGACCGCCCCGTGTCCGCGCTCGCCCTGGGCGACGGCGGGCGCACCTTGCTGGCCGTGCGCTCCTCGGGCGACGGGGAAGCGGCGGAGGTCTGGGACACCCGGACCCACCGCGGCCCGCGAACCCTGCGCGGCCACGGCCTCTTCGGGCAGGCCGTGACCGTGCGGCCGGACGGACGGCTGCTCGTCGGCTCCGCCGACGAGTACGCCGACCTGCCTTCCGGCAAGGTCACCGGATGGGCGCTCGCCGACGGCCGCGAGGTCACCGCTCTCGCTTTCAGCCCCGACGGCACCCGGCTCGCCGTGGGTGACACCACCGGGCACGTGACCCTCTGGGACGGCGACCTGCGCCACGCCACGGGGGTGCTCACCGGCACCGCCGACACGGCACCGACCAGCCGGGCCGAGGCCGTGGGCGCACTCGCCTTCTCCTCCGACGGCCGCACCCTCGCCGTGGGGGGAGCAAGCGGCACCCTGCGACTGTGGGACACCGCCAGCCAGCAACTGCTCGGCGGCGACCTGCCCACGCCCGGGGACCAGATCCGCTCGCTCGCCTTCGGCCGGGACGACAGCACGGTCTATGCCACCGGACCGAACGTGGTGCTGCAACGCCACCCCATCGCCCCCGACGCGGCCGTCCGCGCCCTCTGCGAGCGGGCCGGTGGCGGGCTGACCCGGGCGCAGTGGCGGCGGTACGTCCCCGACGCGCCGTACCGACAGGTCTGCCCGTCGGCGCACTGAACACCAGCAAAAGGGGACAGAGTGCCACTTCGGAAAGCCCTGGAATTGTTCACAGTGACCCCGGGCCTCGCTGAAAAAAGCCCCTGACCAGAACGATCAGAGACCACAACGGCCGTCGGCGTCCTCCGACGCGACGGCCGACCGGCGTCCGGTCCGCGACGCCCGGAAGGTCCCTTCATCTCAGGTTCTGGTCACATGCGCTCTCACCCCCTGCTCCCTTCCCTCCTGCTGCTCGGCTCGCTCACCCTCACGGCGGCCTGTTCGCACGGGACGTCCGAGCCTCCGGTCACGGCATCCGCCGGCGCGCGGCCCGGCTCCTCGCCGTCCCCGGTCCGGACGGTCGACCCGGCGAAGATCAAGGGCCTGGAGATCGACAACGACAGCAGCGAGAGCAACTCCTGCCCGTTCGCCACCAGCTTCCCGGACGTGCCGGGGGCGGAGGCGATGACGGCCGCGATGAAGGAGTACGTGGAGCGGCGTCTGGCAACCTTCCGCTCGGGGGCGTGCGGGAACGGCACCGGCGACGCGGAGGTCCGCGACCTCAACATCAGCCACCAGTTCCTGGTCGCCTCCGGCGACGTGCTCGGCGTCCGCCTCACCACCCAGGACCAGAATGCCGCGGCCGACGGACGGTCCGCCGGCACGTACTGGTACGACGGCAAGGCCGGCGCCTACCGCACGGCTCTCGGCCTCGTCGCCGACGGCTCCCGGGACGCCTTCCTCGCCGCCTTGAAGGATCAGCTCAAGGACCGGGAGGGCGTGGATGCCGCCGGCCTGGACGACACGTTCTCCGACCCGGACACCCGCGGCACCGCCCTGGACGACATGGCCTTCACCGCCGACGGGGGGCTGCGGGTGCACTTCGACCGCGGCGACGTCGGCGTTCCGGCCGCCGGGGCCCAGACGGTGACCATCCCCAAGAAGACGATCACGCCATGGCTGTCCCCGTTCGGCAAGCGCGCCCAGCGGCAGACCGTGAGCCCCAGCCGTTCACTCGACCTGGGCGCGCCCCACGTCCCCGCTCCGACCGTCCCCACCCACACGGCCTCCGGTGACGACGACACCGACTGCAAGAAGGTCAAGTGCATCGCCCTGACCTTCGACGACGGACCCGCCGCCCCCGAGACCGCGACCCTGCTGACCTACCTCGCCCAGTACAAGGCGCGCGTCACCTTCTTCACCGTCGGCCAGAACGTCGCCGCCCACCCCGACCTCGTCCGCGCCGAGGCGAAGGCCGGCCACGAGATCGGCAACCACTCCTGGAACCACCCCGACCTCACCGGGCTCACCCCCCAGCAGATCGCCTCCCAGCTCAACCGCACCAGCGCCGCCATCAAGGCCGCCACGGGTAAGACCCCCACCGTCTTCCGGCCGCCCTACGGCGCCATCAACCGCACCGTCAAGGCCGCCACCACCCTCTCGCCGGTGCTGTGGGACGTCGACACCGAGGACTGGAAGTACCGCTTCCCCGCCAAGGTCGCCCAGACGGTCATCGACAAGGCCCAGCGCAACGACGTCGTCCTCATGCACGACATCCACGCCACCTCCGTCGCCGCCGTCCCCCAGATCCTTCGCGCCCTCACCGCCCGCGGCTACCATTTCGTGACCGTCAGCCACCTCCGGGCCACGCTGTGAGGCGGAGGGGAAGCCAGGGAGGACTTGCCGGGCCGGATCGAGGACGCGGCCGGGAGAGCGAGGTCAGGCCGAAGACAGTCAGGGCGGACAGCGCTCTGCCCGCGGACTCGTCGTCGCACTCGCTCTCGCACAGGTCTCACCAGCTGCCCGGATTCCTCCGGACTGCGAGGCCCTGACCTGGCATCGCGTGCCTGCCCTGGAGTGACTGGACGCCGTTGGACGGTCTCTACACCCTGTGCCTGTGGTGCCACCATGGTCGCGTATCGGACTGCCAACCCGGGACGGTCTCCGCGGCGACCTCGTTCAGGCAGCATCCCAGAGTGCGCATCGAGGATGTGTGCCGCACGGAGCACGGCAGAGGAACCTCCCGGAACTCGCTCGCCCTGCGATGCTTCAGCCTCGCCGGCCTGTGCGTGTTGGAGTGGGTCTGCTTGTGAACTCCCTGCCTGGGCTTCCGTGCAAACAAGGCTGTTGTGACGCCACCGACCAGGTGCCTGTTCGGACAGCCTTTCAGGAGGTTCGAGAACTGATGCTGACCAGATGCCGACGTACCTGACGCTGCATCAGGTGCATGCGGGGCAGAGGATGACTCGCCGCCCGGGAGCACCCACTGCAGCCCGAACGATTCGCGAGGAGCTCACACAGCCGGCGGCGGCGACGGGACCGCCATGAACCTCTTCCTGCGCCGCCAGGTCGTCAACAGGCCGGAATGACGGTTGGCTGCCGCCGCGCTCCAAGTACACCGGTGTAACGCACCTGGGCACTGCCCGGACGTCTTCACCGGTGCGCAGGGGTCCCGCCGCGTGGAGCAGTCGCGGCGGGGCTCCACCCGGCGATTTCACAACCGTTGAGTGGTGCCGATTCACAACCGTTAAAGTGGTGCCGACCGTGTCCACCGCGTCGGAGCCGACCTTGCCGAACCTGGCCAACCTCGAGGAGATCTTCTCCGACGAGGGTGACGGCACCGTCGGACCCGTGCGGTCGCCCGGCTGGCAGGGCAGCCTCTCGCCGCAGGGACTCGCGGTGACATTGATCGCCGACTACACGCTCCCCGTCCGGGCGTGGATGCCCTCGGCGGCGATCGTGGCATTGCTCGGCGAGTTCCAAGTGACCGCGGGCGCCGCCCGGACGACGATCAGCAGGCTGATGCGCCGAGGGGTGCTGGAAGGCAGCCGACAAGGGCGGCGCAGCTCCTACCGGCTGACACAGGAAGCCGCCGTCGACCTGTGGAGCGGCGCCGGCTCGATCGCCACCTTCACCACGCAACCCGACTCATGGGACGGACGGTGGACACTGATCGCCTTCTCCGTCCCGGAACAGGAGAGCGCGCGGCGGCGCGCGTTACGCACCGCGCTGCGTTGGCGCGGGTTCGCGCCGTTGTACGACGCGCTCTGGGTGTCGCCAAACCCCCTGACCGCCAAGGGACGGATCGAGGTGGCAGACCTGGCGCGGGGAGCGGTGACCGTGTTCCGCGCGCGACAGGAGGAATTGGATACGGAGGTCGACCGCAGCCCGGTCGAGGCGTGGGACCTGCCCGGCATCGCCGAGCACTACCGGGCCTTCATCAGCCGTTGGAGCGGCTTGCTTCCGCGCATCAGCGCCGACGGCGTCACCGGTGCCGACGCGGTACGCGCCAGGACCGAGGTCATGCACGCCTACCGGCACTTCCCCATTTTGGACCCGTTGCTCCCCATCGGGCTGCTGCCGCCCGGCTGGCCCCGGTCACGGGCGCGGGAAGTCTGCGTCGCGGTGTACGACGGTCTGCTCCAGCCGGCCCAGGACCATGTCCGCGCTGTGGTGACCCGATTCGCGCAGGGACCGCACCCCGACATCAGGGCTCATACGATCGCCGGTATGAGTGCGGGTGTCGGCCACGGCTGACGACGGACCGCCGCGAGCGTGACCGGGCGGACCGCGGAGATGCCACACAGCGCCTTCCGCCCCCGCGATCTGTCGAATGCGCGTCGAAGTCAACCGAGTTGGGCGCCAATGATTGACAGATCGGTACCCGATCGGGACTCTGACTGTTGCAAGACGACATGGGAACGCTCCCAGAAGCGCAGCACACGACGAGTGAAAGGAAAGCCACCTCCGCGACGCTTCTGCGGGATTCCCACCTCCCCCAAACAGGCGGGCGGGCAGGTGGGCGCGAAGGGCTTCTTCCATGATCGAGTCGCCGGTCGGCCGGTGTTGAGCGGCTAGCCGTGCCGCTCGCAATGCCACACCGTATCGCTCACCACCACGGTCGCTGCCATGGGCAGGGCCGGATCGTCCTCCACCGTGCGCGATACGCCGACCTGACCATCCCCACGGCTACTGCCCCCACCACCTCGGTCCGCGTCACCGCCGCAGCATCGCCGATGTTTCTTCCGACACCTGACCGAGCAGCGCTCCGCACACCCCCCACCAGGAGTCTTCATGACCATGCAACGGCGTAGTTTGCTGACCCTGAGCGCCGCCGGAGCCGCGAGCGTAGGCATGTCCTTGCTCGGCACGGGACAAGCAGGTGCCACCGCGAGGGCCGGAGCTCCGACCCGGCGGTTCGCGGTCGGTGTGCGCCCGTATGCCTGGAGCCGCGGCAGCCGCCGCTGGACCACCTACGTCTACTACCCCGCCACCGGTGCCCCCGGCGGCTCCCCGGTCACCAACGCCCCCGTCGCGCAAGGCGTCTTTCCGGTCTGCGAGTTCATGCACGGCTTCAGCAGCAGCCCGCACAACTCCCTGGCGATCATCCGCCCCCTGGCCGAGGCGGGGTTCATCGTCCCCGCCCCCCACTTCGCCAACCTCAGTGGTCAAGACGTCTACAACGGCAACCAGTCCAAGGACGTTTCCGAGGTCATCACCCGGACCCTCGCCCTGAACACCGCCGGGGACCCGCTGGCCGGTCACATCAACACAGCGGTCGGAGTCGGCGTCTCCGGCCACTCGATGGGCGGCATGACCACCCACGGTCTGCTGACGGCCTGGCCGGACGCACGGATCACCGCCGCGGTCCCCATGTCCTGTGTGGACATGGGCAACCCGAGCCCGTCGGTCCGCGCCAAGGTCCTGTTCATGCACGGCGACCGGGACGGAACGTGCCCGATCTCCTCCGCCCGTCAGGCGTATCGGGAACTGCCCGCCGCCAAGGCGTTCCTCACCTTCCGCGGCGCCGGCCACAGCAATTACTTCGGAGACTCCCGCACCGTCAACACTTTCGTGGACTGGATGCGGTGGAGTCTGTACGGCGACACCGTAGCCCGCGACCGCCTTCGCGCCGACGCCACCTCCAGCACGACCACCTGGGAATCCGTGCTGAGCTGAGGAACAACCACGCACGGCCCGGGCGCGCGTCCGCCGTGATCACGGCGCATCCGGTGGGGCCGTGCGGGATGCGTGCCCGCCCGCGGACGCGCGACAGCACGGCGCCCGGCCCCGTCCACCGCACGGGCGCTTCGCAGTTCCGTCCACTTCTCGGACCGCTGCGAGGTGAATCGCGGCGCCATCGGCTGTGTGCGTTCCCAGGCGGGGCGCCGAACCACACCCCCGAACACGCGGCGGCTCCGGCCGCTCGTACCCGGGCAGACAGGTCCACTTGGGGGCCAGCACCCCTGAGGCTGTAAGAGAGGAAAGCCATGGCTTCACCAGCAGGGAAGATCAGAGCCGTTCTCCTTGCCGTCACGTTGGCGGTCACCGTGTCCGTGTACGGCGCGGCGCATCAGGCAACGGCCGATTCGGTGGCGCAGTCGAGTGCTTCGCAGATCGTGGCCGACATGGGCGCGGGATGGAATCTGGGGAACCAACTCGAAGCCACCACCAACGGATACCCCAGCGAAACGGCATGGGGCCAGCCGACCGTGACGCAAGCCCTCATCGACAAAGTGAGGGCGGCGGGGTTCAAGACGATCAGGATCCCGGTCTCCTACCTGGGACACATCGGATCCGGACCGAACTACACGATAAACCCCTCCTGGCTGAGCAGGATCCAGCAAGTCGTCAACTACGCCTACAACCGGGGCATGCATGTGGTGATCAACATGCATGGCGACGGCTACAAGACCGTCAACGGATCATGGCTGATCTGCGATTCCCCCTCTCAGACGACGATCAAGGCCAAGTATGAAAAGGCTTGGCAGCAGATCGCGAACACGTTCAAGAACTACGACCAGCGCCTGATCCTGGAGTCCATGAACGAGGAGTTCGACGGGCAGTACGGCAACCCGACCCAACCGTGCTACTCAAACATCAACAGTTACAACCAGATCTTCGTGGACACCGTGCGGAAAACCGGCGGAAACAACAGTTCACGGTGGCTGCTCGTTCCCGGTTGGAACACGAACATCGACTACACCGCGGGCAATTACGGCTTCAGGCTTCCGTCCGACCAGTACCGGTCCCCCTCCATCCCCGCCAACGAGCGGCGCATCATGATCTCTGTTCATCACTACGCCCCGTGGGACTTCGCCGGAGAGGAAAGCGGCACCATCACGCAGTGGGGACGAGCGGCGACCAACCCATCGAGGACGTCGACGTGGGGGCAGGAAGACTATCTGGATTCGCAGTTGAAGAAGATGTACGACACCTTCGTCACGAAGGGGTATCCGGTGGTTGTCGGCGAGTACGGTGCGATCGACAAGTCGTCGTTCGATTCGTCGAACAACAGGTATCGCGCTGACTTCGCACGGGCCGTCGTTGCCACGGCCAAGAAATACGGTGCCTCCACCATCTACTGGGACAACGGCGCAACCGACCGTTACGGGTTCGGGTTGTTCGACCGGCGCTCCCTCACGGTGACCCAGCAGGGCATCATCAACGCCATCATGAGTGGCGTCGGTAGCGGTGCCGCCGGGTCGGGCCTTCCGTCCGGCACATAGCAGAACCAGAGTCCCGCCGACGGGCACATACTCCGGTGGGCGCGCAGTTCGGCCGGGTGGAGGCGATGCCACACGGTGTGCGATCTCGGCCGACTGCGCGCCGCCGGCCCTCGAATTGCCGTCGAGGACCGGGTGCGGGCGGACAAGGTGTACGACGCCATCTCCCGACGGCCCGGCCGGCCACGCCCGCGCGGCCGATGGTCGGGTTGCCCTTCATCGGCAGGCGGTCTCCCGCGCTGTAGGCGCCCGGGCGGGGCCGTGGGTCAGCCGGGTCGGCATCGAGACGTCCAACCCGGTAGGCACCGGCTCCCTCGCCGCCCCGGCCACCGTGGGCACCGGACACGGACTGACCGGCATGCGCGAGAGCGCCCACGCCGTCGGCGGCACAGCTCCGCCACGTAGTGCTCGAAGTCGTGCCAGGGGACGACAGGCGGGTGGAACAGGCCGGCCGGGACGGCCGGTACCGGAGTTCTTCCAGGTTCGGGTCTGGCGGGTGATGCATGAGTACGGACAGTCCGGGTAGGCGGGACAAGCCTGAAGGGGAAGGGCCGTGACACCTGGGGAGGTCGAAGCGGCCCTTCCCTGTTGTTGTCCGCCGGTTCAGACCGTGAAGCGGTCGGGGTCGGCCGCCTTCCAGTCGACCGCCCAGGACCGGGGAGGCTCGGCGAGCAACTGTCCGGGTTCGAGCCACTCGTACAGTTCCTCGTAGGAGCGCTCTGTGTGCGGCTCGATGCGTCGGCGGAGCATGTGCGGGCGCAGTTCGGAGGGGTCGGTGACACCCATGGCTGCCATGATCTGCAGGGCGCCGGCCACGGTCGCTTCCTGGAAGCGCTGGACGCGCGGCGTCTTGTCACGGACGTCGAGGGCGCGGGCGCGTCGGGGGTCCTGCGTCGTCACACCGGTGGGGCAGGTGTTCGTATGGCACCGCTGGGCCTGGATGCAGCCGACGGCGAACATCATCGCCCGGGCCGCGTTGCCGTAGTCGGCGCCCTGCACCAGGCGCTTGACCAGGTCGGTACCCGTGGCGATCTTGCCGCTCGCCCCGATCCTGACGTGGTCGCGCAGTCCCGCGCCGACGAGGGCGTTGTGTACGGTGAGCAGCCCCTCGGTCAGCGGGGCTCCCACGTGGTCGGCGAACTCCAGGGGCGCGGCTCCGGTGCCGCCCTCGCCTCCGTCGACGACGATGAAGTCGGGGGCCGTGCCCTCCTCCAGCATGGCCTTGCACACGGCGAGGAACTGCCGGCGCGAGCCCACGCACAGTTTGAATCCCGTCGGCTTGCCACCGGACAGCTCGCGCATCCGGGCGATGAAGCGGACGAGTTCGCGCGGGGTCGAGAACACCCTGTGGTACGGCGGCGAGATCACCGTCCGGCCCTCGGCCACGTCCCGTACCCTCGCTATCTCGGCGTTGACCTTCGCACCCGGCAGGACCCCGCCGATGCCCGGTTTGGCTCCCTGGGAGAGCTTCAGGGAGACGCACTTGACGTGATCGTGCGCGGCCTTGTCGGCGAATTCGCCGGGGTCGAAGTCGCCGTCCCGGGTACGGCAGCCGAAGTATCCGGTGCCTATCTCCCAGACCAGGTCCCCACCCGGCCTCAGGTGGTACTCCGACAGGCCGCCTTCACCGGTGTCGTGCGCGAAACCCCCGGCCGCGGCACCGCCGTTGAGCGCGAGGATCGCGTTGGCCGAGAGCGAGCCGAAGCTCATCGCCGACACGTTCAGCAGCGCCATGTCGTAGGGGCGTCCGCAGTCGGGCCCGCCGATCCGCACGCGCGGAGGCTGATTCGGCACGGCGCACGGTGCCATCGACGGAACCAGGAACTCGTAACCGGCCTCGTAGACGTCACGTTCGGTGCCGAACGGCTGCTCGGCGTCCGTGCCCTTCGCCCGCTCGTAGACGATGCTGCGGACGTCCCGGTCGAAGGGGCGCCCGTCGAAGTTCCGCTCGATGAAGTACTGCTGCAGCTCCGGGCGGATCCGTTCCAGAAGGAAACGGGCGTGCCCCAGACCGGGGTAGTTCCGCAGTACCGCGTGCCGACGCTGCAGCAGATCAGCCACACCCAGCAGACCCAGCAGGGTGAGCGGTACGGCGGCCAGGCACCACCACGGCGAGACACCGACCGCGGCGACGGCCGCCGCAGAGCCGGCGACGAGGATCAGGGCGACAATTGCCATACGAGTCACGACTCGCTCCCTGCCCCGAGCCGGCCCTGCCAGTCCTGCATATCGGTTAGAACACGACAAGAACACGGTTCCCTCGGCCCACCCCACGCCCTTCACATCGAAGTCATGAACCGGGTCCCGGATCCGGCCGCACGGCCTCTGTGATCCCGGCCCGGGCCGCTTCGAGCTGGGCGGCGAAGGCGATGCCCAGGAACAGGGCCACACCGGTCAGGTTGGCCCACAGCAGCAGGGCGACGAATGCCGTCAAGGGCCCGTACACGGCGCCGAACGATCCGCTCTCGGCGACGTAGAGCGCCAGCAGCCAGGTGGCCGTGATCCACAGGACGAGGTGGACCGCAGAGCCGAACGCGAGCCATGTGTAGCCCGGCTGGTCCCTGCGCGGGGCCCAGCGGAAGATCACCGCCGACGCGACCCAGGCGAGTGCCACGCCCAGCGGCACTTCGAGGGGCCGCCACCAGTCGAGCCACTGCTCGGACCAGCCGAGGGCCTCCACCAGCGCGTTCCCGAGGGCATCCCCCGCGACCAGCACGAGGAACCCCAGGACCATCGGCATGCCCGCCGCGAGGGCGAGGAGCAGGGACCGCCCGTACTTGGCCAGGAACGGCCGGTCGCGTTCGATGCCGTATATGCGGTTGGCGCCTCGCTCGACCTGCCCCATCGCCGAGGCGAGGTTGAGGATGGCGAAGGCCAGGCCCAGCCACATGGCGACGGCATTCCAGACCCCGGAACCGGCGCTGCGCGCGGTCGCGTCAAGAGCGTCCTCGACCAGACTCGCGCTGGCGCCCGGCACGATCTGGCCCAGGGTGAGTTCGATGACGCGCCCCACGCTCTCCGTGTGCACGGTAGTAGCCACGCCGACCAGCGCGATGGTGAACGGCACCAGTCCCAGGACCACTTGGAAGGCGAGCGAACGGGAGTTGGTGAAACCGTCGGCGTAACGGAACCGGGCGAAGGCATCGAGGAGCAGTCGGCGGCCACCGTAGTGTCTCAGCGCGGTGAGCGCCTCGTCTCCGGAGAGTTCGTCCCCGATCATGTCCCGCGTCTGTGGGACGTGCACGACGGTCCCCATCGAGAGCGTCTCCTCCTGTCGTCCGTACGGCCAGATGAGGAACACGACCTTGCCGTCGGGAGAACCGTACAGCCGGACGGCGTCCTGGTCAGGCGGATGTGTCGTCAGGCGGATCGGGGTGGCTTCCAGGCCCGCTGGTGCGGTGGGACAGAGGGGTGGGCGAGAGGGTGGTGTCCTCCTCGCCGGGTTCCAGGAGGGTGTTGGCGGCGCCGACGACGAGCGGGTCGGGGGTACCGACCGCCTCGACGTCCTTGCTGGTGTAGTCGATGCGCCACAGCAGACTGCGCATGGTCTCCAGCCGGGCGCGACGTTTGTCGTTGCTCTTCACGACGGTCCAGGGGGCGCGTTCGGTGTCGGTGGCGCGGAACATGTCGACCTTGGCCTCGGTGTAGTCGTCCCACCGGTCCAGCGAGGCCAGATCGGTGGGTGAGAGTTTCCACTGCCGCACGGGGTCGACCTGCCGGATGGCGAAACGGGTGCGCTGCTCGGCACGGGACACGGAGAACCAGAACTTGACCAGCAGGATGCCGTCGTCGACGAGCATCCGCTCGAAGGCCGGGCACTGCTCCAGGAACAGCTCGTACTGGTCCTTCGAGCAGTAGCCCATCACACGCTCCACGCCGGCCCGGTTGTACCAGGAGCGGTCGAAGAAGACGATCTCTCCCTCCGTCGGCAGGTGTGCGATGTACCTCTGGAAGTACCACTGACCCGCTTCGCGCTCGGTGGGCTTGTCCAGGGCGACCACGCGCGCGCCGCGGGGGTTGAGCCGCTCGGTGAGGCGTTGGATCGTGCCGCCCTTGCCGGCCGCGTCGCGCCCTTCACAGACCACGATCACTCGTGCACCGTTGTCCTTGACCCACCGCTGGAGCTTGAGCAGTTCGATCTGCAGGACACGCTTGATCCGCTCGTACTCCTTGCGGCCGACCTTGTGGTCGTACGGATGGTTCTCGCGCCAGGTCTTGAGGGGGCGGCCGGAACCGTCCAGCAGGATCGGTCGCTCCTGTCGGCTGTTGTCGACGGTCAGTCCGTCCAGCAGGCTGTCTGCCTGTTCAGCGTTCATCACACCACTCCCGCATCAGCCCTGTACCCCAGTATGGGTGTGCGCGCCACTCGGCTGTCTTCCGCCAGGTCTCCCCAGGTCAGAAGGACATACGGCCACGCGTGCGACGGCCGGCCGAGCCGCTGCGGCCCACCGCGCGGGAGCTCGTCCGGAACGGCTTGCTGAAGAGCCTGCCCAGGACGCCGGGCGCCTTGCCACCGGCCCTCGCGCCGACGCCGAGCGAACGCTGTGTGCCGCGTTCCGGGTGGCGGGAGAGACGGGGAAGAAAGAAGGCCAGCACGGCCAGGACCACACACACTCCGACGATGACGGCGATGATCACGACTCGGCTCCCTTGATCGGTTCGGGAGGACACGAGTGCCCCGTCACGCGCCCTCCATGTAGCGCCCGCCGTGCGCCGTGGAGCGCCCACCGTGCGCCACGTCGCCCGTCTGGCCATCGGCCGGAGCCGCACTATCGTGGATGCATGGGTGATCTCGCCGGCCCGGACGACGACGGGCTCCCTCCCGATCGGACCCAGGCCATCCTCGAAGCGGCCAAGGAGGTCGCTTCGCTGCTGAAGGCCGGAGGGCACTCCTTCGCGCTGGCGGGCGGTGTCGCCGTGTACGCGCACGGCGGTCCCGGGACGCTCCAGCACGACGTCGACTTCTGTGTGCTGCCGGAGGACATCGACGCCGTCACCGTCACACTGGAGGCCGCGGGGCTGCACGTGGTCCAGCCGTCCGAGGACTGGCTGCTGAAGACCCGGAGCCAGGGCCAGGAGGTCGATCTGATCTTTCGGCCGTCCCGGTCGCCGGTCAGCCGTGACCTGCTGGACCGGGCCGAGGTGCTGTCGGTGCAGTCGGTGTGGATGCCCGTGCTCGCGGCGACGGATCTGCTGGTCGGGCGTCTGCTGGCGTTCTCCGAGCACTACTGCGACTTCGGTGCCGTGCTGCCCATCGCCCGCACCCTGCGCGAGAAGATCGACTGGAACCGGGTGCGGCGCGAGTGCGGCGGCGAACCGATGCCGGCCGCCTTCCTGTATCTGCTGGAGCGCCTCAAGGTGATCGAGCCGGAGGAGGCCGGCGATGGCGACAGAACCTGAGAACGGACCAGGCGTCGGGCGCGCGCCCGAGGCGGGTGCCGGATCGCACACCGGTCCGACGCCCCCTGCCGCCCGCCCGGGGGCGGCCACCGAGTACCGCATAGCCCACGTCGGGGAGCGGCTCGCCCGGAGCGATCTGGCCGAGCTGGGCATGCGGATCGAGGCACGCGGCGACGCCGTGCACATCACCGGCACGGTGTCCACCGCGGCCGACCGCGAGACGATCCTGCGGATCGTGGCGGAGGAGTTGCAGGGCGTCCCCGTTCGGGCGGACATCGCGCTGGCCGACGTCACCGCGCCCGACCACCCCGAGGAGCTGTCGTGATCCGGGTCGCGGCCGTCGGGGACATCCATCTGGGGCAGGACAGCCGAGGTCTGCTCCGCCCGGCGTTCGACACCCTGTTCGACCACGCCGACCTCCTGCTGCTCGCCGGGGACCTCACCCGCCACGGCACACCGGAGGAGGCACAGGTCGTCGCCGACGAGGTGGCGGGGCTGCCGGTGCCGGTCGTCGCCGTGCTCGGGAACCACGACCATCACGCCGAGCGGCCCGAGGACGTGACGGAGGTGCTGCGCGCCGCCGGCGTGACCGTGCTGGAGGGCGAGGGAACCGTCCTCGACGTCGACGGGGTGCGGGTCGGGGTCGCCGGGACGAAGGGGTTCGGTGGCGGCTTCGCCGGGCGCAGCGGCAGCGAGTTCGGCGAGCCCGAGATGAAGGCGTTCGTCCGCCACACCCGGGGTCTCGCGGACGGTCTGCGCCGCGCCCTGGGCGAGTTGGCGGAGGACGGCTGCGCGGTCCGGGTCGCGCTCACCCACTTCTCCCCCGTGCCGGACACGCTCGTCGGCGAGCCGCTGGAGATCTACCCCTTCCTCGGCAGCTATCTGCTGGCGGAGGCGATGGACGAGTCGGGCGCCGACCTCGCCGTGCACGGCCATGCGCATCTGGGCACCGAGCACGGCATCACCAGTGGCGGTGTGCGGGTGCGCAATGTGGCCCAGCCGGTCATCCGGCGCGCCTTCGCGGTGTACCGGCTTCCGGTGGCCTCGGCCCCCGCGGAGTGAGTCCACTCCCCCGAGGGTGTTGCCCCAGCCGGCGGGGGACGGCCGGTCGGCGTTCGTAGCGGTGCCCGGACCGGGACGGGATGGGGGTTACCGTCCGTCGACACATCCGCCGACGGCCGAACGGAGGTCCTGGGATGTCCTGGGATGTCCTGGCGACGGCGGTGCGGGGTGGCGGCGGTGTCGGGAGCCGTTCTGGTGCCCCTGCTGACGACTTCTGGAACCGTACGCTGCGGAACCGGCAGTCCGAGTTCCTCGCCCTCGCCTCCATGGCCGTCCTGTCGATCTATCTGCGGCAGCGCGGCTCCCCGGAGTCCAAGCCGGTGGGAGCCGCCCACGCGACGACCGGCATCGAGGGCTGAACCCGGGGGAGCCGCGCCGCTCTCAGGGTCTGTCGTCACATTCCCGTCGCCGCCCGAATCGCGACGCAGGCGGGAATGTGACGACAGACCCTAGGCCGCCGCGGTCGACGCCTCCACCACGGGCTCGCCGGACTCCGTCTTCTCGAACTGAGTCCGGTACAGCTCCGCATACCGGCCGCCCGCCGCCAGCAGTTCCTCGTGCCGGCCGCGTTCCACGATCCGGCCGGCCTCGACGACGAGGATCTGGTCGGCGGCCCGGACGGTCGACAGGCGGTGGGCGATGACCACGGCGGTCCTGCCCTCCAGCGCCTCCGTCAGGGCCTCCTGGACGGCGGCCTCCGAGGTGTTGTCGAGGTGGGCGGTGGCCTCGTCGAGGATGACGACACGCTGGCGGGCCAGGAGCAGCCGGGCGATGGTCATGCGCTGGCGTTCGCCGCCGGAGAGCCGGTAGCCGCGTTCGCCGACGACGGTGTCGAGGGCGTCGGGCAGGGAGCGTACGAGGTCGTCGAGACGGGCCCGGCGCAGGACGTCCCACAGGTCGTCGTCCGTGGCGTCGGGTCGGGCGAGCAGCAGGTTGGCGCGGACGGTGTCGTGGAAGAGGTGGCCGTCCTGGGTGACCATGCCGAGGGTGCCGCGCAGCGACGCCGCGCTCAGGTCGCGCACGTCGACACCGCCGACGCGGACGGTGCCCCCGTCGGTGTCGTACAGCCGGGGCAGCAGCTGGGCGACGGTCGACTTGCCGGCGCCGGAGGAGCCGACGAGGGCGACGGTCTGGCCGGGTTCGGCGCGGAAGGAGATGCCGTGCAGGACCTCGGTGCCGCCGCGGGTGTCGAGGGCTGCCACCTCCTCCAGGGAGGCGAGGGAGACCTTGTCGGCGGACGGGTAGCCGAAGCGGACGTCGTCGAACTCGACGGCCACCGGGCCCTCGGGCACCTCTCGGGCGTCCGGTTTCTCCTCGATGAGCGGCTTGAGGTCCAGCACCTCGAATACCCGCTCGAAGCTCACCAGGGCGCTCATGATCTCCACGCGCGCCCCGGCCAACGCGGTCAGCGGCGCGTACAGCCGGGTCAGCAGCAGTGCCAGGGACACGATCGCGCCCGCCTCCAGGGTGCCGCGCAGCGCGAACCAGCCGCCGAGGCCGTACACCAGGGCGAGCGCGAGGGCCGAGACGAGGGTGAGGGCGGTGATGAACGCCGACTGCGCCATCGCCGTGCGGACGCCGATGTCCCGTACCCGGCGGGCCCGTTCGGCGAACTCGGCGGATTCGTCGCCGGGCCGGCCGAAGAGCTTGACCAGGGTGGCGCCGGGCGCGGAGAAGCGCTCGGTCATCCGGGTTCCCATGGCCGCGTTGAGGTCGGCCGCTTCCCGCTGGAGCCGGGCCATCCGCCGGCCCATGCGCCGGGCGGGAACCACGAACACCGGCAGCAGGACGAGCGAGAGCAGGGTGATCTGCCAGGAGAGGGTGAGCATGACGGCGAGGGTGAGCAGCAGGGTGACCAGGTTGCTCACCACTCCGGACAGGGTGTTACTGAACGCCCGTTGGGCTCCGATGACGTCGTTGTTGAGTCGACTGACGAGCGCTCCCGTACGAGTACGTGTGAAGAACGCGACCGGCATGCGCTGCACATGATCGAAGACGGCGGTCCGCAGATCGAGGATGAGTCCCTCGCCGAGCGTCGCCGAGAGGCGTCGGCCCAGCAGCCCGAGCGCCGCTTCGGCGACGGCGATGAGCGCGATGAGCACGGCAAGGCGGACGACGAGTGTCTCGTCCCCGTCCGACACGATCACGTCCACGACGCGCCCCGCGAGCACCGGCGTCGCCACGGCGAGCAGGGCGGTCACAACGCTGAGGGCGACGAACCACGTGATACGGCGACGATGTGGACGGGCGAAGGCGCCGATGCGCCGTAGCGTCGTCCGGGCGAAGGGGCGGCTGTGCTGCTGGGCGGTCATCATGCCCTGCAGCTGGGTCCAGGCTGTGGTCTCCATACTCATACGGAGGACGTTAGGACCTCGACCAAGCTTGAGGTCAACCGCTTTCTCGATGCGCCGGCCGGGGTGGGGAAGGGGAAGCGTCCCTACCGGCGGTGCGCATCCGGACATTCCCAGGGAACCGGTGGCCGGTCGTCGACCGATCCGCGCAGGTCCCGTGCCGATCAGCCGTGCGGATACGGCAGGATGAGCCGTCGCACCCGACGTCGTACACGCGTCCGGGCAAGCGTGAACGAGCATTCCGGATTCGAGCAGGTGGCAAGTGACGACACATCACATACGGCCCGTGGGACCCGACATACGGCCTGTCGGCCGCTCCCCGCGTCCCTCGGGAGGCGACCGATGACCCGGACCCTCACCCTCGACGACTACCTCGTGGCCGGAATCACCCTGGCCGCGGGCCTGTTGGCCGCGTTCCTGCTGCGGCTGCTGCTGCGCTGGCTCGGCGGCCACGCGACGAAGACCCGCTGGGGCGGTGACGACGTCATCGTGGACACGCTGCGTTCGCTGGTGCCCTGGAGCGCGTTCGTCGGCGGCGCGGCGGCCGCGGCGGCGGTGCTGCCGCTGACGAAGACCGTGCAGCACAACGTGAACCAGTCCCTGACGGTGCTGTTCATCCTCGTCGCCACGGTGACGGCGGCCAGGGTGGTCGCCGGCCTGGTGCGCACCCTCGCCCAGTCGCGGGCGGGGGTCGCGGGCTCGGTCACCATCTTCGTGAACATCACCCGGGTCACGGTCCTCGCGATCGGCTGTCTGGTGATCCTCCAGACCCTCGGCATCCCGATCGCCCCGCTGGTCACCGCTCTCGGCGTCGGCGGTCTGGCGGTGGCCCTGGCGCTGCAGGACACCCTCGCCAACCTCTTCGCGGGCATCCACATCCTCGCGTCGAAGACGGTCCAGCCGGGCGACTACATCAAGCTGAGCAGCGGCGAGGAGGGCTATGTCGTCGACATCAACTGGCGGCAGACGACGATCAAGTCGCTCTCCAACAACCTGGTGATCATTCCCAACGGTCAGCTCGCCGGCACGAACATGACCAACTTCAACCAGCCCGAGCAGGACATGACCCTGCTCGTGCAGGTGGGCGTCGGCTACGACAGCGATCTGGAACATGTGGAGCGGGTCACCAACGAGGTGATCGCCGAGACCATGAAGGAGGTCGAGGGCGCCGTCCCCGACCATGAGCCCGCCGTGCGGTTCCACACCTTCGGCGACTCCCGCATCGGGATGACCGTGATCCTCGGGGTCGGGGAGTTCAGCGACCAGTACCGGATCAAGCACGAGTTCATCAAGCGGCTGCACAAGCGGTACCGGGCGGAGGGGATCAGTGTGCCGGTGCCTCGGCGGGCGATCACGCTCCAGACGGGGGGCGGCAGCGTGGAGATCCCTCATCAACGGGAGTCCTCCGTCGAGGTCGCGCCCTAGGGGTTCCGTCCCCGCCGGGGTTCCGCCCCCGCCGCCCCCACCCGTCCCATCCTCAAGGGGCTGCGCCCCTGCGACTCCCGGCTGTCCGTCCGGTGGGGCTTCTCGCGCAGTTCCCCGCGCCCCTTGAGGGCCTTCGGCCACTCAGGGGCCAACAGCACGGGGCGCAGCCCCTGCTTCTCAGGCGCCTTTCAGGGGCGCGGGGAACTGTGCGACCAGCCCGCACGCAGCCGCACCCGACAACGCGCCCCACTCCCCGCCCCCTGTCGAGTACCGCCCCCGCACGAGATATCTTGATGTCGAGCAATGTTGCAGACGTGGAGCGGAGCACCCGGTGACTGACTCGACCATCATCTACACGCACACTGACGAGGCGCCCGCCCTGGCGACCCACTCGTTCCTGCCCGTGATCAAGGCGTACGCCTCGCAGGCCGGTGTCTCCGTGGAGACCCGTGACATCTCGCTGGCCGGGCGCATCATCGCCGTCTTCCCGGAGTACCTGGAGGAGGGCCAGCGCATCCCCGACGCCCTCTCCGAGCTGGGCGAGTTGGCCAAGACGCCCGCGGCGAACATCATCAAGCTGCCGAACATCTCGGCGTCGATCCCGCAACTCAAGGCCGCCGTGGCCGAGCTGCAGGGCCAGGGCTACGCGCTGCCGGACTACCCGGACGACCCGAAGACCGACGAGGAGCGCGAGATCCGCGCCCGCTACGACAAGATCAAGGGTTCCGCCGTGAACCCGGTCCTGCGCGAGGGCAACTCCGACCGCCGGGCCCCCGCCTCGGTGAAGAACTACGCCAAGACCCACCCGCACCGCATGGGCGCCTGGTCCGCCGACTCCAAGACGAACGTCGCGACCATGGGCGAGAACGACTTCCGCTCCACCGAGAAGTCCGCGGTGATCCCCGAGGCCGGTTCCCTGAAGATCGAGCTGGTCGGCGACGACGGCTCCACGACAGTGCTGCGTGAGTCCGTACCCGTCCTGGCGGGCGAGGTCGTCGACGCCTCCGTGATGCGCGTCGCCGCGCTCCGCGAGTTCCTGACCGCGCAGGTCGCCAAGGCCAAGGCCGAGGGCGTGCTGTTCTCCGTGCACCTGAAGGCCACGATGATGAAGGTCTCCGACCCGATCGTCTTCGGTCACGTGGTGCGCGCCTTCTTCCCGAAGACGTTCGCGCAGTACGGCGAGGCGCTGGCCGCGGCCGGTCTCTCCCCCAACGACGGCCTGGGCGGTATCTACAAGGGCCTGGAGGCCCTTCCGGAGGGCGCCGAGATCAAGGCCTCCTTCGACGCCGAGCTCGCCGAGGGCCCGGAGCTGGCGATGGTCGACTCCGACAAGGGCATCACCAACCTGCACGTGCCGTCCGACGTCATCGTCGACGCCTCGATGCCGGCCATGATCCGCACCTCCGGCCACATGTGGGGCCCGGACGGCCAGGAGGCCGACACCCTCGCGGTGCTCCCTGACTCCTCGTACTCCGGTGTCTACCAGGTCGTGGTCGACGACTGCCGCGCCAACGGCGCCTACGACCCGTCGACCATGGGCTCCGTCCCGAACGTCGGCCTCATGGCGCAGAAGGCCGAGGAGTACGGCTCCCACGACAAGACCTTCGAGATCCCGACCACCGGCACGGTCCGCCTCGTCGACCAGGCCGGCAACGTGGTGCTCGAGCAGACGGTCTCCGCCGGCGACATCTTCCGCGCCTGCCAGACCAAGGACGACCCGATCCGCGACTGGGTGAAGCTGGCCGTCACCCGCGCCCGCGCCACCGGCGACCCGGCCGTGTTCTGGCTGGACGAGACCCGCGCGCACGACGCCAACCTGATCGCCAAGGTCAACGCCTACCTGCCGGAGCACGACACTGAGGGCCTGGACATCCGGATCCTCGCCCCGGTCGAGGCCACCAAGCTGTCGGTGGAGCGCATCCGCCGCGGCGAGAACACGATCTCGGTGACGGGCAACGTGCTGCGTGACTACCTCACCGACCTGTTCCCGATCCTGGAGCTGGGCACCAGCGCCAAGATGCTTTCGGTCGTCCCGCTGATGGCGGGCGGCGGCCTCTTCGAGACGGGCGCCGGCGGCTCCGCCCCGAAGCACGTCCAGCAGCTCGTCAAGGAGAACTACCTGCGCTGGGACTCCCTCGGCGAGTTCTTCGCCCTGGTCCCCTCGCTGGAGCAGTACGCGACAGCCACTGGCAACACCCGCGCCAAGGTCCTCGCCGACACCCTGGACCGCGCCACGGCGACCTTCCTCAACGAGGACAAGTCCCCCTCGCGTCGCGTCGGCGGCATCGACAACCGCGGCAGCCACTTCTACCTGTCCCTGTACTGGGCGCAGGAGCTGGCCGCCCAGACCGACGACGCCGACCTGGCCAAGGCCTTCGCCCCGCTCGCCGAGACTCTCACGGCGAACGAGCAGAAGATCGTGGACGAGCTGATCGCCGTTCAGGGCAAGCCGGCCGACATCGGCGGCTACTACCAGCCCGACCCCGCCAAGGCCGCCGCGGTCATGCGCCCGTCGGCCACGTGGAACGAGGCGCTGGCGAACTTCGCCTGAGCCCGACCGACACGCCGGTCCAGGGCTGAGAACCCCATCGGCACAGCAACACACCGCCCCGGCCGTATCCACGGCCGGGGCGGTGTTCGTGCAGGTCCCTGCAGTCGGTCGGCGCCGAGCACCGTACGCAGGACGTCGGCATGAGCACAACAGCGGCCCCAAAAGTAAGTCGTACACAACTAATTTGCCCACGACTGTCTACTGCGCGATTATCTTGCACTGCATGCAGTTGAGGAGGTTCGAGATAGGGTGAGTGATCGTCATGCAGGGCACGGGACCGAGGAGCGACACCGTGAGTACAGCCGGCGACATCGTGGGCGCTACCGGAGCGGCCCCCGCACCGGAGCACAGCCTCCTCCTGGACGACCAGCTCTGCTTCGCCCTGTACGCCGCTTCGCGCGCGGTCACGGCCCGGTACCGGCCGCTGCTCGACGAACTGGGCCTGACGTATCCCCAGTACCTGGTGATGCTCGCCCTCTGGGAACAGGACTCGATCTCCGTACGCGATCTGGGCGCCGCGCTCCAACTGGAGTCCAGCACCCTCTCCCCGCTCCTCAAGCGGCTGGAAGCCGGCGGCCTGCTCCGCCGTGAGCGCCGCAGGGACGACGAGCGGTCCGTCGCCATCCGCCTCACCGAGGCCGGGGCCCGGTTGGAGGACCGGGCCCGGACCGTCCCCGTGGACATCGGCGAGGCCATGGGACTGACCCCCGAACAGCACACCATGACCAAGCAGTTGCTACGACTGCTCACGGCGAACGTCAGCAGGACGTGACCCGGCGTGGGCGGCCGGAGTTCAGTGCGCGGCGTCCAACCTGATCCGCTGCTCCTCCGTCAGCTCCAACTCCACGGCGCCGAGGTTCTCCTCCAGTTGCGCCACCGACGACACCCCGGCCAGCGGCACGATCGGGAACCGCCCTGCCAACTGCCAGGCGAGCACCACCTGGTTGACGGTCGCCCCGGTCTCCCGCGCCACCTCGCCCAGCACCTTCGTCCGAGCGCGGGTGCCCGGGTGGTCATAGTCGGGCAGCAGCGTCTCCGGCCGGACGTAGCCGCCCTTGAGCAACGGTGAGTAGGCGACCAGGGTGAGGTCGGGCTCGGCCTCCAGATAGCTCAGCAGCTCGCCGGTGGTGGCGCCGAGGGTGCCGTCCGCCCAGAGGTCGCTCGGAACGTCGGTCCGCGGCCGCAGATAGCTGTGGTGGTACTGGAGCACCTCGTAGCCGGGCAGCCCGGCCGCAGCGGCGATCGCGCGGGCCCTCTCCACCCGCCACACGGCGTGGTTGCTCACACCGAGCAGTCCGACCGTGCCCTCCGCGACGAGTTCCGCGAACCCCTCGACGGTCTCCCGCGCCGACACCGTACGGTCCTCGATGTGCGCGTAGAGCAGGTCCAGCCGCTCCACCCCGAGGCGCTCCCGGCTCCGCTCCGCCGACTCCCGGATCACCTTCGCCGACAGGCCCTCGGGGTTGTCGACATAGCTGGTGCCGGGCGCGAGGGGCCGGGCACCGAGCTTGGTGGCGATGACGACCTCGTCACCGATCCCCCGGCTGCGCCGCCACCTGCCGAGCAGTTCCTCGCTCTGTCCGCCCTGCCCTCCGTCGACCCAGAAGGCGTAGTTGTCGGACGTGTCGATGAAGTTCCCGCCCGCTTCGACATAGCGGTCGAGCACCGCGAACGACGTCTCCTCGTCCGTCCGCGAGCCGAACAGCATCGCCCCGAGAGCGAGAACGCTCACCTCACGCCGGGTCCCCGGATCCCTGCCGATCGTCCTGTACCTCATACCGTCGCCTCCCGTTCCGCCCGCACCTCGGGCCCGGACGGGAGTCTTCAACTTGGAGCGCACGCGAAGTCAAGCGTGCGCGCACGGAACGAGGGGCCGTACCGAACCGCTTCGGTACGGCCCCTCGTCGGGTCGTCAGGAGTCCAGGAACTTTCCGCAGGAGCCCTCGGCCACCCAGCGGTGGGAGCTGATCTCGTTGTCCACGTCGTAACCGCTGGTGAACGAGAACCCGTTGAGGCTGCTCATGTAGAACTCGGACTTCTTGATGCAGGTGTGTCCGCCGGCCCAGTCCGTGCCCGTGCCGTTGAAGACCTGGACGGCGAGTCCGGAGGTGCCCTTGTGGAGGATGGACTCGGCGTTGTTGGTGTCGCCGCCCTGGAACGAGCCCTGGTCGTTGCCCCAGTTCGAGTCCGACCCCTCGGCGCTGCCGAGGTAGCCGCTGCAGTTGTCGTTCGCGTAGGCGTAGAAGTAGCCGTTGTTGGCGCTGTTCCACGCGTTGTCACAGGCGGTCGCGGCCTGGGCGCCGCCGGTGGGGACGATTACCGCGAGGCCCGCGAGGCCCAGAGTGGCGGCTGCGGCCAGGGTCTTGCGCATGAGGGATCACTCCTTGTTCTGCTGGTGTGGTGCGGGGTGCTCCGCAGGCGGAACCCTGCGGACGTGTGGGGGTGCGGACGGGTGCGTCCGCCGTCAGGCCGTGGTGCCGGTGATGTCCTCGGCCCGTTCCAGTGCGGCGAGCGCCATCCGCCGGTAGGTGGCGATGTCGGTGGCGTACCGGCCCAGTTTCTTGTCGCGGTACTCGGCATCCAGCTCACGTGCCGTCTCGGCCAGCGGTGTTCCGGTGGCGCAGGTGGCTTCGGCGACCGCCAGGCCGACCTCGACGGCGAAGGCCTTCTTCGCCGGCAATCCCTTCGTGAGCGCGGGGAGTTGGTCGCGGACGGCCGGTGGGTCGGCGTAGTCGTGTCCGGCCTCGCGCATACAGATGGACCACTGCTCGACGGCACGCACGAAACGGCCGTCCGCGATGAGGGCGGGCACATACAGGGGCGACAGGTTGGTGGCGGTCTTCTCCGCCCGGAACCAGGTCTCGAAGTCGCCGTAGAGCCGGCTCTTGGCCTCGGTCTGGCAGCTTTCGCGCGGTGTCCGGACGGTGCCTCCGGCGGGCAGTTCGGCGGTGAGCATTCCGCTGGACGGGCCGCCTTCGAGCGCCTTGCTGTAGCGGATGCGCTCCGGCTCCGGGAGCGCGTTGGCGTAGGCGTGGTTCGGGTCGTCGCGCTGGACGTCCTGGAGCCGGTCCGCGCGTCGACTGCCGTAGCCGTGTTTCCCGGCCCACACCGGGTCGGTGAGCACGTAGCCCCCGCCCTTGAGATCGTCCACGGTAAGTGCGGTCCGCGCCCAGTACTTGAAGCCCTTGCCCTCCATGCACTTCTTCACGAGCTGGGCTTCGGCCCGCTGCACGAGGATCTGCTCGGCGTCGGTGAGTTCCCGGCCGATGTTCGCGGTGCCCGACGCCGCGTCGGCGGTCCCCGACCTGGCGCTGCCCGAGTCGGCCCTCCGGCCCCTGTCACCGCTTCCGCCCCCGGCGCAGCCGGCCGAGGCGATGGCGACGACCATCGCACCGGCGCAGGCGAGGGCGAACGTTCGCTTCATGCCACTCCCCCTCCGCTTCGACTGTGTCGGCTGTTTCGGCTGTTTCGGCTGACGCCCCTGTGGCGGGGCGCGCCGCATACGATTCCGTGCGGCGCGACCTCAGGCCATGCCTTTGCGTCTCACCGCAAAAGCGCAGCTCGAAGCAGTGATGGCGCGGCTCGGTGAAGGCGGTACCGGGAGAGATGTCCGGGTCACCCGGAGGGGTTCGCCGGTGCTCCCGGTCACGGCCGTACGGTCTCCGGCGGGGTGGTCGGCGGCGCGGTCGAGGCCCGGAGCACGGACGCGCCGAGCGGCGTGAGCGTGTGCAGGACGTTCGCACCGTTCCGGGTGGTGGTGATCAGGCCGGCGTTGCGCAGCGCGGTCGCGTGCCTGCTGGCGGAGGACGCGGACACACCGGCGGCGCGGGCGATCTCGCCGGTCGTGGCACCGGTGACCGTGGCGTGGAAGGCCGCGGCGCGCGCCCGCCCCAGTAGCTCCGTCAGCGCCCGGTCGGCGAGGGCACCCCCCAACGCCCCTGCGGGGGCGGGCTGTTCATGGAGAAGCGGGTAGTACAGCACAGGCGGAAGTTCCGGGTCGGCGAGGCTGACCGGAGCGTCCCAGCAGAAGTAGGAGGGGACGAGGGTGATGCCCCGCCCCTTGAGGTACAGGTCGCGTTCCTGGACGGGGTAGCGCACATGCAGCACCGGCCGGCGCCACTGCATGGTGGGTCCGAGCCCGGCGAGCATGCCCTCCACGCCGCCGTCCATGAGCCCGCGACATCGTGCGGCGCGCTCGGCCTCGATGCGGGCCGCCATCCGGTCCTGGTAGGGGGCGACCACGGCGTCGTAGTAGGTGCGTAACACCCGTACCAGCGCCTCCCGCTCGGCCGGCTCGGCGAGCCGGGGCGCCCAGGAGGGGGCTCCGGCGGCCTGGTCGAGCAGTTCCATCTCCTCTCCGACGCGTCGCGGTGGGGTGGCGAGGAGTTCACCCAGTCCGCCGTCGAGGTCGCCCAGCGTCTGCGGGGGTGTGAGGAAGTCGGGGAAATAGGCGGCCCTCGGATACAACGGCAGCAACGTGGTACGCAGCACGCGCTCCAGCTTCTGTTCGTGCAGGGCCGCCCTGGCGCTGCGGTACCACTCCGCGTAGGCCCACCTGCCTCGACGCGACTGGAGACGGTGCAGGCTCGCGGCGAGCTCCCACAGCGGGTCGACCCGCGTCGCGATGCGCGTTCTCGCGAGGTCTATTTCGGTGAAATGTATCCGGAGCGCCACGTTCTCCCTTTGCTGATCCAGGTTTTTGCGAACTGGGGCAACAGAATGGCCGACCGAGGGAGTTGAGGCAATCACAGAAAACGCACATGACAATCACCCGATCCACACACGGGGGGTGGTCGGCGGCGCGAACCCACACGAGTGCGGGCGGTGATGCCCGCGCACGCGGTCGGTGCGGGCGGGGATTCAGGTGAGGGGGCGGGAGTGCACGCTGACGGCGTAGCCGCCGCCCTGGTGGTAGGGGGCGCCGTCCCAGGTGGCGAAGCGCTGCCGCAGGGTCAGGCCGGCCTGTGCGCACCAGTGGTCGAAGTCCGTCAGTGTCACTGTCGGTTCCGACAGCGGCAGGTGCTCCGCGTCCAGTCCCATACCGGTCACCAGCAGTCCGCCGGGGCGCAGTACGGCGGCCATGTGCCGGACGACAGCCGGTTCGGTGCCGGCGGCCAGCAGGGGGATGACGTTCCCGGCGGCGAGCACCAGGTCGAAGCCGGGTTCCAGGCCGAGGCTGTCGAGGCGGGCCAGGTCACCGTGGAGCCAGGTCAGTGCGGGGGCCTTGCGGCGGGCGACGGCGAGCATGGAGCGGTCGACGTCCACGCCGGTGCAGCGGTGGCCCAGTTCGGCGAGCCGGATCGCGACCCGCCCGGTGCCACAGCCGGCATCGAGGATGCGGGCGGCGGGCTGCAGCAGCGCGGCGCAGAAGGCGGCCTCGCCGTGTACGTCGTGTCCGGACTCCGCGAGTCGCTCGAACCGTCGGGCGTACTCCTCTCCGGCCTGCCCGCCTGTCAGTTCCGACCAACGGTCGCGTCGCGTCGTCATGTGCTGCGTGCCTTCCGGTCGGCCACGTACGGAACCCGCTACAGAAACAGGGGGCGTTGGAGCGCCCTCACTGATCGTCGCACGCGGCCGCCACCGGCGGGTTCAGGAGGGTGAACCGGCGGGGCCACCCGGTCGCGCGGGCGCGGCACGGCACCCCTCCGACTCGCACGACCAGGTCGAGCAGCGTGGCGCGGACCTCGAGCGCGCCGGCCTCGGCTCCCTCGGAAGGAGCGCGGCGGTGGGCGCGCGGTCACAGGAACCGGCGGATGGGCTGCACGGCGGCCTCCCGGGCCCTCTGCACGACGGAGCGCGACTTCCAGCGGCCGACCCGGATCGGTTCGCTGACGGCGATGTCCGCTTCGAAGTGTTCGTCGAGGGTGGCGGTGAACTCCTCGTCGAGCACGGCGAGCATGACCTCCTCGTCGTGGTCGAGGGAACGGCGGTTGAAGTTGGTGGAGCCGATCAGCGCGGCGACGTGGTCGACGGTGATGATCTTGGCGTGCATCATCGTCGGTAGGTACTGGTAGATCCTCACTCCGCAGGAGATCAGGTCCTCGTAGTGGTGCTGGCCGGCCATCCGGCAGACGCGTTTGTCGGTGTGGGGGCCCGGCAGCAGGATGTCGACCCCGACCCCGCGCCGGGCGGCGGCGCACAGCAGGTCGACGAAGTAGGGGTCCGGCGAGAAGTAGGCGGTGGCCAGGCGGAAGCGCTCCTCGGCGGATTCCAGCATGACGCGCATCAGGGTCTGCATGTCCTGCCAGCCGAGGCCGGCCGAGCCGCGTACCACCTGCACGATGGCGTTGCCCTGCGGGCGGTGCTCGACGAACCTGTCCCGGTCGTCGAAGAGTTCGTCGTGGCATTCGGCCCAGTTCTGCGCGAACGCGGCGGCCAGACCGTCGACCGCGGGTCCGCGGACCTCGACGTGCGTGTCGCGCCACTCGTTCTCGTCGCGTGCGTCGCCGCACCATTCCTGGGCGATGCCCACCCCGCCGGTGAACGCGATCTCCTCGTCGACGACGAGGACCTTCCGGTGACAGCGGTGATTCTGTTTCAGCGGTGAGAGGTACGGCGGCTTACGGAACCAGGCCACCTGCACTCCGGCCCGGTCCATCGTTTCCAGATGCTCGGGCTCTATCTGCCGGCTGCCGAACCCGTCCAGCAGCAGCCGCACCCGAACACCGGCGCGGGCCCGCTCCGCAAGGGCCTGGGCGAACTCGCGGGCGATGTCTCCCTTCCAGTAGACGAACGTCATCATGTCCACCGTGTGACCGGCGTGACGGATCGCGTTCAGCATCGCGGCGAAGATCTCATCTCCGTTGCGCAGAGGGGTGAGCGTGTTGCCCTCGGTGGCCGCGACCCCTATCAGACGCTCCAGACGCCGCCGTAGGCGTCTGACATGCGGCTCGACGGACGATCTGCCCGACGCTCCACGGGGTCCGGGAATCATCTCGGACGGTTCTTGCGTACTGGTCATGGCAATCCCTTGGTCGGAACACGAGGCGGGAAAGCGGCAGACCGAGGCGCCCCGGTCCGGCACCAGCCGTACAGCCGGACGACTGCGCTCCGCGCCGACGATGCGACAGACCTGCTCGTAGGGTCCGGCCGTCATGACGGCCGGACCCTACGAGGGCTGAGTGCGGGTCAGGTCACCATCGATACCACCGGCCGCGTCCACCGCCGGCGGTGGTCGACCGCATCACGAAGCCCAGCAGCCACAGCACCAGCACGGCGAGGGCCACCCACCACAGAATCTTGACGGCGAATCCCGCCCCGAAAAGGATCAACGCGAGGAGCAGAACGATAAGCAAGGGAACCATTGTCAACCTCCTGCGGCTCCGTCTGCCCTGCCCAAGTCCTTCCATTCCTGGAGCTCGTGGTGTTTATGAAGAAAGAGTCAGGGCACACGGCTTTACCGCGAGACCATCACCAATGGCTAAGAGGAGGCGCGTTCCATGGCTGCCGGCGAGAAGGCCAAGGCGAAGGCCGAGCAGGTCGAGGGAAAGGCCAAGAAAACCGCGGGAAAGACCCTCGGAAACGACCGCATGGCCGCCGAGGGGAAGACGCAGGAAAGCAAGGGCGACGCCCGTGAGGCCAAGGAAAAAACCAAGGACGCCTTCAAGCGCTGACGCGTCGTACTGCTCGCGGGTCTTCCCGAAATGTTTCGGGAAGACCCGCGTTTTGCTGTGGTCGGCACCATACTGCGGCTAGTTGTGCGCTGTGAGGAAAGAGCCGGGGCGCCGACGGTCAAACCGGGCGGGGAATCCAGGACCAGCGTCGAGGAGACCCGCCCCCGCCAGGGGGCCCGGCCCTCGCTCGGCGGTGTTCGCCGACCGACTCGACAACGTGGGGGAACCGCATTCCATGCCCGAATGAAAGGAGGCCGATCGGGTGAACTCGAAGCCTGCCGAACGACGGCACGGACGTGACCGTGACCTGTGGGCGGCACCGTCAGTCCGCCCTGACCGGATGCGTGAGGTTCGCGCCGGTCGTCGGGTCGAACACGTGAGCCTTGGTCATGTCGACCTGCAGCTCCACCGGCTCCCCCTCGCGGGCACGCGTGGCGGCGTCCAGGCGGGCCACGATGTGGTGGGTGTCGGCGCCGGTGTCGCGCAGGCCCGAGTCCTTGGCGAGCTCCTCCAGTTCGGCGGTCCGCGCGGGCCCGCCCTCCGCGGTGAAGTAGACGTACACGTCGGAGCCCAGCGACTCCAGTACCTCGACGGTGGCGGTGAAGGTGAAGACCGGTCCGGTCCGATCCCGGTCGTGTGCCAGCGCCGCGTCCTCGAATGCCTCCGGCCGCAGGCCGACGATGACCTCGCGGGGTGCGTTCCGGCGTTCCAGCGCCTGCCTCGTGCGGTCGCCGAGGGCCAGGTCGCCCAGCGACGAGCGCAGGGTGCCGCCCTCCAGAGCGGCGTTCACGAAGTTCATCGCCGGGGAGCCGATGAAGCCCGCGACGAAGAGGTTGCGCGGTAGGTCGTACAACTCGGCGGGTGTGCCGATCTGCTGGACCAGGCCCTGCCTCATGACCACGACCCGGTCGCCGAGCGTCATCGCCTCGGTCTGGTCATGGGTGACGTACACGGTGGTCGTGCCGAGGCGCCGCTGCAGCCGGGAGATCTGGGTGCGCATCTGTACGCGCAGTTTGGCGTCCAGGTTGGACAGCGGCTCGTCCATCAGGAACGCCTCGGGATCACGGACGATCGCCCGCCCCATGGCCACCCGCTGGCGCTGGCCGCCCGAGAGGTTGGCGGGCTTGCGGTCCAGGTGCTCGGTGAGGTCGAGGATCCGGGCGGCCTCCGTCACCTTGGCATTGATGGTGGACTTGTCCACCTTGGCCAGACGCAGGGGGAAGCCCATGTTCTCCCGGACGTTCATGTGCGGGTACAGGGCGTAGCTCTGGAACACCATGGCGACGTCGCGCTCCTTGGGCGCGAGGTCGTTGACGACCCGGTCCCCGATGCGCAGGGTGCCCTCGGTGATGTCCTCGAGCCCGGCGATCATGTTCAGGGTGGTGGACTTGCCGCATCCCGACGGACCGACCAGGATCACGAACTCGCCGTCGGCGATCTCGAGGTCCACGTCCTTCACGGCGAGGGCCCCGTCGGGGAAGCGTTTGGTGACTCCCTCAAGGATGATCTCGGCCATGGATGGTGCCTCCTTGCCTTCATGCCTTCCGGCATGCCTTCCGGGTCCGACCACTTGAGGTCGGTGTCGCGGACCCGTGGCCTGTCTGCCGCGGTCGGCCCGTTCACCCCTTGACCGCCCCCGAGGTCAGTCCGGCGACGATCCGTCGCTGGAAGAACAGGACGAAGACGATGATCGGGACGGTGATGACCACAGCGGCGGCGGCGATCGACCCTGTGGGCTGCTGGAACTGGGAACTCCCGGTGAAGAACGCGATCGCGGCGGGCACGGTGCGCGCGGACTCGGTGGACGTCAGCGAGATTGCGAACAGGAAGTCGTTCCAGCAGAAGATGAACACGAGGATGGCCGTGGTGAACACGCCCGGCGCCGCCAGCGGCACGATGACCATCCGGAAGGCCTGCGCGGGTGTCGCCCCGTCGACCTTGGCAGCCTTCTCCAGATCCCAGGGGATCTCCCGGAAGAAGGCCGACAGGGTGTAGATCGCGAGCGGCAGGGAGAAGGTCATGTACGGGATGATCAGCCCGACCCAGGTGTCGAAGATCCCGATGATCCGCTCGATGTTGAACAGCGGTGACACCAGGGAGATCGGGGGGAACATGGCGATCAGCAGCGACATCCCGATGAGTACCCGCTTGCCGGGGAAACGCAGCCTGGCCACGGCGTAGGCGGCCATGGTACCCAGTGCCACCGCGATCACCGTGGCGATCAGGGCGATGCCGATCGAGTTGATCAGCGCGCGGGTGAACTCGGCGGTCTCGAAGATGCCCCGGTAGTTCTCCCAGGTCCAGTCCGTCGGGACGTAGTTGCCGTCCGGCAGGGTGGAGGGGTCCTTGAACGACAGCGCGGCGATCCACCACACGGGGAACAGGGCGTACAGCACCACCACCACGTTGATGACACCCCATCGGGCGGCATGCGTCTTGCCGACAGCGGCCATCAGCGCTTCACCTCCGCGCCGGGTGCGGCGGTGCCGAACAGCTTGACGAAGGTGAAGGCGATGATCCCGACACAGAGGAAGATCAGGACCGAGATCGCAGACCCGATACCCAGGTTCAGCGCGGTGAAGAGGTTGTCGTATCCGAGGATGGACAGGGAGCCGGTCCCTTGGGCACCCGCGGTCAGCACATAGATGTTGTCGAAGATCCGGAACGCGTCCAGCGTGCGGAAGAGCAGTGCCACCAGGATGGCCGGTTTCATCAGCGGCAGCATGATCTTGGCGAAGCGCTGCCAGGCGGTGGCACCGTCCACCATGGCCGCCTTCAGGGTCTCCTCGGGGACCAGCGCGAGACCCGCGAGCAGCAGCAGGGCCATGAACGGCGTCGTCTTCCACACCTCGGCGAGGATGATCAGCCAGAGGGCGGGCCACTGCTCGGTCAGCGGGGCCTCCCCGCTGGGCAGCAGCTCGGCGAGGTATCCGAGTTCCGGGGTCCAGGCATACTGCCAGGAGAAGGCGGCGACCACGGTGACGATCCCGTACGGAACGAGGACCGACGTACGGACGACGCCGCGCCAGAAGAACGTGCGGTGCATCACCAGGGCAAGCCCCATTCCGAGGACCAGTTCGATCGCCACGGAGACGGCGGTGATGAACAACGTGACCCAGAACGCGTCCCACCAGAACGGGGAGGAGAGCACCGCCCCGTAGTTGCTCAGGCCTACGAACTCCGCCCGTCCGGGAAAGCGCAGGTCGTAGCGCTGGAGGGACAGATAGACGGCGTACCCGATGGGGTAGGCGGTCACGGCGATCATGACGACGACGGCGGGCGCGCAGAGCAGCCAGCCGAGCCGGCGCTCCTGCCGGGCGCCCGCCGAGAGTTCCGCCCGGTCCGGCCCCGCCCGCTCCGTCTCCGCCTCGGGGGGTGGCGGGGTGCCGGCAGGTTGCGCCTGCGTGCTCATCTCGGGCCGCCGGAGGACGAGGCCCGCGTGCCGCGGCGCGGGCTGACGCAGCCGCGCGGGAGGAGGTGGAGGTGGAGGTGGTTCACGGGATCACACCCTCGGATCGCAGGGCATCGTCGATCTGCTCCCTGATGGTGTCGACGGAGCTCTCCGGTTCGATCCCGGACGGCGGGGACAGCGTGTGGGAGACCGCGATCGACACGTTCTGGTAGGCCGGGGTCAGGGGGCGCACGCTCGCCGACTCCAGTGCGGCCAACACCTCCCTGGAGAAGGGGTACTCCTTCATGAACGCGGGCTCGTCGTACAGGGCGCGCAGGGTGGGCGGCAGACCGCCCTCGAGCGCGGCGGTGAGCTGGTTCTCCCGGTTGCGCAGACACAGCGCCGCTTCGAAAGCCAGGTCGGGGTGGCGCGAGTAGGCGCTCACCGCCAGGTCGATGCCGCCGATGGTGGGCCGTGCCGGGCGGTTCGCGTCGACCCGGGGGTACGGCGCCCATCGGAAGTTGGCGAACAGTTGGGGGTTGTTCGCCTTCATCGACGGATAGACGAACGGGTAGTTGAGCTCGAACGCCGCCACTCCCGACTCCATGGCGAGGCGGTTCTGGTCCTCCATCTGGTTGGGCAGGGAGGGGTCCGCGGCCGGGGACTTCGCCAGATCACGCATGATCCCGGCGGCCCGCACGGCAGGAGCGCCGAGGGAGGGCTCGGTCGCACTGGCGTTGAGGATGGAGCCGCCCGCACTGTTGATCAGGGTGTTGAACCAGACGGTGAGGCCCTCGTACTGGGCGCCCTGGATCTCCACGAAGTGCGGTTTGCCCTGCCGGGCGAGGGTGCCTGCCATGTCCAGCATCTCGGCCCAGGTCTTGGGTGGGCTGGGCACCAGGTCCTTGCGGTACCAGAGGAGTTGGGTGTTGGTGTTGTACGGGACGGCGTACAACTTGCCTTTCCAGGTCGAGGTCTGCAGCGGTACGCGCAGGGTTCCCTCGGTGGCCCGCTGCTTCGCCGTTCCCGTCCATTCCCGGATCCAGCGTGCCTCGGCGAACTCCGCCGCCCAGGTGACGTCCAGGCCCAGGATGTCGAGCGAGTCGTCCTCGGCGGCGAGTCTGCGGACGAGCTGCTGGCGCTGGCCGTCAGCGGCACGCGGGAGCTTGTTGTAGCTGATCCTGTAGCGGCCGCCCGACGCCTGGCTGCACCGGTCGGCCGCCTTCTGGAGCGCGCCGGAGTCGTCGGGGAAGTTGTACCAGTTGACGGTGGGCCTGCCGGAGCCCTCGTCACCACCACAGGCGGCGAGCGCCGACGCCAGTAGCGGAAGCACGGCGAACGCCCGCAGCCACCGCGCCCCTCGGGGACGTCCCTTCTGACCCGAAACCGGCCTGCAGCCGCACTGCACGTGCACGCGCTCCACACCTCGTTTCCGGACGGTTGCATGGGACTCGGACCTCGCAGCGTTCCCGCCCGGCGAACACTAAGGACCACATAAGGCAAGATCAAGCATATTTCGCCTGAATCGCCCATCGATGCGCCATGAGGGAGCGACTCGGTGAACGTGCGAGGCATTCGGTTGAGCACCGTCAGGGCGTTCGCGGCACACGACGTGCGGCCACCGTGCGTGCGGCCAGGGACGCAGGGTGCCTCTCGAGGCGACCGGCGGCGACACGGACCACACCGCCGGTGGAGCGAACGCAAGGTGCCGGTTTCCGACCTGAGCCCGGCCCTTCGGGTGTGCTCCTGCGGTCAAGTTGCCTTGTGGTGTCGTGCACCTGTAGGCGGCTGGGTAGAGGGCCGGCTGGGGCGCGGTGGGGTCGTAGGCCGCGCGCACCACCCGTGACCGCACCGGACCCGCCGGGGGCGTCCGGCTTCCGTCATCTGTCGCTGATCGCGGCCGCGGTGGCGCGCAGGGCCCGGGCGGTACGGCGGAGATCGGCGTGGACCAGTCACCCCTTGGCCTTCACGACCTTGCCCGCCACGAGGACCGTGTCCACGTTGTACGGCTGTGCCTCCGTGACCACGGCCGCGATGGGGTCGCGCTCGGCGGTGAGCATGGTGATGTCGTCGAGGCGGAGCATGATGAGGTCGGCCTGCTTGCCGGGGCGCAGTGAGCCGATGCGGTCGGCCAGCCCCAGCGCGGCGGCGCCGTCCAGGATGGCCATCCATCCCGGCGAGGAGGGCGCTGTCGCGGACGGCCCCGTACACGACGACGCCGGCCCATCCGTTGTCACGCGCCCGCTCGGCCATCCGGTCCCCGAGGAGTGCCATGCGCAGCGAGGCTCCACCGTCTACGACCGCGGCACGGCCAGGCACCGTCGGTGTCCAACGCCACCTCGAAATCCTCGGCAACGCTCACCCTGCGCTCGCCCGACGCGTCATCGACGGGACGTGGGAGGCGATGTGGGGACCCGGTGACCCGGGCGGACCTTCATGGGCGAGGCCGAGGACGCAGGTGCCCGCCACTCCGCCGTCGGTCGGCGTGACACGCGGGGCCGGAGGTCGGTACGACCGTCGGAAGCTGTGGCGGATCCCCATCGACGTGCGATGTCAACGACGTGCGAAGAGGGGCTATGCCTGTCTTGAGGCGAGTTCGACGACGGTGATGTCGGACGGCGCGCCCACACGGACCGGTGGGCCCCAGGCCCCGGCGCCGCGGCTGACGTACAGCTGGGTGTCGCCGTACCGTTCCAGGCCTGCGACGGTGGGGTTGGCCAGTCCGGCGAGGAGGTTGCCGGGCCAGAGCTGGCCGCCGTGGGTGTGGCCGGAGAGCTGGAGGTCGACTCCGTGGCGGACGGCGTCGTGGATGACCACGGGTTGATGGGCGAGGAGGACCGAAGCGCGGGAGCGGTCGCGGTCACCGAGCGCCTTGGCGAAGTCGGGGCCCTGTCCCTCGCCTTCGCCGTCGACGTCGTTCACACCTGCGAGGTCGAAGCCCGGCATCTCCGCGCGGGCGTTCTGCAACGGGTGCAACCCGAGCTCCCGGACCTTCTCGACCCACTGTTCGGCGCCGGAGAGGTACTCGTGGTTGCCGGTGACGAAGTAGGAGCCGTGCCGTGCCCGCAACCGGGCGAGTGGTTCGACGGCCGGGGCGAGGTCCTCGACACTGCCGTCCACCAGATCACCGACGACCGCGATCAGGTCGGGCTGGGTCGCGTTGATGGTGTCGACGACCCGTTGGGAGAAGCCGCGGCCCAGGATCGGACCGAGGTGGATGTCGCTGACCACCGCGATGCGGAAGCCGTGCGCGCCTCGAGGCAGCTTGGCCAGCGGAACGGTGAGCCGCTGTACCTCGGGGCCGCGGAGCACGCCGTACGTCCCGTAGCCGACGGTGCCCAGGGCCGCGGCCGCCGCCGCGCCCCCCACGACACGGGAGACGAAGAGGCGGCGCGAGGGAGCGGAGCCGGACGTGTGCTCGGACTCCGGTCCGTGCGCGCGTACCCGCACGGTGACCGGCTCGGCCCTGCCCTGGGCGGTACCGGAACCGCCGAGCTCCGCCCTGCCGGAGCGCGCGTCGCCGATCTTGACGAGTGGGTGCTGCTCCTCCGCGGGATCACTCTCGTCCGACGGTGCGGCCGTGGGGTGTGCCGCAGGTGAAGCGCGTCGCTCAGTGCCGGCGCCGACGCCCCGCCGGGCGAGCCACCATCGCAGCACCGGGCGGACGGCCTCGCCGGCCAGCAACGCGAGCACCAGATACAGAAAGAGAGCCAGCCAAAGGAATCCTGGCCAGGCCATGACGCGCTGGAGGACGAACGGGGCTCCCGCGAATTCGCCCACCAGACCACCGACCGCGAGCACCGGCCCGGCCACGAAGACAGCGCTCCCGACTCGCCGGTGTACGGAGCCCGGGGGCGAGGTTTCGCGTATCAGACGGCGCCACGCGTACCAGTGGAGCGTGCCGAGCACCAGCACGGCGACGGCGATGACTACGAAGACGGTGACCACGACCTGGCGCAGTCCTTCCTTGAGATGCCTTGTCGAAAGCGGGTCCAGCCCGGTCGACCGGGCACGCTCGGGCAGCGAACACCGCGTCCTGGTGTCGTACGCCGGACAAGGTCGCACGGCGATGTCGGGTTGCGACTACGACCCCGCAAACGGACTGCTGTCCACTCCGCTTCGGGACAACATAGCGGACGGCAGTCCGCTTGACGAGCTCCAGGGTTGCATCTGGAGGCAGGATCGAGGAGGCGACCCCGGCGGCCCCTTCAGGGGCAGTTCATCTGGCGCGAGCCGACTGGCCCCGAGAACGACCAAGAACGACCAAAGGGCCGCTTCAGGTTCACTGAAACGGCCCCTGGCCCTCCGACTCCGTAAAGTCGGGACGACAGGATTTGAACCTGCGACCCCTTGACCCCCAGTCAAGTGCGCTACCAAGCTGCGCCACGTCCCGGTGCGCCTCGCACGGTGCCATGATCCGTGTGAACGCGCAGATGAACCCTACATGACGCGCGCCTTCAGCTCCGACACGTGGGCGCGGCCCTCGGCGAGATCGGCGGCGACCCGCCTGTGGACGTGCAGGATCAGCCCGGCCAGGTCGGCGCAGTAGACAGACGGGGTGCGGGAGCCGCTGCCGGAGGCGTACTGGTGGGTGACCGGACATCCTTCCCGTCAGGCACGTCCAACTGAGCCGCTCTCTCGGGCTGACGGCGTCCCCCTCGCCTTCATCCCGCGATCCGGGGAACCGGGATACGGGAAGGGGGAGCGGGGAACCGGGAAACGCGGCCCCCGGTATGCGGTGGTCTGCGGACCCCGGTGCCTAGGGGAACGCGGGAACGCGGACCCGGACATCAGAGATCCGGCGTACGGGCGCGGGACGACCGACACGACCGCCGTGTGGCGATCAACGGCCGGGAACATGACCATGAGGATGCCGGTTCACCCCGTACGGCCGGTTCTCCGAGAGGTGGTAGCCGATGTGCCGGTGGCTCGCCTATACGGGAACGCCCGTCCTGCTCGACACCATCCTCTACAGGCCGGCGCACTCGTTGATCGACCAGAGTCTGCACTCCCGGCTGGGCGTCGAGACCACCAACGGTGACGGGTTCGGCATCGGCTGGTACTCGCCCGACGCGGTGACCCCCGCGATCTTTCGCGACATCGGTCCGGCGTGGAGCAACCGCAACCTGCGGGAGATCGCCGACCACGTCCGCTCCCCGATGTTCTTCGCCCACATCCGGGCCTCGACGGGGACGGCGGTGCAGCAGACGAACAGCCACCCCTTCCGCCACGGCCGCTGGATGTGGATGCACAACGGGGCGATCGCAGACTTCCACCTGGTCCGCCGCGACCTGACCCTGGCCGTGGCCCCGGAACTGTTCGCCGGGATCGAGGGGTCGACGGACTCCGAGTTGATGTTCTTCCTGGCGCTCACCTTCGGTCTGGAGGAGGACCCGCCGGGCGCGGTGGCGCGGATGGCCGGCCTGGTGGAGGAGGTCGGCCACCGGCACGGGGTGGAGTTCCCGCTGCAGATGACGATCGCCGTGGCCGACGGAGAAACGCTGTGGGCCTTCCGGTACTCCAGCCAGAAGGCGTCCCGGTCGCTGTACTACAGCACCCAGGTGGGCACACTGCGAGCGCTCCATCCCGACCTGGCATTCCTGCGGGAGGTCTCCGACGAGACGCGCCTCATCGTCTCCGAGCCCCTGGGTGATCTCCCCGGTGCCTGGAACGAGGTCCCCGAGAGCAGCTACGGGATCGTCCGGCCCGGAGCGGACGTACTGATGCCCTTCGCACCGCGGCCCGTCTAGTGCACCGGGGAACGATCGAGGGGCTGGAGAACGATCGAGGGGCTGCTTCGGATTGCTCCGAAACAGCCCAGGCATGATGTGCGCCACCGGGCACACCCTGTGGTCCCCAACTGGTCCCCAGGCTAGCCCCGTAGAGCCCTGCGGCAGGGCCTCGACCTCGCAGCGCTCGCGCCGGGCCGCGCCGCCATCGCTCCAGCGACCGCTCACTCACCCGCAGACCGGGTCGCGACTTCGCGATTCGCCGCCGCGCCCTCGATGCGACGCTGATCCAGATGGCCACCGCGCAGTCCCACCTCCGGGACCCGCGCTCCACACAGACCTGCAGGCAGGCGGTCGCCATCGCCGAGGCGAACGACGAGCCGACGGTCCGCGCGCACGCGAGCTGGGCGCTCGGCTACGACGCCTGAATACGCGGTGATCTTGAAGAAGCCTCTGTCATGATCCGGTTCGCGCTGGAGAACGAGCGGGGCTTCAGCAACTACCTCAAGGTCGCGCTCCTACTGGAGCAGTTCGCCTGGATCACCGCCGCTCGGGGCGGCCACCAGCGGGCCGGGTGGCTGCTGGGTGCCACGCGTGCCCTGCGGCTGCATCTCCGCGTTCGGAACGCACATGGTTGATCAGCACGCCCGGTGCGAGGCGGATGTCGTACGGGTCCTGGGACCGGCGGCGTACGAGAGCGCCCTCGCGGAGGGCGAGCGCCACCGCCGCCCCGACCAGGCCATCGCCTACGCACTGCGCGCCGAACCGGAGCCGCCTGCCACTGCCCCCGCCTCGAACCCGCTGCCCCCCGCGAGAGGGAAGTGGCCGCTCTGGTGGCCGAGGGCATGAGCAACCGGCAGATCGCCTCCACCCTCGGACGCTCCCCGCGCACGGTCCACGGCCACGTCGAGAACATCCTGGCCAAGCTCGGCTTCGGCTCCCGCGCCCGGATCGCGTCCTGGTGGACGGCGCCCCAGGCGCCCACCCGGTAGGACAGCTCGCAGAAATACCCGGACGCGGCCACGGGTAGCGGGGCGGGGCCCTGGCACGGGAGGAGAAGCCGAGCCGGGCAATCATGGCTCGCTGACGCGGTCAGGGACGCCGGTCCTCAACTGGTCCCAAAAATAATCAAGGGCCGGTTTCGAATGCCTCCGAAACCGGCCCTGACCTGCGACTCATACGAGTCGGGACGACAGGATTTGAACCTGCGACCCCTTGACCCCCAGTCAAGTGCGCTACCAAGCTGCGCCACGTCCCGATGCGTCGCACGGGGTGAACCGTGTGATCGCGCAGTGAGAACTTTACCGTACGTCGGCCCCTGCCCCGCAGCCGCTGAGGGCGGGGGACAATCGGTGCATGAGCGGGACATCGGATGGCTGGACGGCGCCGGGGCGGGACCGGGACGAGGAGGGGCGGGCGCGGAGTGCGCGGCCTCGGGACGGGCTGGGGCGGCCGCTGCCGTACGGGGCGCCTGGTGTGGAGCGGCAGCCGGAGGGGATCGTGCGGGGCCCCGAGGAGACGGTCGTCGAGGCCCAGGCACTGTTGGACGCGGGCAAACCGTTCCACGCTCACGAGGTCTTCGAGGACGCCTGGAAGTCCGGGCCGGAGGAGGAGCGTGCCCTGTGGCGGGGGCTGGCCCAACTGGCGGTGGGCCTGACCCACTCGGCTCGCGGGAACGTCAGGGGCGGGGCTCGGTTGCTGCGGCGCGGGGCCGGGGCCGTCGAGGAGTGGGGGGCCGGGAGCGGACGTGGGCGCCCCTACGGTGTGGATCTGGTCGGGGTGGCTGCCTGGGCCCGGAAGCTGGCCGAAGTTGCGGAGCGGGAGGAACGCGCGGTGGACGCGGGCGCATGGGCACCACGGCTGCGTGGAGGCGAGGGCGGCCCCACGGGCCACCCGCCCATGAGGCCCTGAGTACCTGAGCGCCTACACCTGAGCGCCTAAGGGCCCGAGCGCCCGCACGCCCGAGCCTCCGGCGTCGGCTTCCGCGTTCCCCGTCCGCGCACAACGGCTCGCCATCGCCACACCGGCTGCAGCGCCTGTCAGCCGCACACAAGGCCTTCGTCTGACGAGCGCCTTCGGGGCGCCGGATTCAGGTTCTCAGCGGAGCAGGAGTTGGAGGGCGCCGACGATCGTCGCCGAGATCACCAGCAGTTCGAACGCCTTCTGGTTGATGCGGCTCACTGCCCACTTGCCGAGGAAGGCGCCCGGGACGACGAACAGGGCGAGCGCGGCGTCCAGCAGCAGGGAGTGGGCGTCGATGAGGCCGAGGCCCACGCTGAAGGGGACCTTGGAGACGTTGACTATGAGGAAGAAGAAGGCCGACGTGCCCAGGAAACCGAGCTTCCGGAAGCCCGCCGAGAGCAGGTACATGGACATCACGGGGCCGCCGGCGTTGGCGACCATGGTGGTGAAGCCGCCGAGGACGCCGTACGAGCGGGCCTTCACCCGGCCGGCGCGGGTCGTGATCGCGTCGGGTTCGTCGTCCTTGTCCACGGTGCGGCGGCGCCAGACGGTGACGGCCGTCATCAGGAGCAGAATCGCTCCGATAGAGGTCCGTACGATCTGGTCGTCGGCCCAGATCAGGAAAAGCGTGCCGAACACGACGCCGGCGCCGACCGCCGGGAAGAGCCGCCACAGGGTGGGCCAGTGGGCGTGTCGGCGGTAGGTGAGCACGGCGAGGACGTCCCCGACGATAAGGATCGGCAGGAGAACGCCGGTGGAGGCACGGGCGGGCAGGACAGCGGCGAAGATCGCGAGGCTGACCGTGTTGGCGCCGCTCACGGCGGTCTTCGAGAAGCCGACGAGCAGCGCCGCGAAGGCGAGGGCCGCGAACTCGGCCGTGGACAGGTGCCAGAGAGTCATCGTGTTCATGCGGGGGCCGATGCTATGCGCACGCATCGGCCCACGGCAGGGCCGTCTCGCCAGTCGGCCCTGCCGCCGCCGGGTTCGGGCTGCGCCGCGGACGTCCCATGGACCGGTATCCCATGGACCGGCATCCCATGGACCGGCATCCCATGGACCGGCGTCCGGCGGACCGGCGTCCGGCGGACCGGCGTCCCATGGACCGGCGTCCGGTGGGCTGGCAAGATCGCCCGGGGTACCTTCACCGACATAGTTGGAGGAGTCATGGCCGACTCGCGCGAGCACAGCTTCGCCGGTACGCGAGGTGGTGTCACCGCACGGGAGTGGCCGTGCCAGGGCGCGCGGTACGTGGCGGTCCTGGTGCACGGCTACGGGGAGCACATCGGCCGATACGAACATGTGGCCGACGCGCTGGTCCGTCATGGCGCCGCGGTGTTCGGTCCCGATCACATGGGGCACGGCAGGTCCGCGGGCGAGCGGGTGCTGATCGAGGACTTCGAGGACGTCGTCACCGATGCGCACCGGGTGGAGCAGATGGCCCGGTCCGCGTACCCGGGCCTGCCCGTGGTGCTCATCGGCCACTCCATGGGCGGTCTGATCGCCGCGCGGTACGCGCAGCGGTACGGCGCCGCGCTCACGTGCGTGGTGCTTTCGGGGCCGGTGATCGGCATCTGGGAGCCGCTGCGGGAGCTGCTCGCGCGGCCGGAGCTGCCCGACGCGCCGCTCGATCCGAAGCTGCTCTCGAGGGACATGGCCGTCGGCGCCGCCTACGCGGCCGATCCTCTGGTGTGGCACGGCCCTTTCAAGCGGCCGACGTTGGAGGCCTTCGACCGCACCCTGGAGCGGATCTCCAAGAGGGGGTCCGTCGGTTCGCTGCCGCTGCTGTGGCTGCACGGCGACGACGACCGCATCGTGCCACTGCCCGGCAGCCGCACCGGGATCGAGGAGTTGCGCGGCACCGACTGGGCCGAGCACGTCTATCCGGGCGCCCGGCACGAGGTGTTCAACGAGACCAACAGGGGCGAAGTGCTGGCGGACGTCCGGGCTTTCGTGGACTGCGTTCTGAGTCGCTGAACTCGCCGGCGCGCGACGACCGTCGGCGTGCCGAATCCTCCGGCGCACCGGACGGCCTGCGCGGCGAGGCTCCGGAGGACTTGGTTCCACGCGCACCGGGATGCCGCGTTTTCCCCCATCCGTTGCGGGCACCCGGCCTCGCATGGAGTGGTTGCGGAGAGCGGCCTGCGTGGGAGAGGACCCCGAACTGTTCTTCCCCGTGGGCACCACAGGACCGGCGCTCGACGACGTCGCCGCCGCCAAGCGCGTCTGTGCCCGCTGCCCGGTGCGCCGCGAGTGCCTGAACTGGGCGCTCGGCAACGGGCAGACGGCCGGCGTGTGGGGCGGCATGGGCGAGGAGGAACGCACCGACCTGCTCCGCAGAGCCGGGAGCGCCGACGCCGCCCGGCATGAAGCGCTCGCCGGTACGAAGCGATGAGGAGTGACACGTAGTGACGATGGTGAGGAGCACGCTGCCCGAGCCCGCCCGCCGGATCGCAGGCGACGCGCTGCAGGAGAGCCTGGTGGATCTGCTGGGGCTCTCGCTGATCGGGAAGCAGGCCCACTGGAACATCGTGGGGCCGAGGTTCCGTTCGATCCACCTCCAGCTCGACGAGGTGGTGTCGACGGCACGGTCGTACGCCGATCAGGTGGCGGAGCGCGCGGCGGCGCTCGGGGTCGCCCCGGACGGACGGCCCGAGACCGTCGCTGCGCGGTTCGCCCTGCAGGGGCCCAAGGACGGCTGGCTCCGGGACAACGAGGTCGTACGGCTGCTGGTGGAGGCGCTGGAGACGGCGATCGGGCGGTTGCGTGAGCGGATCGAGGCCACGGAGGAGGCGGACAAGGTCACACAGGACCTGCTGATCTCGATCACCTACGAGCTGGAGAAGCAGCGCTGGATGTTCGAGGCAGAGAACTGGCCGCGCGAGGACTGAAGGCACCGCGCGGCCCGCACGAAGACCCCGTATGGGAAGAGGCACCCGATGACGACCGACGCCCTTGAACTCGACGCGCTCTGGGACGAGTTCCACCGCGTGGTGAACATGACCTCGCAGGAGCTGGCGGTCTGGTTGAAGACCCGGTACGCCGGCGAGGAGACGGAGCCGCTGCCGGAGCATCCCGGTTCGCCGACCGGGCAGCACGTGCTGGAGATCCTGCAGAAGCGGCGCACGGACCTCACGGACGACGATGTGCGGATCATGTACAAGGTCGTGGACACGGTCACCGAGCAGAGCGATCCGGAGAACGAGCCGGAGGCCGACGGAACGCACCGCCGCCACCGGCTGATGACCCTGGGGCACGATCCGCTCAGGCCGTCGTAGGACCGTGGCGGGACACCGCGGCGGGACATCGCGGGAATCGACTCGTGGTGGGGGCCCCGGGCCCGGTGGGGGCCCCCCCCCCGGGGGTGGGGGGCCCCCCCGGCGGGGCCGGGGGCGCGGTTTTGGGGGTAGGGAAGA